>NZ_SHKU01000004.1:0-863933 GCF_004217355.1 Streptomyces sp. BK022
AACGCCCGGTTACATTCCGAACCCGGAAGCTAAGCCTCACAGCGCCGATGGTACTGCAGGGGGGACCCTGTGGGAGAGTAGGACGCCGCCGAACTCCTTTTACAGCTCCGGCTCTTGGGCATACAGCCCGAGAGCCGGAGCTTTTTTGCGTTGCGGTAGGGTCAGGGTGCGTTGTCGTCACTTTCGTACAGGAGGCTTCCGGGTGGAGGTCCAGGAGACCCGCGTCCAGACGGACCGGGTCCTCACCATCCCCAACATCCTCAGCATGGCTCGGCTCGCCGGTGTCCCTCTGTTCCTGTGGCTGATTCTCCGGCCGGAGTTCGGGGGACCCAAGAGTGATGGTTGGGCTCTCCTGGTCCTGGCACTGAGCGGAGTCAGCGACTATCTGGACGGCAAGCTCGCCCGGCGCTGGAACCAGGTCAGCAGCCTCGGCCGGCTTCTCGACCCGGCCGCCGACCGGCTCTATGTCCTTTCCACGCTCCTCGGTCTCACCTGGCGGGAGATCCTGCCACTGTGGCTGACCGCGCTGCTGCTGGCCCGGGAACTCGTTCTGCTGGTGATGGTCGGCATCCTCCGCCGGCACGGCTATCCGCCGCCCCAGGTGAACTTCCTCGGGAAGGCGGCCACCTTCAACCTGATGTATGCGTTCCCGTTGCTGCTGCTCAGTGACGGAAGCGGTTGGATCGCGTCACTCGCCGCTGTTTTCGGATGGGCGTTCGCCGGATGGGGTACAACCCTGTATTGGTGGGCAGGAGTGCTTTATATGGTCCAGGTCCGCCGTCTGGTGCGCGCGGACTCGTTGGCCGACGGAACTCCGCGATCGTCCACGACGTGACGCTTCGATGGCCCGCGACGTAAAAGTGCGGGACAATCTGGACGGGTGAAGTCGGCTAGACCGTCGTCTCTTCGAGGAGGACGCTTCCGACATGAAGGCCGTCGTGATGGCCGGTGGCGAAGGCACGCGCCTGCGCCCGATGACCTCAAGCATGCCCAAGCCGCTCCTGCCCGTGGCGAACCGCCCGATCATGGAGCACGTGCTCAGGTTGCTCAAAAAGCATGGGCTCAACGAGACCGTGGTCACCGTGCAGTTCCTGGCGTCGCTCGTCAAGAACTACTTCGGTGACGGCGAGGAGCTCGGCATGGAGCTCACGTATGCCAATGAGGAGAAGCCACTCGGTACCGCCGGAAGCGTCAAGAACGCCGAGGACGCGCTCAAGGACGACGCCTTCCTCGTGATTTCCGGTGATGCGCTGACCGACTTCGACCTCACCGAGCTGATCAACTTCCACAAGGAGAAGGGAGCCCTGGTCACGGTCTGCCTGACCCGGGTCCCGAATCCGCTGGAGTTCGGCATCACCATCGTGGACGAGGAGGGCAAGGTCGAGCGCTTCCTCGAGAAGCCGACCTGGGGCCAGGTCTTCTCCGACACGGTGAACACGGGCATCTACGTGATGGAGCCCGAGGTGTTCGACTATGTCGATCCCGACGTCCCCGTCGACTGGTCGGGAGATGTCTTCCCGCAGTTGATGAAGGAAGGCAAGCCCGTCTACGGCTACATCGCCGAGGGCTACTGGGAGGACGTCGGCACCCACGAGAGCTATGTGAAGGCCCAGGCCGACGTTCTCGAGGGCAAGGTCGACGTCGACATCGACGGTTTCGAGATCTCGCCCGGCGTCTGGGTCGCCGAGGGCGCCGAGGTGCACCCCGACGCGGTCCTGCGCGGGCCGCTCTACATCGGTGACTACGCCAAGGTCGAGGCGGGCGCGGAGATACGCGAGCACTCCGTCATCGGCTCCAACGTGGTCGTCAAGAGCGGGGCCTTCCTGCACAAGGCCGTGATCGCGGACAACGTGTACGTCGGACAGCAGAGCAATCTCCGCGGCTGTGTGATCGGCAAGAACACCGACATCATGCGGGCCGCGCGGATCGAGGACGGCGCGGTCATCGGTGACGAATGCCTGATCGGCGAGGAGTCGATCATCCAGGGCAACGTCCGGGTGTACCCGTTCAAGACCATCGAGGCCGGCGCCTTCGTCAACACCTCGGTCATCTGGGAGTCCAGAGGCCAGGCGCACCTCTTCGGGGCGCGCGGGGTCACCGGCATCCTGAACGTGGAGATCACGCCGGAGCTGGCCGTACGGCTGGCCGGCGCGTACGCCACCACCCTGAAGAAGGGCACCACGGTCACCACGGCACGTGACCACTCCCGAGGCGCCCGTGCGCTCAAGCGTGCGGTGATCTCGGCGCTCCAGGCGAGCGCGATCGACGTGCGCGACCTGGAGAACGTGCCGCTGCCCGTGGCCCGGCAGCAGACCGCGCGGGGCAGCTCCGGCGGCATCATGATCCGGACCTCGCCGGGCGTGCCGGACTCCGTGGACATCATGTTCTTCGACGCCAAGGGCGCGGACCTCTCCCAGGGCAGCCAGCGCAAGCTGGACCGGGTGTTCGCGCGCCAGGAGTACCGGCGGGCGTTCCCCGGCGAGATCGGTGACCTGCACTTCCCGTCCAGCGTCTACGACTCGTACACCGGGTCGCTGCTGCGGAACGTGGACACCACCGGCATCGCCGAATCCGGGCTGAAGGTCGTCGTCGACGCCTCCAACGGCAGCGCCGGCCTGGTCCTGCCCAGCCTGCTCGGCAAGCTCGGCGTGGACTCGCTGACCATCAACCCGGGGCTGGACGAGTCCCGGCCCACCGAGACCGAGGAGATGCGGCGCAAGGGTCTGCAGCGGCTCGGCGAGATCGTGGCGTCCTCCGGGGCGGCGTTCGGTGTGCGGTTCGACCCCGTCGGCGAGCGGCTGTCGCTCGTGGACGAGAAGGGCAGCATCATCGAGGACGACCGGGCCCTGCTGGTGATGCTCGACCTGGTCGCCGCCGAGCGGCGCAGCGGCCGGGTGGCGCTCCCGGTGACCACCACCCGGATCGCGGAGCAGGTGGCCGCGTACCACGGCACCCAGGTGGAGTGGACGACCACCTCGCCGGACGACCTCACGCGGGTCGGCGGCGAGGAGGAGACCATCTTCGGCGGTGACGGCAAGGGCGGCTTCATCGTCCCCGAGTTCAGCAGCGTCTACGACGGCACCGCGGCGTTCGTGCGGCTGATCGGTCTGGTCGCGCGGACTCAGCTCACCCTCAGCCAGATCGACGCCCGGATCCCGCGGGCCCATGTCCTCAAGCGGGACCTGGCGACGCCGTGGGCGGTCAAGGGTCTGGTCATGCGCAGCGTGGTCGAGGCGGCCGGCGACCGGTCCGTGGACACCACGGACGGCGTGCGGGTCGTGGAGAGCGACGGCCGCTGGGTGATGGTCCTGCCCGACCCGGCCGAGGCGGTCACGCACCTGTGGGCGGAGGGCCCGGACGACGCCTCCGCACAGGCCCTGCTCGACGAGTGGTCGGCCGTGGTGGACAGCGCCGGCCGCTGATCCCCGAATCGCTCCGCGTCTGCCGGACAGTGTCCCCGCCGGGGGTGCTGTCCGGCAGGTGTATGGGGCTCGTTCGAAGCCACCGCTCGCGGCATGCGACGATGTGCGGCATGCCGCAGCAACCCCCCGTTCGGAGCAGCCCCGCGCGGCCGAGGCGCCCGGACGCCTCCATGTCGTTGATCACCAACGTGATGGACCACAGCCTCGACGACGGGTACGCCGAGGCCGCCGCGCGCCGGAAGTCCCTGGGCGAGGGCGGTCTGCCGAAGACCCTCCGCGCCAAGCTGGGTCTCGCGGGCGGCCTCGTGCTCGCGGCCCTGGTGGTGACGGTCGGGGCGTCGCAGGCGCATGTCGCGGCTCCCGTGGTGGCCAAGGAGCGCCAGGAGCTGATCGACCGCATCGACCGGGAGACCGCCGCCGCGGACAAGCTGGAGAGCGGCGTCGACCGGCTCCGTGAGGATGTCGGCGCGCGGCAGCGGGCCGCGCTCCGGCAGACCGGGGGCGGCCAGGCGGACGTCGTGAGTCTGCTGTCGGGCGCAACCGCCGTACACGGGCCCGGTGTGAAGCTCGTGGTGAACGACGCCAAGGAGGCGAGCAGCGGGGGGGACGGCACGAACCCCCGCGAGTCCGCCGGGTTCTCCGACACCGGGCGAGTGCGTGACCGGGACATGCAGCGCGTGGTCAACGGGCTGTGGGCGTCCGGCGCCGAGGCGGTGTCCATCAACGGGCAGCGGCTGACCGCCCTGTCCGCGATCAGGGCCGCGGGTGACGCGATACTGGTCGACAACAGGCCGCTGGTGCCGCCGTACACGGTGCTGGCGGTGGGGGACGGGCAGAAGCTGAGTACCGCGTTCCAGAACAGCGCCGACGGGTTGTATCTGCACGCGCTCCAGGACAACTTCGGTATCCGCACCGCGATCTCCGCGCAGGGCGACGTCCGGTTGCCCGCCGCACCTAGTGTGATCGTACGAACAGCACAGCCGAGCGCCGAGCAGGCCGAGAAGACTGAGAAGGGCACATCGTGATCGCCGTACTGGGCCTCGTCGTGGGAGTGGTGGCCGGACTGTTGGTCCGGCCCGAGGTTCCGGCGGTCGTCGAGCCGTATCTGCCCATCGCGGTCGTGGCGGCGCTGGACGCCGTGTTCGGCGGGCTGCGGGCGATGCTCGACGGCATCTTCGACGACAAGGTCTTCGTGGTGTCGTTCCTGTCCAACGTGGTCGTGGCCGCGCTGATCGTGTTCCTGGGCGACGAGCTGGGCGTGGGCGCGCAGTTGTCCACCGGCGTCGTGGTGGTCCTGGGCATCCGCATCTTCTCCAACGCGGCGGCGATCCGGCGCCACGTCTTCCGGGCGTGAGCGGGATGAGCGACCAGGAGGAGCGGCCGGAGAACGGGCTGCGCAAGGAACTGCCCCCGGAGCTGCCGCCCCAGGCCCCCGCGCCCCGGCCGGCCCCGGCGCCCGCGGCCGGACCCACCCCCGTCGAGCCGGTGCCGGAGCAAGCACCCCAGCCGCAGCTCACCGGGCGTCAGCGGCTGATCGACGGTCTCTGGCCGCCCCGGCTGACACGCGCGCAACTGATCGTGGCGCTGCTGCTGTTCGGACTCGGATTCGGGCTGGCCGTGCAGGTGGCCTCCAACAGCGACGGCGACAGCGCGCTGCGCGGGGCCCGCCAGGAGGATCTGGTCCGCATCCTCGATGAACTGGACGACCGTACTCAGCGTCTTGAGGACGAGAAGCAGGGACTGGAGAAGCAGCGTCAGGAGTTGCAGAGCAGCTCGGACCAGGCCGCGGAGGCGCGCAGGCAGACCGCCGAGAAGGAGCGCCAACTCGGCGTACTCGCGGGCACCGTGGGCGCGACCGGTCCCGGCATCACCATGACCGTCCAGGACACGAAGGGAGCAGTCGAGTCCGACATGCTGCTCGACGCGATCCAGGAGCTGCGCGCGGCCGGTGCCGAGGCGATACAGGTCAACGGGGTGCGCGTGGTGGCGAACACCTACTTCTCGGACACGGACGGTAGCGTCGCGGTCGACGGGAACAAGATCAACGCCCCTTATCGTTTCAAGGTCATCGGCAAGCCGCAGGACCTCGAACCGGCGTTGAACATCCCTGGAGGCGTGGTGCAGAGCTTGGAGAAGGAGCAGGCCACGGTGAGTGTGGAGCGGTCGGACAAGATCGTCGTGGATGCCTTGCGGCAAGCGAAGCTGCCTGACTACGCTCGGTCGTCCTCGCGGTGAACCGGCGGTGCATGGGCGGTGTAGGGCGGGGGCATGAGGTTGCGGGGGGTCGCCGCACCGAAGGGGTGGTGCGTGGTGGAAACTGTCGGGTGGATACGGACGTTGTGAAGATGTCCGGATCGGTCGGTGTAGGCATTCTGGGTTCGTCCTGCCCCACGGGCGGGTCTGTTTCGGTCAAGGGGAATCGCCCGTGAAGTTGTTTGGGAAGTTGTTCGGCAAGAGCGCGCGAGAGGCCAACGAGAACGCGACGGCCCGTCATCGCGCACAGCCCGACGAGGAAGGGCAGCGTCCGCTGTTCCGGGACCAGGTGGCTGGTCCGGGTGGTGGCACTTCCGGGGGACAGGGCGCGGCGTCCGTTGACCCTGGCCAGGGCGGCGGCATAGGTTTCGGGCAACCGTCGCGGCAGGAGGCTCCGTCCATGTCGGCCCTGGTGTGTACGAGGTGCGGGAACCGCAACGCGGAGAACGCCCGTTTCTGCTCCCACTGCGGCGCGCCCCTGCGTCCGGGTGTGGCGCCGGAGCGTCCGTCGGAGACCACGTCCACGATCTCCATCTCCGGTATCGAGGCGTACGACTCCGAGGTCACCGGTCAGACGGCGATGCCGATGCTGTCTCCCGAGGCGCAGGCGGCGGTCGACGCGCTACCGGTCGGCTCGGCGCTGCTGGTGGTCCGCCGGGGTCCGAACTCCGGCAGCCGCTTCCTCCTGGACAGCGACCTGACCACGGCCGGGCGTCACCCGCAGAGCGACATCTTCCTGGACGACGTGACGGTCTCCCGCAGCCATGTGGAGTTCCGCCGCTCGCCCGACGGTTCCTTCACGGTGGCCGACGTGGGCAGCCTCAACGGCACCTACGTCAACCGCGAGCGGATCGACCAGGTGGCGCTGGCCAACGGTGACGAGGTGCAGATCGGCAAGTACCGGCTGGTCTTCTACGCGAGCCGGCAAGGAGTCTGACCCACCCCCGGACGCCCGTCCGGGGGAACCCCAGGGAAGGTCCATGCTTCAAACACCGAGCGGCGGTGCCGGAAGCGGTACCGCCGCCAGGGACAGTGGGCTGATGAGCATCGGCACGGTGCTGAACGTGCTGCGCGACGAGTTCCCCGAAGTCACCATCTCCAAGATCCGCTTCCTGGAGTCGGAGGGGCTCATCGAGCCGCAGCGGACTCCCTCGGGGTACCGCAAGTTCAGCCCCCGTGACGTGGAACGCCTCGGCCATGTCCTCCGGATGCAGCGGGACCACTATCTGCCGCTGAAGGTGATCCGGGAGCATCTGGACGCCATGGAGCGCGGTGAGGCGGCCGCGCTGCCCGTGGTCGGCCGGCAGCGCAGCGGCGACGGCGAGTCCGGGGAGGCCGAGTGGTCCACGGTCGCCCGGATCGGCCGGGACGAACTGATGGCCGCGGCCGACATCGACGAGGCCGAACTGCGCGAGTGGGAGTCGTACGGGCTCCTCGCACCTCTGGCCGAGGGCGTGTACGACGCCGAGGCCGTCACCGTGGCCGCGCTGGTGGCCGAACTGGGCCGGTTCGGCATCGAGCCCCGCCATCTGCGGGTGATGAAGGCGGCCGCCGAGCGCGAGGCGGGGCTGGTCGACCAGGTCGTCGCCCCCCTGAAGAGGCACCGCAACCCGCAGACCAGGACGCTCGCCGAGGCCCGTACCAGGGAGCTGGCGGCGCTCACCATGAAGCTGCACTCGGCGCTGGTGAAGGCCGCGCTCGGGGTGCGGCTGCCCTGAGGGGCGGTGTGCCCCGGCGCGGTCGGCTTGCGCCGGATCGCCCACCTGTTCCCGGCCCGACTACCCAAACGTCCCGAGCACGGCCTAGGGTTGCTGTGTGAACGAGCTCGATGTCGTAGGTGTCCGGGTCGAAATGCCCTCCAACCAACCGATCGTGCTCCTGCGCGAAGTGGGAGGCGACCGCTACCTCCCCATCTGGATCGGGCCGGGGGAGGCGACCGCGATCGCCTTCGCCCAGCAGGGCATGGCTCCCGCGCGTCCGCTGACGCACGACCTGTTCAAGGACGTGCTGGAGGCGGTCGGCCAGGAGCTGACCGAAGTACGCATCACCGATCTGCGAGAGGGTGTCTTCTACGCGGAGCTGGTGTTCGCCAGCGGGGTCGAGGTGAGCGCGCGGCCGTCCGACGCCATAGCGCTCGCCCTGCGCACCGGCACGCCGATCTACGGCAGTGACGGGGTGCTGGACGACGCGGGCATCGCCATCCCGGACGAGCAGGAGGACGAGGTGGAGAAGTTCCGCGAGTTCCTCGACCAGATCTCGCCCGAGGACTTCGGTACCAGCAGTCAGTGACGCCTGGGGCCGGCCGGGTGGACGAAGGGTCCGCTCACGGCCGGCTCGTGGCACGCTGTGACGCCCGGGCGGAGGCACATGCCAACGTCCCGTGAGAGCGTCCTACGCCTCTCCGCGAGCGCATTCGGCTAGCCTTTCCCCGCGGTGGGACACGAGAAACCACTCTCAGGGTGATTATCACTCGGCGTGCCGAGTGTGGCGATCGTTGACGCACCCCTGGTGACTGCCTACCGTCGACAAGGCAGGTCAAGGACGGAGGTCGGCGTGAGGATGAGCGGCGACGGTACGGCTGGGGGTGCCCCCGGACACGGTTTCGGGGACAGCGGCCCGTACCCTCCCCCGAGCGCACGGTTTCGACCGGGCGGGGGACACCCACAGCTCGGCGGCGTGGCCGATCACGCTCCGCAGCGGCCGACGGTGGTGCCTGACGTTGAAGGGGCGGCGGCCATGACGTCCGAGGAGATCGGATACCGCGGTCCCACGGCCTGTGCGGCCGCCGGGATCACCTACCGGCAGCTCGACTACTGGGCCCGAACGGGACTGGTCGAGCCCAGCGTGCGCCCCGCGCACGGTTCGGGCACGCAGCGGCTGTACAGCTTCCGCGACGTGGTGGTGCTGAAGATCGTCAAGCGGTTCCTGGACACCGGTGTCTCGCTCCAGAACATCCGCTCGGCCGTGCAGCACCTCAGGGAGCGCGGGTTCCGCGACCTGGAGCGCATGACCCTGATGAGCGACGGCGCCATGGTGTACGAGTGCACCTCCCCGGACGAGGTCCACGCGCTGCTCCAGGGCGGCCAGGGCATCTTCGGGATCGCCGTCGGCGTGGTCTGGCGGGACGTGGAGAGCGCCCTGTCGCAGCTCCACGGCGAGCGCGTCGACACCGGCGAGACGCTGATCGGGCACAACCCGGCCGACGAACTGGCGCGGCGGCGCAACCGCGCCGTCTGAGACCGGCCGGCACCGTTTTCCACAGGACGCCCCCGCGCGGGAGCCGTTGTCAGTGGCGTGGTGCAGCATCGGACCTGTGAGAAACGCGCCCACCATCCTCCATCTCGACATGGACGCCTTCTTCGCCTCGGTGGAGCAGGCGTCCAAGCCGAGCCTGCGTGGGAAGGCCGTCGTGGTGGGCGGGATCGGGCCGCGCGGGGTGGTGGCCACCGCGTCCTACGAGGCGCGGGTGTTCGGGGTGCACTCGGCGATGCCCACCGCGCAGGCCCGCCGACTCGCGCCGAACGCCGCTTACCTCACGCCGCGCTTCGCGCTGTACCGGTCGGTCAGCGACCAGGTGATGGCGCTGCTGCGGGAGTTGTCCCCGCTGGTGGAGCCGCTGAGCCTGGACGAGGCGTTCGTGGACCTGGAGGCCGGCGACGCCGCCTGGGACGAGGCGTCGGCGCGCGAGGCCGGGGCCAGGCTGCGCGCCGACATCCGGGCGGTGACGGGGCTGACCGGGTCGGTGGGGCTCGCCGCCTCCAAGATGCTGGCCAAGATCGCCTCGGAGCGGGCCAAGCCCGACGGCCTGGTCCTCATCGAACCGGGCACCGAGCGCGCCCTGCTGTCCCCGATGCCGGTCCGCACCCTGCCCGGCGTCGGCCCCGCCACCGGCGACCATCTCAGGCGCGCCGGGATCACCACCGTGCTGGAGCTGTCCGAGGCGGGCGAGGACGAACTGGTCCGGCTGCTCGGCAAGGCCCACGGACACGCGCTGTACGCGATGGCGCTGGCCCGCGACGACCGGCCGGTGGTGGCCGAGCGGGAGGCCAAGTCGGTGTCGGTGGAGGACACCTACGCCGTCGACATCCACGACCGGCTGCGCATCGGCCTGGAGGTCCGCCGCCTCGCCGACCGATGCGTACGGCGGCTGCGCGGTGCCGGGCTCTCCGGGCGCACCATCGTGCTCAAGGTGCGGCGGTACGACTTCTCCACCCTGACCCGTTCCGAGACGCTGCGGGGGCCCACGGACGACCCCTCGGTCATCCGGGAGGCGGCCGCGCGGCTGCTGGACTCCGTCGACACCACCGGCGGGGTGCGGCTGCTGGGCGTCGGCGTGTCGGGGCTCGCCGACTACACGCAGGAGGACCTCTTCGCCCAGGCGGCGGGGGAGCCGGCCGAGGAGACGCCCGAGGAGAGCGCCCTGGACTTCGGCCCGGGGACACCCGAGCCCGCCGCGCCGGAGTGGCGGGCGGGCCAGGACGTACGGCACCCGGAGTACGGGCACGGGTGGGTGCAGGGCAGCGGCCTCGGGCGGGTCACCGTGCGCTTCGAGACCCCGCTCTCCGCGCCGGGCCGGGTACGGACGTTCCGGTCCGACGAGGCCGGTCTGGAACCGGCCGACCCCCTGCCGCTCGTGGCCCAGGTGGAGGCGGCCACCGCGGAGGGGGAGGCGGACGGCGGATGAGGGGAGGGGGTCAGACGTCCTCGGCGCCCGCGACCTTGCCGAAGTCGCGGTCCGGGGTGGGCCGGGCGGCGGCGCCCACGTCGAGGCCGTAGTGGTGGTAGAGCTGGAGTTCCTGCTCGGGGGAGAGATGACGGCCCACGCCGAAGTCGGGGGCGTCCTTGATGAGGGCGCGTTCGAAGGGGACGCGGAGCGCGCCGTCGACCAGTTCGCTGGGCTCCAGCGGGACGAAGGCGTCGCGGGAGAAGAGGCCGGTGCGCACCGCCGCCCATTCCGGGACGCCGGTCGCGTCGTCGAGGTACACCTCGTCTATGGTGCCGATCTTGGTGCCGGCGCGGTCGAACGCCTTGCGGCCGATCAGGCTGCGCGGATCGATGTCGGTCTGCACGATCCCTCTCCCTCCACATGGTCGCAACTCATCCGTAAGCACTACAAAAGAGCAGAATCAGCCGGGCGGCCACTCGAACACCGCGCTCCGGACCCCCGCTGGTAGTCTGAAGTCGGCTGCTGACCCCGTGCGGGAGAGTCCTCCGAGTCGTTCGGAGGCGCCGAAGGAGCAACTCCTCCCCGGAATCTCTCAGGCTCCCGTACCGCACGGACGAGGTCACTCTGGAAAGCAGGGCGGGCGTCACGGCTCCCGCTCTCACCGACGGTGCAAGCCGGGGTCCGCTGGCCCCGGTGAAGCTCTCAGGTACGAGATGACAGAGGGGGAGGCCGGTGGGCACCCGAGCCGTGGTGCCCCTCGCAGGTCGCGTCAGACCAGGAGGCCTCCGCACATGACCGCCCCTCGCATTCCGCTCGCCGAGCTCGAAGCGGGCATCCCCTTCGAGCAGCGCCACATCGGACCCGACCAGGAGGCGCGGGCCAAGATGCTCGCGCAGGTCGGCTACGGCTCCCTCGACGAGCTGACCGCCGCCGCCGTGCCGGACGTGATCAAGAACGCCGACGCGCTCGACCTGCCCGGTGCCCGCACCGAGGCCGAGGTCATCGCCGAGCTGCGCGGTCTCGCCGACCACAACCAGGTCCTCGGCTCCATGATCGGCCTGGGCTACTACGGCACCTTCACGCCGCCGGTCATCCTGCGCAACGTCATGGAGAACCCCGCCTGGTACACGGCCTACACGCCCTACCAGCCGGAGATCTCCCAGGGCCGGCTGGAGGCCCTGCTGAACTTCCAGACGATGGTCGCGGACCTCACCGGGCTGCCCACCTCCGGTGCCTCCCTGCTGGACGAGGGCACGGCCGCCGCCGAGGCGATGGCGCTCTCCCGGCGCATGGGCAAGAACAAGAAGGGCCTCTTCCTGGTCGACGCGGACACCCTGCCGCAGACCATCGCCGTCATCGAGACCCGCGCCGAGCCGGCCGGTGTCGAGGTCGTCGTCGCCGACCTGAGCGACGGCATCCCGGCCGACATCGCCGCCCGCGACATCACCGGCGTCCTGCTCCAGTACCCGGGCGCCTCCGGTGCCGTACGCGACCTGAAGCCGGTCGTCGAGCAGGCGCACGGGCTGGGCGCCCTCGTCACCGTCGCCGCCGACCTGCTCGCGCTCACCCTGCTCACCTCGCCCGGTGAGCTGGGCGCGGACATCGCGATCGGCACCACCCAGCGCTTCGGCGTCCCGATGGGCTTCGGCGGACCGCACGCCGGCTACATGGCCGTGCACGAGAAGTTCGCCCGCAGCCTGCCCGGCCGCCTGGTCGGCGTGTCCGTCGACGCCGACGGGCACCGCGCGTACCGCCTGGCGCTCCAGACCCGCGAGCAGCACATCCGCCGCGAGAAGGCCACCAGCAACATCTGCACCGCCCAGGTGCTGCTCGCCGTCATGGCCGGCATGTACGCCGTCTACCACGGCCCCGACGGACTGCGGACCATCGCCCGCCGCACCCACCGCTACGCCACGATCCTCGCCGAGGGACTGCGCGCCGGCGGTGTCGAGATCGTGCACGGCGCCTACTTCGACACCCTCACCGCGCGCGTGCCCGGCCGGGCCGCCGAGATCGTCGCCGCGGCCCGCGAGGGCGGGGTCAACCTGCGCCTCGTCGACGCCGACCTCGTCTCCCTCGCCTGCGACGAGACCACCAACCGGGCTCAGCTCGAGGCCGTCTTCGCCGCCTTCGGCGTCGAGGGCGACATCGAGGCGCTCGACACGGCGGCCGAGGACACGCTGCCCGAGGCGCTGCTGCGCACCGACGACTACCTCACCCACCCGGTCTTCCGCGAGCACCGCTCCGAGACGGCCATGCTGCGTTACCTGCGCAAGCTCTCCGACCGCGACTACGCGCTCGACCGGGGCATGATCCCGCTCGGCTCCTGCACCATGAAGCTGAACGCGACCACCGAGATGGAGCCGGTCACCTGGCCCGAGTTCGGCGCGCTGCACCCCTTCGCCCCCGCCGAGCAGGCCGAGGGCTACCTCACCCTCATCCGCGAGCTGGAGGACCGGCTCGCCGAGGTCACCGGGTACGACAAGGTCTCCCTCCAGCCCAACGCCGGTTCCCAGGGCGAGCTGGCCGGACTGCTCGCCGTACGCGCCTACCACCGGGCCAACGGCGACGCGCAGCGCACCGTCTGCCTCATCCCGTCCTCCGCGCACGGCACCAACGCGGCGAGCGCCGTGATGGCCGGGATGAAGGTCGTCGTCGTCAAGACCGCCGGGGACGGCGAGATCGACGTCGAGGACCTGCGCGCCAAGATCGAGCAGCACCGCGACGAGCTGTCCGTGCTGATGATCACCTACCCGTCGACGCACGGCGTCTTCGAGGAGCACGTCGCCGACATCTGCGCCCAGGTGCACGACGCCGGCGGCCAGGTGTACGTGGACGGCGCCAACCTCAACGCCCTGGTCGGCCTCGCCAAGCCGGGCCACTTCGGCGGCGACGTCTCCCACCTCAACCTGCACAAGACCTTCTGCATCCCGCACGGGGGCGGCGGACCCGGCGTCGGCCCGGTCGGGGTCCGCGCCCACCTGGCGCCGTACCTGCCCAACCACCCGATGCAGGCCGCGGCCGGTCCCGAGACGGGCGTCGGCCCGATCTCGGCGGCGCCCTGGGGCAGCGCGGGCATCCTGCCCATCTCCTGGGCGTACGTCCGCCTGATGGGCGGCGAGGGCCTCAAGCGCGCCACCCAGGTGGCCGTGCTCTCCGCCAACTACATCGCCAAGCGCCTGGAGCCGCACTTCCCGGTGCTCTACACCGGCCCCGCCGGCCTGGTCGCGCACGAGTGCATCATCGACCTGCGCCCCCTGACCAAGGCGACCGGCGTCAGCGTGGACGACGTGGCCAAGCGCCTGATCGACTACGGCTTCCACGCGCCGACCATGTCCTTCCCGGTGGCCGGCACGCTGATGATCGAGCCGACCGAGTCCGAGGACCTGGGCGAGCTGGACCGGTTCTGCGACGCGATGATCGCCATCCGCGCGGAGATCGAGAAGGTCGCCTCCGGTGTCTGGCCCGCCGAGGACAACCCGCTGCGCGGCGCCCCGCACACCGCGGCCGCGCTGGGCGGGGACTGGACGCACGCGTACAGCCGCGAGGAGGCCGTCTTCCCGGCCGGCGTCTCGGCCGCCGACAAGTACTGGCCGCCGGTGCGCCGGATCGACCAGGCGTTCGGCGACCGCAACCTCGTCTGCTCCTGCCCGCCGCTGGACGCGTACGAGGACTGAGCGCGTTCAGGAGAAGGCCCCCTGCCCGGGTTTGGGCAGGGGGCCTTCCCCGTGTCCGCTCACGCCGGGGCGAGAGGTCTCGGACGCTCGCGCTCGGGCGGTCTACGCCGGGTAGGCGTGGGTCTGCGTCGCCTTGACGGTCGCCCAGACCGGCGCACCGGTGTGCAGGTCCAGCTCGGCGGCGGCCGCCGTGGTGAGGTCGGCGGCGAGCCGGATCTCCCCGGTCAGGTCCGCCCGGATCTGATCGCCGTGCGTCTCCAGACCGGCCACCTCGCAGCGCCACAGATTGCGGGCGCTCGCCCCGGTCGGCCGGTCCCGGAACAGGGTGACGGCGACCGGCGGGAACGCCACGAACACCGGCCCGGTCAGATCCTCGGTCGTGGTGACCGGCGGTCCGCCGTCCAGCCGTACCGTGTGCCCGTCGGCTTCGCCCCGGTAGAGGTTGAGGCCGACCAGCTGCGCGATGTAGTCGGTGCGGGGGTGCCGGGCGATCTCGGTGGGCGCGCCCTCCTGCACCACCCGGCCGTGCTCGACCACCACCAGCCGGTCCGCGAGCACCATGGCGTCCAGCGGATCGTGCGTCACCAGGACGGCGACCGCCTCGAACTCCGCCAGATGCCGCCGCAGCTGGGAGCGGACCTCCAGGCGGGTGCGGGCGTCCAGCGCGGCGAGCGGCTCGTCCAGGAGCAGCAGCCGGGGCCGGGTGGCCAGCGCCCTGGCCAGCGCCACCCGCTGGGCCTGGCCGCCGGAGAGACGGCGGGGCTTGGCGCCCGCGTGGTCGGCCAGGCCCATCCGCTCCAGCCAGGCGGCGGCCTGCGCGCGGGCCTCGGCCTTGCCGGTGCCGTGGCAGCGCGGCCCGAAGGCCACGTTGTCCAGCGCGGTCAGGTGCGGGAAGAGGAGGTAGTCCTGGAAGACCACGCCGACCGGGCGCTTCTCCGGGGCGATGCGCTCCAGCGCGGTGCCGTCCAGCCGCAGATGGCCCTCGGAGAGCGGGACGAGGCCCGCCAGGGCGCGCAGCGCGGTCGTCTTGCCCGCGCCGTTCGGGCCGAGCAGCGCGACCACGTCACCGGGGGCCGCCCGCAGGGACACGTCCAGCCGGAAGGTGCCCCGGTCGACCACGAGACGGGCGTCGAGGCCCTGTTCGTCCGCCTCCGTGAGCAGGGCGGGGGGCGCGTCGATGTCGGTCATGGGGCGGTCGTCCTCCGTCGGCGCAGGCGTGGTCGGTGTCTTCCATCCTCGCGGCACCGTCAGGCCCCCGTCATCCACCGGTCCCGCAGACCCGCCAGCACCGCGACGGACACGGCCAGCAGGATCAGGCTGAGCGCGATGGCCGCCTCCGGGTCGTTCTGGAGGGCGAGGTAGACCGCGAGCGGCATGGTCTGGGTACGGCCCGGGAAGTTGCCCGCGAAGGTGATCGTGGCCCCGAACTCGCCGAGCGCGCGGGCCCACGCCAGCACGGCCCCGGCCGCGATGCCGGGCGCGATCAGCGGCAGGGTGACCCGGCGGAAGGCGGTGAACCGGGACGCGCCGAGCGTGGTGGCCGCCTCCTCGTAGCGCGGGTCGGCCGCCCGCAGGGTGCCCTCCACGCTGATGACGAGGAACGGCATGGCGACGAACGCCTCCGCGATGACCACCCCGGCGGTGGTGAAAGGCAGGGTGATGCCGAACCAGGCGTCCAGCGACTTGCCGACGATGCCGTTGCGGCCCAGCGCCAGGAGCAGCGCCACACCGCCGACGACCGGGGGCAGCACCAGCGGCAGGGTCACCAGCGCCCGCACCAGACCCCGGCCGGGGAACTCGGTGCGGGCCAGCAGCCAGGCCAGGGGCACGCCGAGCACCAGGGCGACGGCGGTGGCCGCGGTCGCGCTGATCAGGGAGAGCTGGAGCGCCTGCCACACCTCGGTGCTGGTGAGCTGGGACGGCAGGCCGCGCCAGGGGGCGCGGACCAGCAGGGCGAGGAGCGGGACCAGCAGGAACGCCATGGCCAGCAGGCCCGGCACCAGCAGCGGCAGCGGAACGCCCCGGCGGGCGACCCGCGGGCGTCGCGGTCCGCCCCTGCCGGAAGGGCGCGCGGAGGGCTGCTTCAGGGCGGTCACGGCTTGAGGAAGCCCGCCCGGGTCAGCGCCTTCTGGCCGTCGGGGGACTTGACCAGGGCGATGAAGGCGGCGGTCGCGCCGGCGTTCTGGCCGTTCTTCAGCGGGGCGATCGGATAGTCGTTGATCGCGTCCTCGGACTCGGGGAACTCCACGCCCTGGACCTTGCCGCCGGCGGACTTCACGTCGGTCTTGTAGACCAGGGACGCGTCGGCCTCCTTCAGCTCCACCTTGTTCAGGGCGGCCTTGACGTCCTGCTCGTAGGAGACCGGGGTGACCTTGACGCCGCCGGCGTCGAGCACCTTCTGCGCGGCCGCGCCGCACGGCACGGTCTTGTCGCAGAGGACGACCTTGAGCTTCGGGTCGTTGAGGTCCTTCAGCGAGGCGACCTTGCCGGGGTTGCCCGGCAGGGTGGCGATCTCCAGCTGGTTGCGGGCGAAGGTCGACGGCGCGCTCGTCGTGCCCTTCTTGTCGGTGACGATCGCCATGGTCTTCGGGCTGGCGGCGGCGAACACGTCCGCCGGGGCGCCGCTGGTGATGCTGGCGGCGAGCGTGTCGCTGCCACCGAAGTTGAAGGCGACCTTGGTGCCGGGGTGCTGCCGCTCGAACTGCTCGCCCAGCGCCGTGAAGCTCTCCTTGAGGGAGGCGGCCGCGAACACGGTGACCGTGCCGGACAGCTTCGGGGAGGCGGAGTCGGAGCTGTCGGCCTTGGCGGGCGTGGAGCCGCCGGAGCCGGAGCCGGAGCAGGCGCTGAGGGCCAGCAGGGCGGCGACTCCCGCACCGGCCAGCGGCAGCATCCGGCGGGTCCGGCGTACGGAACGGGTCATCACGGTCTTCCACTCCTCGTCTCGGCGGAACAACGCTCGCGCCCTTCGAGGGGGGCGGAGACCGGCCGCGAGCTCGATGATACTGCCGTATTTGCCATACGTAAGTCCGGTGTCGCCTCGCAAGCGCTGTGAAGTCGTGACTCAGGGCTGGCATATGCGGTTGAGTGGATCACCGGCGGCCGGGCGCGACTCGCTCCCGGGGCAGCTCAGAAGCGGTCGACGTGCACGTTGGTCGACTTCACGCGCGCGGTGGCCTCCATGCCGACCTCGAGACCGAGTTCGTCGACCGCCTCGCGGGTGAGCAGCGAGACCAGCCGGTGCGGGCCGGCCTGGATCTCCACCTGGGCGGCCACGTCGCCGAGCTTGATGGCGGTGACGATGCCGGGGAACGCGTTGCGCACCGAGGTGGCCGAGGTCTCCTCCTCGGCCGTCCCGCCCGCCTGGGCCAGCTCGACGGAGAACGCGGCGAGGTCCCGGCCGGCGATCAGCCGCCGCCCGGACTCGTCGCGGTGGGTGGTCATCCGGCCGGCGTCGGCCCATCGGCGGGCGGTGTCGGGGCTCACGCCGAGGAGCCGGGCTGCCTGGCCGATCGTGTAGGACTGCATGCTGGTCACCATAGATCCAGAGGCCGGTGACCGGGCATCGGGACGGGCCCCCGGAGGTACGCGGCACCGCCCGGAGGTGTCAACCGGTGTGCACGCGGGGGCGGCGGTCCCGGTCCGGCTCCGCCTCGCGCAGCACCTCCCGGGTGACCGGGGCGACCTCGCCCTGGCCGAAGAGGAAGAAGCGCAGGAAGTTGGCGAACGGGCTGCCCTCGGTCCACTCGAAGAAGATGTGCGGCGTACGCCCGGTCAGGTCCCGTACGTGCAGCAGCAGGGCGGCGAGGGCGTTGGGGATGGAGGAGGACTCCACGGTCAGCACCCGGTACCGGTTGTGCAGGACCTCGCCGCGCACGGTCAGGCACGTCTCGAACTCCGAGGGGTCGGCCACCGTGACCTCGACGAAGACGAAGTCCTCCTGCTCGGGCATGTCGTTGTCGGTACGGATCTGCTCGATCTTGTCGCGGTACTCGGCCCGGTCGCGGTTGTCGGGCTCGTTGGCGATGAACCGGATCTTCCGGCTGGCCATGTCCCGGACGAACCGTTCCGCCATGGGGTCCATCGCCACGCTGGTCACCCGCAGCTCGAAGGAGCGGGCCAGCCGGGACAGCAGCGAGACCAGCATGATGCCCGCGATGAAGCAGGCGCCGATCTTCACGCCGTCCGGGCGCTCGATGACGTTGGCGACCGTGGTGTACAGGAACACGGCGGAGATCACGCCGAAGCCGATGGTCCAGCCGCGCTGTCCGGCCTTGCGGGCGGCGATGGTCACCGCGATGGCTGCCGAGCTGATCAGCACCAGCACGCCGGTGGCGTAGGCGCCGCCCTGCTTGTCCACGTTGGCGTCGAAGAGCCAGGTGACCAGGAAGGCGATCAGGATGAAGACGATGACCATGGGGCGCACCGCGCGGGCCCAGTGCGGGGCCATGCCGTACCGGGGGAGGTAGCGGGGCATCAGGTTGAGCAGGCCGGCCATGGCGGAGGCGCCGGCGAACCACAGGATGGCGATGGTCGAGACGTCGTAGACCGTGCCGAACGCGTTGCCCAGGTACTCGTGGGCGAGGAAGGCGAGGGCGCGGCCGTTGGCCTGGCCGCCCGGCTTGAACTCGGCGGCCGGGATCAGCAGCGTGGTGATGAAGCTGGTGGTGATCAGGAAGCAGCTCATGATCACGGCTGCGGTGGTGAGCAGCTTCTTGGTGTCCCGGATGCGGCCCGCCGGGTGTTCCTCGGTGTCGCCCTCCTCACCCTGGACGTGCGGCATCACGGCGACGCCGGTCTCGAAGCCGGACAGGCCGAGGGCGAGCTTGGGGAACACGATCAGGGCCACGCCGATCATCGCGAAGACGCTGCCGTGCTGGACGGTCAGGGCGTTGGTCCAGTCGGTGACCACGTGCTCGGCGGTCAGCACGTGCCACAGGCCGGTGATCACCACGACGAGGTTGAGCGCGAGGTAGACGCCGACCAGCGCGACCGCGACGCCCATGGCCTCCAGGAAGCCCTTGAGGAAGACCGCGCCGAGCAGGGCCACCAGGACCAGCGTGATGAGCATCTGGTGACCGCCCAGCGTGCTGGTCAGGTGCGGGTTCTCCACCAGGTGGGTGGAGGCGTCGGCGGCGGAGAGGGTGATGGTGATCAGGAAGTCGGTGGCGGCGAACCCCAGCAGGGTCAGCACGAACAGCTTGCCCTTCCAGAAGGACAGCAGCCGCTCCAGCATGGCGATCGAGCCCTGCCCGTGCGGGCTCTCCTCTGCCACCCGCCGGTACACCGGGAGGGCGCCCGCCAGGGTGACCACGACCAGCACGATGGTCGCCAGCGGGGAGAGCAGGCCGGCCGCGAGGGCGGCGATGCCGGGCTGGTAGCCGAGGGTGGAGAAGTAGTCGACGCCGGTCAGGCACATCACCCGCCACCAGCGCTGGCCGCGGTGCGGGGGTTCCGGCTCGGCGTGCGGACCGGTCAGGCCACCCCGCTTGCCCATGTCGGAGAGCCCCTGCAGCATCCAGCCGCGCAGACGGCTGTGCGGGTGCTCGGTCGTGGCCATCGGCGTGCTCCAGGTGGTGCGGCTCGGCTGCCTGCGATCACTGCCCGCGGTCGCGCGGACAGCCGAACCAGCGTATGCGGAGAGTGACGCTCGCCCCACGGATTCCGGGGTGGGGAGGCGTCAATCCTGCGTTAAGAAAGGGCCGACGGGGGCTGCTGACGCACCGATAAGTGAAGGCCCGGAGCCTGCGCGGACGAAAGACACGGTGTGCGGGCGGCGCCGGGAGAGGATTCGGGGCTCCGGGAGCGGACACCGAGCGTCATCTGGGGGAAGATCGTCGGGCGGTCGTCCGCACCCTGTCCATGCTGCCTCGCGCGGGAGCGGTCCGCAGCCCAGCGCGAGTGCGGTCAGAGGCCGCGGATGTCCATGCGCCAGTGCCAGGCGTTGCGGCGACGGACGGCCGTCAGGTCGGACTCCAGCGGGGAGGGCGGCACCGCGAGCACCGGGCAGCGGGCGTGGGCGAGGCACTGCCGGGAGACCCGGCCGGAGAAGGCCCGGCGCAGTCCCCGGCGGCCCGCGCCGACCACCAGCAGGTCGTCCTCGCGGTCCGCGACCGCCAGCAGCGCCCGGCCCGGCGTACCGCGCACGATCACCGCGTGCAGCGGGAGGCCGGGGCCGTGCTCGCCGAAGAGGTCGTCGAGCAGGGAGGTCAGGCGGTGCTCCGCCATCCGCTGCCACTCCTCGGTCAACGGGTCGGCCACGACGGAGCGCCGGCCGGTCGGATCGCCGCCGGGCGGCGTCCAGGCCAGCACCGGCCACAGCTCGGCGGCGAGCCCGTGGGCGAGAGCGGTGGCCCGGCGCAGGACCGTGACGCTGCCGAGGGAACCGCTCACACCGACGACCACCCGCGTGGCCCAGGGGGCGTTGTAGCCGGACATCACTTCACGCTCCTCGGGGGAGGGACCGCTCGCGCATCCTGCTTCCATCCCACTCCCGTCCGGCCGATTCGACCAGCCGGCACCCCGCTCGCCGGGTCCGGACGCGCGTCGGGGCCGGTGCGCACCGTGTGTGCGTCCGGCCCCTGCGATCGTCGGGCGGCCCCGGCGGGCCGCCTCAGGCGCTGCTCAGGCGGCGGTCATGAGCGCGCCGAGCGGGCGGTGGGGGGCGATGACCCGGCCGTCGGGCAGCAGCTCGCCGGTGTCCTCGAAGAGCAGAACGCCGTTGCACAGCAGACTCCACCCCTGTTCCGGGTGGTGCGCCACGAGTCGGGCCGACTCGCGGTCGGCGGACTCGGCTGGCGGGCAGGTCGGTTGATGCTGGCACATGGGCGGGATCTCTCGCTTTGTCGTGGTCATGTCCGTCCCCCGTGGTGAAACATCGGTCGGAATCCAGTGTTGCCCGCTGGGCGTCGTTCCGCAGGGATTTCGCAGCACCGCTCCTTACTCGTTCATGACGCGTCACTCTCGCGGACGGTTCAATCCAACCGCACTGTCCCTTTGGGTGGTTCGGTGTGGCCGGAAAGGGCTAGTCCACTTGGGGGGGTGGCGGCTATTCGCTCACAGGAGCGGGCAATTACTCGCACGAGCGAAATGTGTGGGGCTCACGGTTATGCGCGCGCCCCGGGCAGGAATCCGGCGTACCCGGAGAAAAGGCCGTACCCCGCTTCCGCGCCGGGAAGCGGGGTACGCGGGTGGTCGGTCAGGCGGGTGAGCCGAGAAGGGGCACGGGAGTCGCGCGATGGGTCAGCACCGGCAGCAACTCCGAGACCCGGTGCGGCCGGTGGGCCCGGATGCCGGGCGGTGCCGGGGCGAGCGGGACCAGGAGATCGGAGGCGGCGGGATGGCCCTCGGTCGGGTCGGCGCCGGGGTCGCCGTGCAGCCACAGGGTGAGCATGTACAGGCCCGGTACCGACAGCAGGCGCGGCTGGTAGGGCTGGAGCAGTGCCTCGGCCTGCTGGAGCGCGCGCTCGGTGGACGGGATGTAGGGGCCCTCGAAGAAGTGCGAGAAGGCCCAGCCGTCCGGGGTGAGCACGGTGTCGGCCGCCGCGACCGGGCGGTCGCCGGCCCGGATGACGAACCGCCAGCCCGTCAGCCGCGTGGCGGAGAGGCCCTCTGGGGTGATGTGGTCCAACACGTGCAGGGCGAGCGGGAGTTCGGGTGTGATCGGACCCTGCGCGGTACGCAGGGCCGGGGTGCGCGCCTCTCGGACCGCGGTGGGGGAACCGAGGGCCGTGAGGACGGAGTGCAGTGCGGGCGCGGGCGCGGGGGGCACGTGCAGCGGCATGGTGGGTCGCCTCTCGTTCGACAGGCGCGGCGGCGCGGGAAAGGTGGGGCGGACGGCACTGTCTGCTCACAGGTGGAGGGCCGGGGGCGGCGGGGGCCCGGAGCGGACGCGAGTGCGACGGAGATCTGCCGGTCGTCGACCGACGGCCGGAATGCGGCGGAAACGCGTCAGAAACCGGTACCGAGGCACCATCCTTCGGCCCTGTCCGCGAAGTTTATACGACACGTGTTCACCCGTTGTTTCGGCTATCCGATTCCGATGGTACGGGCAAGGCGATATCCGGTCGCGGATACGTGCTGAACATCCCGATTTCCCGGCCGAGGGGCTCTGCTGACCTCGCCGGACGCCGTCCGCGCGGTCGGCCGATTGTCATCGGCGTTTTTCACGAGGCGATCAGGGCACCCGAAGATGCGTGATGCGGCATGCCTCGTGAATGTGCCGCAGGACACTTCCGTCAGAATAATGGGCGGCGAGGCCGGATGCGGCGTTATCGATCGCTTCCGCTGGGCATCATCCCAACCGATCGGGGAGCCCGGCGGCCGGACCCTCGGCCCGCCCATCCGAGGAGGGACACTTCCATGGGGGAGAAGGTCGTGGCAGGCCTGTTCGACCTGTCCGATCGCCAGCGCTACCGTGAAAAGCTCCAGAAGTGCCTGGCGGGACTGGAGCGACTGCTGGCGGAGAAACGGTTCGACCGTCCCAAGAACCTGATGGGGCTGGAGATCGAATTGAATCTCGCCGGCCCCGACGGTATGCCGAAAATGCTGAACGGCGAGGTACTGGAGCGGATCGCCAGCCGCGATTTCCAGACCGAACTCGCCATGTTCAATCTGGAGGTCAACATAGCCCCGCACCGGCTGGGCGACCGGGTATTCGACCGGCTCGCGGAGGAACTGCGCACCTCCCTCGCCTACGCCGACCGCAAGGCGGGCGAGGTGGACGCCGGAATCGTGATGACCGGCATCCTGCCCACGCTCGGCCGGGACGACCTGGTCTCGTCCAACCTCTCCGAGGTGGACCGGTACGCCCTCCTCAACGACCAGATCGTCGCCGCGCGCGGTGAGGACTTCCGGCTCGACATCGAGGGCGTGGAGCATCTGCGCTGCACCTCACGCTCCATCGTCCCCGAGGCGGCCTGCACCTCCGTGCAGCTCCATCTCCAGGTGACGCCCGACCGGTTCGCCGACGTGTGGAACGCGGCGCAGGCGGCCTCGGCCGCGCAGATCGCGGTCGGCGCCAACTCGCCGTTCCTGTTCGGGCACGAGCTGTGGCGCGAGTCCCGGCCGCCGCTCTTCCTCCAGGCCACCGACACCCGCCCGCCCGAACTCCAGGCCCAGGGCGTACGGCCGCGCACCTGGTTCGGCGAGCGCTGGATCACTGGCGCCCACGACCTGTTCGAGGAGAACCTGCGCTACTTCCCGCCCCTGCTGCCGATCTGCGACGACGAGGAGCCGCTGGAGGTCCTCGACGCCGGCGGCGTGCCCAGGCTCGCCGAACTCGTCCTGCACAACGGCACGGTGTACCGCTGGAACCGCCCGGTGTACGACATCGCCGACGGCGTCCCCCACCTCCGGGTGGAGAACCGGGTGCTGCCCGCCGGGCCCACCATCACCGACGTGATCGCCAACGCGGCCTTCTACTACGGGCTGGTGCGCGCGCTCGCCGAGGAGTCCCGGCCGGTGTGGACCCGGCTGCCCTTCGAGGCCGCCGAGGCCAACTTCGACGCGGCCTGCCGGTACGGCATCGACGCCCGTTTCACCTGGCCCCGGCGCGGCCGCCTCGGCGGTACGGCCGAGGTCGACGCCGTCACCCTGGTCCGCGACGAGCTGCTCCCGATGGCCGCCGCGGGGCTGGACGCGTGGGGGATCGAGGCGGCCGACCGGGACTTCTATCTCGGGGTCATCGAGGAGCGGTGCCGCAAGCGGGTCAACGGCGCGTCCTGGCAGGCGGACACCTTCCACCGCGCGCTGGAGAAGGGGTACGGCCGGCAGGAGGCGCTCGCCGCGACGACGCGCCGGTACGCCGAGCTGATGCATGCCGGGGAACCGGTGCACAGCTGGCCGGTGGGGGTGCCGGAGCCGGTGCCGCTGGGCTGAGCGGGCTCTTCCGCGGTCACGGCCGTACGTGGGTCCTCCGTCCGCGTACGGCCGTGCCGTGGGCCACCCGGTGCGCGGCCCAGCCGGGTCCTTCTGCGATCCTTTGCCCGAACGCAGGCGCGCGGGGGCAGGTCGAGCCGCCCGGCGCCCGGAACGCGGGTGGAGGCGGAACCGGTGGCCGAGTCCATGGCATGGCAGCAGCCCTCCCGGCGGATGCTGCGGGACGAGACACTGATCGTGCTCGCGCTCTCGCTCGGGGCGAGCGGGGTGTCCGCGCTCATCAGCTTCATCGGGTCGGTCACCAAGCCCGGCGGGCTCAAGGACCAGGCGGCCACCCTCAACGCCTCCGCCGCGCCCGGTCGGCCCTGGCTCGACCTGGCCTGGCAGCTCTTCGGGATCGCGTCCGCGCTGGTGCCGGTGGCACTGGTGGCGTACCTGCTGTGCCGGGAGGGCGAGAGCCTGCGCGTGATCGGCTTCGACCGCGGGCGCCCCTGGTCCGACCTGGCGCGTGGCGCCGCCGTCGCCGCCGTGATCGGCAGTACCGGGATCGCCTTCTACCTGGCCGCGCGCGGGCTCGGCTTCAACCTCACGGTGGTGCCCGAGGCGCTGCCCGACGTGTGGTGGAAGTACCCGGTGCTGGTGCTCTCGGCCCTGCAGAACGCGGTGCTCGAAGAGGTCATCGTCGTCGGCTATCTGCTGCGCAGGCTGGGCCAGTTGGGCTGGAGCCCGGGGACCGCGCTGGTGGCCAGCGCGGTCCTGCGGGGCTCGTACCACCTCTACCAGGGCATCGGCGGCTTCATCGGCAACATGGTGATGGGCGTGGTGTTCGTCTGGCTCTACCGCCGCTGGGGCCGGGTCGGCCCCCTGGTCGTCGCCCACTCCCTGCTCGACATCGGCGCCTTCGTCGGCTACGCCCTGCTCGCGGGCAAGGTGGGGTGGCTGCCGACTCCCTGAGCCAGGGGGATGCCTAGGCCAGGAGTTCGCCGTCGATGACGGTGACCGCGCGGCCGCGGAGCAGGGTGCGGTCGCCGCGCAGGCCGGTGCGGATGAGGCCGGTGCGGCGGGACGCCTGGAGGCCGGTGAGGTCGTCGCGGTCCAGGCGGGCGGACCAGTAGGGGGCGAGTGCGGTGTGGGCGCTGCCGGTCACCGGGTCCTCGTCGATGCCGACGTTCGGGAAGAAGCAGCGGGAGACGTAGTCGGCGCCCAGCGTGGGGTCCTCGGCGCGGGCGGTCACGATCACGCCCCGGCTGGAGCAGCCACCGAGTGCCCGGTGGTCCGGGGTCAGCTCCAGCACGGTCTTCTCGTCGGCCAGTTCCACCAGCAGGTCCCCGACGTCCGGCCCGGTGTCGAACGCGGCCACCGGCTCCGCGCCCAGCGCGCCGGCGAGCCCCGCGGGGGCCTCCACCTCGGTGAGCGGGGCGGTGGGGAAGTCCAGGGTGATCTCGCCGTCCTCGTGCGGCGTGGCGACGACCACCCCGCTGCGGGTGGCGAACCGCACGAGGCCCTCGTGGGCGCCCGCGGCGTACAGCACGTGCGCGGTGGCCAGCGTGGCGTGCCCGCACATCGCCACCTCCGTGACCGGCGTGAACCACCGCAGCGCCCAGTCGGCCTCTCCGCCCTCGGGCAGTGGGTGGGCGAAGGCCGTCTCGGAGAGATTGACCTCGGCGGCCACCTGCTGGAGCCAGTCGTCGTCGGGGAAGACGTCGTCCAGGAGCAGGACCCCGGCAGGGTTTCCGGTGAAGGGGCGGTCGGCGAAGGCGTCGACGATTCGGATGCGCATGCGCAGACCCTAAGGGGTTGAACGAGCTTGCGGCCAAGGCCAGTTGAGCAGGGGTGGCCTTGGCCGGGCGGGGCTCAGGGAGCCAGCGGGAGCCGGCGCTTGTGCTCGGTGCGGTGGTAGCGGTCGACGATCGTGGTGTAGGCGGGGTCCGGGACCGGCTTGCCTTCCAGGAGGTCGTCGATGTCGTCGTAGGTGACGCCGAGGGCGGTCTCGTCGGCCTTGCCGGGGTCGAGGGTCTCGAGGTCGGCGGTGGGGGTCTTCCAGACCAGCTCGGCGGGCGCGCCGAGGGCATCGGCCAGGGCGCGGACGCGGCGCTTGGTGAGACCGGTGAGGGGGACGACGTCCGCCGCGCCGTCGCCGTACTTGGTGAAGAAGCCGGAGACCGCCTCCGCCGCGTGGTCGGTGCCGACGACGAGGCCGTCCTGGGCGCCGGCCACCGCGTACTGGGCGATCATGCGCTGGCGGGCCTTGATGTTGCCCTGGACGAAGTCCTGGTGGTAGGCGTCCCGGAAGACCACGCCTCCGGCCACCACCGCGTCCAGCGCGGCGTCGCTCGCGGGGCGGATGTCGACGGTCAGGGTGCGGTCGGGGCGGATGAACTCCAGCGCGCGCTGGGCGTCGGCCTCGTCGGCCTGGACGCCGTACGGCAGGCGCATCGCGTAGAAGGTCGCCTCGTGGCCGGCCGCCCGGGCCCGCTCGACCGCGAGCTGGCACAGCCGGCCCGTCGTGGTCGAGTCCACCCCGCCGCTGATCCCGAGCACCAGGGAGCGCAGGCCCGTGGAGGTCAGGCGCTCGGCGAGGAAGGCCGTACGGCGCTCGATCTCCTGCTCCGCGTCGAAGGACTCGGGGACCTGGAGATCGCGGGCGATCTCCTTCTGCTGCGGCGTGGGGGCCAGGTCGGTCATGCTGCTCGTTCCTCACACTTCGGCGGCGGCCCTCACCTGCGGGCCGCCGCCATTCTGGCAAACGCCGGGCGGACCGGTGCGCGACGGGTCAGGCGTCCCGCGCCGCGCGCTCCAGCCGTGCCCGGTGCTCCGCCCACCAGGCGGGGTCGGCCGACGGCATGCTGGTGTTCCCCCGGTCCATCCCGGTCGCGCCGTCCACCAGCTCCCGGACGATGTCCGCGTGCCCGGCGTGCCGCTGGGTGTCGGCGAGCACGCGTACGACGGCGTGGTGCAGGGTCACCTCGTCCCGGCCGCTCGGCCACCAGGGGACCCGGCCGACCGTGTCCAGCGGGAGCGCCCCGATCGTCGCGTCCGCGTGTGCCCAGGCGCGGCGGTACAGGCCCGTGATGTCCGTGCGCGACTCCTCGGCGGTGGCCCACATGTCCGCGTTGGCATCGGCGTCCGCCCCGAGCCACGGCAGCGGCTCGCCCGAGGGCCGCCCGAAGGTGTCCCCCAGATATCCCAGCTCGACCCCGGCGGCGTGTTTCACCAGGCCCAGCAGGTTGGTCCCGGTCGGCGTGAGGGGGCGACGGGCGTCGTACTCCGAGAGCCCGTCGAGCTTGAAGAGCAGGGCTTCGCGGGCGGCCTTGAGATAGCGGAGAAGGTCGGCCTTGGGGTCGGGCGTGGTCATGGGCTGGGTTCGTCCCGGAGGTCGTCGGCCGGGGTCTCCCGGCGGTGGATGGTCACGCGGTGCGCCCTAGGGGGTGTCTCCTCGATCCACGAAGATCGGGGAGACGCCCCCCTAGAGCGGGACCAGGAGGCAGAACTCGTTGTTCTCCGGGTCGGTGAGGACGGTCCAGGAGACGTCGCCCTGGCCGAAGTCGAGGTCGGTGGCCCCCAGGGCGCGGAGACGGTCGGCCTCGGCGGCCTGGTCGCCGCCGGGGTAGGGGCGGAGGTCGAAGTGGACGCGGTTCAGGCCGGTCTTCGGGTCCGGGGTGCGGATGAACTCCAGGTAGGGACCGACCGACTTGGCGGACCGGAGGCGGGCGATGTCGTCGGTGACCTCGTGCACGTTCCAGTCCATGGCCTCGCCCCAGAAGCAGGCCATGGCGTGCGGGTCCGCGCAGTCGACGACCACCGCGGCGACCGGGCCGGTGTCCCGGTACAGGTCCCGGGGCTCCAGTACGCAGAACTCGTTGCCCTCGGGGTCGGCCAGGACGGTCCAGGGGACGTCGCCCTGGCCCATGTCGACCGGGGTGGCCCCCAACTCCGCCAGCCGGGCCAGCAGTTCCGAGCGGTGAGCCTCGGAGGTGGTGGCGAGGTCGAGGTGGACGCGGTTCTTCACCGTCTTGGGGACCGGCACGTCGAGGATGTCGATGCAGACGGCCTCGGGGGAGGGGTACGTGACTCCCTCGGGCTCGACATTGGTCTCGTCGGGTGTGTCCCCGGTGACCTTCCAGCCGAGCGCACCCGCCCAGAACCGCCCGAGCGCGGACTTGTCCGCGGCCTTCACCGAGATCTGCACCAGACGCGTCGTCATGCGCGGGATCGTATGCCCGCCCCGCGAGGGGCGGCCAGCCGATTTCTTCGCGCGGGGGCTTGTCGGTGAGCGAGTTACCGATATATCGTCGAAGTGTCGCGTAAGGAACGCGATCGGATGTGATGGATCGACGACAGAACGGAGTGATCGTGATGCACGGTCATGGATTTCACCGCGGCCCCTGGGCCGCCGGTCCGGGTCGGCACGGCCGGCCCGGGTTCGAGGGGGAGCGCGGGGCGTTCGGGCCCTTCGGGCCGGGGGGCCCCGGATTCGGCGGGCCGATGTTCGGCGGCCCCGGGTTCGCGGGCCCCGGATTCGGGGGCGGCCGCGGGCGCGGCGGGCCGAGGGGAAGGGCGCGGCGCGGCGATGTGCGGGCCTCGATCCTGGCGCTGCTCAAGGACCGCCCGATGCACGGCTACGAGATGATCCAGGAGATCGCCGAGCGCAGCGGCGGCGCGTGGAAGCCGAGCCCCGGCTCGGTGTACCCCACGCTGCAACTGCTGGAGGACGAGGGTCTGATCGTCAGCGAGAGCGAGGGCGGGAAGAAGCTGTTCGCGCTCACCGAGGCCGGCCGTACCGCCGCCGAGGAGGGGCCGGAAGCGCCCTGGGAGGAGGCGTCGCGGGGCGTCGACTGGGAGGCGCTCAGCGAGATCCGCCAGGCCGGGTCCGGTCTGATGGAAGCGTTCGGCCAGGTCTGGAAGACCGGGACCAAGGAGCAGCGGGACAAGGCGCTGGCCGTCCTCAACGACGCCCGCAAGAAGCTGTACCTCATCCTCGCCGACGAGGACTGAGCCCGTGTCGGCGGGCGCCGGTGCTCAGGCCGCCGGCACCCGGCGTATCACCGCCGCGTCGAACAGGTCCCACGCCCGGGGGAAGGGGCCCTCGTCATGGCAGTGCCAGGCGTCCCAGAACAGGTCGGCGGGCAGCGCGTCCCCCGGGGCGTACACCCGGTAGACGTACTGCTTGCCGTCGACCGCCGGCAGGCCCACCAGCCAGCACGGGCATCCTTTCTCCACTCCGTGTGAGACGTGTGAGGGAGCCGTGTGGTTGCGTGCGGGAGCGCGACCGGCAGGACGCGCCCCGGGGGAGAAGGCGCGTCCTCATCCGTGAGGAGGAGACGGCGTACGCCGGTCTCCACTCTGCGTGGGACGCGCGAATGGTTCCCCTCGCGGATGTGAAGGGGCCGCCGTGGCTGATGGGGTGGGACCGTGGAACCCCGTACAGCGGGTCGGACCGTCCCCGACGAGGGCGGCGCCGGCGCACCGGACGAGACCGGACTCGACGCGACGCTCGCCGCGGTCGTCGCCGGTGCCCGCCGCCGCGCCGTGCGGGACGGCGACCGGCAGATCGACACCGCCCACCTGCTCCACTCCCTCCTCGACGCGGACCCCGAGACCCGCGCCGCCATCGGCCCCCACCTGGTCCGGCTGCTCGGCTACCTGGTGCAGCGCAGCATCGGCTACGGGCTCGGCTGGCAGCGGGTGGCGGAGGGCGGCGGCACGCCGGGTGCCGTGCCGAGACCGGTGCGGGGCGACGGTGCCTTCGAGGGACCCGAGCGCTGGTCGCCCCTCGCGGCCGAGGCCATGCGGGACGCCCGGCGCCGTGCCGTACGCCGGGGCGAACCCCACGCCACCGGCCTCGATCTGCTCGCCGCCCTGGTGGCCGACCCGCGCTCCCGCGCCGTCGAGGTGCTGGAGCACGCCGGAATCCCGGCGGGGGCCCTGACGGCCAGGCCGGCACCCCGCGCCACGGGCGGCTGACCCCCCGTCCATCTGCTGAGACAGGTGTCAACAGGGGTGACGCTCATGTCATCGCCTGTCATCATGTGCGCGTGCGTACGTCCGGAAGCAGTGGCAGCGGCCGAAACGCCGGGCTGGGCCTCGCGCTCGTCTCGGCCCTGGCCTTCGGCGGGTCGGGAGTGGCGGCCAAGCCGTTGATCGAGGCGGGCCTGGACCCGCTGCACGTCGTCTGGCTCCGGGTCACCGGTGCCGCCCTGGTGATGCTGCCCCTCGCCGTGCGGCACCGCGCGCTGCTCCGTCAGCGCCCGGCGCTCCTCGCCGGGTTCGGGCTGCTCGCGGTCGCCGGAGTGCAGGCGTGCTACTTCGCCGCGCTCTCCCGCATCCCGGTCGGGGTCGCGCTGCTCATCGAATACCTGGCCCCGGCGCTGGTGCTCGGCTGGGTGCGGTTCGTGCAGCGGCGGCCGGTGACCAGGGCGGCCGCGCTCGGCGTGGTCCTCGCGGCCGGCGGGCTCGCCTGCGTGGTCGAGGTGTGGTCCGGGCTCCGCTTCGACGCGCTCGGTCTGCTGCTCGCCCTCGGCGCCGCCTGCTGCCAGGTCGGCTACTTCGTCCTGTCCGACCAGGGCGGCGACGCCGGAGAGCGGGCGCCCGACCCGCTCGGCGTGATCGCCTACGGCCTGCTCGTCGGCGCCGCCGTACTCACCCTCGTCGCGCGGCCCTGGACCATGGACCGCTCGGTGCTCACCGGCACGGCGCACCTCGACGGCACCCCGGTGCCCGCGCTCGCGCTGCTCGCCTGGATCGTGCTCGTCGCCACGGTCGCCGCCTACGTCACCGGCGTGCTGTCGGTACGGCGGCTCTCACCGCAGGTCGCCGGGGTCGTCGCATGCCTGGAGGCGGTCATCGCCACCGTGCTGGCCTGGGTGCTGCTCGGCGAGCATCTGTCGCTGCCGCAGGTGGCCGGGGGCGCGGTCGTCCTCCTCGGGGCGTTCATCGCCCAGTCCTCCGCGCCGGCTCCCGGGGTCGTGGAGCCGGTCGCGGAGGGCGGCGCGGAGCGGGAACTGTCGGCGCGGGGGACCGCGGCCTAGGCTCCCGCCGGGCCTACTTCGTCAGCTCGGTCAGGTAGGCCGGCAGTTCGGTGCCGGGTGCCAGGTCGGCGTCGGCGAGCGGGGTCGCGTAGGTCCGCTGTACGGGGACGACTCCGGCCCAGTGCGGCAGGGTGAGGTCCTCCGGCTCGTCGCTGACGCCGCCGGTGCGGACCTTGGCCGAGACCTCACGCAGGTCCAGCCGGATCACCGCCGTCGCCGCCAGTTCCTTGCGGTTGGCGGGGCGGGAGTCGGCCGAGCGGCCCGGCACCACCTGGTCCACCACGGCATCCAGCGCGATCCGGCGCTCCTCGGGGTCCGTGACCTCGTGTGCCACGCCGTGCACCACCACCGAGCGGTAGTTGATCGAGTGGTGGAAGGCGGAGCGGGCCAGCACCAGGCCGTCGACATGGGTGACCGTCAGGCACACCGGGAGTCCCGGATCGGCGGCGCCGGTCATCCGGAGCGGTCGCGAACCGGTGGACCCGTGCACGTACAGCCGCTCGCCGACCCGGCCGTACAGCGTGGGCAGCACGACCGGGGCGCCGTCACGGACGAAGCCGAGGTGGCAGAGGTAGCCCTCGTCGAGGATCGCGTGCACCGCCGCCCTGTCGTACGCCGCACGCTGCGGCGCCCTGGTGGGCACGGTGCGGTCGGTCGGTGCGTAGTCGGCCTGCGGTGCTGCCTGTCCGGTGCCCTGCATGGCGGCCCTCCCTGGACTGCTGAATTGCACTAGTGCATAATCATATTTGTGCTAGGAGAGTATCGGATTCAGGGGCGCGGCGCAGCGGAGATCGCGGCCAGCGTCGAACACGCGGTCGCCTCAGGGGGGCTGCTGCCAGGTCAATCACTGCCGCCCATGCGGGAGTTGGCGGCTCTGCTCGACGTCAATCCCAATACGGTCGCGGCCGCCTACCGCACCCTGCGCGAGCGCGGGGTGATCGAGACCGCCGGCCGCCGGGGCAGCCGGATCCGCCCGAGGCCCGCCACCACCGGTCGCGACGAGCTGCGGGTGGACGTGCCGGAGGGTGCGCGCGACCTGTCCACCGGCAACCCCGATCCGGCGCTGCTGCCCGCCCTCGGCCCGGCGTTCGCAGGAGCCGCCGCCCACGCTGACCAGGCTCCGGTGCTGTACGGCGACGAGCCTGCCGTCCCGGAACTGGTGCGCGCCGCCCGCTCGGCGCTGGACGCGGACGGGGTTCCGGCCGGGCCCCTCACCCTCACCTCCGGCTCGCTCGACGCCGTCGAGCGGGTGCTCGCCGCGCATCTGCGGCCCGGCGACGCGGTCGCCGTGGAGGACCCCTGCTGGGGGAGCGTGCTGGACCTGATCCCGGCGCTGGGGCTGCGGGCCGTACCCGTCGGCGTGGACGACGAGGGCCCGCTCCCCGCCGACCTGGACGCCGCCCTGCGCTCCGGAGCCCGCGCGCTGCTCGTCACCACCCGCGCCCAGAACCCCACCGGCGCTTCGGTGAGTGCCGCCCGCGCCCGCGAACTCCGTGCGGTGCTGGGCGAGCACCCGGCTGCCGTGCTGATCGAGGACGACCACGGGCACGGCATTGTCGACCTCCCGGCGCATCCCCTGGCGGGCGCCACGCCGCACTGGGCCTTCGTCCGCTCCGTCTCCAAGACCTACGGCCCCGACCTCAGGCTCGCCGTCCTCGCCGGGGACACCCGCACCGTCGACCTGGTACGCGGACGCCAGCGGCTCGGCCCCGGCTGGGTGAGCCAGCTCCTGCAACGCGCCGTCGTGCGCCTCTGGGCCGACGGCGCGGTGGGGCCGGAGGTCGCCGCGTCCTACAGCACGCGCCGCGGGCGCCTGCTCGACGCCCTCGCGGAGCGCGGCGTCACGGCCCACGGCCGCAGCGGCATGAACGTCTGGGTCCCGGTCCCCGACGAAACCGGCGCCGTCGCGCGCCTCCTCCAGTCCGGCTGGGCGGTGGCCCCCGGTGCCCGCTTCCGCCTCGACTCCCCACCCGCGATCCGCATCACGGTCTCGCCGCTGGCCGACGCGGACATCGTTCCGCTGGCGGACGCGGTGGCGGCGGCGGTGCGGCCGTCTCCGGCGCGGTCGTACGGGTAGGCGTGCTCGTACGGGCAGGGCGGTCAGCCCTTGCGCCTGACCTGGGTCAGCGCCGCCCCCGCGATCACGATCGCCGCGCCCACCGGTGTCGTCCAGTGGAGGGACTCGCCGAGGATCGACACCCCGGCGACCGTGGCGATGACCGGGACGAAGTAGGTGACCATCTGGGCCGTGGTGGGACCGACCTCGGCGACGAGACCGTACTGGACGAGCATGGCGAGGCCGGTGCCGAGGGCGCCCAGCGCGGCTACGGCGAGGAGCGGGAGTACCGGGAAGTGCACCGGGAGGGTGGTGAACAGGGGGGTGACAAGGGCGAGTTGCACCGTGGCGAGGAGGAGTTGCGCGCCGGTCATCGAGAGGTGGGAGCTGGTGGTGCCGGCCAGGGTACGGCGGACGTAGATCCAGCCGACCGGGTAGCTCAGGGAGGCCAGGAGGGCCAGGGCGGTGCCTCGTGCGTCCAGGCCGTGGAAGCCCTGCCAGGCGCCGAGGACGGTCAGGACGCCGAGGAAGCCGAGGCCGAGCCCGGCGACGCGGATGCGGGTGGGGCGGTCCTCGGAGAGGGCGACCAGGGAGAAGGCCATGCCCCACAGCGGGGAGGTGGCGTTGCAGATGCCGGCCAGCGTGGAGGGGATCGTCAGCTCGGCGAACGCGAAGAGGGAGAAGGGGAGGGCGTTCAGGAAGAAGGCGGCCACCGTCAGATGCGCCCAGGTGCGGCCCCCGCGCGGCAGCCGCTCCCGCTTCACGGCCATGGCGGCCACCAGCACCAGCGTGCCGAACAGCAGGCGGCCCAGGGTGACTTGGAAAGGTGCGTAGGCGCCCGTCCCCACCTTGATCAGGAGGAAGCTGAAGCCCCAGATCAGCGACAGCAGGCCGAAGCGCAGCCGCCAGTCGAGCAGGCGGGGCGGCCGGGCGGCGGCGGGGGACTGGGCGGCGGCGGGGGGCTGGGTCCGGGAAGGGATGACCGTACTCATGTCCTCAAAGATGCTGGACGCAACTTCGTAGCACAATCGAGAATACGAGCGCTATACCGTTTAGGATCACTTACATGTTGAACCTGGAGCGCCTGCGCACCCTGCACGCCTTCGCCCGGCACGGTTCGGTCAGCGCCGCCGCCGAGGCGCTGCACGTCACCACGTCCGCGGTGTCCCAGCAGCTCGGCAAGCTGGAGCGGGAGGCCGGACAGCGGCTGCTCGCCAAGAACGGGCGCGGAGTGCGCCTCACCGACGCCGGACGCCTGCTGTCGGAGCACGCGGCCCGCATCCTCTCCCAGGTGGAGCTGGCCCAGTCCGACCTGGAGGCCCACCGGGGCCAGGTGGCCGGGGAACTCAGGATGTCCGCGTTCCCCACCGCGGCCCGGGGCCTCTTCCCCGCCGCGCTCGCCGCCCTGCGCGCCCGGCACCCCGCCCTGCGGCTCCGCTCCTGCGAGCTGGAGCCGGAACTCGGCGTCGCCGGGGTCGCGCGCGGCGACCTGGACCTCGCGGTCGTCCTCGACTGGTACAACAAGCCGATGCCGGTGCCCGACGGCCTGGTCAAGGAACCCCTGCTGGACGACCCCGCCGAGGTCGCCCTGCCCGCCGGGCACCCGCTGGCCGGCCGGGACGAGGTCGACCTCGCGGAGTTCGCCGGGGACGAGTGGATCACCTGGGGCGAGGGCGAGTTCTGCCACGAGTGGCTGCTGTTCACCCTGCGCTCCAAGGGCGTCGAACCCCTCGTCGGCCACCGCGCGGGCGAGACCCACACCCAGCTCGCGCTGGTCGCCGCCGGACTCGGGGTGTGCATCGCGCCCCTGCTGGGCCGCGACCCCGTACCGCCCGGCGTCGTCCTGGTCCCGCTCAAGCAGCGGGTGCGGCGGCACGTCTACGTGCTGTGGCGCGCGGACGCCGACCGGCGGCCCTCGATCCGGGCCGCCGTCGACGCCCTGCGCACCGCGGCCGCCCGGCTCGGCTGACCCCTCAACGCCCGCTGAGCTTGCGGAAGTCCCAGGACACGACCTTGTCCGGGGTCAGCCGGGCCCAGGCGTGCCGGCCGTCGTGCGGCATCTCGTCCATGCCGAAGTTCTTCCGGGCGAACAGCGTCTCCGCCGTGTCGAGTTCGGCGCACAGCTCCCCCGTGCGGGGCACCTCGCCCACGAACTCCACCCGCCCGGACAGCTCGGCCCCCCGCAACTGGTCGTACTCCTCACCTGAGTCGACGACCACCGCCACTCGCGCGTCGTGCCGGAGCTGGGTCCAGCGTCTGCTGCGCACCACGGAGTAGAGCCACAGCGAGGTGCCGTCCCAGACGAACCACAGCGCGCTCACGTGCGGGGTGCCGTCCGCCGAGACGGTCGCCACCCGGCAGGTGCGCTGACTGGTCAGGAACTCGTCCAGCTCGCCGGGCGTCATCATGATCTTCCGGCCCCGCCGCTGCTGCGTGACGGTCATGCGGCCCCCCTTCCCGGTCAGGCCAGCTTGATCTCGTCGCCGGACACGCTGATCTTCTGCTCGGGCAGCGGAGCCGTGGCAGGCCCCTGTTTCACGCTGCCGTCCGCGACCGAGAAGTGGCTGTTGTGACACGGGCAGACGATCACCCCGTCCGCGACGCTGCCCACCGCGCACCCCTGGTGCGTGCACTTGGCGGAGAAGGCCTTGTACGTACCGGCGCTGGGCTGGGTGACCACCACGCCCCGGTCCTTGAAGATCTTGCCGCCGCCCTCGGGGATGTCGGCCGTCCTCGCGAGAGCGTCCCCGGCGGAACCGGAGCCGGCGGTGTCCGAACCGCCGTCCCCCGAACCGCACGCCGCCAGCGCCACGGTCAGGCCGGCCGCTCCCGCCGCCGCGATCACGGTACGGCGGTCAGGTCCGGCAGTGGGTCGGGGTGTTGCGCTGGTCATGGGCGTTTCCTTCCGCCGGGGTGAGCGTTCTTGATCCGTCCAGGGGTACGTCCCCGTGGCACCGCACGTTCACCGACGGCCCCGATCCTCGCCGCCCGGGCATGAGGACGGCGTAAGAGCCGCCCCTCGATCAACTCCCGCTGAGCGGTGCCCAGCTGTGGACCCAGGTCAGCAACTCCGGTGTGTGCAGGGCCGGTACCCACAGGTCGGCCCGGTGCGCGTCGTCCCCGGCCGGCCGGGGACCGACGCCCAGGACACGCAGCCGGGCACGGCGGGCCGACTCCACACCGGTCAGGGAGTCCTCGACGGCCAGTGCCTCCTCCGCGTCCACCCCGCACAGCCTGGCCGCCGTCTCGTACACGTCCGGCCACGGCTTGGGCCGGACCGGGCCGGTGTCGCCCGCCGGGGTCGGGGAGGGGACGACGATGTGCGCGAAGTGGGCGCGCAGACCCGCCCGTTCGAGGCTCGCCTCCACCACCTCCGCGGGGCAGTTGCTCGCCACGGCGAGAGGGAGTTCGCCGGAGAGCAGCCGCACCAGGTCGACGGCGCCCGGCATCGTCACCGGGTCGTCCGCGACGAGGGCGAGGAAGTGGTGGAGGAGGGCGGCCGTCAGGTCGGTGGTCAGCTCGGGCTTGTGCACCGCCTCGGCCATCAGCCGCCCGCAGTCGGCGTAGTGCACCCCCTTGGCCTGGTCGGCGAAGCCCGGCGGGGCCTGGAGGCCGAAGGCCCGGAAGGCCCGGCCGCGGGCCTCCTGCCAGTGGCGTTCGCTGTCCATCAGCGTGCCGTCGCAGTCGAAGACGACGGCCTTGGGGGACCAGCCCAGCAGTTGATGGCCCGTGGTGGACACAATGACCTCCCTGGAACGGGCATTCCCGGCATAGCTCGGGAAACGGAAACATCGTGGCGGCTACGTTATTTGCGCGCCCAGAGTGAGGAAATGACTACAAAGAGTTATCGACGGTGAGGGGTTTCGGGGTGTATGTGCCCTCTGGGTGCCTGGCGGTGGGAGTGATCGCCGAGGTCGCCAACGGCATTGTGCGAAAGCACAGTTGAGGCATATTCACCGGAGGGCTGACGCCGACGCGCGCGGGCCGCGGCCGCACCGGCGATGCACCGAAACGGAGGGGTTGCGCACCCTTTACCACTCGCTCGCGTTCATCCTCGAAAGAAATGCGCAATTACCGCGCAGTGTGGTCGCCTGCTGCTCCCGGCGCACGCGGGCGCACTACATTCTTCGGCGTCGGGAACGTTGAGCGAGGGTGGACGGGACGTTGCAGGAACGCGCCAGGGCAACGCGCCGATCACTCCTGGAGGCGGCTGCCTCCCTGTTCGCCGAACGCGGGTACGCGGGCACCAGTGTCAACGACATAAGCAGCAGGTCGGGGCGGACGAGCGGCGCCGTGTACTTCCACTACGCGAGCAAGGAGGGCATCGCTCTCGCCGTCGTCCAGGATCGTTTCGCCACCTGGCCCGAACTCGCCGCACGGTATACGAACGACACGGTCCCGCCGATGGACCGGCTCGTCGCGCTGAGCTACGACATCGCCAAGGCCCTCGCCGAGGACCCCGTGACCCGCGGGGGCGCCAGACTGTGGGCCGAGCGCGAGGTCATCAACGCCACGCTCCCCGACCCCTTCGCCCTCTGGACCGCCGCCACCACCCGCCTGCTGGCCCAGGCGCGGGCCACCGGCCAGCTGGCCCCGCACATCCGGCCCGCCCCCACCGCCCGCGCCCTGGTGCGCGCCTTCTTCGGCCTCTGCTCGCTGACCGAGGCGCTGGAGGGCACCGCCACCATCACCGCCCGCCTGGCCGAGTGGTGGCACCTCACCCTGCCGTCCCTCCAGGCCGCGCCCGAGCGCTGAGGCGGACCGGTAGCTCCCGCACGCTGTTGCCGACGAAGCTGGCGTGACGCGGCAAGTCCGCCTCCGGCGCGGCGAGTTCGAGGTCGGGGAAGCGGGCGAACAGCCGCTCCAGCGCGACCGTCGCCTCCAGCCGGGCCAGCGGAGCCCCCAGGCAGTAGTGGGCGCCGTGTCCCAGCGACAGACTGCGCACGGCACCGGCGCGGGCCTGGCGGGTGACATCGAAGCGGTCGGCATCCGGGCCGTGCGCCGCCTTGTCGCGCCCTGCGGCGGAGTAGCCGGCCAGGACCGGGGTGCCCGCCGGGATCGTCGTACCGTCGACGTCGAGGTCCCGTACCGGATAGCGGAACGGGAAGTAGCTGACCGGGGAGTCCCAGCGCAGGGTCTCCTCCACCACGTCGGCCCAGCTCGCGGCCCCGGAACGGACCAGGCCGAGCTGGTCGCGGTCGGCGCACAGGGCCCGGACGGCGTTGGTGATCAGGTTCAGGGTGGTCTCGTGCCCGGCCACGATCAGCAGCACCAGTGTGCCGATCAGCTCCTCGTGCCCGAGCCGGTCGCCGCCCTCGTCCCGGGCCGCGATGAGGGCGCTGGTCAGGTCGTCGCCGGGGTGCGCGGCCTTGCCCGCGGCTATCTCGCCCAGGACGGCGACGAGTTCGCGGTTGGCGGCCAGTGCCGCCTCCGGTCCGATGTCGGTCGCCACCACCTGGTTGCTGAGCCGGTGCAGGCGGTCGCGGAACCGCTCGTCCACCCCGAGGAGTTCGCAGATGACGCCCATCGGCAGCGGGAGTGCGAAGCGCTGCCGGAGGTCGACGACGCCGTCCGCGCCCGCGAGGCCGTCCAGCAGCGCGTCGGTCAACTCCTCGACACGCGGCCGGAGTTCGTCCACCCGGCGCGGGGTGAAGGCCCGGCTGACCAGGGACCGCAGTCTGCGGTGGTCCGCCCCGTCGGCCGTGGTCATGCCGCGCACCGTGGCGAAGGTCAGGAGCGGCCAGCCCGGTGCGATCCGGCCCTCCTGCAGCGCCTTGAAGTGCCTTACGTCCTTGGCGACGTCGGGGTGCTGGAGGAACTCGCGCAGCGCGTCGTGGCCCAGCACGGCCATCCCCTCGATCCCGCCCGGCAGTTCGACGGGCGCCACCGTGCCGAGGGCCAGCAGCCGGGCGTTGTCGGCGTGCGGGCAGCCCCCGGCGGGATTCAGGCGGTGCGGGACTTCGGAGGGCGACGTCTCCATGGTGCTCCTGACGGTCGTACGGCCGGGAGGGGTGCGTCGCCGATCGTAGGGGCGGCGGGTCAGCCGAGGTAGTGGGCGCGGCCGTCGTCGTCCAGCTCGAAGGGACCGTCCGGGATGACGCAGAACTCGTTGCCCTCCGGGTCCGCCATCACCAGGAACCCGCCCTCGTCGTACTCCGTCAGCCGGCGCCCGCCCAGCGCCTCCACGCGTCGCTGCTCGGCGGCCGGGTCGGCGGCGGTGACGTCGAAGTGCAGGCGGTTCTTGCCCGATTCGGCGCCCTCGGCCCGCTGGAACCCGAGGCCCAGGCCGTCCTCGCGCCGGAGCCAGACATAGGGGCCCGTGCGGCCCACGACCGGTCTGCCGAGCAGCTCGGACCAGAACGCGGCGAGCCGCTCGGGGTCGTCGGCGTCGACGATGAGGGCGTTGATCCGCAGCGGCGTGTTCGTCATGCGCCGATCCTGCCAGGAGGCGCCGCACCAGGGGCCGGGGTGGGCCGTCGTACGCGAGATAGCCTGGGCGGATGCTGACCGAAGTCACCGCCACCCGGTTCGTCACGCCCCTGCGTGAGGGCGGCTCGCTGCCGGGGCTCGTCGAGGCCGACGATCTCCGGCTGTACGTCCTGAAGTTCACCGGCGCCGGGCAGGGCCGCAAGACCCTGGTCGCCGAGGTCGTCTGCGGGGAACTCGCCCGGCGCCTCGGTTTCCGGGTGCCCGGCCTGGTGACCGTCGGGCTGGACCCCGTGCTCGGTCTGGGAGAGCCCGAGCGGCAGGTGCAGGACCTGCTGCGCGCCAGCGGGGGCGCCAACCTCGGCATGGACTTCCTCTCCGGTGCCCTCGGCTACGACCCGCTCGCCTTCCCCGTCGACCCCGGGGAGGCGGGCCGCATCGTGTGGTTCGACGCGCTGGTCAACAACGTCGACCGCTCCTGGCGCAACCCCAACCTCCTGGTACAGGGGGGCGGGCTGTGGCTCATCGACCACGGCGCCACCATGATCTGGCACCACAACTGGCCCTCCGTGGACGCCTCCGCCGCCCGCCCCTACGACGCGGCCGACCACGCCCTCGCCCGCTTCGCGCCGGACGTCGGCGCCGCCGCTGCCGACCTGGCCCCCCTGGTCACCGAGGAACTGCTCGCCGAGGTCACCGCCCAGATCCCCGACGCCTGGCTGGCCGAGGAACCCGGCTTCGACACCCCTGACGACCTGCGCCGTGCCTACGCGCGCCCGCTGCTCGCCCGCGCGGGCACCGTCCACGAACGCATCGAGGGCCTCAAGGAGAGCAAGTGAGCGAGCACCACATTCACATGGCGGGAAGTGTGGTCGAGCGCCACATCATCCGGGGCGGCCAGGGGGGCGACCGCGAGGTGTACGAGTACGCCCTGCTGCGGGTCGTCCCCCGCGTCGAACGCGGCGAGCGGATCAACGCGGGCGTGATCGTCTACTGCCGTGCCCGCGGTTACGTCGGCGCCCGCACCCATCTGGACGAGAGCCGGCTGCTCGCGCTCGACCCGGACGCGGACGTGGCGGGGGTGCGCGCCGCGCTCGGCGCCGTGGAGCGGATCTGCGCGGGTGGGGAGGGAGCCGGGCAGGCGGCCGGCGACGACGCCGGGCGGCGTTTCCGCTGGCTGATCGCGCCCCGTTCCACGGTCGTGCGGCCCGGACCGGTACACACCGGGCTGACCGCCGACCCGGTGGCCGAGACGGAGCGGCTGCTGGACCGCCTGGTGAGGTAATGGATCACACCGCCCGGTGTCCCGTTGACACCGGGTGCCAGGGCTTCTAGCGTCACGGGTGCTGAAGGTACTAAGCGGTCGCTCACCGCACGGCGGGTCCGGTCCGGACCGGCCGGGTTCTCTCAAGGGCGAGGAGAAGCAGCAATGTCCACCACTGAACAGCGGGTCGCGGTAGTCACCGGCGCGGCGCGCGGTATCGGCGCCGCCACCGCCGTCCGGCTGGCCGCCGAGGGTCACGCCGTCGCCGTCGTCGACCTGGACGAGGCCGCCTGCAAGGACACCGTCGAGAAGATCACCTCGGCGGGCGGCAAGGCCCTCGCGGTCGGCGCCGACGTCTCCGACGAGGCGCAGGTCGAGGCCGCCGTCGCGCGGATCGCGGAGGAGCTGGGCGCGCCCACCATCCTGGTCAACAACGCCGGGGTGCTCCGCGACAACCTGCTGTTCAAGATGAGCGTGTCCGACTGGGACACCGTGCTCGGCGTGCACCTGCGCGGCTCGTTCCTGATGACCAAGGCCGTGCAGAAGCACATGGTGGACGCGGGCTTCGGCCGGGTCGTCAACCTGTCCTCGTCCTCCGCGCTCGGCAACCGCGGCCAGGCCAACTACTCGGCCGCCAAGGCGGGGCTCCAGGGCTTCACCAAGACCCTCGCCATCGAGCTGGGCAAGTTCGGCATCACCGCCAACGCCGTCGCGCCCGGCTTCATCGCCACCGAGATGACCAAGGCCACCGCCGACCGCGTGGGCATGGGCTTCGACGACTTCAAGAAGGCCGCCGCCACCCAGATCCCGGTCCAGCGCGTCGGCGAGCCCGAGGACATCGCCAACGCCATCGCCTTCTTCACCGGCGAGGCGGCCGGATTCGTCTCCGGCCAGGTGCTGTACGTCGCGGGCGGACCGCTCGACTAGCCGGTCCGGACCGAGGAACCCTGGAGCACACGCACATGACTGAACTTCCCGCACTCTCCGGCAAGGCCGCGCTCGTCACGGGCGCCAGCCGGGGCATCGGCTACGGCGTCGCGGAGGCCCTGGTGGCACGCGGTGACCGCGTGGTCATCACCGGCCGCAACGAGGAGGCGCTGAAGGAGGCCGTCGAGCGGCTCGGCGCCGACCGCGTCATCGGCGTCGCCGGCAAGGCCCACGACCTCGCCCACCAGGCCGAGGCCGTCGAACGCGCCATGGAGGCGTTCGGCCGCGTCGACTACCTGGTCAACAACGCGGGCACGAACCCGGTCTTCGGCCCCATCGCCGACGTCGACCTGGACGTGGCCCGCAAGGTCTTCGAGACCAATGTGATCTCGGCGCTCGGCTTCGCCCAGAAGACCTGGCACGCCTGGCAGCGGGAGAACGGCGGCGCGATCGTCAACATCGCCTCCGTCGCCGGACTCGCGCCCTCGCCGTTCATCGGCGCGTACGGCGTGAGCAAGGCCGCGATGATCAACCTGACCCAGCAGCTGGCGCACGAGTTCGCGCCCAAGGTGCGGGTCAACGCGATCGCCCCGGCGGTCGTGAAGACCAAGTTCGCCGAGGCCCTGTACGAGGGCCGGGAGGAGGAGGCGGCCGCCGCCTACCCGCTCGGCCGGCTCGGCGTGCCCTCCGACATCGGCGGGGCCGCGGCCTTCCTCACCTCCGCGCAGTCCGACTGGGTCACCGGTCAGACGCTCGTCGTGGACGGCGGCATCTTCCTGAACGCCGGGGTGGGCTGACCCCGCCCGGCCCGCGCCGCCACGGGCGCCGTTCCCCCCACGGGAGGAGCGGCGCCCGTACGCGTTCCGCGCGGGTCCGCCGCATGACAACGTAGTCATCCGAAATTGATCAACAACCCATGTTTCAGGGGAGGTTCACGAGCTCCGGTGCTGCGGTATGGTCTGCCGACCTTGGTACGGCGGATCGAGGAGCGAGCGCGTGTTCAAGCGGAACAGAGTCCGGCGCAGGGTGGCGGCGGCCGTGTCCCTGACCTCACTCATCACCCTGCTGCCCGGCTGCGGACTGCTCTCCGACGGCGGCCCGGACGACAGCAGCCCGATCGTGGTGGGGACGACCAGCGCGCCGAGCACCCTGGACCCGGCGGGCGCCTGGGACGGCTCGTGGGAACTGTTCCGCAACGTCTACCAGACCCTCCTGGCCTACCCGAACGGTGCGACCACCCCCCAGCCGGACGCCGCGGAGAGCTGCTCCTTCACCGACTCCACCAGCCGTACCTACCGCTGCATACTGCGCGCCGGGCTCGAGTTCGCCGACGGCCACCCGCTCGACGCCGAGGCCGTCCGGCACTCCATCGACCGCATCCGCACCATCAACGCCCCGAGCGGCCCCGCCGGACTGCTGGAGGGGCTCGACCGGGTGGAGACCACGGGCGCGCGGGAGGTCGTCTTCCACCTCAAGAAGCCCGACGCCACCTTCCCCTTCGTGCTCGCCACCCCCGCCATGTCCCTCGTCGACCCGCGCGAGTACCCCGCGGGCTCGCTGCGCAAGGACGGCGACGTGCACGGCTCCGGCCCGTACCGCCTGGAGTCCTACGACGAGGGCAAGCAGGCCGTGCTGGTGCGCAACGACCGGTACGAGGGCTTCGCCGAGCGGGAGAACAAGGCGGTGACCATCCGGTACTTCCAGGACTCCGCCGCGATGGTCGAGGCGCTGCGCGACAAGAGCATCGACGTCACCTACCGGGGACTCGCCGCAGGCGACATCCTCACCCTCCAGCAGCAGTCCCCGGCCGGGCTGCAGCTCGTCGACGGCACCGGCACCGACATCAGCTACCTGGTGTTCAACCCCAAGGACCGCTGGGCCGGGAACGCCGCGGTGCGCAAGGCCATAGCCCAGGTCGTGGACCGGGGTGCCATCGCGCACAAGGTGTACCGGGACACCGTCGAACCGCTGTACTCCATGGTCCCCAAGGGCCTGACCGGCCACGCCACCTCCTACTTCGACCACTTCGGCGAACCCAGCGCCGGCAAGGCCCGCGCGATCCTCGCCGAGGCCGGCATCAAGCAGCGCGTCCCGCTCACCTTCTGGTACACCTCCGACCGCTACGGCTCGGAGACCGGCGTGATGTTCCGGGAGCTGAAGCGGCAACTGGAGGGCTCCGGGCTGTTCACCATTACCCTGCGCGCCCGCCCCTGGAAGACCTACGTCACCGGCTACCAGAAGGGGGAGTACCCGGTGTTCGGCCGGGGCTGGTTCCCGGACTTCCCCGACGCGGACAACTTCATCGCGCCCTTCGTCGGCGAGCACAACGCCCTCGGCACCCCCTACGTGAGCAAGAAGATCACCGGTGAGCTGCTGCCCCGGTCGCGGGCGCAGGGAGACCGGGCCCAGGTGGTGAAGGACCTGACGGCCGCCCAGCGGATCATGGTGGACGACGCCCGGCTGATCCCGCTGTGGCAGGGGCGCCAGTACATCGCCGCGAGTGAGGACATCTCCGGCGGCGAGCGGGCCCTCGACCCCTCGACGATCATGATGATGTGGGAGCTGAACCGGAAGACGAGCTGGTGAGCGGCCTGCCGTCGGCGTTGTCAGTGGTCGCCTGTAGGTTCTGAAGCCTTGGAAGTGACCGCCGATCGTTAGGGACACCGACGTGACCGACATCGCCATGCTGCCCGCGTCCTGGCAGGGCGTTCTGGGCGACGAACTCCAGCAGCCCTACTTCAAGGAGCTGACGGAGTTCGTCGAGGAGGAGCGGGCGAAGGGTCCCGTCTACCCGCCGCGCGAGGAGGTCTTCGCGGCGCTGGACGCGACACCGTACGACAAGGTCAAGGTGCTCGTGCTCGGTCAGGACCCGTACCACGGAGAGGGCCAGGGGCACGGGCTGTGCTTCTCGGTGCGGCCCGGTGTGAAGACCCCGCCGTCGCTGCGGAACATCTACAAGGAGATGCGCGAGGAGCTGGACCTGCCGGTCCCGGACAACGGCTATCTGATGCCGTGGGCCGAACAGGGCGTCCTGCTGCTGAACGCGGTACTCACCGTGCGCTCCGGCGAGGCCAACTCGCACAAGGGCAAGGGCTGGGAGAAGTTCACGGACGCGGTGATCCGCGCGGTGGCCTCCCGTCCCGACCCGGCGGTGTTCGTCCTGTGGGGCAACTACGCCCAGAAGAAGCTGCCGCTGATCGACGAGACGCGGCACGTGGTCGTCAAGGGCGCGCACCCCTCGCCGCTGTCCGCGAAGAAGTTCTTCGGCTCCCGCCCCTTCACGCAGATCAACGAGGCCGTCGCCGCGCAGGGCCACGAGCCGATCGACTGGCGCATCCCCGACCTGGGCTGACCGGGGACCGGCCAGGCGGTCTCGCCCTTCCGTCCGGGGCCGCCTGCCCGGTATCGCCGCCGCCTGCGGTTAGCGTCATGGGCGGACGGCCGACGAGCGGCCGGATGACGGGTCCGGAGGGCGCGGTGGCGGAGCGACAGGAGCAGACGGCGCCCGATGCCCTGCTCACCCGGATCGGGCAGATCGTCATGCTGCACCGGGGCGGTGACCGCGAGGAGGCCCGGCGCCGGCTGCTGGAGCTGTGGGCCGAGACGGCCGAGTCAGGCGACCCGCTGCACCGCTGCACCCTCGCCCACTACCTGGCCGACACCCAGGACGACCCGGCGGACGAACTCGCCTGGGACCTCAGGGCGTTGTCGGCGGCCGACGAGCTGACCGACGGCCGTCCCGGCGCCGACCCCGCGAGCGTGCGCGGCTTCTACCCCTCGCTGCACCTCAGCCTCGCGGCCGACTACCTCAAGCTGGACCGCGCCGACGCCGCCCGCACCCACCTCAGCCGCGCCCGCCGCGCGGCCGGCACCCTCCCCGACGACGGCTACCGCACCGCCGTCCGGGCCGCGATCACCCGCCTGGAACTCCGCCTTCCCGACACCGGCCCCGCGGAGGGCGACGGCTGGGGGCCGCCGAGGCAGCGGCCGACGCCCTAACGCCCGTACGCCCGCTCGCAGATCGTCGACTGCGGACTGTTCTTGGGCCAGCCGCCGTACTTCTTGCCCAGCGCGCACACGTTCGGGATCTGCGGCACCGTACGGGGTGCGCGCGGGGTGTCGGCGCGCGGACGGTCCGGGTACGCCCGGCGCGGGGCGGGGGCGACGGGGGTGCGCCGGGACTCGGGCGTGGCGGCGGGCGCCGGGCGGTGGGGCGTCGCGGCACGGGGGGAGGGGCCGGTCCGCGCCAGCGCCTCCTGCCCCGGCTCCTGGTCCATGCGGGGCAGCGCGCTTCCGTCCGGCCGGGCCGCCGCCCGCGAGGGCGGGCCGCCCGGCCCCGAAGCGGGCACCGCCGGCCCGTGCACGGTCATACACCCGGTCAGAGTCGTGACGGCCACCAAAAGGGCCGCGGCAGACGAAGTTCGATCCACCCGCCCACTCTGCGCACCCCTCCGCCCGCCTTCCACCACCGACGTGCCCGCCATGCCCCGCACGAGTGATCTCTCGCCCCGCGGGGAGGGCGTGGCGCGGACGGAGGGTGACGCCGCGCCTCCGCGGCCGCCGCCGCGGTCCCTCGACGGCAGCGCCGGCCGGCGCCCGCCGTATGCTGCCGGGGACGAGAACGCGGGACAGCTGTAGGGAGTACAGAAGTGAAGGTCGGCTGCATCGGACTCGGCGACATCGCGCGGAAGGCGTATCTGCCGGTCCTCGGCACCCAGCCCGGAATCGACCTCCACCTCCAGACCCGCACCCCCGCCACCCTCGCCGCCGTGGGCGACTCGCTGCACCTGCCCGCCGGGCAGCGGCACGAGACGCTGGACTCGCTGCTGGACGCCGGGCTCGACGCGGCCTTCGTCCACGCGCCCACCGCCGTCCACCCGGAGATCGTCACCCGGCTCCTGGAAGCGGGCGTCCCCACGTACGTCGACAAGCCGCTCGCCTACGAACTCACCGACTCCCAGAAGCTGGTGGAGCTGGCCGAGCGCCAGGACGTGCCGCTCTTCGTCGGCTTCAACCGGCGCTACGCCCCCGCCTACGCGCAGGTCCTGGAGCACCCGCGCGACCTGATCCTGCTCCAGAAGAACCGGGTCGGCCTCCCCGAGGAACCGCGCTCGATGATCCTGGACGACTTCATCCACGTCGTCGACACCCTGCGCTTCCTGGCCCCCGGCCCGGTGGACGACGTCACGGTGCGGGTCCGTACCGAGGACGGGCTGCTCCACCACGTCGTGCTCCAGCTCTCCGGCGACGGCTTCACCGCGCTCGGTGTGATGAACCGGCTCAGCGGCTCGGCCGAGGAGATCCTGGAGGTCTCCGGGCAGGACACCAAGCGCCAGGTGATCAACCTCGCCGAGGTGATCGACCACAGGGGCCAGCCCACCGTGCGCCGCCGGGGCGACTGGGTTCCGGTGTCCCGGCAGCGCGGCATCGAGGGCGCCGTCCTCACCTTCCTCGACGCCGTCCGCGCGGGCGAACCGCTCAGCGCACGGGACGCGCTGGCGACTCACGAGCTGTGCGAGCGCGTGGTACGAGCGGCTCAGGACCCGTCCGGCGCGGCCTGAGCGCCCGCACCCCCTCCGCCACACCGAGCACCGCCAGCACCAGCAGCGCGCCGTCCACCGGCCAGTCGCCGTGCCGTACGTACGGGGTGACGCCGTGCGCCAGCGGTACCTCGTACACACGGGCGGCGCTCGCGCCGGTACCGAGCCGGGGGCCGACCCGTTCGCCGTCGGGGCCGTAGACCGCCGAGACACCGGTCAAGGTGGCGTGCACCATCGGGCGGCCGGTCTCGGCGGCCCGCAGCGCGGCCAGCGAGGCGTGCTGTCCGGGGGCCCAGCTGTGCTGGAAGGACGAGGTGGCGGACTGGCCGAGGAGCACGTCGGCGCCGTCCTCGGTGAGGTGGCGGCCCATGTCGGGAAACGCGGTCTCGAAGCAGACCAGCGGGCCTATCCGCAGGCGCCCCGCGTCCATCACGACCTGCTCCGTGCCCCGGTGCCGGTCCTCGCCCGCGGCCTTGCCGACCGAGGTGGCCCAGCCGAGCAGGGAGCGGGCCGGTATGTACTCACCGAACGGGACCAGCCGCATCTTGTCGTACCGGTCGCCGGTGGGGCCGTCCGGGCCGATCAGGACCGAACTCTTGTAGATGCCGGGACGATCCGAGCGGCGGGCGTCCACGTTCACCAGGATCTCGGCGCCGGTCTGCCGGGAGAGCGCGGCGATCCTGCGGGCGAGGTCGGGGCGGTCGCCGAGGTCGTGGCCGACGCTGCTCTCGCCCCAGACGATCAGATCCACGTCCCGGCCCGCCAAGCGCCGGGTCAACGACTCCTCCCGCGCGAACCGCTGCTCCGGGCCGTCGTACACGCCCGGCTGTACCACGGCGATCCGGGCCCGCCCGTCCACGTCGGCGCGTGGGGCCCAGGCGTACGCGGCGCTCGTCGCGGCGGCGGTGGCGATCAGGGAGGCCATGGCGGGGACGCGGGAGGCGGGGACCGAGATCAGCACCGCGAGCGCCACATTGACGGCGACCACCAGGAAGCTGAGCAGCCAGACCCCGCCCACCGAGGCGAGGCGCAGCGCCGGGCCGACCTGCCACTGGGTGGAGCCGAGCATGCCCCAGGGGCCGCCGAGACCCTGCCAGGAGCGGACCAGTTCCACCGCCAGCCACGCCGAGGGCAGCACGAGCAGGGCGGCCGAGGCGCGGGCGGGGGAGGGGGCGCCGCCCAGGAAGCGGCGCACCAGCAGGCCCCAGGGTGCCCACAGCGCGCCCAGCAGGGCGGCTATCAGGAAGATGAACACATGCAGGCTCGGCAGCAGCCAGTGGTGCACGGCCACCATGAACCCGAGCCCGCCGCACCACCCGTCGAGCGCGGCCCGGCGTCCGGTCGGCGCGGTGCGGGCCAGCGCGATCCAGGGGACGAGGGCGACGTAGGCGAACCACCACAGGGCGGGCGCCGGGAACGCGAGTACGGGCAGCGCGCCCGCGAGGACGGCCGCGCCGGAGCGGGGCCAGGGGGAGTCCAGCAGCCGGCCGAACGACCTCGTGCTCCTCATCCGGAGTCTCCCTCCCCAGGGCTCTCAACCCAGTGTGCGCGCCTCGCGCGATCTACGACAGGGGATATCGGGTGGCGGAGCGGGCGCCGGATGGCCGAATCTGGTCCCATGATCGACCAACCCACCGCCCCCGAACCGAAGTTCCGCATCCGCGCGGCCCACACACCCACCACGATCACGGTGTACCAGGCGTACCGGCCCGAAATCGGGGTCCCGGCGGCCCGCGAGGGCCGCTTCCCCGCCGCGTGGAGCCGGTCCCGGATGACATGGATCAAGCCGTCGTTCCTCTGGATGATGTACCGCTGCGGCTGGGGGACCAAGGAGGGCCAGGAGAGCGTCCTCGCCGTGGAGGTCTCGCGCGCCGGATTCGAGTGGGCGCTGCGGAACGCCTGCCTCTCCCACCACGTCCCCGGCCTGCACGGCACCCCGGCCGAGTTCAGGCGCGCCCTCCGCGAGGCGCCGGCGCGGGTGCAGTGGGACCCGGAGCGGAATCTGCGCCTCGACCCCCTGCCCCACCGCTCCCTCCAGCTCGGGCTCACCGGAGAGGCGGCCGCGCGGTACGCGGACGAGTGGATCACGGGCATCCGGGACGTGACCCCGCTGGCCCGGCAGATCCATGAGGCGGTCCGGGCCGGGCGGACGGAGGAGGCGGCCGCCCTGCTGCCCGAGGAGCCGCCCTACCCCGTGCCGGAGGGGCTGCTGACTCACCTGGGCGCGTAGATCACCGGGGCGGGGTGCTCGCACTACCCTGGCGACCATGATTCGCGCTGCGGTCTTCGATGTCGGTGAGTGTCTGGTGGACGAGACGACGGAGTACGGGACCTGGGCCGACTGGCTGGGCGTACCCCGGCACACCTTCTCGGCGGTGTTCGGCGCGGTGGTGGCCCAAGGGCGGGATCACCGTGAGGTGTTCGAGGAGTTCCGGCCCGGCTTCGACCTCGCCGCGGAGCGGGAGCGGCGGGCCGACGCCGGGATGCCGGAGGCCTTCGGCGAGTCCGACGTGTACGACGACGTCCGCGACACCCTGGCCGCGCTCCGCGCGGACGGCCTCTGGCTCGGCATCGCCGGCAACCAGGACGCCCACGCCGCCCGCATCCTGCGCGAGCTCTTCGCCACGGACGTCGACCTGATCGGCACCACGGCCGACTGGGGTACCGCCAAGCCCGACCCGGCCTTCTTCGCCCGCCTGATCTCCCTGGTCCCCGCGGAACCGGACGAGATCCTCTACGTGGGCGACCGCCTCGACAACGACATCCGCCCCGCGGCAGCGGCCGGCCTCCACACGGCCCTCCTCCACCGCGGCCCCTGGGCCAGACTGACCTGGCCCACGAAGGACGCCCACCGCCTCCCCCTGTTCCGCATCGAGAGCCTGCTGGAACTGTCGGGCCTGATCAGGGAGTTCAACCGCTCGGCGTGAGAGGGATCAGCCCGCCGACTCGGCCGCGTGCGGGCTCAGGACGCCCGCGCTGACCAGGGCGATGATGACGATGCCCAGGGCCACTCGGTAGTAGACGAAGGGCATGAAGCTCTTGTTGGAGATCCACTTCATGAACCAGGCGATCACCGCGTAGCCGGAGGCGAAGGCGATGACCGTGGCGAAGAGGGTCGGACCCCAGGCGACCTCGCTGTTCTCGCCCAGGGAGTCCTTCACCTCGAAGACGCCGGAGGCGAGGACGGCCGGGATGGCGAGGAGGAAGGAGTAGCGGGCGGCGGCTTCGCGCTTGTAGCCCATGAAGAGGCCGCCGCTGATGGTGGCGCCGGACCGGGAGACGCCGGGGATGAGGGCGCACGCCTGGCAGAGGCCGAAGATCAGGCCGTCGCGGATGCCGAGGTCCTTCAGGGTCTTGCGCTGCTTGGGGCTGCGGTGCCGGCCGCCGGACTCGTCGCGGGCCGCCAGCCGGTCCGCGATTCCTATGACCACGCCGACCACGATCAGCATGGTCGCGGTGATCCGCAGGTCGCGGAACGGCCCCTCGATCTGGTCCTTCAGCGTCACACCGAGCACGCCGATCGGGATCGAGCCGACGATCACCAGCCAGCCCATCTGCGCGTCGTGGTCGCCCCGCATCGACTTGTCGAACAGTGAGCGGAACCAGGACGAGATGATGCGCCCGATGTCCTTGCGGAAGTAGATGAGGACCGCCGCCTCCGTGCCGATCTGCGTGATCGCGGTGAAGGCCGCGCCGGGGTCGTGCCAGCCGGAGAAGGCCGCGGTCAGCCGCAGATGCGCACTGGAGGAGACGGGCAGGAACTCGGTGAGCCCCTGGACGAGTCCGAGGACGAGGGATTCAAACCAAGACATGGAGGTGTGGCGTCCAAGCGCTGGGGAGCGTAGGGGTGATCATGCGACGCAGGGCAGCGTAGCGGGCGCCGAAGGCAAAGCCTTCACAGGGGGTTGGTCATGCGATGGTCATGAACGCCGGTGGGCCGGGGCGTGTACCAGGGAGGTCCGGGCGCCGGCGTCAACGTGCGCGCAGCTGGTGGCGCTTGCGCCAGGCCAGCGCCGTACCCGCCAGCGCGGGCAGCCCGATCACGGCCAGCGCGATCAGGAAGGCGGGGGAGGTGGGCGCGGAGGCGCGGGCCCCGGCGACGGCGTAGGCGGCCGTGTTCGGGATCGAGCCGAGCGCCGTGGCGACCAGGAACGGCCACGTGCGCATCCGGGAGACGGCCGCGCAGTAGTTGGCCGCCCAGAACGGCACCCCCGGGAACAGCCGGGCCGCCAGCATCGAGCGGAACCCGTGCCGGCTGAGCTGCCCGTCGGCCGCCTTCAGCCAGCGCCCGCGCAGCAGTGGCCGCAGCGCGTCCTGCCCCAGCGCCCGGCCGAGCCCGAACGCCAGCCCGGCGCCCAGCACCGTGCCCGCCAGCGCCGAGGTCAGCCCCAGCGCGGAGCCGAACAGCGCGCCCGCAGCCAGGTTGAGCAGGGGGCGCGGGACGAAGGCGACGGTGCACACCCCGTACGCCAGCGCGAAGACCCCGGCCGCCGCGAACCCGCCGAGCTGTGGCGGCCAGCCGTCGGTGAGCAGGCGCTGCGGGTCGAAGACCAGGACGGCGGTGGCCGCGGCCGCGAGCAGGGTGAGCAGCAGGGCGAGACGGAGATACGCGGACGGCCACGCGCGTACGGCGGGAGCGGCGGGGGTGACGGGTGTGAGGGGCACGGCTGGGGTCGGCCTCAGGACTACGACCGGGGGAACGGCCGTGGCGGTGCCCCCAGAGCGGGTGGTGGCATCGGGCATTCGGCGACAGTAACCGACCGGGGGGTGTGATCGGCGTATGGTCCACGGCCGTTGACGCCCCGAAGGCCGCGGAAAACCGTTCGACGTGGGACGACGCGTCCGCCATGATCTGCGTCATGTTCCGGTACGCCTTCCTCGCAGCCTCCGCCCTCGCGGACGCGCCGAAGGCTGCCGTCCTCGTCCTCGTGGCAGCCGTCGACGGCGCCCGAAGCTGACCCTCTCCGGAAAGTCCGGCGGACCCCGCGAGGGGAGGGTCGGCGGATTCCAGGGGTCCCGCGCTCTCCACGCACCACCAACACCACGAGGGACAGCCATGCCCAAGACGGCATACGTGCGCACCAAGCCGCATCTGAACATCGGCACCATGGGCCACGTCGACCACGGCAAGACCACCCTGACCGCCGCCATCACGAAGGTGCTCGCCGAGCGAGGCACCGGCACGTTCGTGCCGTTCGAGCGCATCGACCGGGCCCCGGAGGAGGCGGCGCGCGGCATCACCATCAACATCGCGCACGTCGAGTACGAGACGGACACCCGGCACTACGCCCACGTCGACATGCCCGGCCACGCGGACTACGTGAAGAACATGGTGACCGGCGCCGCCCAGCTCGACGGGGCGATCCTGGTCGTCTCCGCGCTGGACGGGATCATGCCGCAGACCGCCGAACACGTGCTGCTCGCCCGGCAGGTGGGCGTCGACCACCTCGTGGTCGCGCTCAACAAGGCCGACGCGGGGGACGAGGAGCTGGCCGACCTGGTCGAGCTCGAGGTGCGCGAACTGCTCACCGCCCAGGGCTATCCGGGCGAGTCGGTACCCGTCGTACGGGTCTCCGGGCTCAAGGCGCTCATGGGGGACCCGCGCTGGACGGCGTCCGTGGAGGCGCTGCTCGACGCGGTCGACACCTACGTGCCCATGCCGGAGCGGTACCTGGACGCGCCGTTCCTGCTGCCGGTGGAGAACGTGCTCACCATCACCGGGCGCGGGACCGTCGTCACCGGCGCGGTCGAGCGCGGCCGGCTCCGCGTGGGGGACCGGGTGGAGGTCCTGGGCGCGGGGGTGGAGAGCGTGGTGACGGGGCTGGAGACCTTCGGCAAGCCGATGCCGGAGGCGCAGGCCGGGGACAACGTGGCGGTCCTGCTGCGCGGGGTGCCGCGCGACGCGGTCCGGCGCGGGCATGTCGTCGCGGCGCCGGGCAGTGTGGTGCCGGGCCGGCGGTTCACCGCGCGGGTGTACGTGCTGGCCGGGGCCGAGGGCGGCCGCAGCAAGCCGCTGTCCACGGGGTACCGGCCGCAGTTCTACCTCCGTACGGCGGACGTGGCCGGGGAGGTCGGCCTGGGCGAGGCGGGGATCGCCCGGCCCGGCGAGACGGTGGAGATGACCGTGGAGCTGGACCGGGAGGTGCCGCTGGAGCCAGGGCTCGGGTTCGCCGTCCGCGAGGGCGGCCGGACCGTGGGAGCGGGGACGGTCACCTCGGTCGGCTGAGCGGTACGGGGTGCGCGGGGGCTCGTCCCCGCGCACCCCGGCGGACCGGCGACAATGGCCGGGTGAGCGAACCGATACCCGTGAGCAGGGCCGTCGACCACGGCACCGCCAAGCTGATGCCGGACGTCGACCGGGACCGGGCCTGGCTGCTCACCGTCGACGGGGCGCCGCAGTCCTATGTCGACCTGGACGAGCCGGAGCACCTGGAGTTCGAGTACGCGCGGCGGCTCGGCCACGCCCTCGACGTGGCGGCCGGGCCCGGCCGTGCGCTGGACGTCCTGCACCTGGGCGGGGGAGCGCTCACGCTGCCCCGGTACGTCGCCGCGACCCGGCCCGGCTCCCGGCAGGACGTGATCGAGGCCGACCGCGGCCTCCTCGGCCTGGTCACCGAACACCTCCCGCTGCCGCCCGCCTCGGGCATCACCACCCACGCCGCCGACGCACGGGCCTGGCTGGAGGCGGCCCCCGCCGACAGTGCCGACGTCGTCGTCGCGGACGTCTTCGGCGGCTCCCGAGTCCCGGCCCACCTCACCTCGCTGGACTACGCCCGACAAGCGGAACGCGTACTCCGCCCGGACGGCCTCTACCTCGCCAACCTCGCCGACGCGGCCCCCTTCACCTTCCTCCGCTCCCAACTGGCCAACTTCGCCGCCCTGTTCGAGCACCTGGCCCTGATCGCCGAGCCCGCGGTCCTGCGCGGCCGCCGCTTCGGCAACGCGATCCTCCTCGCCTCCCACGCCCCCCTGCCCACGACCCCCCTGGCCCGCCGCACAGCCGCGGACGCCTTCCCGGCGAGGGTCGAACACGGCGCCCCGCTGGGGAAGTTCATAGGCGCGTCCCGGCCCGTCGCCGACTCGGACGCCGTCCCGTCTCCCGAGCCCCCGGGCGGGGCCTTCGGCATCGGCTGACACCGCCGCGCTACTCCTCGCGTCCCAGGGCCGACAACGCGGCCAGGACCCCGGTCAGCAGGGCGGCGAGAGAGCCGGCAGTGGCCGCCCCGTCCTGTTTGCCGACCACGACCAGCAGAACGTACGCCCCCGTTGCGATGGCCGCTCGCCCACGGGGGCGCGAGGAGGAGTCCGGGATCACCGGCCGACTATGGCCGGGCGACCCCGGTGCTGCCAACCCGATTACGCGCCGGCCGTCAGCTCTCCGTGGGGTCCCCGTGCAGCCGCACCGAGGACAGGATCTTCATGATGGTCGCCGTGTCGACCTCCTCCTTGACGCCCTTGGCGCCGTAGAGGTCGAACGACACGATGTCCTGCGCGGAGTTGCGGAAGGCGAAGGAGACCGCCTTGCCGTCGCTCGCGCACTTGCCCTTCTGCGGACTGCCGGACGAACGCGCCCACGCGTAGGCGCCCTTGACGCCCGAGGACGTGGTGAAGGGCTTGGTCTTCTTGTCGTACGTGAGGCTCTTCTTGTCCGGCTGGGTGTAACCGCCGTAGACGTACCACGGCACCCGCATCACCGCGGCCTGTTCCGGGCTCTTCGCGCCGCTCTCGCCGCGCGTGCCGGCCACCGCCAGCGAGGTGTCCTCCGTACGGCCGTCCTTGTCGCTGTCGTCCGTGCACCACTTGGACTTGTAGACGGCGGGCGCGGACACCGAGGTGATCAGCTTGTCGTCGTCCGCGTGGTCCTCCATGAAGTACGAGGTGTCCGTGGACTCGAGCTGCCACTCCGGCGGCACGTCGAACGCGGTCCCGAACTTCGGGTTGACGACGACCTTCCAGCCCGCGACGACCGGCTTCTCACCCTCCCCGCCCCGCGGGTTGTCGTCCGGCGCGGACGAACTCACCGTCGGCTCGGGCGTGGGCGACTGGCTGGTCTTCTTCCCGTCCTTGGCCTCGTCGCGTCCGTCGTCCTTGGAGCCGAGGACCAGATACCCCGTCACCCCGGCGGTGACGACGACCGCGAGGGCCGACACGATGGCGACGACCTTGACCCGGTTGCTCCCGCCCGGCTTGTGCGGCGGCTGCGTCGGCGGCCCCCACTGGGGCTGCTGCCCGTACGGGTTCGGCTGCGGGTACTGCTGGTAGCCGGGCTGCTGATACGGATTCGGCTGCTGGTAACCCGGCTGCTGATACGGGTTGTCCTGCGGGTTCTGCGCGCCCCCTGGCGGCTGCTCTCCTGGCCACATGGCCTGAACCCTAATGCGCCACGGGACACGTTTCGGTCACCGTCCCTCGTCAGGGGCGTACCGAAAAGGGGTGGGACCGGGGGTGGCCAGGTCCGCTACCCGTCGGTAACATCGCGGTCATGACAGTTGAGAGCGCCTCCATGGGCGACATGCTGGCCGCCGCGGTGCCGATGGTGCGGACCCTGAACCTGGAGTTCATCGAGGTCACCCCCGAGCGCGCGGTGCTCCGGCTGCCGGACCAGTCCGAGTACCACAACCACCTGGGCGGCCCGCACGCCGGCGCGATGTTCACGCTGGCCGAGTCCGCGAGCGGGGCCATCGTGCTGACCGCCTTCGGCGAGCAGCTCTCGCGGGCCGTGCCGCTCGCGGTGCGTGCCGAGATCGACTACAAGAAGCTCGCCCTCGGCCCGGTGACCGCCACCGCCACCCTGGGCCGCCCGGCCGCCGAGGTCGTCGCGGAACTGGACGCGGGCAGCCGCCCCGAGTTCCCGGTCGCCATCACCATCCAGCGCGAGGACGGCGCCGTCTCCGGCGAGATGACCGTGGTCTGGACCCTGCGCCCGAACGGCTGACCCCGCTCACCGTGTCGCGGCGGCCGCTGCCCGCAGGGCCGCCGCCGCGCCGTGGACGACCGGCTCACCGTGCCCGAAGACCGCCGTCCGCGCGTCCAGCGCGGCCAGCCGGTGCAGCGACTCGACGGCCCGCGCGCGGTCGGTGTTGAAGACGCCCAGGGTCGTCCGCCCGACGTTGGCTACCGCGTCCCCGGTGAACAGCACCCCCGGTCCCGGCAGGTGGACGGCGATCGACCCGTCCGTGTGGCCGGGCACCGCGACCACCACCGCCCCGCCGCCGAACTCCAGCACCTCGCCGTCCTCCACCTCCCGGTCCACCCGGCACGGCGGAGCCGGGGGCAGGGCCGGGACCCCCGCCCGGATCGGGATCTCGAACTCCTCCAGCACCGGCGGCGCCCCGGCCGCCTCGCCCCGGATCACCGGCGCCTCCAGCCGGTGCGCCACCACCTCGGCCCCGTACCGGGCGGCGAGACCGGCCGCCGAACCGGTGTGGTCCTCGTGCCAGTGCGTGAGCACGATCCGCCGCAGCTCGCCGTCGAGCACCTCCTCGATCTCCGCCGCGGCCCCCGCCGTCCCGGAGTCGATCAGCGTCAGCCCGTCACCGTCCCGCCACAGGTAGGCCGCCCCCACCGGGAAGCGGAGCATGCGCAGACGGGGCAGTACCTCGATCAGGTCCATGCCCCCAGCCTGCGCGCCCGGCCGCGCGGCCACGCGCCCGTTCGCCACGAGCTCAGCGGCCGTGCCCGCCGGCGGTGCGCGGCGACCGGGTAGCCTTCCGGAGGGGGTGCGCCGACCGGGCGCGCCCAGCGGGGTACGACAGCGACCGGGAGGAACCGCGGTGCACGTGCAGGAATGGCTGGACTCGGTGCCCGCCGTCGCCGTCTACGCCCTGGTGGGCCTGGTGATCGGGCTGGAGAGCCTCGGCATCCCGCTGCCCGGCGAGATCGTCCTCGTCTCGGCCGCGCTGATGTCCTCCCAGCACACCGGGGTCGACCCGTTCGTGCTCGGCGCCTGCGCCACGGCCGGCGCGGTGATCGGCGACTCCATCGGCTACGCGATCGGCCGCAAGGGCGGCCGCCCGCTGCTGACCTGGCTGGGGCGGAAGTTCCCGCGCCACTTCGGCGAGGCGCATGTCGCCACCGCCGAGCGGTCGTTCGAGAAGTGGGGCATGTGGGCGGTCTTCTTCGGCCGCTTCATCGCCCTGCTCCGCATCTTCGCCGGGCCCCTCGCGGGCGTCCTGCGCATGCCGTACTGGAAGTTCCTGATCGCCAACGTGCTCGGCGGTGTCGTCTGGGCGGGCGGCACCACGGCCGTCGTCTACTACGTCGGCATGGTCGCCGAGGACTGGCTCAAGCGGTTCTCCTGGGTGGCGCTGGCCGCCGCGATCGTCGTCGGCCTCGGCTCCTTCGTGGTCATGAAGCGCCGCTCGCAGCGCAAGGAGTCCGCGGACGAGGCCCCCGAGGCCGAGCCGGTCGGCGCCGACCAGGCGTAGAGGCCCGCCCCGGCCCCCTCCTACTCGTGCACGGCCCGGTGTGTCTTCGCCAGGTCCGCGTACAGCGTGCCGTTCAGGGTGACGCCCTGCCGCTCCTCCTCCGACAGCTCCCGGCGGACCTTCGCCGGGACCCCCGCCACCAGTGAACCGGGCGGCACGACCATGCCCTGCGGGACGAGGGCCTGGGCGGCCACCAGGGACCCGGCGCCGATCACCGCGCCGTTCAGCACGGTCGCGCCCATGCCGATCAGGCAGTCGTCCTCGACCGTGGCGCCGTGCACCACCGCGTTGTGGCCGACGGAGACGCGCTCGCCGATCGTCAGCGGGAAGCCGGGGTCGGCGTGCAGGGTGGCGTTGTCCTGGATGTTGGCGTCCGCGCCCACGGTGATCCGCTCCACGTCACCGCGCACCACGGCCCCGTACCAGACGCTCGCGCCCGTCCGCAGCGTCACGTCGCCGATCACCGTGGCGTTGGGGGCGACGAACGCCTCCGGGTCGATCGCCGGTTCCCTGCCGCCGATGCCCACGATCAGGGCCTTGTGCGTCATCCGTGTCCACCGTCTCTCTGCCGGGCGAAAAATCGGGCCGGACCGCGCCGGGCGGTCCCCCGCGCACGGTAGGGCATCGCGGGCCCGGCCCGATGGGGTGAAGATCACAGGCGCCCGGGGCCTCGCGGTGAGTGACCGCTGAGTAACGTGGGCGGGTGCCGAAGCCCGAGAACACGTTCACCTCCTGGCGGCAGGGGCTCGCCCAGCGTGCCGTCCATGCCGCGTGGGGCTGGGCGCAGCGCCGGGGCGCGGTCACCGCCGGGCATCCGGGCCGCTTCCGGTTCGGTGCCATCGGCGAGGCCACCCGGCTCGCCTTCCCGCTCGGCACGGTCTTCGGCGAGCCCTGGATCACCCTCGGCTCGCACTGCATCATCGCCGAACAGGTCACCCTCACCGCCGGTCTCATGCCCGACCTCGACCTCGGCCCCGACCCGATCCTGCGCATCGGGGACGGCGTGGTCCTCGGCCGGGGCAGCCACGTCATCGCGGACACCACGGTCACCATCGGCCGCGACTGCTACTTCGGCCCGTACGTCTACGTCACCTCCACCAACCACTCCTACGACGACCCGCACGAGCCCATCGGCCGCCAGTGGCCCCGGATGGAGCCCGTGGAGATCGGCCCCGGCTGCTGGATCGGCACCGGCGCGGTGATCCTGCCCGGCGCCCGGATCGGCCGGAACGTGGTGGTCGCGGCCGGCGCGGTGGTGCGCGGCACGGTCCCCGACCACGCCGTGGTCGCCGGGGCGCCCGCCCGTGTCGTACGGCGGTGGACGCCCGAGGAGGGCTGGCAGCCCCCGCTGCGCACCCCCGCCCCGGTGCCGCCCCCGGCCGGCGTCACCGGCGCGCAACTGGGGGCGCTGGCGGCACTGGACGAGGAGCAGGTGGAGCAGCTCGCCCAGCTGGACGCGGAGGGCTGAGCGGGCGGGCGCGTGCTCCGTACCGGACCGCGCAGTACAGTGCCGTGCACGGCCGGGTGCGGCGCGCCGCCGTCCCGTGCACCCGATCCGGTCATTCCCTCCCGTGACCGACGAGGCCCTCGTGACCTCGGTGGCTCCCGATGCGATCTGCAATGGACGTGATGTGGCGGACCTCGACCTGCTGACCCGGTCCCTGGCGCGCAACGTCCGCCGCTGGCGCACCGAGCGCGGCTTCACGCTGGACACGCTGGCCGCCCGCGCCGGGGTCAGCCGGGGCATGCTGATCCAGATCGAGCAGGCCCGCACCAACCCCAGCATCGGTACCGTCGTCAAGATCGGCGACGCGCTCGGGATCAGCGTCACCACGCTGCTCGACTACGAGCAGGGGCCGCGCGTCCGGGTCGTCCCGGCCGACCAGGCGGTCCGCCTCTGGCACACCGAGGGCGGCAGTTGGAACCGGCTGCTGGCCGGCACCGAGGCGCCCGGCCCGCTGGAGCTGTGGGACTGGAACCTGATGCCGGGCGAGCACAGCAGCGCCGACCCGCACCCCTCCGGCACGGTGGAGCTGGTCCACGTCACCTCCGGTGAGCTCACCCTGGAGGTCGACGGGGTCCGGCACGCGGTCCCGGCCGGGGCGAGCGCCACCTTCGAGGCCGACACCCCGCACACCTACGGCAACGAGGGCGACGTACCGATGCGGATGGTGATGGCGGTCTCGGTGCCCCCGGTGCGCTGAGGGCCGCCCCCGCGACGGCTGTTACGGTGCCGCCATGCGCGCCCCCATCGGAGACTTCGACCACGCCACCCCCGCCCCCGACGCCCTGGCCGAGCTGACCGCACCGGTCGCCGAGGCGGTGCGGAACTGGCGGGGGACCGTCCCCGCCGAGCAGATCCTGTACGTCGACACCGACCCGGACCTCGCGGACACGGGCGTCTTCGTCCAGCACTACGGCGCCGACCTGCCCGACCTGAGCGCCAACTGCGTGGTGGTCGCGGGCAAGCGCGGCGGCGAGACCACGCTCGCCGCCTGCCTGGTGCTGTCCCGGACCAAGGTCGACGTCAACGGCACGGTGCGCCGCCGACTCGGCGCCCGCAAGGCCTCGTTCGCCCCGATGGACCTGGCGACCGGCGAGACCGGCATGGAGTACGGCGGCATCACCCCGCTCGGACTCCCCGCCGCCTGGCCGGTGCTGGTCGACCCCGCCGTGCTGGACCTGTCCTACGTCCTGGTCGGCAGCGGCCGCCGGCGCGGCAAACTCCTGGTGCCGGGCAAGGCGTTCGCGGAGATCCCCGGCGCGGTCGTGACCGAGGGGCTGGGCGTCTAGCCGAGGCGCGGGATCTCGATCGCCGGGCAGGCGTCCATCACCATCTCCAGGCCCGCCGCCCGCGTCCGCTCGTACGCCGCCTCGTCCACCACGCCGAGCTGGAACCAGACCGCGCGGGCGCCCTTGGCCACCGCCTCGTCGGCGATCTGGCCGGCCAGCTCGCTGTTGACGAACACGTCGACCACGTCCACGTCGAACGGGATGTCGGCGAGGCTCGCGTACCCCTGCTCGCCCCCGACCGGCTCGGCCTTCGGGTGCACCGGCACCACCCGTTTCCCGTACCGGCGCAGCACCTCGGCGACCCCGTGGGCGGCCCGGTTCCGGTTGTCGGAGAGGCCGACCACCGCCCAGGTGTCACCCAGACCGGTCAGGATGGTGCGGATCGTCGCCTCGTCGCCGTACACGGCGGCCTCCTCCACGCGCGGGAACTGTGCCGTGGGGGACAACAGCGGGCGACGCACGCCGATTCCCCCGCTTGCCCGCCACGCTGTCCGGAATCGGCACAAGGTGCTGCGTCCGGGCGTCGGCGCGCCTACGCTCGCTGCGTGCTGCGCATCCTCGACGCCCGGACCGGTGAGTCCGTCCCCGCCACCCCCGCCCGCCGGGGCCTGACCCGAGTGGAGGCCCACGCGGGCGGCCTCGACCTGACGGCGCTGCGGGTGCTGCTCACCGCCGACCTCCTCGTCCGCGCCCTGGAGCTGGGCGGCACCCCCGTCTGGACCATGCTCACCGCACCCCGTGAACAGGCCGAACTCGGCACCGCGGGGACGGTGTTGAGCATCCGCCCCTTCGAGGACAGCCGGGACGTCGCGTCGGGCCTGGGGGAGGCCCAGGTGGTGCATGTGCGGGCCGCGGCCGAGGAACCGCCCGCTGCCGGAGTGGTGGTGGCCGTCGCCGCGGCCGGCTGGGACGGGGGCGGTGAGGACGTGCAGGAACTTCTGACCGACCCCGGTGCCCTGCGCCTGGCCTTGCTCTCGGTCCCGCGCGACGAGCCCGCCGCACTGGACGCGGGCGCGCTGGAGGAGGCCGCGCGGACCGCCGCCGCCTGGCGGACCGGCGTGGCCCGCTGGGCGAACCAGCCCTCGCGGCCGGTGCCGGACGAGGTGCGGGCCCGGCTGCGCGCGGCCTGGGAGGACGACCTCGACCTGCCCGGCGTCCTCGCGGTGCTCCGGGACGTGGCGAGCGCCCCGGACCTCCCCGACGGCGCTCGCTTCGAGACCTTCCTCTACGCCGACCGCCTCCTCGCCCTCGACCTCGCGGGGGAGCTGGGCAACCCCGGCTGAGTGCTCAGCCGACGTGTACCCAGGGCCTGCGCTCCGGGTCCGGTTCCGCGCGGCGCAGTACCTCGCGGGTGACCGGTGCCGCCTCGCCGTTGCCGAAGACCAGGAACTGGAGCAGGTGGCCGATCGGGTTGCCCTCGGTCCAGTTGAAGTAGACGTGCGGCACCTCGCCGGTGCGGTCGCGCAGGGCGAGCAGGACGGCCGCGATGGTGTTGGGCACCGTCGGCCCGTCCGCGCGCAGCCGCCGTACGCCGTGCTTCTCGTCGCCGTGGACGGTGATCTCGGCGGTGAAGTCGGAGGAGTCCCGGACGAACACCTCCAGGAACACCACCGAGGCGCCCTTGGGCAGCCGGGTGTGCTGGCGCTGCTCGCGCTCCTTCTCCCGGTACTCCCGCCTGCTGTGCTCCTGCGGCTCGTTGGCGATGAGCTGGAGCGGGCCGTGCTCGGCGGCCTCGTCGATGATGCGGAGCGCGGCCTCGTCGAACACCACGTCGGTGGCGCGGAGTTCGAAGGCGCGGTGCACGCGGGAGCCGAACGAGGTCAGCATGATCAGCACGATGAAGATGGACGCGATCTTGATGCCGTCGGGCCGCTCGATCACGTTGGCGACCAGGGTGTAGGCGAAGACGACGGTGATCGTGCCGAAGCCGAGGGTGGCCGCCCGGTGCCCGCGCCGGTGCACCGCCACCGTGGAGGCGAAGGCCGCCGAGAGCATCAGCACCAGCACGCCGGTCGCGTACGCCCCGCTCTGCGCGTCCACGCTCGCGTGGAACCACAGGGTGATCAGCACGGCCGCCACCAGGAACACCAGCACCAGGGGCCGCACCGCGCGCGTCCACTCCGGTGCCATGCCGTAGCGCGGCAGATAGCGCGGGACCAGGTTGAGCAGTCCGGCCATCGCGGAGGCGCCCGCGAACCACAGGATGGTGATGGTCGACAGGTCGTACACCGTGCCGAAGATCTCGCCGAGGTACTGGTGGGCGAGGTAGGCGAGGGCACGGCCGTTGGCCGGGCCCCCGGTCCGGAAGTCCTTCTCGGGGATCAGGATCGTCGTCGCCAGACTGGAGAGCAGCAGCAGGCAGCTCATGATCAGCGCGGCGGTGGTGAGCAGCTTGCGGGCGCCGCGGATACGGCCCGCCGGGTTCTCGGGGGTGTCCTGGGCACCGCCCTTGATCTGGGGCATCACCGCCACGCCGGTCTCGAAGCCGGACATGCCGAGCGCGAGCTTGGGGAAGACCAGCAGGGCCACGCCGACCATGGCGAGCGGGGAGGAGTGCTCCGCCGTCATCAGGTGCGTCCAGTCCTCGATCCGCACCGGGTGGGTGAGGACCTGGTAGGCGCAGACGGCGAGGACCACGACATTGAGCGCAAGGTACGTGGCGACCAGGACGACGGCGATCCCGATGGCCTCCTGGAAGCCCTTCAGGAAGACCGCGCCGAGCAGCCCGAGCAGGACCAGGGTGATCCAGACACCCGCGCCCTCGGTCCAGTGCGGCGCGAACGGGTTCTCCATCACATGGGCCGCCGCGTCCGCCGAGGACAGCGTCATGGTGATCATGAAGTCGGTGGCGGCGAACCCCAGCAGCACCAGGACCAGGATCTTCCCCGACCACCAGGACAGCAGGCGCTCCAGCATGGCGATCGAGCCCTCGCCGTGCGGGCTCTCCCGCGCCACCCTGCGGTACACCGGGAGCGCGCCGAACAGGGTGAGGGCGATCAGCACCAGGGTGGCCAGCGGGGAGAGGGCCCCGGCCGCGAGGGCGGCGATGCCGGGCTGGTAGCCGAGGGTGGAGAAGTAGTCGACGCCGGTCAGGCACATCACCCGCCACCAGGGGTGGCCCTCGTGCTCCTGGTGCGGGGTGCGGTGCGGCCCCGGGTGCCGGGCGGTCCGCTCGCTCAGGCCCTCCAGCAGCCAGCCTCGGAAGCGGGCCCGCACCGAGTCCGGGGCGGGTCCGCCGGGCTCCGCGGGCTGCACGGGGACGCTGGTCATACGCTGCTGCCTCCTCACCCGCGGCCCACCGTGCGGGCCGCCTGATCGCTGAGCGCGTCTGCCCCGCATCCTCCCCCGCACACCGGCGGCCGGGAGACGCGGCGCTCCGCATAGGCTGGCACGATGCAGGACGAGTACCGCACAGTGGCCCGCGCGGGTGTGCACGAGACCGAGATCAACCGCTCCCGCTTCCTGTGCGCGCTCGCCCCGGCCGCCACCGAGCGGGAGGCGCAGGAGTTCATCGCCGGGGTCCGCAAGGAGCACGCCGACGCCACGCACAACTGCTGGGCGTACGTCATCGGCGCCGACGCCTCCACCCAGAAGGCCAGCGACGACGGCGAGCCCGGCGGCACGGCCGGTGTGCCCATGCTCCAGATGCTGCTGCGCCGCGACATGCGGTTCGTCGTCGCCGTCGTCACCCGGTACTACGGCGGGGTGAAGCTCGGCGCGGGCGGACTGATCCGCGCCTACGGCGGCTCGGTCGGCGAGGCGCTGGACGCCGTCGGCACCCGCACCCGGCGCCGCTACCGGCTGGCCACGGTGACCGTCGACCACCAGCGCGCGGGCAAGGTGCAGAACGACCTGCGCGGCACCGGCCGCGAGGTCCGCGACGTCCGCTACGGCGAGGCGGTCGCCATCGACATCGCCCTCCCGGACGCCGACGTCGACGCCTTCCGGGGCTGGCTCGCGGACGCCACGGCGGGATCGGCCGGCCTGGAGCTGGGCGGCGAGGCGTACGGGGACGCCTGATCCGGGCCAATCGGGCATAACACTCAAATCCGATGCGACCGGGGCGCGTTGTCCGACCCTGCCGTTAGTCTCGGGGTCCATGAGACTCCTGCACACCTCCGACTGGCATCTCGGCCGGGCCTTCCACCGGGTGAGCATGCTCGGCGCCCAGGCCGAGTTCATCGGTCACCTCGTCGCCACCGTGCGCGAGAAGGCCGTGGACGCCGTCGTGGTGTCGGGAGACGTGTACGACCGCGCGGTGCCCCCGCTGGCCGCGGTCGAGCTGTTCGACGACGCCCTGCACCGGCTCGCCGGGCTGGGCGTGCCCACCGTGATGATCTCCGGCAACCACGACTCGGCCCGCCGCCTCGGTGTCGGCGCCGGACTCATCGACCGCGCGGGCATCCACCTGCGCACCGACCCGGCCGCCGCCGGCACCCCGGTCGTCCTCGCCGACGCCCACGGCGACGTCGCCTTCTACGGGTTGCCCTACCTCGAACCCGCCCTGGTGAAAGACGAGTTCGGCGTACCGAGGGCCGGACACGAGACCGTGCTCGCCGCCGCCATGGACCGGGTGCGCGCCGACCTCGCCGGCCGTGCCCCGGGCACCCGCTCCGTCGTCCTCGCCCACGCCTTCGTCACCGGCGGCGAGACCAGCGACAGCGAACGGGACATCACCGTCGGCGGAGTGGCCGCCGTACCCGCCGGGGTCTTCGCCGGCGTCGACTACGTCGCCCTCGGCCATCTGCACGGCTGCCAACGGATCAGTGAGCGCGTCCGCTACTCAGGCTCCCCGCTCGCCTACTCCTTCTCCGAGGCCGACCACCGCAAGAGCATGTGGCTCGTCGACCTGGACGCCGGGGGTGCCGTGACCGCCGAGCGCCTCGACTGCCCGGTGCCGCGCCCGCTGGCCCGCCTGCGGGGCACGCTGGAGGAGCTGCTCGACGACCCCGCGCTGAGCCGCCACGAGGACGCCTGGGTGGAGGCCACCCTCACCGACGCCGTCCGGCCCGCCGACCCCATGGCCCGCATCGCCGCCCGCTTCCCGCACACCCTCAGCCTCGTCTTCGCCCCCGACCGCGCCCCGGACGACCCGGCCGTGTCCTACGCCCGGCGCCTCGCGGGCCGCAGCGACCAGCAGATCGCGGAGGACTTCGTCGCCCATGTGCGCGGCGCCGCCCCCGACGGCCGGGAGACCGAGGTGCTGCGCGACGCCTTCGACGCCGTGCGCGCCGACGACGCGGCGCGGGAGGTCGCCCGATGAGGCTGCACCGGCTCGACATCACCGCCTTCGGGCCCTTCGGCGGCGTCCAGAGCGTCGACTTCGACGCGCTCTCCGCCGCCGGGATCTTCCTCCTGCACGGTCCGACCGGAGCCGGGAAGACCTCCGTCCTGGACGCCGTCTGCTACGCGCTCTACGGCTCCGTCCCCGGCGCCCGCCAGGGCGGCCAGGGCACCCACCTGCGCAGCGACCACGCCGAACCGGCCATCCGCACCGAGGTCCGGCTCGAACTCACCGTCGCCGGACGCCGGTTGGAGGTCACCCGGCAGCCCCCGTGGGAGCGCCCCAAGAAGCGCGGCACCGGCACCACCCTCGACAAGGCCCAGACCTGGCTGCGCGAGTACGACGCCATGCGCGGCACCTGGAAGGACCTCAGCCGCTCGCACCAGGAGATCGGCGAGGAGATCACCCAGCTCCTCGGCATGAGCCGCGAGCAGTTCTGCCAGGTCGTCCTGTTGCCCCAGGGCGACTTCGCCCGCTTCCTGCGCGCCGACGCCGAGTCACGCGGCAAGCTGCTCGGCCGCCTCTTCGACACCCAGCGCTTCGCCGACGTGGAGAAGCGGCTCGCCGAGCGCAGGCGCGCCACCGAGGCACGGGTGCGCGAGGGCGACACCGCGCTGCTCGCCGACGCCCACCGCATGCAGCAGGCGGCCGGTGACGCCATGGAGTTGCCCGAGCTCGCGCCCGGCGATCCGGGCCTCGCCGTCGCGGTGCTCGCGGCCGCGGCCGTGGCCCGCGGCACCGCCCGCGAACACCTCACCATCGCCCACTGCCGCCTCACCGCCGCCGAGTCCGCCCACACCCGGGCCCAGGACGAACTGGCCGAGGCCCGCGAACTCGCCCGCCTCCAGCACCGGTTCACCGAGGCCCAGGACCGCGCCGCCCGCCTCGCGGAGCGGGCGGGGGAGTTCGAGGAGACACGGGCCCGGATGGAGCGCGGCCGCAAGGCCGAGACCGTGGCGCCCGCGCTGGAGCTGCGCGAGGAAGCGGAGAACGCGCACCGCAGGGCCACCCTGGCCGAGGCGGGGGCCCGGCGCGCGCTGCCGGAGGAGCATGCCGACTCCGGCGCCCCGGGCCTCGCGGTCGCCGCCCGCCGCGCCGCCGAGGAGCTGGGCTCCCTCGCCTCCGCCCGGCGCGCCGAGCACCGGCTCACCGAACTGCTCGCCGAGCGCGCCGGGCTCGACCGTGAGGAGCGCGCGGACGAGGACACCGCGCGCGAGGCGGACGCCTGGCTCGACGGCTGGGAGGCCGCCCGCACGGCTCTCCAGGCCCGCATCGACGCGGCGCGGGAGGCCGCCTCCCGTGCCGAGTCACTCGCCGCCCGGCGCGACCCCGCCCGGCGGCGGCTCGACGCGGCCCGCCGCCGCGACCGGCTGACCTCGGACGCCGCGGCCGCCGAGCGCCAGGCGCTGGACTCCGGGCAGCGCGCGCAGAAGCTGCGCGGAGACTGGCTCGACCTCCGGGAACAGCGCCTGACCGGCATCGCCGCAGAGCTGGCCGCCCACCTCACCGACGGCGCCCCCTGTGCCGTCTGCGGGGCCACCGAGCACCCCGCCCCGGCCCGCAAGGACGCCGGACACGTCGACCGCGAGGCCGAACAGCACGCCTCCGACGCGCACCAGGAGGCCGAGCGGGAGCACGTCGAGCACGAGCGCCGCAGCACCGAACTGCATGCCGCGCTCGACGCCGTCACCGCCGAGGCCGGGGAGACGCCCGCCGACCGGATCGCCGCCGAAGTCGCAGAGCTGGAGCGGGAGTTCGAGCAGGCGCGGCAGGACGCCTCCGCCCTGCACGCCGCTCACGAGGAGCTGCGCCGGGCCGAGGCGGAGCGCGAGCAGCGGCTCCAGGCCCGCCAGCGGTCCGCCGTACGGGCCGCCGCCCGGCTCACCCGGCGCGACACCCTCGACCGCGAACAGGCCACCCTCCAGGACGAGTTGACGCGCGCACGCGGAGCCGCCGAGACCGTCGCCGCCCGCGCCGCCCAACTGGAGCGGCTCGCGGCCGTGCTCACCGAGGCCGCCGACGCCGCCCGGACGGCCGAGGAGGCGGCCGTGCGCCTGAAGGACGCCGACGCCCGCCTCGCCGACGCCGCCTATCGCGCCGGGTTCGACACCCCCCGCGCGGCGGCCGGGGCCCTGCTGGACCCCGCCACCCACCGCGCCCTCCAACACCGGCTGGACGAACGGCAGTCGGAGGAGTCGGCCGTACGCGCCGTCCTCGCCGAGCCCGAGACGGCGGCCGCCGCCGAGCGGGCCCCCGCCGACCTCCTCGCGACGGAAGAGCGCGCGGCCGAGGCCGAGCGGCGCCTGCGGGAAGCCGCCTCCGCCCGTGACGAGGCCGCCCGCCGCACCACCGAGCTGGACCGGCTCTCCGCCCGCGCGGAGGACGGCGCCCGGCGCCTCGCCCCGCTGCGCGAGGAGTACGACCGGGTGGCCCGGCTCGCCGCCCTCGCGGCCGGCACCAGCGCGGACAACGAACGCCGGATGCGCCTGGAGTCGTACGTCCTGGCCGCCCGCCTCGAACAGGTCGCCGCCGCCGCGACCGCGCGCCTGAGGCTGATGTCCGCCGGGCGCTACACCCTCGTCCACTCCGACGACCGCAGCGGACGCGGGCGCAGCGGGCTCGGGCTGCACGTCGTGGACGCGTGGACCGGACGGGAGCGGGACACCGCGACCCTGTCCGGCGGCGAGACCTTCTTCGCCTCGCTCGCGCTCGCCCTGGGCCTCGCCGACGTGGTCACCGACGAGGCGGGCGGGGTCCGGCTCGACACCCTCTTCATCGACGAGGGCTTCGGCAGCCTGGACGACCAGACGCTCGACGAGGTCCTCGACGTGCTGGACTCGCTGCGCGAACGCGACCGCAGCGTCGGCATCGTCAGCCACGTCGGCGACCTGCGCCGCCGCATCCACGCCCAGTTGGAGGTCGTCAAGGACCGGACCGGGTCGTCGCTGCGCCCGCGCGGGATCTGACCGGGGTCAGGCCAGCACCCCGTCGATGGTGAGCGGCAGATGGCGCGGCCCGCGCAGCACGGCGTTCGGCCGGTACGGCGGCGGGTCCGCCACCAGCCGGGGGTTCTCCAGCCGCCGCGCCAGCTCGGCCAGCGCGATCTGCGCCTCCAGCCGGGCCAGCGGCGCCCCGAAGCAGCTGTGGATGCCGCTGCCGAACCCGAGGTGCTGGAGGTCGTCCCGGTCGGGGTCGAAGCGCTCGGGGTCCTTGAAGCGCTCCGGGTCCCGGTTGCCCGCGGCCAGCATCAGCCAGATCCGGGCGCCCTTGGGGATCGTCACCCCGCGCACCTCGATGTCGGTGATGCAGGTGCGCTGCGGCACGAGCTGCACCGGAGGCTCGTAGCGCAGCAGCTCCTCCACGATGCTGACCGCCAGCTCCGGCTCCTCGCGCAGCCGCTGGAGGTACTCGGGGTGGCGCAGCAGCGTGAGCATGCCGTTGGCGATCAGGTTGACGGTGGTCTCGTGACCGGCGATCAGCAGCAGGACGGCCGTGCTGAGCACCTCCATCATGGTCATCGCACCGTCCGGCCCCTTCCCGGCGGCCAGGTCGGACAGCATGTCGTCGCGCGGGTCCTTGGCGCGCTCCTCCACCAGCCCCGCCAGGTACATCCCGAGCTGGGTCCGCGCCTCCTGCGTCCTCCGCACGAAGTCGGGGTCCGCGCCCTGCCGGGTCTCCGGGTCCAGGCTCGCCACCAGCGGGTCCACCCAGGACCGGAACCGGGGCTCGTCCTCGCGGGGCACCCCGAGCAGCCGGCAGATCACCGTCACCGGGAACGGATAGGCGAACTGGTCCACCAGGTCGATCTCCGTCTCGCCCGCCAGCCCGTCGATCAGCTCGGCGACGATCGCGTGCAGCTCACCCCGCATGCCGTCGATCCGGCGCGGCTCGTGCGGCGGCCCGAACGCGCTGTTGGCGATGCGCCGCAGCCGGTCGTGCTCCGGCGGGTCCAGCCGGATGAACGACGGCGGCAGCCCGGTGGCCTCCGCCTGGTTCAGCTCGTCCGCGCCGGCCGCCGCCAGGTTCGCCGCGTCCGAGCTGATCCGTGGATCGTGCAGCAGGCTCTCGATGTCCCAGTACGAGGAGATGACGTACGGGCCGTCCTCCTCCTCGTGCAGTACCGGGGTCCGGCGCAGCTCGGCGTAGAGCGGGTAGGGGTCGGCGCGGTTGGCGAAGTCGGTGATCCGTGCCACCAGCGAGGGTTCGGTCATGGCAGTTCCTTGGAGCGTCGGGGGCGGCGGGGCCGGACGGCGGTCAGTGGTGGCCGGGGGTGAAGACGAGCCGGCGGTCGGCCGGTGAGTAGCCGCTGAGGGTCACGGTCGGACCGTGGGTCGGCAGGGCCGGGTCGGGGAAGTCGGCCGGGACCGCCTTGCGTCCCTCGGGCCGCCGGTCCATCGTCGGGTACTCCACCGGGAAGGGCGCGCCCTGCTCGATCTGCCGCTGGCAGTACTCCAGCCAGCGCGCGTTGTCGAAGGTCACGGCGGCCACGATGCGCCCCTGGTAGCCGTACACGCCGACGAACCGGCGCTCGGCCGTGGACCCCTGGATGATCATCAGCTCCTCGCCCATGGGCGGCACGCCCACCGACTTGATGTTCACCCCGAACTGCGAGGACCAGAAGGCGGGCATCCACATGTGCGGGCGCCGGTCGGAGGCGGGACAGATCATGTTGTGTGCGGCCGTCTCCGCCTGCGCCACCGCGTTGCCCCAGTGCTCCAGCGACAGGAACTGGTAGCCGAACAGCGCGTGCGGGGAGCGGGCCACGTCACCGGCGACGAACACGTCGTCCGTGACGATCCCCCGGAAGTCGAACGCCCGGCACCCCGCGTCGCTCGCGATGCCGCGCGGCCCCGCGCCGAGCCCCGAGCCGTTCAGCCACTCGGTGTTGCGCAGCGACCCCAGCGAGACCACCACGACGTCCGCCTCGACCACGCTCTCGTCGGACAGGTGCACCGACCGCACCCGGCCCATCGGGTCGCCCTCCAGCGCGGTCACGGTGACATGGGTGCGCAGGTCGACGCCGTTCTCCACCTGGAGGTCGGCCGCGACCGCCCCGATCACCCCGCCGAGCGCCCCCACCAGCGGGGCCCCCGCGCGCTCCGCGACCGTGACCTCAAGCCCCATCTCCCGGCAAGCGGAGGCCACTTCGGACCCCGCGAAACCGGCGCCGATCACCACGACCCGCTTCGCCCCGGCCCGCAGCCGCTCGGTGAGCGCGACCGCGTCGTCACGGGTGCGGAGCACGAAGACGCCGTCCAGCTCGGCCTCCTCCGCCACCGGCCAGGGGCGGGCGCGCACCCCGGTGGCGATCAGCAGCCGGTCGTACTCCACCTCCTCGCCGTCCGCGAGGAGTACCCGCTTGCCCGTCAGGTCCAGCCCGGCCGCCGGGACCCCGAGCCGCCACTCGGCGTCCAGGTGGCGGCGCCGGGGCAGTTCGGTGTGGCGCGGGGATGCCTTGCCCAGCAGCACCGCCTTGGACAGCGGCGGCCGGTCGTACGGCTCGTAGGGTTCGTCGCCGATCAGGGCGAGGGAACCGGTGAAGCCCTCCGCGCGCAGCGTCTCGGCCGCCCGCAGCCCGGCCAGCGAGGCGCCGACGATCACGATGCGGCCCTCGCGGCGCAGCCAGTCCACGTAGTCAGCGGCCATCGCGCGGCTCCCAGGGGGCACCGGAGCGGACCCGCACGGGCTCGACGGGCGCGCCCTCGTGCAGACCCTCCACCGTGATCGCCTGCACCGGGCAGGCGGCGGCCGCGCGGGCGACCGCGTCCCGCTCCTCCTCGGCGGCGAGCGGGTTGTAGAGCAGCGCCTCCTCGCCGTGCATGGTGAACACGTCGGGAGCGAGGAACGCGCACTGGGCGTATCCCTGGCACTTGTTGAGATCGACGACGATCCGCATCGACGCTGCGCCCTTTCCGGTGGTCCGCTCAGGCCGTCCCCCGAGCGCAAGCATCGGCGTGCCGGTGCCCCGACCGCGCGCCGGGACGCGCCGATCGGGTGAGCCGGTCAGGTCAGGGTCACGCGCCGCCGCCGCCCGCCGACCAGCAGGATGTGCGCGCTCAGCAGCAGCGACCAGGCGGGGAAGACCAGCTCCGACCAGGGCACGCTGGAGGAGACGAAGAGCAGCACCAGCGCCGTCACGGCGCCCACCGCCGTCAGCCAGCGCGGCAGCACCCCCATCCGCGTGCCGATCACCGACATCGACGACACGAAGACGGCCGCCATCCGCATCCCGTAGTCCATCATCAGCGTGTACGCGAGATGCCGGCCGAAGTCCCAGGTGGTGAGCGAGGGCGCACTGCCGGTGGGGTGGGCCACCGTCAGCACCGCGCCGGCGGAGGCGGCCGCGCCGAACAGGGTGGCGGTGAAGACCAGTCCGCTGCCCAGCAGCACGGTCGCCAGGAACCGGTCCTCCACATCCCCCACGTGCGCGCGCACCGCGCCCAGGAACCACAGGAAGAAGATGCCGGCGAACGGGACCAGTGCCAGCGCCGCTCGTACCGCGTTCCGCCGGGTGGTGTCCGTGAACCCCCCGGCGCCGGCCGCGCCGGCCCCCTCGGGGATGCCGAGCCGCATCAGCACGATCGTCGCCGTCAGCAGCAGCGCGAACACCACCCCGGCCAGCCCGGCCGCCCGGGGCGTCTCCAACGCCCGCCGGCCCGGCCCGTTGCGCTGCATGAGCGGCCCACCTCCCTCGTGCGACGGCCCCCGCACCAGCAAGAGGCCGGTACGGGGGCCACGCCACCCGGGCAGGGCCGTACGGGCGAGTCAGAGCCGGGACAGCTCGTCCACCAGGTCGTCCAGACCGAGCGAACCCTGGGACAGGGCGGCCATGTGCCACGCCTTCGGGTCGAAGGAGTCGCCGTGCCGCTCCCGCGCCCGCTCCCGGCCGAGCAGCCAGGCCCGCTCGCCCAGCTTGTAGCCGATCGCCTGGCCCGGCATCGTCAGATAGCGGGTCAGCTCGCTCACCACGAAGTCCGCCGGACGGCTGCTGTGCGCCCGGAAGAACTCCTCCGCCAGCTCCGGCGTCCACCGCTCACCGGGGTGGAAGGGCGAGTCCGCCGGGATCTCCAGCTCCAGGTGCATACCGATGTCGATGATCACCCGGACCGCGCGCATCATCTGCGCGTCCAGGTAACCGAGCCGCTCCTCCGCGTCCGTGAGATAGCCCAGCTCGTCCATCAGCCGCTCCGCGTACAGCGCCCAGCCCTCGGCGTTCGCGCTGACCATGCCCACCGTGGCCTGGTAGCGGGACAGGTCCGCCGCCACATGCGCCCACTGCGCGATCTGCAGGTGGTGGCCGGGCACGCCCTCGTGGTACCAGGTGGACACCAGGTCGTACACCGGGAACCGGGTCTCGCCCATCGTCGGCAGCCAGGTCCGGCCCGGCCGGGAGAAGTCCTCGGAGGGACCCGTGTAGTACGGGGCCGCCGCGCCGCCCGGCGGGGCGATACGGGACTCCACCCGCCGTACCCGTTCGGCGAGTTCGAAGTGGGTGCCGTCCAGATCGGCGATCGCCCGGTCCATCAGGCCCTGCAGCCACTCCCGGACCTCGTCCACGCCGTCGATGTGCCGGCCGTGCTCGTCCAGGTGCGCCAGCGCCACCCACGGCGTCCCGGCGCCCGGCAGCACCTTCTGCGCCTCCTTCTCCATCTCGCCGAGCAGCCGGTGGAATTCCGACCAGCCGTAGGCGTACGCCTCGTCCAGATCCAGGTCGGTGCCGTTGAAGTAGCGGGCGCAGCGGGCGTACCGCTCACGGCCCACCGTGTTCGGGGCGTCCGCGACGGCCGGGGCGTACACGTCCCGCATCCAGTCGCGCAGGGAGACCACCGAGGCCGTCGCCGCGCGGGCCGCCTCGTCCAGCTCCGCGCGCAGCGCCTCGGGACCGGCCGCAGCGAAGTCCTCGAACCAGCCGCGCCCCTCGCCGGTGTCCGCCCACTCGGTGAGCTGCTCGACGAAGGTGGCCGTCGGCCGGGGTGCCGCGTACAGGCCGCGCTCCAGACCGAGGGTGAGGGAGGCACGGTATCCCTCGTAGGCCGCGGGGACCGCGCGGAGCCGCTCGACGAGGGCCGCCCAGTCCTCCTCGGTCTCCTGCGGGGTCACGGTGAAGATGTCCCGCACCGAGTGGCCCGGGGTGTGCATGTTGCCCACCGCGCGCAGGTGTTCGTGCGCGTCGTGCATGGCCAGCTCGGCGGTCAGCCGCTCCCGCAGCAGCCGCCCGCAGCGGCGCTCGGCGTCACTGTCCGCGCCGGGCAGGCGCTCGGCCTCGTCCAGCCGGGCGAGCGTCGTGCGCGCCAGGTCGGCCAGGGCCTCCTGGCCGGCGGGGGAGTAGTCGGGCAGCCGGCGGGAACTCTCCCGCACACCGAGGTACGTGCCGGTGACCGGGTCGAGGGCTAGAAGGTCGTCCACATAGGCGTCGGCGACCTGACGGGGCAGCAAGCTCTTGGTGTCGGACATGGCGCCCATCCTGATGCCACAGGCGCGTCCGCGTCACCCGTGCACCGGTGATTTCAGCTCTCGGCATGACCCGGCGGCAGCAGCGGGCCGCACTCCCACTGCTGGAAGATCAACCGGGTCTCGACCCGCGCCACTTCACGCCGCGAGGTGAACTCGTCCAGCACCAGCCGCTGGAGGTCGGCCATGTCGGCGACCGCCACATGCACCAGATAGTCGTCCGGGCCGGTGAGATGGAACACCGTCCGCGCTTCCGGCAGCGCCCGCACCCGCTCCACGAACGGCCCGACCAGCTCCCGCCGGTGCGGCCTGACCTGCACCGACAGCAGTGCCTGCAGGCCCCGGCCCAGCTTCGCCGGGTCCAGCCGGAGCCGATGGCCGAGGATCACGCCCGACCGGCGCAGCCGGGCCACCCGGTCCAGACAGGTGGACGGCGCCACCCCGACCTGGGCGGCGAGGTCGCGGTACGTGGTCCGGGCGTCGTTCTGCAGCAGCCGGAGCAGATGCAGATCCACCGAATCCAGTACGACGGAGGCGTCCATCGGCCGAACGTAACACGGCTCACAGCCCCCTGAACCCGTCGGGTGTTCACCCTTCGGTCATGGAATCGAGCAGCAACGGCGCCGCCGACACCGTACGCAGGGCACTGGCCACCGAGGCCGTGCACGCCGGGCGGGAGGACCTGACCGCACAGGGCCTGCACACCCCGCCCATCGACCTCTCCACCACCTACCCCTCCCGCGACAGCCGGGACGAGGCCGCCCGCATCGACGCCTTCGCGGCGGAGGGCGTCCTCCCCGACGGGCCGCCCGTCTACGCCCGGCTCGGCAACCCGACCGTGGCCCGCTTCGAGACCGGCCTCGCCCGTCTCGAAGGCACCGCCTCCGCCGTCGCGTTCGCCAGCGGCATGGCCGCGCTCAGCGCCGTGCTGCTCGCCCGCTCGGCCGCCGGCCTGCGCCATGTGGTGGCGGTCCGGCCGCTGTACGGATGCAGCGACCACCTGCTGACCGCCGGGCTGCTGGGGACCGAGGTCACCTGGACCGACCCGGCCGGGATCACGGAGGCGCTGCGCCCCGACACCGGTCTGGTGCTGGTCGAGTCCCCGGCCAACCCCACGCTCGCCGAGGTCGACATCCGGGCCGTCGCCCACTCCTGCGGGACCGTACCGCTGCTCGTCGACAACACCTTCGCCACGCCCGTGCTGCAACGCCCGGCCGAGCACGGCGCGCGGCTGGTGCTGCACAGCGCCACCAAGTACCTCGGCGGGCACGGCGACGTGATGGCCGGAGTGGTCGCCTGCGACGAGGAGTTCGCCGGGCAGCTGCGGCGGATACGGTTCGCCACCGGCGGCGTGCTGCACCCGCTGGCCGGCTATCTGCTGCTGCGCGGTCTCGCCACCCTGCCGGTCCGGGTCCGCGCGGCCTCCGCGACCGCCGCCGAGCTGGCCCGCAGGCTCGCCGCCGACCCGCGCGTGGCCCGCGTCCACTACCCGAGGCTGGGCGGCGCGATGGTCGCCTTCGAGGTGCACGGCGACCCGCACGAGGTGATCGCCCGCGTCCGGCTGATCACCCCGGCGGTCAGCCTGGGCAGCGTCGACACCCTCATCCAGCACCCGGCGTCCATCAGCCACCGCATCGTGGACACCGCCGACCGGCATGATGCCGGGGTGGGCGACCGGCTGCTGCGGCTCTCGGTCGGCCTGGAGGACACCGAGGACCTGTGGGCCGACCTGTCCGGCGCGCTGGGGGAGCGGGTCCCGGCGCCGGTACCGCTGTTCGAGGCCGTCAACTGAGTTCATGGCAGCGGGAGTTCCCATGACGACGGCCCGGCGGCTGGTCACCGCCGGGCCGTCCGCCGTACCCGGAGGTCAGAGCCGGAGCTGCTCGTCTCCGCTCCTCGAAGGGGCGTCGGTGCGGGCCGCGTCCAGCCGGGCGGTGATCACGAGGGTGCCCTCCTCGACCTGGTAGTCCAGGGGCAGCCCGAGTCCGCGCATCGCCGCGACCATGCCGGTGTTGGCGGAGCGGGTCACCGCGTACACACTCGCGCAGCCCGCCTCCACCGCCATCCGCACCAGCCGGTCCAGCAGCTCGGTGCCGACCCCGCGCCGCTGCCAGTCGTCCTCGACCAGCAGGGCGACCTCGGTCTCCTCGCCGTCCCACAGCAGATGCCCGAGGCCGACCAGGCGGCCCGAGGCGGTCTGCGCGGCAAGGGTGCGGCCGAAGCGCGGGCTGAGCAGGTGGTTCAGATAGCGGTCGGCGTCGCGCACCGGCCCGTGGTAGCGCAGGTCGAGGGTGCGGTCCGAGCAGCGCTCGTGCATCGCCCGGGCCGCGTCCAGGTCACCGGTGTCGACCCGGCGCACGGTGATCGCGTTGCCCTCGGGCAGCGTCAGCACGTCGTGCGCTCGCGGGATGCGCGGGCCGAGGCGGCTGTCCAGCTCCACCAGCGCCCGCGCCCGCGCGAATTCGGTCGGGGTGAAGGGCAGATACGGCCGCTCCACGCTCAGTACGCCTCCGCCCGGCGCCCGCAGCCGGAGCACGGTGTCCTCCAGCACCCCTTCGGCGGGCACCGGCTCGCCGCCCGTGCCGGCGGGCACCGAGCGGATCGTGCACCGGCCGAGCAGCTGACGCAGGGCCAGCGGAAGTTCGGCCGCGTCCAGCGCGGTGCGGGTGGCGAGGCTCAGGACGCGGGTGGGGGCGTCGACCAGATCGTGGGCGTCGGCCCGCTCGATCCAGGTGGAACTGCCGCCCGACTCAGCGATCACACGGGTCAGTTCGGACGCCGCCAGGGCGTCCGGGGCCCGCAGCAGGAACTCGTCCACCGTGCCGTCGGGCAGCGGATGCGTCTGGAGGCTCAGGATGTCGACCCGGTGCGTGGCCAGCGCCGTGCAGAGCGCGGCCAGCGAGCCTGGTTCGTCCCGTACGGTCGTCCGCATGCGCCACAGGGCGCCGGCGCCCGCTCGCGCGGACGGCCCGGCCGGGTGCGCGGACGCGCTCGGCCGGGCGCCGGTATCACTGGTGTCACCGGTGGGCGGTGCGTGCACATGGCGCCGGGCCCACCAGGTGTGGAACCCGGCCGTCGCGGCCAGGGCGAGCGCCGAGATCAGCAGCAGGACGGGACCGTCGGGGCCGTGCCCGATCAGGTTCGCCACCGCGTCGGCCACCGCGACGGCGGTGAACAGGGCCGCGAGTTCGACGAGGTCCCGCCGCCAGTGGTGCACGGGACGTCCGTGCCGGGTCCGGATCGTGCTCGGCGTCGGTTTCCGGTTCGTTCGGGAGAGGTCCGCAGTCATGCGGCCACTGTGCAGGAATGGTGTTGCGTGATCACGAACGCTCTGTGACCGATGGGTTAAGCATCGTTGTGCCCGAGTTCGTCGCACTTTCCACCATCGGTGGACGCCCCGTCAAAGTGCCTGCTCCGCGCAGCAGTTGGCGTGCCGCGCTCCGGGGGATGACGCCGGTGCGCGACACGCCTCCGAGGGTACGGGACGTCAGGCCCCGGCCGCTCGGCTGCTGCCGTCGAGGATGACGCGGGCGACGAGCGCCGGGTCGTCGTTCATCGGGACGTGTCCGCAGCCGGGCAGCCGGACCAGCCGGGCGTGCGGGATGATCCGCTTGGCCCGCACACCCTGGCGGCGCAGCAGGATCCGGTCGTGCGCGCCCCAGGCCACGGTGACCGGAACGCCGGGCAGCGGGTCGGTGAACCGCACGGTGGCGCCGGTGCGCAGCGTCGCCCCGAACGCGGTGGCCCCGGCCAGCGCCAGCGTCTCCGCGACCACCGCCTCGGGGGCCCGGCGCGCGGGACGACGGTAGATCGTGCTGGTCAGCGCGGTGCGGCCGGCCGCGCTGCGGGACATCCGCCGCACCACCGGCAGCGGCAGCCGCTGGGCAAGCCCCCGCATGGTGAGCAGCACCCCGAAGGCGTACCGCCGCTCGGTCTCGGTCCAGAACCCGGCCGGAGCCAGCGCGGTGACGGACCGTACGGTCCTCTCCCGGCCCAGCTCCAGCGCCAGCAGCCCGCCGAGGGAGTTCCCGGCCACGTGCGGGCGGTCCAGGTCCAGCGCCTCGAACAGCGCGCCCAGCACGGAGCTGATGGTCGGCAGATCGTGGGCGAGGCCGTCGGGCAGGTCCGGCGAGGCGCCGAAGCCGGGCAGGTCCACGGCGATCACCTCGCGCTCGGTCGCCAGGATGTCCACCACCGGGTCCCACGCCTGCCGGTGGTGCCCGATGCCGTGCAGCAGCACCAGCGGATCACCCCGCCCCACCCGCTGGTAGGAAACGGTCACATCCTTCGTCCCGGCCGGGACGGGAACCTTGAAGGAGACGGTGGCGGACATACGAAGCTCCTCGGTACGGCTGCTGACGGACGCCGTAGACAGCTTGTCAGCAATCGCTACCGGCGGGTAGCCCTTCGCGTCGTGTCGCGGAACTCCGCGGATCTCAGGCCGCGAGCGCCGCCGCGACCAGGCTGGCGAAGGTCTCGGGGGCGTCCAGCATGATGTCGTGCCCGCAGTCCGCGACCGCGACCACGGACACCCCCGCCTCCCGCAGCCCGTCCTCGCCGCGCGGCGGTCCGTCGGTCTCGGGGTGGAGGAAGGTGCGCGGAACGTCCAGGCGCGCCAGCAGCTCCCGCAGGGTCGGGACCGTGCCACGGGCGAGCCCGGCGGCGCTGCGGTGCAGGGCCGTACGGTCGGTCAGCCGCATGGTGGCCCACCGGAACGCGCCGGCCCGGTCCCGGACCTCCGTCCAGCCGCCGTCCGCGAACTCCGCCTCCGAGTAGGCCGCGATACCGGCGCTGCCGGGCGCGCCCCTGGCGGGCTCGACCGGGTCCAGGCCGGCGTCGACCAGCACCAGCCGGGACACCAGCTCCGGGTGCCGGTCGGCCAGCACGATCGCGACGGCACCGCCCATGCTGTGCGCGACCACCTCGGCCCCCGCCACCCCGGCGTCGGTGAGCGCGGCGGCCAGTGCCCCGGCGTGCGACTCGAGGCTGTAGTCGAAGTCGTGCGGGCGGTCGCTCAGCCCGTGTCCCAGCAGGTCGACCAGCAGCGTGCGATGCCCGGCGATCAGCGGATGGGTGGCCGCCTCGGCGAAGTGGGCGACCGCCGTGGCACCCAGACCGTGCAGGAAGACGCGGGGCGCGTCGCTCCCCGGCAGTTCCACCCAGCGGATGCGGTCACCCGCGGCGGTGACGACGGCGTCCCGGATGCTCACGGCTTCCCCCTGATCGACGGCGTACGAGCGGATGATCTCAGAGCTTCGCCCGCCCCGCCCGGCGCCGCCCCGCCCCGCGACGCCGGGCTCCGCGACGCGTCAGGAACGACCGAATTCGTCTGGACACCGGCGGGTGCGCCAGGATGGGATGGGAACCGTGACGACCGAGACCGCGATCGATGTCTTCGAGGAGAACCGGCCGCTGCTGACCGGCGTCGCCTACCGCATGCTGGGCCGCGTCGCGGACGCCGAGGACGTGGTGCAGGACGCCTGGCTGCGCTGGTCCCGCGCCGATCGCGCCGAGGTCCGCGAACCCCGTGCCTACCTGGTCCGCGTGACCACCCGGCTGGCCCTGGACCGGCTCCGGCAGGTCAAGTCGCGCGGCGAGGCGTACGTCGGCCCCTGGCTGCCCGAGCCGTACACCACCGATTTCGGCGACGCCGTCCCGGACACCGCCGACCGGGCGCTGCTCGCCGACTCCGTCTCCGTGGCCGTCCTCGTCGTACTGGAGTCGCTCTCCCCGCTGGAGCGCGCGGTGTTCGTGCTGCGGGAGGCGTTCGGCTACCCGTACGCCGAGATCGCGGAGTTGCTGGACCGGGGCGAGCCCGCCGTACGGCAGCTGGCCGCGCGGGCCCGCAGACACGTGGAGGAGCGCCGGCCGCGCTACGACGTGGACCCCGCCCAGCGCCGGAGGCTGACCGAGCGGTTCCTCGCGGCGGCCACGGAGGGTGACCTCGACGGACTGATGTCCCTGCTCGCTCCCGACGCCCGCCTGGTCGGCGACAGCGGCGGCAAGGCCAAGGCTCCGGTACGGGTGCTGTTCACCGCCGACAAGGTGGGGCGCTTCCTGGCCGGGGTGTCCTCGAAGAACCTGCTGCCCGACATGACCCACCGGTTCATCGAGGTGAACGGCGGTGTCGCGGTGCTCGTGCTGTCCGAGGGCAGGCCGGACACCCTGTTCCAGCTCGGCATCACCGACGGTGCGATCAGCGCCGTCTACATCATCCGCAACCCCGACAAGCTGCGCGTCCTCGCCGGGGACGGACCCCCTGGCGGTGCGAACTCCATGTGAACGCTTCGTCACCCGGGCACCGGGCGAGTGGGCAGGGATGGGACAATTGGTCTTGACCAAGCATCAGGGCCGCCCTATGGTCGCAAAGAACTGCAACAACCTTTAATAAACAAGGGCGCCAAAATCGCCGGAGCACGGCACTTGCGGAGGACAGGGTGGGGACCACGCAACTGGAGACGGTGCCGGAGCCGAAGTACTTGCACCTCAAGACCGTACTGAGCGAGGCACTGGACTCCGAGTTCTCGGTGGGCGAGATCCTGCCGAACGAGCGCGATCTCGCCGCCCGGTTCGGCGTCGCCCGCGCCACGCTCCGGCAGGCGCTGGAGCAACTCGAGCTGGAGGGACGGCTGCAGCGCCGCCGGGGGGTCGGTACGACCGTCGCGCCGCCGCGCGTCGGCGTCGCCCTCGGCACCGGGCGGCAGACGTGGCCCGGCACCGGTGACGACGCCTGGCAGCCGATGGACTGCGAGCGGGCCGTACCGCCCGCCCCGGTCGTGGCCGCCCTGGACACCGGTGCCGAGGAGGTGCACCTCGTACGCCGGTTCCGGATGTCGCAGGGCCGACGCGTCGCCACCGAGCTGCTGTACATCCCGGCCGCCTCGGTGCCCGACCTGAGCGCGATCGACGCGCCCTCCGGACCGGCCCGCGCCCGTGCGGTGCTGCGCGAACTCCAGCGGCTCGAACTGGACCGCCAGGACCGCGCGGTGGAGCTGGGCTCGGCCGGCGCGGAGGACGCGAGGGAACTCGACCGGCTGCCCGGCTCGCCCGTCCTCGTCGTCACCACCCGGTTCACGGCCGAGGGCCGTACCGCCGCGCTCGGCGTGGCCACCTACCGCGCGGACACCTGCCGCCTCACCTTCGGCGACACCCCGGACGTCGAGATACACCACGACCCCGAGCGACGCGCCTCCTGAGAGCAGCGGCACCCGCACCGCACATCCCGCCGCGCCCCGGAACCCCACCGGGGCGCGGCGGCATGCGGGCCGCGCGCGCCGAATCCGCCTGGCGACGGCCGCGCCCTCGCCGGCCCCGCGTCCCCCGAGGGGGCGCGGCGTTGTCGCCTCACGCCCCCACGGCGCCCTCGACCGCGAACAGCTGCCGCTCCACATGGTCCAGCGCCAGCCGCAGCGCGCCGGTGGCCACCACCGCCTCGCCCAGCAGGGACAGCGCCACGGCCGGGGGCCGCAGACAGTAGCGGGCCAGCTCCCGGCGGAGCGGGTCGAGGACCCCGTCCAGGCCGGCCGCCCAGCCGCCGACCACCACCAGCTCCGGGTCGAGCGCCAGCACCAGCGCGGCCACGTCGTGCACCAGCCGCTGGATGAAACGTTCCACCGCGGCCAGCGCCGAGCCGTCACCCTCCCGCGCCAGCGCGAAGACCTCGGTGACCGCCTGCTCGTCCAGCGGCGGCAGCGGCTCGTCGGTGGTGGACAGCAGGGCCTCCGGGGTCGCCTCCCGGCCCAGCAGATGCAGCGCGCCGATCTCCCCGGCCGCCCCGCCGTGCCCCCGGTGCAGCCGGCCGCCGATCAGCGAGCCCGCGCCCGGACTCAGCCCGGCCAGCACGAACACCACGTCGTCGGTGTCCTTCGCCGCGCCCTGCCAGTGCTCCGCCACGGCGGCCACGTTGGCGTCGTTCTCCACCAGCACCGGGCACCGGAAGGAGCGGCTGAGCCGCTCGCCCAGGTGGAGCCCGGTCCACTGGGGCAGCGCGGTGCCCAGGCGAACCGTTCCGTCTGCCTCCACGATGCCGGGAGTGCCGACGCCCACCGCGCGCAGCGAGCCCCGCGGGACGCCGGTGCGGCGCAGCAACTCGGCGACCGTGCCGCGCAGCCTCTCCAGCCGCTCGTCGGCCGGGGCCTTCTCGCCGACGTCGCGGGTCTGCGTGCCCAGCACCCGCCCGTCCAGGTCGGAGACGACCGCCACCACCCGGTGCGCGCCGATCTCCAGCCCCAGCAGATGCCCCGCCTCGGCCCGGAACCGGAACCGGCGCGCGGGCCGGCCCTGACGGCGGGCGGTACCCTCCTCGGCCGCCCGCTCCACCACCAGACCCGCCTCGGCCAGCCCCTCCACGACCCCCTCGACGGTCGGCCGGGACAGCCCGGTGGCCCGGGTGATCTCCGTGAGCGTCGCGCAGTCGGTGTCGCGCAGCGCGCGCAGCACCACCGCGGAGTTGATCCTCCGCAGCAGCGAGGGATCGCCACCGGTCAACTGCCCCACGGTCCGTCCTCCCAGCTCGCGGGCGTGTGTGGGGCGGATCGTACTCGGCCCCGACCACCCCGGCGAGGGCCGGGCGGTCACCGGGGCGCGACGAAGCCCGACTCGTAGGCGGCGATCACCGCCTGGGTGCGGTCGCGCGCACCCAACTTGGCGAGTACGGCGCTCACATGCGACTTCACCGTCTCCGCCCCGACGACCAGCCCGGCGGCGATCTCCGCGTTGGTCAGCCCGCGCGCCATCAGCCGCAGCACCTCCGCCTCGCGCTCGGTCAGCCGCGCCTTCGCCAGCGGTTCGGCGTCCGCCCGGCCCGCGCCGTACCGGGCCGCCAACTGCCGTACCGACGCCGGGAACAGCAGGGAGTCGCCCGCCGCGACCAGCCGTACCGCGTGCACGATCTCCTCCGGGCGTGACCGCTTCAGCAGGAACCCGTCCGCGCCCGCGCGCAGCGCCTCGTAGACGTACTCGTCGTCCTCGAAGGTGGTGATCACCAGGATCTTCGGGGGATCGGGCACCGTGCGCAGTACCGCGCGGGTCGCCTCGATGCCGTCCAGCAGCGGCATCCGGACATCCATCGCCACCACGTCCGGGCGCAGGGAGCGCACCAGCGGGATCACGGCCGCCCCGTCGGCCGCCTCGCCGACCACCTCGATGTCGCTCTGCGCCCCGAGGACGGCCCGCAGACCGGCGCGGACCAGGGGTTCGTCGTCGACGAGGAGTACGGTGACCGGCATCCGGCCAGCGTAGATCAGCTCAAGGGAAGCTCGGCCCGCACCAGCCAATCGCCCGCCTCCGGACCCGTGCGGGCGGTGCCGCCGAGCAGGGCGGCCCGCTCCCGTATCCCGCGCAGCCCGCGGCCGCCCCGGGCGGAGGAGAGGCCCGTCGGGAGCGGATTGCTTATCTCCAGGGCGAGTTCGCGTCCGTCGACCCGCACCCGTACCCGTACCGGGACGGCGCCCGCGTGCCGCAGGACGTTCGTCAGTGCCTCCTGGAGGATGCGGTAGCCCTCGCGGGACACCGGGCCCGGCAGCGAATCCACCGCGCCCGTCACCCCGAAGTCCACCTTCGCGCCCGAGGCACGCGCCGACTCCAGCAGGCGGTCCGCGTCCGCCAGCGTCGGACGGGCGCTCACCGGCCGCCGCGCCTCCCGCAGGACCCCGAGCACCCGTTCCAGATCCTCCAGCGCGGCCCGGCCCGTCTCCTCGATGGCGGCCAGCGCCCGCCCGGTGAACTCCGGATCGCCGGCCGCCCGCGCGGCCCCCGCCTGCACCACGGCCACGGTCAGCGCGTGCCCGATCGAGTCGTGCAACTCCCGCGCGATCCGGGTCCGTTCGAGGAGCTGCTCGGTCCGCTCCTCCAGCGCGGCCAGCCGCTCGGCCGCCGACGGCCCCAGCAGCCACCGCGCACACCGGGTGGTCAGCGCGCCGAGTCCGAGCACCACGCCGTACAGCGCGAGCAGGGGGAGCGGGGCCAGCAGGGCGTAGGCCCGGTGCGGCGCGAGACCGTCCAGGTAGGCGGGCGGCGGACCCCACGCGCACTGCGTCAGCTCCACGGTGAGGACCGGCAGCCGCACGGTGGCGAACATGGCGACCGCGCCGAGCAGCATCCGCAGCTCCAGCCAGAGCAGCGTGCGCCCCCGGTCCCGCCAACTCCGCGCGGGTTCCTCGGAGATGCCCGGCTCCACCTCGCCGGGCGTCAGCAACAGCCTCGCCTGTACGCCCTCGCCCCGCCGTACGGCCGGAACCAGGGCGAGGGGCACGAGGAACAGCGCGGGAGCCCACGGGGTGCGTGGGTCGATGAACATCCAGAACGCCACGCTCAGCATGGGCAGCCACAGATGCAGCAGCCGCGTGTACGTCGTCCCGCGCAGCAGCGGGCGCAGGAAGCGGACCATGCGGCCATCCTGGCAGCCGCGCCCCGCGAGCGGCCTCCCCCGCACGGGGGAGCGGGTCCCCGCCCGCGGGGGAGGCGCGCGTCCCCGCGCCCGGCGAGGCTCGTGCCATGACCAGCATCGAACTCCGCGACCTCACCAAGGAGTACGGCGGCAGACGCGCCGTCGACCACCTGACCCTCACCGTCCGCCCGGGCCGGGTCACCGGCTTCCTAGGCCCCAACGGCGCGGGCAAGTCCACCACCATGCGCCTCGTCCTCGGCCTCGACCGCCCCACCTCCGGCACCGCCACCCTCGACGGTCACCCCTACGCCGGGCTCCGCGACCCACTGCGCCGGGTGGGCGCCCTGCTCGACGCGAACGCCGCGCACGGCTCCCGCACCGCCCACGACCACCTGCTGGCCCTCGCCGTGAGCAACCGCCTTCCCGTCGCCCGCGTCGGCGACGTGCTGGAGCGGACCGGCCTCGCCTCCGTGGCCCGGCGCCGGGTGCGCACCTTCTCCCTGGGCATGCGCCAGCGGCTCGGCATCGCCGCCGCCCTGCTCGGCGACCCCGAGGTGATCCTGCTCGACGAACCCGCCAACGGCCTCGACCCCGAGGGCATCGTGTGGGTCCGCACCCTGCTGCGCGGGCTCGCCGCGGAAGGCCGTACGGTCCTGGTCTCCAGCCATCTGATGGGCGAGACCGCCGTGTTCGCGGACCACCTCCTCATCCTCGGCCGGGGCCGCCTCCTCGCCGACACCCCGGTACGCGACTTCATCGACGCCCGCGTGCACCCCCGGGTCCGGGTCCGCAGCACCGACGCCGACGCGCTCGGCGCGCTCCTCGCCCGGCACGGGCACGAGGGGGAGCGGGCGGCGGACGGCACCTGGACCGTACGGCACACGCGCGGGGACGACCTCGGGCGCCTCCTGGCCGAGGCGGGGCTGCCCGTACTCGAACTCGCCACCCAGGAAGCCGGCCTGGAAGAGGCGTACCTCGATCTCACGGCCGAGGAGGCCGAGTTCACCGCACAGCCGCAGGAGGTCTGACCATGCCGTTCGTCCCCGTACTGCACGCCGAGTGGATCAAGATCCGTACGCTGCGGTCGCTGCTCGGCGCCCTGAGCGCGGTGCTCCTCGCCACCGTGGCCTTCTCGTCGGTCACCGCCGCCCGGTCGGACGACTCCGACCCGCTGTACGCGGTGTTCTTCGGCGTCGGCCTCGGCCAGATCGCCGCCGTGGTCTTCGGCGCGCTGGCGGTGTCCGGTGAGTACCGGGGCGGCGCGCTGCGGCTGACGCTCGCGGCGGTGCCGGACCGGACGCGCTGGTTCGCCGCGAAGGCTGTCGCCGTCGCGCTGCCGGTGCTCGCGGTGGGGTTGCTCACCGGACTGCTGACGCTCGCCGTGGGCCGGGCGCTGCGGGGGGAGTCGGCGCCGGGCTGGGGCGAAGGGCTGCGCGGGGCGGTCGGCTGCGCGCTGTACCTGACGCTGATGGCGCTCCTCGCCGCGGGACTCGCGGCCGTGCTGCGCAGCGGTGTCGGCACGCTGGGGCTGCTGATCCCGTTCCTGCTGATCGTGTCCTTCGTCGTCGGCGACCTGGACTCCGGAGCCGCCGACCTCCTGCCCGACCGGGCGGGTCAACTCGCCCTGCACAGTACCTCGAAGGGCCCGCTCGGCCCCTGGACCGGGCTCGCCGTGACCGCCCTGTGGGTGGCGGCGGCACTGGGCGCGGGCGCCTGGTGCGTGCGGCAGCGGGACGCCTGACACACCGCCAATTGTCAGTGGCGACGGCTTTACTGGAACACATGGACGTCGTCGCACGGCATCTCGCCGCCATCGACCGGCTCCGCACGCGGGACCTCCCGGCGGGCGGGGCCGGCCACCACACCGTGGAACTGGAGACCGGCCACGGGCCGAGAGCGGCTGCGGCGGACGACTGCCATGCCCTCCGCGAGGCGATAGCCCAGCACCTCGGCGCCCGCTGGGGCGAAGCACCCCCCTGGGGCCAGCTCACCCTCCGCCTCCGGCTCGCCCGCGGCGAGGAGATACCCGAACCCTGGGCCACCCTCTGCCTGCGCACCGACGAACTCGACGTCTGGCAGGCGGAGGGCGTGTGGCTGGCCGTCGGCGTGGCCGACCGGGACGAGGCGGACGGGACACGCCTCCTCGCCACGGTCACCTCTACGCCCCCGCCCTAGGGGGTGTCTCCCTGGTCTTCGTGGATCGGGGAGACACCCCCTGGCCCCCGGCCGCCTCGCGCAGCCGCCCGAACTCCTCCGCCATGCCCGCCGGCGTCCAGTGGGCGTTCAGGCCGCTCGGGTTGGGCAGCACCCAGACGCGGGTGTCGCCGAAGGTGCGGTCCTGCGGGCCCACTTGGGCCTTGCGGTCGCCGAAGGCCGCCCGGTACGCGGTCACGCCGACCACGGCCAGCCAGCGGGGCGCGTACCGCTCCACCTTGGCCGCCAGCACCCGGCCGCCCTCGACGTACTCCTCGGGCGACAGCTCGTCCGCGCGGGCCGACGCCCTGGCCACCACGTTGGTGATGCCGAGGCCGTAGGAGAGCAGCTCGCGCTCCTCGGCGGGCCCGAGCAGGCGGGGGGTGAAGCCGGAGCGGTGCAGCACCGGCCAGAAGCGGTTGCCGGGACGGGCGAAGTGGTGGCCGGTGGCCGCCGACATCAGGCCCGGGTTGATGCCGCAGAACAGGACATGGAGGCCGTCCGCGATCACGTCGGGCACGAGACGGTCGCGGGCGGCCTCCAGTTCCGCCTGGGTCAGGGGGCTCAGAGGATCGCTCCGGGCGTGTAACCGGCCGCCTCCGGACGCTGCTTGGCGATCTCCTCGATCCGGCCCACGACCACACCGACCTGGTCGGCGGCCGCACCGGTGAAGGACAGCTTGTCGGCCATCAGCGCGGCCAGCTGCTCGCGGTCCAGCGGCAGCCGGTCGTCGGCGGCCAGCTTGTCCAGCAGGTCGTTGCGCTCGGCGCCCTGCTCGCGCATGGCGAGGGCGGTGGCCACCGCGTTCTCCTTGATCGCCTCGTGCGCGACCTCGCGGCCCACGCCCGCGCGCACCGCGCCCATCAGCACCTTGGTGGTGGCGAGGAACGGCAGGTAGCGGTCCAGCTCACGGGCGACGACGGCCGGGAAGGCGCCGAACTCGTCCAGCACGGTCAGGAACGTCTCCAGCAGGCCGTCCAGCGCGAAGAACGCGTCCGGCAGCGCGACCCGGCGCACCACCGAGCAGGACACGTCGCCCTCGTTCCACTGGTCGCCCGCCAGTTCGCCGGTCATCGAGGCGTAGCCGCGCAGGATCACCATCAGGCCGTTGACGCGCTCGCAGGAGCGGGTGTTCATCTTGTGCGGCATCGCGGACGAGCCGACCTGGCCCGGCTTGAAGCCCTCGGTGACCAGCTCGTGCCCGGCCATCAGCCGGACCGTCTTGGCCAGCGAGGAGGGCGCCGCCGCCAGCTGCACCAGCGCGGTGACGACCTCGTAGTCCAGCGAGCGCGGATAGACCTGCCCGACCGAGGTGAACGCCTGGCCGAAGCCCAGGTGGTGGGCGATGCGCTGCTCCAGTTCGGCCAGCTTGGCCGCGTCCCCGCCCAGCAGGTCCAGCATGTCCTGCGCGGTGCCGACCGGGCCCTTGATGCCGCGCAGCGGGTAGCGGCCGAGCAGTTCGTCCACCCGGCCGTAGGCCACCAGCAGCTCGTCGGCGGCGGTGGCGAAGCGCTTGCCCAGGGTGGTGGCCTGCGCGGCCACGTTGTGCGAGCGCCCGGCCATGACCAGCTCGGCGTACTCGCCGGACAACCTGCCGAGGCGGGCCAGCACGGCGACCGTGCGGTCGCGGACCAGCTCCAGGGAGAGCCGGATCTGGAGCTGCTCGACGTTCTCGGTGAGGTCGCGCGAGGTCATGCCCTTGTGGACGTGTTCGTGCCCGGCGAGGTCGTTGAACTCCTCGATCCGCGCCTTCACGTCGTGCCGGGTGACCTTCTCGCGTTCGGCGATGGAGGCCAGGTCCACGGTGTCCAGGACGCGCTCGTAGTCGGCGATCGCCTCGTCCGGCACCTCGATGCCCAGGTCCTTCTGGGCGCGCAGCACGGCGAGCCAGAGCTGCCGCTCCAGCCTCACCTTCTGCTCGGGGGACCAGAGCGTGGCGAGCTCGGCGGAGGCGTACCGTCCGGCGAGGACGTTGGGGATGCGGGGCTTGGCGGGCGCTGAAGTCACGTGTACGGATTGTACTGGCGATTCGTGCAGGCCAGCGCCGTGGGGTGACTCAGAGGAAGCTACAAGGGGCGCCGAGCGGGCACGGAGGGCGGATTCCCTACTCTTGCAGTATGCGCATGCGTCCTACGTTGAGCTGGACCCCGAGCGGAGATCTGCCGCCGGCCATCACCGACCCGGAGCCGGTCGCCGAGGCGCTGAGCGCGGGCGGGGTGCTCGTACTCAGCGGGGCGGGCATCTCCACCGAGTCCGGCATCCCCGACTACCGGGGCGAGGGCGGCAGCCTGAGCCGGCACACCCCGATGACCTACCAGGACTTCACCGCCGCGGCCCAGGCCCGGCGCCGGTACTGGGCCCGCAGCCACCTCGGCTGGCGCACCTTCGGCCGCGCCCGGCCCAACGCGGGGCACCGGGCGGTGGCCGCGTTCGGGCGGCACGGCATGCTCTCCGGCGTGATCACCCAGAACGTCGACGGCCTGCACCAGGCGGCCGGGAGCGAGGACGTCGTGGAACTCCACGGCAGCCTCGACCGGGTCGTCTGCCTCTCCTGCGGCGACGTCAGCGCCCGCCGCGTACTCGCCGAGCGCCTGGAGGAGGCGAATCCGGGTTTCGACCCGGTGGCCGCCGGCATCAACCCGGACGGCGACGCCGACCTCACCGACGACCAGGTCGGGGACTTCCGCGTGGTGCCCTGCGCGGTCTGCGGCGGCATCCTCAAGCCGGACGTGGTCTTCTTCGGCGAGGCCGTCCCGCCCGCCCGGGTCGCGCACTGCCGCGCCCTGGTCCGCGAGGCGGCCACGCTGCTGGTCCTGGGCTCCTCGCTGACGGTGATGTCCGGCCTCCGCTTCGTCCGCCAGGCGGCCGAGGCCGGCAAGCCGGTCCTCGTCGTCAACCTGGCCCCCACCCGGGGTGACGTCCACGCCGAGGCGCGGGTCGCCCTGCCCCTGGGCCCGGCGCTCACCGCCGTCGCCGGCCGGCTCGGGGTGTCCCCGGAGGGTGCCGACTCCCGCGTCGGGTGACCGGTGCTACGCCCGGTCCTCGTGCGTGAGCTCGTAGGGGAGCAGGTCCGGGCGCTTGGCCGGGAGGCCGTCGCCGGAGGAGCGGCCGGTGAGGCGGCGGGCTATCCAGGGGAGCAGGTACTGGCGGGTGAAGCGGACGTCCGCGACCCGGCGGGCCCCCCAGCCGGGGGGCGGGGTGGCCGCCATGGGGGTGTGCCACTCCGCGTCCTCGGCGTCGTGGCCGAGCGTCTGCCAGACCGCCTCGGCCACCCGGCGGTGCCCCTCGTGGGTGAGGTGCAGCCGGTCCACGTCCCACAGGCGCGGATCGCCCAGCGAGGGCGCCCCGTACAGGTCGACCACCACCGCGTCGTGCTTGGCGGCCAGCTCGTCCACGCAGGCGAACAGCTCCTCCATGCGCGGCCGGAACCGGTCCAGCACCGGGCCCTGGCGGCCGGGGCTGCGCATCAGCACCAGCCGCTCGCAGTTCGGCGCCAGCCCCTCCACGGCCTCGGTCAGCAGGTCCCGCACCCGGACCATGTCGCACTTGGGGCGCAGGGTGTCGTTGAGCCCGCCGACCAGGGTGATCACGTCGGGGCGCATCGCGGCCGCGAGCGGTACCTGCTCGTCCACGATCTGCTGGATCAGCTTGCCGCGTACCGCCAGGTTGGCGTACCGGAAGCCGGGCGTGCGGGCGGCCATCCGGGCCGCCAGGAGGTCCGCCCAGCCCCGGTAGGAGCCGTCGGGCAGCAGGTCCGACATGCCCTCGGTGAAGGAGTCGCCGACGGCGACGAGGCTGGTGTACGCGGGAGGTGTGGGATTCGTCTGCATGGCGAAAGAGATGGTATCCCGGCGCCATACCCGTCGGTCGGTCCCCCCGTCCCCGCCCCCGGCACCGCTCAGGCGGGCTGCCCGAACAGCTCGCGCAGCACGTCCTCCATGGTCACCAGCCCGGCCAGCTTGCCGTCCGCGCCGGTCACCGCCGCCACATGCGTACGGCTGCCGCGCATCGCGGTGAGCACGTCGTCCAGTGGGGACGACTCCCGCACCCGCGCGATCGGCCGCATGTCGCGCAGCCGGAACGGCACGTCGCGCGGCGAGGCGTCCAGCGCGTCCTTCACATGCAGGTAGCCCACGATCCGGCGCCCCACGTCGACCACCGGGAACCGGGAGAACCCCGACTCCGCCGACAGCCGCTCCAACTGCTCCGGGGTGACCCCGACGCTCGTGTAGACCACCCGCTCCAGCGGCACCACCACGTCCCGGACCGGGCGGCTGCCGAGCTCCAGCGCGTCGCGCAGCCGCTCCTGCGCCCGGTCGTCGATCAGGCCCGCCTCGGTGGCGTCCTTGACGATCTCGGCCAGCTGGGTGTCGGTGAAGGTCGCGGACACCTCGTCCTTGGCCTCCACCCGCAGCAGCTTCAGCAGGCCGTTGGCGAAGGCGTTGATGGCGAAGATCACCGGCCGCAGCGCACGGGCCAGCGCCACCAGCGGCGGACCGAGCAGCAGCGCGGTGCGCACCGGCTCGGCCAGCGCGACGTTCTTCGGCACCATCTCGCCCAGCAGCATGTGCAGATAGGTGGCCAGGGTCAGCGCGATCACGAACGACACCGCGTGCCCGGCCCCCGGCGCCACCCCGACCGCGTCGAACACCGGCTCCAGCAGATGCGCGATGGCCGGCTCCGCGACGACACCGAGGACCAGCGTGCACAGGGTGATGCCGAGCTGCGCGGCCGCCAGCAGCGCCGACACGTGCTCCAGCCCCCACAGCACCCGCCGGGCCCGCTTGTCGCCCTCCACGGCCAGCGGCTCCACCTGTGAGCGGCGCACCGAGATCAGCGCGAACTCGGCGCCCACGAAGAAGGCGTTGACGACCAGGGTCGCCAGACCGATCAGGATCTGTACGGCGGTCATCGCGCCCTCCCCGTCGACTTGTCGGCGTGCGTGCCGTCCGATTCCTTCACCGGCGCGTGCAGCAGCACCCGCGCGGCCCGGTGCCCGGAGGCGTCCACGACGTCGAGGCGCCAGCCGTCGACGTGCACGCTGTCGCCGGCCTCCGGGATACGGCCCAGCTCGGTGGCGATCAGCCCGGCGAGCGTCTCGTACGGGCCGTCGGGCACCCTCAGGCCCACCCGCGCCAGTTGGTCGGTGCGGGCCGCGCCGTCCGCCGAGTACAGGGCGCGGCCCTGGTCGTCGGTGCCGGCCGGGGCCAGGTCGGGGGTCTCGTGCGGGTCGTGCTCGTCGCGGACCTCGCCGACGACCTCCTCCACGATGTCCTCCAGCGTGGCCACGCCCGCCGTGCCCCCGTACTCGTCTATGACGACGGCCATGGTGCGCTTGCCGGAGAGCCGGTCCAGCAGCCGGTCCACGGTCAGGGACTCCGGGACCAGCAGGGGTTCGCGCATGATCTGGGTGACCGAGCGGATCGGCCGGTCCTCCGCGGGCAGCGCCACCACGTCCTTGATGTGGGCGACGCCGACGACCGAGTCCAGGTTGCCCTGGTAGACCGGGAAGCGGGACAGGCCGGTGGCCCGCGTCGCGTTCGCCACGTCCTCGCAGGTGGCCAGGGTGTCGAGGGCGACGACCTGGACCCTGGGGGTCATCACGTTCTCCGCCGACAGGTCCGCCAGGTTCAGGGTGCGCACGAACAGTTCGGCGGTGTCCGGCTCCAGCGCGCCCGCCTTGGCGGAGTGCCGGGCGAGCGCCACCAGTTCCTGCGGGCCGCGCGCGGAGGCCAGTTCCTCGGCGGGCTCCAGGCCGAAGCGGCGTACGACCCGGTTGGCGGTGTTGTTGAGGTGGGTGATGAAGGGGCGGAAGGCCAGGCTGAACCAGCGCTGCGGGGTGCCCACCCGCTTGGCCACGGCCAGCGGCGAGGAGATCGCCCAGTTCTTCGGCACCAGCTCGCCGACGACCATCAGGAACACCGTCGACAGGGCGGTGCCCAGTACCAGCGCGGCCGTGCGGGCCGACGCCTCGGAGAGGCCCATCGCCCGGAACGGCCCGGAGAGCAGCGCCGCGATGGACGGCTCGGCCAGCATGCCGACGACCAGGTTGGTCACGGTGATGCCGAGCTGTGCGCCGGAGAGCTGGAAGGTGAGCTGACGCGCGGCCTTCAGCGCGCCCTGGGCGCCTGTCTCACCGTTCGCCGCGGCCCGCTCCAGCTCGCCCCGCTCGACCGTGGTCAGCGAGAACTCGGCGGCCACGAAGACGCCGCAGGCGAGTGACAACAGGATCGCCACCAGCAGGAGGAGCACTTCGGTCATCGGGTCACCTCCGTCCCAGGATCGGTCAGGACGGGGAGGACCGCGCGATGTCGGTGACGCGGACCGGAAGGGTCGCCCATGGGTGGACGCTCACAACCTTTCATCGAGTGCCGAGGTACTGCCTCAATGGTAAAGGATCGGCAAAGCGGCCTCGACGGGTTCACCCGGTCAGCGGCTTGACCCAGCGACGCCAGTTCTCCTGCGGCCTGTACCCCGCCGCGCTCCAGGCATGGTGCGCCCTCTCGTTGCGCACCAGCACCATCGCGTCCACCCGGCGCCCGCCGAGCGCGGCGAACCGTTCCTCGGCCGCGGCGAGCAGCGCCCGCGAGATGCCCTGGCGGCGGTGGCCGGGGTGCACGGCGAGGCGGTAGACCGAGCACCGCCAGCCGTCGAAGCCCGCGATGACCGTGCCGGCCAGCACTCCGTCCAGCTCCGCCAGGAGCAGGGCCTCCGGGTCCCGGTCGATCAGCCGGGCCACGCCGGCGTGGTCGTCGCTGACGCTCGTCCCCTCGGCGGCCACGCTCCAGAACGCCAGGACGGCGTCGATGTCGGCGGGCAGGGCGTGACGGATGCTCGGATCGCTCATGATCCGAGCCAAGCAGAGCGTCCGACCGCCGGGCCAGGGAGTTTCCGGCATGCGAGACCCGGCGGCCGGACTCCCCCTCAGCGGGACTGTTCCCGCTCCCGGCGCACCTGGGCCTTGCGGCCCTTGACGTTGGCGCCGCGCATGGCGCGTACCACGTCGTCCGCCGCCTCCTCGGGGACCTCCACCAGGGAGAAGCGGTCCGCGATCTCGATGGCGCCGATGTCCCGGCCGCTCAGGCGGGTCTCGCCGGCGATGGCGCCGACGAGGTCCTGCGGCCGTACGCCCGCGCTGCGTCCGGCGCCGACGAACAGGCGGGTCATGCCCGGCGAGGTCCGGCCGCGCGGCCGTCCGCGCTGGCCCCGGTCGCGGTCGCCGCCCCGGCCCCGGTCGCCGCGGTCGCGGTCCCTGGGCGCCAGTTCCGGGATCTCCTCCTCGTCGAAGGCCGCGCCGCCCGACTCGTGGGCCAGCTTCACCGCCGCCAGCGCCACGTCCATCACGTCGAACTCGTCCCCGAGCGTCTCCACCACCACCCGGAACCGGTCCAGGTCCTCGTCCTCCAGCAGGCTCTCGTGCAGCGCGGCCCGCGTCAGCTCCAGCCGCCTGGCCCGCAGGTCCGCCACCGAGGGCACCTTCTCCAGCGGGACCTTGCGGCCGGTCGCCCGCTCGATCGCCTTCAGCATCCGGGACTCGCGGGGCTCCGCGAGCGTGATCGCCACGCCCTCGCGGCCCGCGCGCCCGACCCGGCCGATGCGGTGCACGTACGACTCCGGCGCCGAGGGCACGTCGTAATTGATCACATGTGTGAGGTGCTCGACGTCGATGCCGCGCGCCGCGACGTCGGTGGCGACCAGCAGGTCCGCCGTGCCGCCGCGCAGCCTGCCCATCACCCGGTCCCGCTGCTCCTGGCTCAGCCCGCCGTGCAGCGCCTCGGCGCGGTAGCCGCGGCCGTTGAGGGTCTCGGAGAGCTGGTCGACCTGGTCACGGGTGCGGCAGAACACGATCGCCGCCTCCGGGGACTCCACGTCCAGCAGCCGCCCCAGCGCGGCCGCCTTCTGCGCCCGCCCCACGATGTACGCCGACTCCCGGACGCGCGGCGCCTCACCCGGCGCCGGGGCCTCCCGCTCGATGCGCACCCGCACCGGGTCGTTGAGGTGCTTGCGCGCCATGGAGTCGATCCGCGCGGGCATCGTCGCCGAGAACAGCACCGTCTGCCGCTCCTGCGGGACGTTCTCCAGGATCGAGTCGATGTCCTCCGCGAACCCCATGTCCAGCATCTCGTCGGCCTCGTCCAGCACGACCGTGCGCAGGCCGCCGAGGGGCAGCGTGCCGCGCGCGATGTGGTCCAGCGCGCGGCCCGGCGTCGCCACCACCACGTCCACCCCGCGCTGGAGTTCGCGGAGCTGGCGGCCGATGGGCTGGCCGCCGTAGACCGGCAGCACACGGACGCCGAGGTCGGTGCCGTAGCGGTGCACGGCCTCCGACACTTGGATGGCCAGCTCGCGGGTCGGCACCAGCACCAGGGCGCGGGGCCCCTTGCCCTTGCCCTCGGTGGCGATGCGCTGGATCACCGGCAGCGCGAACGCGGCGGTCTTGCCGGTGCCGGTGGCCGCCTGCCCCAGCAGGTCGTTGCCCTCCAGCAGGGGCGGGATGGCCTCCTGCTGGATCGGGGTGGGCTCCTCGTAGCCGAGCGCGGTCAGCGCCCGCTGGATCTCGGGGGCCAGGGCGAGATCGGCGAAGCCGACCTGCCCGTCGCTGGTGTTGGTCGTCATGGCGCATCCCTTTTCCGGCTGGGGGACGCGGTATCTGGGTGGCCGGCCGGGCCTCGAAGACGCGCGGGCCCGCGAGCGAGCCCGAAGTCCGCGCCGGGACGCGCCCCCTTGCAGTTCACGCGGTACGGACCATCTATACCGTGCCGTGCCGGGGAGAAACCCGCCACCTGACCGCCGCCCTCACTCGTGGGCGATGGCGGCCAGTACGTTCATCCGCGACGCCCGCAGCGCCGGGAACAGGGCCGCCACCACGCCCACCACCGCCGAAGCGATCATCACGGCGACGAGGGTGCCCCAGGGCACCTGGAGCTCCTTCATGCCGCGCAGCGCCAGCACCTGCTGACCGCACACGCCCCACACGAGCCCCAGCGCGAGCCCGAGGACCGCGCCGAACACCGCGATCACCACCGACTCCAGCCGGATCATCCGGCGCAACTGCCGCCGGCTCAGCCCGATCGCCCGCAGCAGCCCGATCTCGCGGGTGCGCTCCACCACCGACAGGGCCAGGGTGTTGACCACACCGAGCACCGCGATGACGATCGCCAGCCCGAGCAGCGCGTACACCAGGTACAGCAGCACCGAGATCTGGTCGTGCACCAGCTTCTTGTAGTCGGCCTGGTCACGGACCTGGAGCTGCGGATACGGCTTCAGCGCCGATGTCAGGGCCGCCCGCAGGCCGGCCGCGTCCGTGCCGGGCGCGGCGTTGACGTAGAGCACCGAGTCCTGGCCGCCGGGGACGTACTTGTCCACCGTGGCGAGGCCCATGAAGATGCCGCCCTGCGTGCCGAAGCCCTCCGGCGACTCCAGGTTGGTGAGCGCGCCGACCGTCAGCCGGGCCACCTTGCCGCCGGGGAACTCCACGGGCAGCGTGCTACCCAGCCGCGCCCCGTGACCCTGGGCGAACTTGGCGTCCATCGCGAGCCGTCCGTCCGCCAGGGCGGCCCCGGTGCCGCCGCTCGCGTAGGTGAGGTGCACGACGTCGTCGAGGCGCGGACCGTAGGCGGAGGCGGTCGTCCGCACCCGTCTGCCGTCCGGCATCCGCACCGCGAGCGGCGTGATCCGCTGCGGTACGACCAGCCCGACGCCCTCCGTCCCTTGCACCGTGCGCCGCACGTCGGCGTTGAACGGGGTGAAGTTGGCGCTCTGCACGATGAAGTCCGCGCCCAAAGTGCGGTCGATCTGCCAGTCGAACGAGGCCGACATCGAGGCGCTCGCCACCGACATCCCGCCGACCAGCGCGAGGCCCACCATGAGCGCCGCCGCCGTGGCACCCGTACGGCGCGGGTTGCGCAGCGCGTTGCGCTGGCTCATCCGGCCCACCGAACCGAACAGCGCGGGGAAGGCGCCGCCCAGCACCCGGATCACCGGCCGCACCAGCAGCGGCCCGGCGATCACCATGGCGATCAGCGTCAGCACGACGCCCAGCCCGAGCAGTGCGGCCGCCGGAGCCGCCTTCGTCGCCGCCACGCACCCGGCCAGCGCCGCCGCCCCGGCCACGCCCATGACCAGACCCGCCACGGCCCGGCCGGTCAGCGGCTTGTCCACCCCGGCGATCTCCGCGTCCGACAGCGCCGCCATCGGCGACACCGTCGCCGCCCGCCGTGCGGGGAGGTACGCGGCGACGAAGGTGACGCCCACCCCGACCACGTACGCCGCCACCGGCGTGCCCCAGCCGATCGCCATCTCGGTGGCCTTCAGGTTCATCCCGAACAGGCTCATCAGCCGGATCAGCCCGTACGCCATGCCGATCCCGGCCGCGAGGCCCAGCGTGGAGCCCACCACGCCGAGCAGCAGCGCCTCCAGCAGCACCGAGCGCCGCACCTGACGCCGGTCCGCGCCCAGCGCCCGCAACAGGCCGAGTTCACGGGTGCGCTGGGCGATCAGCATGGAGAAGGTGTTGACGATCAGGAAGATGCCGACGAGCACCGCGATACCGGCGAAGCCCAGCATCACGTACTTGATCACGTCGAGGAACCCGCCGAGGTTCGCCGCCGCCGACTTGGCCTGTTCGGCGGCGGTCCGCAGCTCGTAGCCACCGCCGCCGATCACGGCGGCGACCCGGTTCTTCAGCTCCGGGTCGGTGACGCCCGGTGCCGCCTCCACCGAGATGGAGGTGGCCTTGGCCGCCGAGCCCAGCAGCTGCTTCCCGGCCGTGGCCTGGTCCAGGAAGACCAGCGCGGCGCCGGGGTTGGTGGTGCGGAAGGTGGCGATGCCCACGACCCGTACCCGGAACGTGCCCGGCTGGGCCTGCACGGTCAGCGTGTCGCCGATGCCGACGTGCTTCTTGTCCGCGGTGTCCGCGTCCAGCAGCGCCTGGTCCGCGCCGCGCGGGGCGTGACCCGAGGTCAGCTCCACCGGGCTGCGGTCGGTCAGGTGCCAGGAGGTGGCGATCGTCGGGGCGCCGGTGGTCGGGCCGACGGACCGGTCGCGGCTGTCGATCACCGTGACGTTCTGCACCGACACGTCGGCGTGCGCCGAGGCGACACCGGGGACCTTCGCCACCCGGCCGGCGAGACCGGCGGGCACCGTCTGCGTCGCGCCGCCCGGCACCGGGGAGCGGAGGTCCTGCTTCGGGCCGACCGTCACGTCCGCCGCCGTGGAGGCGAACAGCCGGTCGAAGGTGCGGGTCACCGTGTCGGAGAAGATCAGGCTTCCCGACACGAAGGCCACGGACAGCACGACGGCCAGCGCGGAGAGCGCCAGCCGCCCCTTGTGCGCGAGAAAACTCCGCAGGGTCGCCTTGAGCACGGCGGTTCAGTCCTCCCGTGCCACGGCGTCGTCGCCGAGCCGGCCCCGGACCACGTCGAACGCCTTCATCCGCTCCAGCACGGTGTCCGCCGTGGGCCGCTCCATACGGTCCACGATCCGGCCGTCGCCCAGGAAGAGCACCAGGTCGGAGTGGGCGGCGGCGCCCGGGTCGTGGGTCACCATGACCACGCTCTGCCCGAGGTCGTCCACCGCGCCGCGCAGGAAGCCCAGCACCTCCAGACCCGAGCGGGAGTCCAGGTTGCCGGTGGGCTCGTCCGCGAAGATCAGCTCCGGCCGCGAGGCCAGCGCCCGCGCACACGCGACGCGCTGCTGCTGACCGCCGGACAACTGGGCCGGGCGGTGCCCGAGGCGGTCCCGCAGCCCCAGGCTGTCGATCACCTGGTCCACCCAGCCGGGCTCGGGCCTGCGACCCGCGATGTCCATCGGCAGGGTGATGTTCTCCGCCGCCGTCAGGGTGGGGATCAGGTTGAACGACTGGAAGACGAACCCGATCCGGTCCCGGCGCAGCCTGGTCAGTTCGCCGTCCTTCAGCCCCGTGATCTCGGTCTCCCCGAGCCACACCTGCCCGGCCGAGACCGTGTCCAGCCCGGCCAGGCAGTGCATCAGCGTCGACTTCCCCGAACCGGAGGGCCCCATCACGGCGGTGAACCGCCCGCGCGCGATGTCCACGTCCACCGAGTCCAGGGCGACCACGGCCGTCTCCCCGGTGCCGTACGCCTTGGTCAGCCCCCGCGCCCGCGCCACCGTCTCCCGGCCCGGCACCGCGCCCGGCGCGTCCTGAGCAGCAGATGTGAACAAGATGCACTCCCCATCGCCTCGACATCCCGACTCAACGGCCAGGGCCCGAGCCTAGTGTGATCCGAACCACACCTGAAACGGTGTTCGGCAATCGGTGGAGCGGCGGATGCAGGAGGGGAGGAATCCGTACGTTCCTACGCCGTCCCCTCCCGTTCCCGGAACCCGTCCGCGTCCCACGTCCCCCACAGGCGGGGGGACAGCCAGGCCGGCGCCCGGTGGCGGAAGTCCGCCGGGGGCAGGCTGCCCGCGCCCGGGGGAAGGGCGCCGAGGAGAGGGGCTCCGGCGACCTCGGGGAGGTCGGTGACGTTGCAGCGGGTGGCGAGGTCCGGGTCACTGGGCCAGGAGCCGATCACCACGCCGGTCAACTCCAGTTCGCGGCGCTTCAGTTCGCGGGCCGTCAGTTCCGTCGTGTTCAGCGTGCCCAGGCCGGCCGGGGCCACCAGGAGGACCGGGGCGTTCAAGAGGGACGCGGCGTCGGCCAGGGTGCCGCCCGAGGGGTCGAAGCGGACCAGCAGGCCGCCGGCGCCCTCCACCAGGACCAGGTCGTGGTCGGTGGCGAGCTTGGCGGCGGCCTCCGCCACGTCCTGGGGGCGGACCGGGGGGAGGCCGGAGCGGCGGGCGGCCGTGGCGGGGGCCAACGGGTCCGGATAGCGGGCCAGTTCACGGGACGTGACCGGCCCCGCGAGACGGGCCGCCTCGTCGGCGTCACCTCGCTCGTCCGGCCGCACGCCCGTCTGCGCGGGCTTCAGGACGGCCACCGAGCGGCCGGCCGCGAGGGCGGCGGCCGCCACGGCGGCCGTCACCATCGTCTTGCCGATCTCCGTGCCCGTGCCCGTGATCATCAGTACCGGCATGTCATCCCTCCCGCGCCGCGGCGCACACCGCGCGCGCGATCCGTGCCACGTCCGCGTCGTCCGTGACGTACGGCGGCATCGTGTAGACCAGGTCGCGGAAGGGGCGCAGCCACACGCCCTCCCGCACGGCGGCCCGCGTCGCGGCCGCCATGTCCACCTCGTGATCGAGCTGGACCACACCGATGGCGCCCAGCACGCGCACGTCCCGGACACCGGGCAGCTCCGCGGCCCCGGCGAGCCCCTCCCGCAGACCGGCCTCGATCCGCTTGACCTCGCCCCGCCAGTCCTGCCCGAGCAGCAGCTCGACCGACGCGCGGGCCACGTTGGCGGCCAGCGGGTTGCCCATGAAGGTCGGCCCGTGCGCGAGCACCGGCACCTCGCCGCGCGAGATGCCGTCGGCCACCCGCGCGGTGCACAAGGTCGCGGCCAGTGTGAGATAACCACCGGTCAGGGCCTTGCCCACGCACATCACATCGGGTGCGACCGCCGCGTGCTCCGCCGCGAACAGCGCGCCCGTACGCCCGAAGCCGGTGGCGATCTCGTCGAACACCAGCAGCACGTCGTGCGCGTCGCACGCCTCGCGCAGCACCCGCAGATACGCGGGGGAGTGGAACCGCATCCCGCCGGCGCCCTGCACCACCGGCTCCACGATCACCGCGGCCAGTTCGTCCGCGTGCCGCTCGATCACGGACCGCAGACGCTCCGCGTACGACTCCTCGTACCCGGCGGGCGGCGCGTCCGCGAAGACCTGCCGGGGCAGCGCGCCGGACCACAGCCCGTGCATGCCGCCCTCCGGGTCGCACACCGACATGGGGTGCCAGGTGTCGCCGTGGTAGCCGCCGCGCCAGGTCAGCAGGCGCCGCTTGCCGGGACGGCCGAGCGAACGCCAGTACTGGAGGCACATCTTGACGGCCACCTCGACGGACACCGACCCGGAGTCCGCGAGGAAGACGTGCTCGAGTCCCTCGGGCGAGATGTCGACGAGGAGCTTCGCCAGCCGTACGGCGGGCTCGTGGGTGAGCCCGCCGAACATCACATGGCTCATCCGCCCCAGCTGCTCGCGCGCCGCCTCGTCCAGTACCGGATGCCGGTACCCGTGGATCGCCGACCACCAGGACGACATCCCGTCCACCAGCTCCGCACCGTCGGCCAGCCGCAGCCGGACCCCGCTCGCCGACTCCACGACGAGCGGTTCGCCCCGGCCCGGCATCGGACCGTACGGATGCCACACATGCCGCCGGTCCAGCTCCAGCAGTCCGGCCGTACCCCGGTCAGGCATTGGGCGCGAGGTCCGTCCCGGCGCCCCGGCGGCGCACGGCGACCAGATCGGTACGCGGCCCGGCCGGGGCGGACGCGTCCGCCGCGACCGGGGCCGTACCGCAGACGCCGCCCCCGGCGTGCGACCCGCACCCGGTCTGCTCCGCGCCCGGCCCGCAGCCGCCTCCGGCCGCCGCCCGGTGCTCCGGCAGGGTCACCTCGTCCGCGCCCTCCACCTCGAACCCGGCGTCCGCGATCATCTCCAGGTCGGCCTTGCCCGCCTGGCCCTCGCTGGTCAGGTAGTCCCCGAGGAAGATCGAGTTGGCCAGGTGCAGCGCGAGCGGCTGGAGCGAGCGCAGGTGCACCTCACGGCCGCCCGCGATCCGCACCTCCACGTCCGGGCAGACGAAGCGGACCATCGCCAGGATGCGCAGACAGCGCTGCGGGGTGAGGTTCCACTCCTTGGCCAGCGGGGTGCCCTCGAACGGGATCAGGAAGTTCACCGGAACGGAGTCCGGGTCCAGCTCGCGCAGCGAGAACACCACGTCCACCAGGTCCTCGTCGCGCTCGCCCATGCCCGCGATCAGACCCGAGCAGGCGGACAGCCCGGCCGCGTGCGCCTTGTGCACCGTGTCCACCCGGTCGGCGTAGGTGTGGGTGGTGGTGATGTCGCCGTAGGTCGCCTCGGAGGTGTTGAGGTTGTGGTTGTAGGCGTCGGCGCCCGCCGCGCGCAGCCGCTCCGCCTGGCCGTCGGAGAGCAGGCCGAGGCAGGCGCACACCTCGACGCCCTCGTGTCGCTCCTTGATGGCCTTGATGGTGTCGGAGACCCGGTCCACGTCCCGGTCGGTGGGCCCGCGCCCGGAGGCCACCAGGCACACCCGCTTGGCGCCCCCGACGAGCCCGGCGGCCGCCGCCTCGGACGCCTGGTCGGGCTTGAGCCAGGTGTACTTGAGGATGCCCGCCGTGGAGCCCAGCCGCTGCGAGCAGTAGGAGCAGTCCTCCGGGCACAGGCCCGACTTGAGGTTGACCAGATAGTTGAGTTTCACCCTGCGGCCGAACCAGTGCCGCCGCACCTTGCCGGCCGCGGTCACCACATCGAGCAGGTCGTCGTCGGAGGTGGCGAGCACGGCGAGCGCTTCCTCGCGCGTCGGCGTCTCGCGCCGCAGTCCCTTGTCCACCAGCGTGTTCAGCAGGTCCATGAGGCCTGATCCTGTCCTACCCGACCGCTCGGGGCCAAGGAGACTTCGCACAACGACCGAGGTTCACCGTGTGGGTATTGCCACATCATGGGCGGCTCTCCGCGCCGCTAGTGTCTGTCTGTTGTCTACAAAAGCGCCCACCAGAGCAAGCCCCCGGAGGAGCCATGGCGTTCGGCTGGATCGACGAGCAGGCCGAGGCGCGCCGCCGCGCCGGACTCCTGCGGACCCTGCGCCCCCGCCCCGCCGACTCGCCGCTGCTGGACCTGGCGAGCAACGACTACCTGGGCCTGGCCCGCCACGGCGAGGTCGTCGAGGGCGCCGCCGCGGCGGCCCGGACCTGGGGCGGCGGGGCCACCGGCTCCCGGCTGGTCACCGGCACCACCGAGCTGCACGCCCGCCTGGAGACCGAACTCGCCGAGTTCTGCGGCTTCGAGGCGGCCCTCGTGCTGTCCTCCGGCTACGCGGCGAACCTGGCCGCCGTGACCGCGCTCGGCCCGCACGGCTCACTGATCGTCTCCGACGCGGGCAACCACGCCTCCCTCATCGACGGCTGCCGCCTCGCGCGCGCCACCACCCAGGTCGTCGCGCACTCCGACCCGGAGGCCGTGGCCAAGGCCCTGGCGACCCATCAGGGGGAGGCGATCGCCCTCTGCGACACCGTGTTCTCCGTCGACGGGGACGCCGCCCCCCTCGGCCCGCTGGCCGACGTCTGCCGGGAACACGGCGCCGGACTGGTCCTGGACGACGCCCACGGCCTCGGCGTCTTGGGGGAGGGCGGCCGGGGCTCGGCCCACGCGGCCGGGCTCGCGGGTGCGGCCGACGTGGTGGCCACGGCCACGCTGTCCAAGTCGCTGGGCAGCCAGGGCGGGGTGGTGCTGGGGCCGGCGCGGGTGATCGGCCATCTGGTCAACACCGCGCGGACGTTCATCTTCGACACCGGCCTCGCCCCCGCGGCCGCCGGAGCCGCGCTCGCCGCGCTGCGCCTGCTCCGGCGCGAACCGGAGCGCCCGGCGCGCGTCCGCGCGGTCGCCGCCGAACTGCACGCCCGGCTCACCGCCGAGGGCCTCGCGGCGGTACGCCCGGACGCGGCCGTGGTCTCCGTACGGGCGCCGTCCCCCGACGCCGCCGTGCGCTGGGCCGCCGACTGCCGCACCGAGGGCCTGTCGGTCGGCTGCTTCCGCCCGCCGTCCGTCCCGGACGGCGTCTCCCGGCTGCGGCTGACCGCCCGCGCGGACCTGTCGGAGGCCGACATCGAACGGGCCGTAAGGGTCATCACCGCCGTTCGGCCCTGGTGAGGGCGGGAAAAACCCCGTCAAATACGGTCTCGCGTCGCAGAGTTCACCCCGTTGAGCGACAGATGTCCGCGTATCTGGGGGGTTGGTCCACCGGACCGCTTCCGTAATGGCAGGCTGGCGTGCAGGCACCAGAGCGGGACCGGGCCCGAACTCTCCGCCCCCGCGTCGCCGCGCGGCGCGGGGGAGGTCGGCGGGCCGCCCGTGGGAAAGGGACTACTTCGCCATGGCAGACCATCTGGAAGCATCCGTCACTCTGCCGAGCGATCCCGCCTCGGTCCGCGCGGCCAGGTCCTACGTGGTGGGGACCCTGGCGAGCTGGGGGCTCCCCGCGGACGACGAGGTCACCGACACCGTGCGCCTCATCGTCTCCGAGCTGGCCACCAACGCCGTCCAGCACACCCTGGGCCAGTCGCCCACCTTCACCGTGGACGTCGTACTGGCCCGCGACGAGCTGCTGCTCATCGGCGTGACGGACAGCCATCCGAGGCTGCCGAAGAGACTCCCGGCCGCCGTCGCCCAGGACAACGGGCGCGGCATGGCCATCATCCGGTGTCTCACCGTCGAGTGCGGCGGAAAGCTGCGCGTCCGCCCCACCCGCGAGGGCGGCAAGACGGTCTTCGTCGAGCTGCCCTGGTGCGTGCCGAGCCAGCCACGGCCCGCCACGGCCCGTCCGGAGCCCTCTCCGGCCCGCTGACCCCGGGAACGGCCTCGGGGGCGTGGACGCGCCCGCGGAGACCGCTCCCGGCCGTCCTCGCTAGTTGACCCGGCCGTACCAGACGCTCTTGGTCCAGATCTTCTGGAGCCGCACCACGTCCCCGGTCTTCGGCGCGTGCCAGATCTTGCCCTTACCGGCGTAGATGCCGACGTGGTAGACGCTCGACCCCGAGTGGAAGAAGACCAGGTCACCGGCCTTGCGGTGGCCCGAGGAGATGTGGTGCGTCTTGTTGTACTGCTGCGCGGCCGTGCGCGGCAGCTTCTTGCCGGCCTTCTTGAACGAGTACAGCGTCAGACCCGAGCAGTCGAACCGGCCCGGCCCGGTGGCTCCGTAGCGGTAGGGGGCGCCCTTCTTGGACGCCGCGACCTTCAGTGCCTTCGACGCGGTGGTCGCGGCGGAGGCGTCGGTGGCCAGCCCCGGCACCATGATGGAGCCGCCCACGGCGGCCAGGGTGAGGGCCGAGGCGGTGCCGGCCCGAGCCATCAGCGACGGGACACGATTGAGCGCAGTCATGCGCAACCCTTCGTCAGCCGCCTGTGAAGGATGACCTGTCGGATTCGGGCTGGCGAAGTTGCCCGGCCGTGTCACCACGGCTTCACCCCAAGGGTTGCTCGGCACGATCGTCCGCTGCTCGCGGACATCCGTCCCGGCGACCCGGCTTGCTCGGGTCCTCCACTCCTGCCGATGCACTTCTGTCGACCGGTCATCCGGGTGGCGGCAGGACTCGGCGTCCGCCCGGATGCGCCCCGCCGTTGTGGCGGGGTCTTGTCGTCAGTCAGGGATCTTGGCCCACTCCTGTCCGAAAATCCCAATGGAACCGGGGGTTTGTGGTGTTACTCACCACTCACCCGTTCGGGTGGACAGGGGTGTGTCCGAGTCGCCGTCAACTCCCCTCCACAGCCTCGGACCTGGGCTTCGACCGCCGTGCGGTGGCCCGCCGGGCGCGTGGCGCGCAACTCGGCGGGCCCGGAAACGGGCCCGGAGATACACCGGTCGGCGGTAGCACGTTCGGCCCGTTTCGGCTCGGCGGACGACACGCCGGGCCCCGTACGGCCGACCGCGGTGTCCGGGTCAGCCGGCGGCATCCGGCGGGAGCGCGACGCGCGCGGTCCGGCGTTCGCCGTCCAGCACCCGCAGCGCCTGTGCCAGCGTGCCCCCGCAGAGCTCCCGTTCGCCCCGACGGTGCATCAGCGCGAGCGCGTCGCGGAGCGCGGCCGCCGTGCGCACCAGCGCCTGCGCCGCCCTCAGCGCCCGGTACGTGTCCCCGTGCCGGGCCGGGTTGATCCGGCCCAGCAGGTCCGCGGCCTCCAGGTAACGGTCGATCAGCTCGCCCTCGGCCCGGGTCAGCGCGGGCAGCGGCGGCGGCTCCTTCGGCGGCACGGGCGGCTCACCGGCCGCCGGGCACGTTCTCACGGGCGCCCACGACCCCGTCGACCAGGCCGTGCTCCAGGGCGCCGGCGGCGTCCAGCACCCGCTCGCGCTCCAGCCCGGCGTGGACGGCGGCGGCGTCCCGGCCGGTGTGCCGGACGAGCAGCTTCTCCATCAGCTCCCGCGCCCGGACCAGTTCCGCCGCCTTGATCTCCAGATCGCTGGGCTGCCCCTGCACCGGCGCGGCCAGCTCCGGCTGGCGCAGCACCACCCGCGAGCCGGGCAGTGCGAACCGCTTGCCGGGCGCCCCGGCCGCGAGCAGCACCGGCCGCCACCGAGACGGCCTGGCCCAGGCAGTACGTCTCCACGTCGCAGCCGATGTAACGCATCGTGTCGTACACCGCGGTCATGGCGGGGAAGTCGCCGCCGGGGCAGTTCAGGTACAGCGCGATGTCCCGGTCCGGGGCGGCGTGTTCGAGCTGCATGAGCTGGGCGATCACATCCGTGGCCGCCGTGTCGTCCAGCGGCGTGCCCAGCAGCACGATCCGGTGCTCGAACAGCTTGGCGTAGGGATCGAGCGTGCGGCGGACCCCTCCGTCGCGCTCGGTGAACTCGGGCAGGACATGTCGGGCGTTCGGTCGGCTCATGGCACACCCCTCCTGAGCGGCGGGACCACTGGCGATCCCGCTTCTGTAAAAAATGTACAGGACGTACGTGACGTTAGAATGGGGTCATGGCCTACGAGATTCCGGTGACGCAAGCCAGGGCTGAGCTCGCCGACCTGATCAACCGGGTGGTCTACGGCAGCGAGCGGGTCGTGGTGACCCGGCACGGCAAACCGCTCGTCGCCCTCGTCTCCGCCGCCGACCTGGAGCGTCTCGAAGCGCTCGACGCGCTCGACGCGCAGGCGGCGGAGCCGGACGAGCAGGTGATCAGCTCCGTCTCCGGCATCCGTGAGGTCTCCGCCTCCCCGCCGCAGGAGCGGCAGCGCTTCGGCATCGCGGCCGAGCACCGCCGCCCCGGCACCACCTGACGGCCAAGGCGCGCCGAGAGCTCGCCGGTTAACGTCGCCGAAACGCCGGCGAACTAGCCTTCGCTCCCACGCCACCAGGGGTTTCTTCACGAGCCGGCCCCGAGCCGTGGCTGCGGCAACCGGGCCCCGCACGGTCCGGAGCGAGGACTGTGAGGTGGGACGTGCAACTGACCCCGCACGAGCAAGAGCGACTGCTGATCCATGTGGCGGCCGACGTGGCCGAGCGGCGCCGGGCCCGCGGTGTGAAGCTCAACCACCCGGAGGCGGTCGCGCTCATCACGGCGCACGTCCTGGAGGGCGCCCGCGACGGCCGGACCGTCGCCGAGCTGATGTCCTCCGGCCGCAAGGTCCTCACCCGGGACGACGTGATGGAGGGCATCCCCGAGATGATCCACGACGTCCAGGTGGAGGCCACCTTCCCGGACGGCACCAAGCTGGTCACCGTCCACGACCCGATCGTCTGAAGGGGCCCGCGATGATTCCCGGAGAGGTGCTCTTCGCGGACGGCCCGGTCGTCTGCAACGAGGGGCGCGAGTCCACCCGGCTCACCGTCCTCAACTCCGCCGACCGGCCCGTCCAGGTCGGCTCGCACTACCACTTCGCCGAGGCCAACCCCGGCCTGGACTTCGACCGGTCCGCCGCGCACGGCAGGCGGCTGAACATCGCCGCGGGCACGGCCGTCCGCTTCGAGCCCGGCATCCCCGTCGAGGTCGAACTCGTCCCCCTCGGCGGCGCCCGGATCGTGCCCGGACTGCGTGGCGAGACCGGGGGTGCCCTCGATGCCTGAGATCTCCCGCGCCGCCTACGCCGACCTGTTCGGCCCCACCACCGGCGACCGCATCCGGCTCGCCGACACCGACCTGCTCATCGAGATCGAGGAGGACCGATCCGGCGGCCCCGGCGCCTCCGGCGACGAGGCGGTGTTCGGCGGCGGCAAGGTCATCCGCGAGTCCATGGGCCAGTCCCGCGCCACCCGCGCCGAGGGCACCCCCGACACCGTGATCACCGGTGCGGTCGTCGTGGACCACTGGGGCGTGATCAAGGCCGACATCGGCATCCGGGACGGCCGGATCACCGGCATCGGCAAGGCCGGCAATCCCGACACCATGGACGGCGTCCACCCCGACCTCGTCATCGGCCCCGAGACCGAGGTCATCGCGGGCAACGGGCGCATCCTCACCGCGGGCGCGATCGACGCCCATGTGCACTTCATCTGCCCGCAGATCGCCGACGAGGCGCTCTCCTCCGGGGTCACCACCCTGGTCGGCGGCGGCACCGGCCCGGCCGAGGGCTCCAAGGCCACCACCGTCACACCGGGCCCCTGGCACCTCGCCCGGATGCTGGAGGCGATGGAGGCGTACCCGGTCAACGTCGGCTTCCTGGGCAAGGGCAACACCGTCTCGCAGGAGGCGATGCTGTCCCAGATCCGGGGCGGCGCCGTCGGGCTGAAGCTGCACGAGGACTGGGGCTCGACCCCGGCCGTCATCGACGCGGCCCTCACCGTCGCCGACCGCACCGGCATCCAGGTCGCCATCCACACCGACACCCTCAACGAGGCCGGTTTCGTGGGCGACACCCTCGCCGCCATCGCCGGACGGGGCATCCACTCGTACCACACCGAGGGTGCCGGGGGCGGGCACGCGCCGGACATCATGACGGTCGTCTCCCAGCCCAACGTGCTGCCCAGCTCGACCAATCCGACCCGGCCGTTCACCGTCAACACCGCCGAGGAACACCTCGACATGCTGATGGTCTGCCACCACCTCAACGCGGCCGTCCCAGAGGACCTCGCCTTCGCCGAGTCCCGCATCCGGCCGTCCACCATCGGCGCGGAGGACATCCTCCACGACCTCGGCGCGATCTCGATCATCTCCTCCGACTCCCAGGCCATGGGCCGCGTCGGCGAGGTCATCCTGCGCACCTGGCAGACCGCCCACGTGATGAAGGGCCGCCGGGGCGCCCTGCCCGGCGACGGCCGCGCCGACAACCACCGCGTGCGGCGCTATGTCGCCAAGTACACGATCAACCCGGCGCTCGCGCAGGGCCTCGCCGCCGAGATCGGGTCGGTGGAGACCGGCAAGCTGGCCGACCTGGTGCTGTGGGAGCCCGCGTTCTTCGGGGTGAAGCCACTGCTCGTGCTGAAGGGCGGCCAGATCGCCTACGCGCAGATGGGCGATGCCAACGCCTCCATCCCCACCCCCCAGCCGATCCTGCCCCGCCCGATGTTCGGCGCGATCGGCCGGGCCCCGGCCGCCAACTCCGTCAACTTCGTCTCGCAGCTGGCGATCGAGGACGGCCTGCCCGAACGGCTGGGGCTGGGCAAGGAGTTCGTGGCGATCCGCTCCACCCGCGCGGTCACCAAGGCCGACCTGCGTGAGAACGACGCCATGCCGGACGTACGGATCGACCCGGACAGCTTCGCCGTGCACATCGACGGAGAGCTGGTCGAGGCGGTACCGGCGGCCGAACTGCCCATGGCCCAGCGCTACTTCCTCTTCTGATGCCGCTGATGTCAAGAGCCGCGCTGCTCATCCTGGCCGACGGCCGCTTCCCCGCCGGAGGGCACGCCCACTCCGGCGGGGCGGAGGCCGCCGTCAAGGCGGGGCGCATCACCGACGCCGCGACCCTGGAGCGCTTCTGCCGGGGACGCCTGCACACCACCGGCCTGGTCGCCGCCGCCCTCGCGGCGGCGGCCGTACTCGACTTCCCCGTGCGGGAGTTGGACGCCGCCGCCGACGCCCGCACCCCGTCACCCGCCCTGCGAGCCACCGCCCGGCGGCTGGGCCGTCAGCTGGTACGGGCGGCCCGCGCCACCTGGCCGTCACCCGAACTGGACGCGCTGGCACAGGAGTTCCCCAAGGGTGCCCATCAGCCCGTGGTTCTGGGCCTCACCGCCCGCGCGGCCGGCCTGGAGCCCCTGGACGCCGCGTACTGCGCGCTGTACGAGAGCGTGAGCGGCCCCGCGACCGCCACCGTACGGCTGCTCGGCCTCGACCCGTTCGACGCCACCGGCGTCCTCGCCCGGCTGGCACCCGAGCTGGACCGGGTGGCGGACCGTGCCGTGGAGGGCGCCCGGCGCGCACTGACCGAGGGAGTGGACGCGCTGCCCGCCGCGTCCGCGCCCCTGCTGGAGATCGGCGCACAGGCGCACGCCGCCTGGCCGGTCCGCCTCTTCGCCTCCTAGGGCCTCTCGTTTGGATCTTGCCGGGCTCGCGGGGTCTGGCCTGATCCAAACGAAAGACCCTAGAGGCCCCGACGAAACGCACTTGGAGCCGCACATGCATCTCGACCACACCCACACCGGCCCGGAAACCGTCAGCGCCGACGCGCACCGCCCCGACGGCAAGCGGCGCGCCCTGCGCATCGGGCTCGGCGGCCCGGTCGGCTCGGGGAAGACCGCGACCGTCGCCGCGCTGTGCCGGGCGCTGCGCGACGAACTCTCCCTCGCCGTCGTCACCAACGACATCTACACCCGCGAGGACGCCGAGTTCCTGCTGCGCGAGGCCGTGCTGCCGCCCGAGCGGATCACGGCGGTGGAGACCGGTGCCTGCCCGCACACCGCGATCCGCGACGACATCTCCGCCAACCTCGAGGCGGTGGAGGACCTGGAGGACGCCGTCGGCCCGCTCGACCTGATCCTGGTGGAGTCCGGCGGCGACAACCTCACCGCGACCTTCTCCAAGGGGCTGGTGGACGCCCAGATCTTCGTGATCGACGTGGCCGGCGGCGACGACATCCCGCGCAAGGGCGGCCCCGGCGTCACCACCGCCGACCTGCTCGTGGTCAACAAGACCGATCTCGCCCCCTACGTCGGCTCCGACCTCGCCCGGATGGCCGCCGACGCCAAGGCGCAGCGGGCCGAACTCCCCGTGGTGTTCCAGACCTTGCGCGTCGAGAACGGGGTCGGCGAGGTGGCGGGCTGGGTGCGCGGGCGGCTCGCCGCGTGGACGGCGTGACCGCGGCCGGCGTCAGCGCCCGCGCCCGGATCGAGGCTTGCGCCGACGGCCGGGGCGGCACCGCGCTCCCGGTGCTGGAGGGCGACGGCCCGCTGGCCCCCCGCCGCACTCGCGCGCACGGTACCGAGGCCCGCGTCCTGCTGGTCGGCGCGATGAGCGGTCCGCTCGGCGGCGACCGCTTCGCCGTCGAGGCCCTTGTGGCGCAGGGCGCCCGGCTGCACCTCGGCTCGGCGGCCGCCACCCTCGCGCTGCCCGGCCAGGCCAAGGGCGAGGCACGCTACGACGTACGGCTCGACGTGGCCGCCGGGGGAGAGCTGCACTGGCTGCCCGAGCAGCTCATCTCGGCGCGGGGCAGCGACCTGCACGTCACCACCCGTGCCGAACTGGCCCCCGGCGCCCGGCTGCTGCTGCGCGAGGAGCAGGTGCTCGGGCGGGCCGGTGAGGAGCCGGGCCGGCTCACCAGCAGGCTCACGGTCCGCCTCGCGGGCACCACGCTGCTCGACCAGGAGCTGTCGTGCGGCCCCGGAGCACCGGGCGGCTGGGACGGCCCCGCCGTCCTCGGGGGGCATCGCGCGGTCGGCCAACTGGTCCTCGTGGTGCCCGAACCGCCGGAACACCCGAGGGAACCCCGGATGCTGGGGGAGGACACCGCCCTGATGCCGCTCGCCGGTCAGGCGGTCCTCGTCAGTGCCGTGGCGCCCGACGCGCTCGCCCTGCGGCGCCGTCTCGACGAGGCGTTGGCGCTCCTGACCGCCGATCGGAAATGACCATCCGTTTATCGGATTGGTAAAGAAGGTCGGTCAACCCTGTTCTCAGGGGGCTCACAGCCGAGAGGATTCCCCGCCTGACCACTCGCAGTGAAGTCACGGGGAGGGGACCCCTTGAGGGAGAACAAGCCGAAGAGCCGTCTGCTGGCGCTGAGTTCGGCCGGCGCGCTCGTCACCGCCACGCTGATAGCCGGCGCGGTGACCGCGCCCGCGGCCAGCGCCGACAGCAGCCGGGGCCAGGACCGCGAGGCCCTCGGCGCCGCCACGGCCGCCGCCCGCGCCGCCACGGCCGGCATCGACTGGCAGGACTGCCCCGCCGACTGGGGGCTGGAGAAGCCCATCCAGTGCGGCTGGGTCTCCGTGCCGCTGGACTACGCCAAGCCGAACGGCAAGCAGATCAAGCTCGCGGTCGACCGCATCGGCAACACCGGCACCAAGCAGGAGCGCCAGGGCGCCCTCATCTACAACCCCGGCGGCCCCGGTGGCTCCGGCCTGCGCTTCCCGCGCCGGGTCACCACCAAGAGCGCGCTGTGGACCAACACCGCCAAGGCGTACGACTTCGTGGGCTTCGACCCGCGCGGCGTCGGCCACTCCGCCCCCATCTCCTGCATCGACCCGCAGGAGTTCGTCAAGGCGCCGAAGGCCGACCCGGTGCCCCGCGACGAGGCCGACAAGCGCGCCCAGCGCAAGCTCGCCCGCGAGTACGCCGAGGGCTGCGCCGAGCGCAGCGGCGCGATGCTGCCGCACATGACCACCCCGAACACCGCCCGCGACCTGGACGTCATCCGGGCGGCGCTCGGCGAGAAGAAGCTCAACTACCTGGGCGTCTCCTACGGCACCTACCTCGGCGCCGTCTACGGCACGCTCTTCCCGGGCCACATCCGCCGGATGATCGTGGACAGCGTCGTCGACCCGGCGCGCGAGAACATCTGGTACCAGGCCAACCTCAACCAGGACGTCGCCTTCGAGCGCCGCTGGAAGGACTGGCAGTACTGGGTCGCCGCCAACGACGCCGCCTTCCACCTCGGCACCACCCGCGCCGCCGTGCAGGAGCAGTGGCTCAAGCTGCGCGCCGCCGCCGCGAAGAGCCCGCTCGGCGGAGTCGTCGGCCCGGCCGAGCTGATCTCCTTCTTCCAGAGCGCCCCGTACTACGACTCCTCGTGGGTGCCGGTCGCCACGGCGTTCAGCAAGTACGTCGCCGGTGACACCCAGGCACTCGTGGACGCGGCCGCGCCGGACCTGTCGGACACCGCGGGCAACATCTCCGCGGAGAACGGCAACGCGGTCTACACCGCCGTCGAGTGCGCCGACGCCAAGTGGCCCACGAGCTGGCAGACCTGGGACCGGGACAACACCCGGCTCAACAAGGACTACCCGTTCATGACCTGGGCGAACGCCTGGCAGCTCGTCCACGAGAGTGCGGAACCTGGCTCGTCATCTGTCCCTGCGTGAACTCGACCAGACGGGGGTCGATGTTCCCCGTCACCTTCATGGGCGGCAGAGGCGGCTTGCGCGCCGGAGCGGGCACCAGAAGCGGCTCGACGATGTCGGCCCAGGCCCCGTCCTTCCAGGCCCTCCAGCGGGCCCTCAGCGCCTCCTTCGGCGGGAAGTACTCCGGCATCTCACCCCAGGGGCAGCCGGTCCTCGCCTTGTACAGCAGACCCTCCACCAGAGCCCGCAGATCGTGGCTCTTCTTCGTGACGCGGAAGTTGATCCGCGGCCGGACCTCCGCCCACAGCTCGTCGGTCATCTCCACCGGCTGAACGCCCCGCTCGGCGAACCACTGCTCGATATCCGAGTCCGGCCCGAAGCGGCCCTCCAGCGGAACCGGCCCCGTAAGCGTCACCTGGATCTCCAGCAGATCCATGATCTCGGCCTTCTGCCGGTCGTTGATGTTCTCCAGGTTGAAGCTGGCAATCTCGACCAGGCGCTGGAAATCCTCCGCCCGCTGCGCGGCCTCCTCGGCCTCCTCCAGCATTTCCCGGGCGTCGTCGAGCATCGCCTGCTTGGTGTTGACGTCCTCGTTGATCTTTCCGATGGCGTCGTTGATCGCGGTCGCGTCGACACCGTTCTGTGCGAGGGTGAGCAGCGTGTTGGTGATCAGGCTCCGGGATGCCTCGATCTGCTTTTCCAGGTCCTCGATCCGGGACATGTACATCTTCCGGTGATCGGGGACCGTGGTCACCCAGTCCGCCGCGATCTCGCGCAGCTTGGACTTGTCGCCGAGGAAGTTCTTCAGGCTGTCCCAGACGACTTCTTCCAGGGCCACGGCGTCGATGACGGAGTCCCCGCACTTATTGCCCGAGCAGCGGTAGGTACGGCGGTCCTCGGCCTTTACCCAGACCCCGGTGTAGTGGGCGCCGCACTGGCCGATAACGCGGGTGGAGAGCGGGTGGTACTTGTACGGGCCAGAAAGGGTCCAGCCGCCGTTCTTGCGCAGGGCGTTGCGGATGGACATGAGCCGGTCGAGTTCGAAGACCATCGGGGTGTCGATGATCATCATCGGGCCGTGCTTCGGGGTGCCATCCGGGTTCAGCTTGGTGACGTTCGTGCGGCGCTTGTTGATGACCGGGTCGGTGTTCCGGTAGACCACGAAGCCGTCGAGGGCGGTGTTGCGGAACTTGTGGCGGAGGTTGGATCCGGTCCACTCCACGCCCTTGCGGGTGAGCCGGCCCATGAGGTTGAGCAGGTGGGCGGCGCGGTCGACGGTGTATCCGCCTTCGACGATGAACTGGGCGGCCAGCTCCAGGGTGCGGCACTCCTCGGGGTCCAGGGCCAGCTTGGAGTCGCGCTTGCCCTGGTTCTCGATGTAGTAGCCGTAGGGCGGGGGACCGCCGGTCCAGCCTCCGGAGGCGGCCTTCATGTTGAGGCCGTTCTGGGTGCGCTCCAGGATGGTGCGCCATTCCATCTCGGAGAAGGAGGCGAGCTGCTGGAGGGCGGTGTTGCCGTGGGTGGTGGTGGTGTCGATCTCCTGGGTGACGGAGATGATGTTGACCCCGGCGTCTTCGAGGGCCCAGACCCAGTGCCAGAAGGCGCGGCCGGTGCGGCCGATGCGGTCGAACTTGTGGACGGCGACGACGTCGATCAGCTTGGCGTGGACGTCGCGCTCCAGGCGCATCATGGCAGGGCGGTCCTGCTTGGCGCCGGACTCGCCTGCGTCCTCGTAGATCTCGGCGAGTTCCCAGACGATGCCGGTGCCGTTGCGCTCTTCGATGACGTTCTTGGCGTCGATGTGGTCCTGGATGCCCTTGATCTGGACGTCGAGTCCGTAGCCGAGGGCCTGGTCCTTGGTGGACACGCGGATGTAGGCGCCGACCCGCTTAACGATGCGGGCGAGGGCCGTGGAGGACTGGAAGGTCCCGGGGGTTCCGGGACGAAGGCTGTTGACCTTCTGGGCGCGTGCGCGGGCACGCTCTGCCGCTATGCTGGGCACGTTCAGTCTCCTTCGCAGACTGATCATCGGCCCTGTGCGCGTTGCCTCGAAACTCCGCGCCCAGGGCCGTCTTGTTGATCAGTGAGTGTATAGCGAACGCGACCGAGTTGTACCGGGGTTGTGTGCTCAGGCCGCTTCCGCGTCTGCGTCCTGCGGGGTGAAGAGGATGGTGAGGAGCCGGTTCCAGCGGCTGTCTTCCATCCGGTTGTTGGTGAGGGTCACGGTGACCTGGGGCTCGTCGGAGCCCGAGGTATTAAGCGCTACGAGGTTCGTCATAACGCGTACCGTACTACTCCTTACTCGTTACGTCTATAGAACGCGTTGTATAGCGGATTGCGCGAACCGCTTGCGGTCGGTAGGCTCAGGGCACCAACCGCACTGAACCAGGGGGTACGCGTGACCACCACACTGCGCAGCGCCATCGACGAGTACCTGGGGCATCGCCGGACCGCCAAGGCCGACAACACCATGCGCACGGACGCGAGCCTGCTCCCGCGCTTCGCCGACCACGTCGGCAACCCCGACTTCGACGCGCTGACCCCGGAGCAGGTCGCCGGCTTCTTCCAGGGACTGCTGAACATCCACGTCACCCGGATCAAGGGCCAGCAGATCGTCGCGGCTGTCGGGCCGGGCACGCACAACCACTACCGCAAGCGGCTGAACGTCTTCTTCAGCTACGCCCACGCCCGCGGCCTGGCGCCCCGCAACGACTACCTCTCCCTGGTCGAGCCGCTGCCGGAACTCAAGCGGCAGCGGATGCAGCCCTCCCCGAGCGTGCTGCTTCAGCTCCTGGACCAGGCCGAGTGCGCCATGCACCGCGCCTACCTCGCCGCGGCCGTCAACACCGCCTGCCGGGCCAGCGAGCTGGTGAACCTGCGCGTCGGGGACGTCGACTTCGCCCGCAGCGAGCTGTTCGTGACGGTCATCAAGACGCACGAGGAGGACGAGATGCCGCTGACGGCCGACCTGGAGCGCGAGCTGCTGGCCTGGTTCGAGGAGTACGCGGCCCTGCTCGGCCGGCCGCTGCGAGACGACGACTACCTCTTCCCGGCCCGCAGCGGCAACCAGATCAAGACCCACTACCTGGACGAGAAGACCGGCAAGCGGGTGTACGAGCGCACCCCGATCGTCTACCACCCCGACCGGCCGGTGGAACGCACCGAGAAGATCGTCAAGGGCGCGCTGGCCAAGCTGGGCTTGCCGACCCGCTACGAAGGCACGCACACCGTGCGCCGGGCGGTCGCCCGCGCCTACTTCGACCAGCTCGCCCAGGACGCCGGCTACGACGCCGCGCTCCGTACGGTCTCGGCACTGCTGCACCACTCGTCGATGTCCACCACCGAGCGGTACCTGGGTCTGTCCACGGAGAGGAAGCGACGGGACGAGACGATGAAGGGCCGGCCGTTCCTGACGGCGATGGTCCCGCAGCAGAGCAACGTGATCCCGCTGCGGCGGGTGCGCTGACACGACGAAGGCCCCACCGGTCTGCTACTCCGGTGAGGCCTTCGTCTGCTCGGACCCCATCAGGTTCCTAGGCCGCGAGAAGGTGCCAAGCAGTTGCTTCGTTGTTGCGATCCTCAGCCCTTTCGGGCTGGACTCGACCGAGAGACTTGCTAAACGATCATCCCACGAAGCGGCTGAGACGGATCCACAATGGTGCTCGGTCGAGCGGTTCCCACTATGCCATAACGGGCCGACATCGGGGATCACTTCAGCCGACCCCGACGATGTACTTGAAGAACAGGCCGAGGCCGAGCAGGATCACCACGCCCCACGCGGCGTCCTTCAGGCCCCGGAGGCCGCCGAAGCCCTGGAAGGACTGGCCGCCCATGGACTGCTGCTGCATGTAGAAGTCGTGCTGCTCGCGCATCAACTGGTGCTGCTGCGCGGACATCGTCGGGTCAACCCCAGACTGGGGGTTCATCGTCTCCCCGACCTGGTGGACGATGTTCTCCATCCCGAATCTATCCATTGCTCTCTCCGTCCACATACGGTTGTGCTTGCCTCCGCAGCGGAGAGGTGCGGTCCCAAACGTGCCAGCGCCCCCCACAGACCGGATCTTCGCCGTACGCTACATCTTCCGGAAAACCGGGCACAGAGGGGCGTACGGGCTTGGGTTCTTCTTTCAGGTCCCGCCCGCACTTCGGGCACTGCTCCGGGTCGCGCATCGGGTACATGCCCATGGGTCCTCCTGAGTCTCGTTGAATGTTCACTCTACCGCGCTGTCAAGCGGGTTGTCGATACCGCTTTACAGGGTGTACGCTCGGGAGTCCATATAGCGTTGCGGAGGGTGTCATGGCCGAGTATGAGGCAGAGCGGATCGTGCACGCGCAGATCCCGTATGTGTTCGACAAGGAGATCCACGTCTCCACTGTCCAGAGCCCTCGCGACGGCCGGTTCGGGGACATTCGGGAGTTCATCCCGAGCAAGGACTTCTACGGCCGCGGCATCACCTTCCCGCTGACCATGCTGAACGACATCCGGGACGGTCTCGGCGACATGTGGGACGCCAACGGTGCCGGCGCCGATGGCACCCCGACGGAAGGGGCGTAGCAATGGAAGGCCTGGTAGAGGTCCGTTGCCGCGGCTGCTGGCGACTGATCGGCGTGGCCAAGCGGGACAACCCGATCTACTGCGACGAGCAGTGCGCCACCGACTTCCCCGCGGTGTCCACGGAGGCCCGCGACGCCCTGCTGGAGGCTGTGTACCACAAGGGCCAGTACACCTACGACAAGATGGCCGCCATGTTCGGGTTCACCCGTACCCGGGCGCAGCAGATCATCTTCCGGCGTGACGTCCGTCGGGATATCCGCCACGGCTGAAACGCTTGTAAAGCGATAATTACAAACCGGTAGACAAGAACGCCTAACCTCGAATCCGTAATAGGAAACGGATTGGGGTTAGGCGTGTCTGTTGTAACGGAGGATGTCGAGTACGACGACCCGACCAGCGATGAGACCGATGCGGAACGAGAAGCACGGCTCGACACCGAGGTAGAACTCGACCAGACCAGTCAGCGGTTCGTGGACGAGCTGGTCGCCAAGCTGCTGGTCATCGTCGATGAAGTCTCCGGCCACCCCCTCCGGCCCTACCAGAGGCCTTTCGCAGCCCGCCTGATCGAGTCCCTGATCATCGACGACGGCGCCACCATCACCGCGCTGTTCAGCCGGCAGTCCGGCAAGTCCGAGACCGTGGCCAACGTCGTCGCCGCCTGCATGATCATGCTGCCGCGGCTGGCGAAGATCTTCCCCGTCCTGTTGGACAAGTTCAAGGAAGGGCTCTGGGTCGGAGCCTTTGCGCCCGTGGAAGAACAGGCAGACAACCTCTACGGACGTATCGTTGCAAGGCTCACAAGCGAGCACGCCTTGGAAATCATGGCGGACCCGGAGATCGACGAGACCGTCCAGGGCAAGGGCCGCTCCATCACCCTGAAGAAGTCCGGCTCCCTGGTTCGTAAGCAGACCTGTCACCCGCGGGCGACCATCGAAGGCCGCACCTACCACTTGATCTTGATCGACGAGTGCCAGGGTGCCGACGCCAAGATGGTCAACAAGTCGATCGGCCCGATGGGCGCCTCGACCAACGCGACCATGGTCTTCACCGGCACACCCACCTACGAGAAGGGTGTGTTCTACAACCAGATCCAGATCAACCGGCGGAAGGCCACTCGCCGCGGCGCCCGGCAGGACCACTTCGAGGCGGACTGGAAGGAAGTCTCCCGGTGGTCTGAGTACTACCGGAAGTTCGTCAAGAAGGAACTGCTGCGCATCGGCGAGGACTCCGACGAGTTCAAGTTGTCCTACAGGTTGATCTGGTTGCTCGACAAGGGCATGTTCACCACCCAGGAGCGCCTGGATGAACTTGGCGACGCCTCCATGCAGGTGGTTCCGGCCTACCATGCCAGCCCGGTCGTCATAGGCATCGACCCCGCCCGCAAGCAGGACTCCACCATCGTCACCGCGGTCTGGGTCCGCTGGGATCAGCCGGACGAGTACGGCTACTTCGAACACAGGATCCTGAACTGGTTGGACCTCGCGGGGATGGACTGGGAGGCCCAGTACTTCCGGATCGTTGAGTTCGTCCGCAACTACAGCGTGATGGCCATCGCGGTCGACGAAGGCGGTGTCGGCGACGTCGTCATATCCCGCCTCAAGGTCTTGATGCCGGACATCGACATCGTCCCCATGTCCTCCCAGCGCCCCGAGCAGTCCAAGCGCTGGAAGCACCTCATGGAACTCATGGACCGCGGCATGCTCTCCTGGCCGGCCCACGCCTACACCCGGCGTCTGAAGTCTTACAAGCGCTTCCGTCAGCAGATGGAAGACCTGGAGAAGAAGTTCGAGGGACCGTACGTCCTCGCCGAGGCCCCTCGCGCGGCCGACGCCCACGACGACTACGCCGACTCCCTGGCACTCGCCTGTGTGCTCACCAAGGAGTACACGATGCCCGAGATCGAGCAGTCCAACTCTCCATTTCACTAAGGAAGCGCCTTGAACGACGCATGGAACATCCCAGGCTTCACCGTCCAGAACGAGAACTGGGGCGACGCACTTAATACCTCGGGCGATCCGGCGCCCACCCTCCCGGAGAGCGTCAAGACCGTCACTGTCACCGGCACCTTCCTCGACGACTGGGGCAAGCCGGCGGCCGGCCGGTTCGTCTTCGACCCGTCCATCGACAGCCTGGTGGACCCTGTGTCCGGCCTCACGATCCGGCTGCGCCGCAAGGAAGTCCATCTGGTCAACGGCCAACTCTCCGAGCCGCTGATCGCCACCGACAACGACGCCCTGAGCCCGAAGAACTTCACGTACAAGGTCTCCGGTGTCGTGTCCGGGACGGTGCAGCGCCCCTTCAGCGTCGCGCTGCCGTCCGCCGTGCCGACGGTTTCGCTGGCCGCCCTGGCCGAGGTGCCGTCCTCCATGGGCACCATCAGCGTTCCAGCCATACCCGGACCCAAGGGGGACACGGGACTGAGCGGACCGGCCGGACCCAAGGGTGACACCGGACTGACCGGGCCCAAGGGTGACACCGGACCCCAGGGCACCCCCACCACCGTCAACGGCAAGACCGGGGCGAGCATCGACCTCACCGCCAGCGACGTGAACGCCGATGTGGCCGGGGCCGCCACAGCAGCAGTCAACGCCCACCTCCAGGCGACCGACCCGCACGGTGACCGCAGCTACGCGGACAGCACCTTCCAGCCGCTCCTGAACGGACCACTGACGGGCGTCTACAACGTCCGCTCCTACGGAGCCAAGGGCGACGACACCACCGACGACTATGACGCCATCAACGCCGCACTCGCCGCGTGCCCCGAGGGAGGCACCCTGTTCTTCCCGCCCGGCCAGTACCGCGTGCGGGCACCGCTGATGTTCACCCGGAACCGGACCTACCGGGGATCACACGCCCCCAGGTGGCAGTACCGGGGCGGCTCCCCGTGTGTGATCAAGCCGCATCCGTCGTTCACTGGGTCGAAAATCATCCACATCGCCGACAAGGAGATCACCGGGGCCTCCCTGGACAACGACGGCGGCCGGATCGAGAACCTTGCGATCCTCGGACAGAACGCCGGGTCTGGGGTGGTCGGAGTCCTCTTCGAGGGACTGGTCCGGGACTGGAAAGTCCGCGATGTTGACGTCTCCAACACCTCCGGCAACGGATGGCAAACGTTGGGGTTTGCCTCCAGCGACAGCACCACGCACTATCCCCGTGGACTCGACCTGTACTCCGTCACCTCCTACGCCGCCCACAACAACGCCTTTTCGTTCGCGAGCCTCACCGACTCAACTGTCTTCGACGCCCTCGCGGTCTCTGCCACCTCGATCGGCTTCCTCATCGACAACCCGGGCGAGGTCAAGTACATCGGCTGCCGGTCCGTGTTCAACCAATCGGACGGGTTCAGGGTGACCGGGACGGTGTCCGTAGGCGGAGTGCAGTTCGTGGGATGCAGCACCGACCGGAACCAGACCTACGGCGTACGCGTCACCGCGTCCGGCTCCCAGCCGATCACCTTCACGGACCTGCTGACTCGACGAGACGGGAAGAACAGCAACCTGGGAGGGGGCGGCTACTCAGGGATTGCGGTCCTCGGCACGTCCGGCGCCACGGCATGCCCCGTGGTGATTACCGGGCTCTCCCAGGTTGTGGGCGTGGATGACGGCGCGGCCAGCACCGGCAACGACAGTCCCCAGTACGGCGTGCGCGTTGAGTACGCCAAGCACGTCCGGGTGTCGGGAGCAGCGTGGGGTGCCACCAACGCGGTGTTCGACAACGGGAACAACACCAGCCTCGACATCTCTGGCCTCTACCGCCAGAACGGCCTCGCCGCCGCGCGAGCGGTGGAGACCACCGTGGTAGGTGCGCAGCCAACAGTGACCGCTGCGAGCGGCGCGGGAACCTCCCCTCCGTCGCCGACCCTCGCTTCGTCGTCCGACAACATCTCCGGCGTCGTGAACCTCGGTACGGGCACCTCACCGACTACCGGCAGCCAGGCCACCGTGACGTTCGCCAGGACCCGCGCCCGAGTCCCGGTCGTCGTCGCCGTGCCGGCGAACACCTCTACAAATGCCCGGCAGGTCGGCGTTGCCAACGTCACCGCGAGCGGATTCACGCTGACATTCGGTGTCGCCGGAACTGCGTCACAGCCGGCGGGTACCTACCAGGTGTCCTATCACGTGCTCGACCAGGCAAACGGATAATCACCTGCGCCGGATGACATTAACAAAGCGTTCCGTAATCCTCCTACGCTTGAGGGTGTTCCCTCGATATCGGAAGAGGATTACGGAATGGCAGGAAATCTCGCACCCGACCCGCAGTTTCAGGAGCGCGTCGGTACCGTCTATGAGCGGAAGTTCGGTGACAATGCCGCCCGGCGCGGTCCTCTGAGGTTCGAAGAGGGTGTCGCCACGGACACTGACGTCCCGAACGAATTCACCAAGGGCGTCATGCAGGGGTACATCACCGCCCCGGGCCGCCCGAACCACAACGCGAATGTCTATGAGAAGTACCCGCAGGAGACCATGGCCGAGCGTGTTCACGTCGGCTCCGCCGCCTGGGTCGAGGCTCCGACCTACCTGGGCGAGTTCTCCCACGGTTCCTTCAGCGACTACGCGGCCGTCTCCTACGAGGAGGTCGTGCGCAACGGCAGCCGCTACGAGCGCCTTTCCCCGGCGGTAGTGGACGACTGATTCATGGTTGCGTTCCACGATCGCCGTAGGGCACCGAGGGCGTCCGTTGATGAGGTGCTTCCCAAGCTGCCCCTGACCAAGGGGGAGACCGTTGGGAAGCGCCTGATCAACGACCGTTATCTGGTGCGCGGCATTCCCGTAGAGGCCGAGGACGGCTCCAAGAGTCGCCAGTACGTCCTGCACGAGGTTCTGCCCAACGGCAACGTCGTGCAGCGCGGCGAGGAGCCATTCGAGAGCCGTCGGGCGGCGAAGAAGACCGCCCGTTCCCTTACGCCCACCCGCGTCATCGAGATCTAGTCGGAGTCCTTTTCCATGAGCGGTGCAATCTCATTCGCGAGCCCCAGCATGCGGGCTTCGGGATCAGACCTTACGGTCTCGATCTCTCCCCTCGGCCTGGTCGAATTGGCCGACGAGGAGTTTGAGGTGCACGGGCCTCGCCTCAACCGGTACAGCCAGAACTTCGCATACTACCTGGGTCATCACTGGGGATACCGGAGAGAAGCGGGCGAAGCCCAGATCACGTTCAACTACGTCAAGGCCTTCGCCGACTACATAAACAACTTCACGTTCGGCCGCGGCGTCCACTTCAAGAGCGTCAAGCAGTACGAGCACATCATCCCGGGCCTTCTCAAGCGGGCCTGGGAGGTCGACAACCGCAAGGAACAGCTCCTGTGGGAGATGGGCCAGCAGGGCGGTGTGTCGGGCGACTGTTTCGTCAAGGTCGCCTACGAGCCTGGATTCGAAGATAGTACGGGACAACCACACCCAGGCCGTGTACGCATCCTGCCCTTGAACAGTTCGTTCTGCTTTCCAGAGTGGCATCCACACGACCGCGAGCGTCTTATCCGCTTCAAACTGAAGTACCGTTTCTGGGCGACCGGAGAAGACGGCACGAGGTCTGTCTACACCTACGTGGAAGTCCTGACCGACGACACGATCGAGGAATACCTGAATGACGAGCTGATCGACTCCCGACCGAATCCCATGGGAGTCATCCCCGTCGTTCACATCGCAAACTCACAGGTCAGCGGCTCGCCGTGGGGCCTGTCGGATATCGCCGACATCATCAGCCTGAATCGTGAGTACAACGAGAAGGCGACCGACATCAGCGACATCATCAATTACCACGCTGCCCCCGTGACCATCATTACGGGCGCGAAAGCGAGCAACCTGGAGAAGGGCCCACGCAAGGTCTGGGGAGGTCTTCCGAAGGACGCCCAAGTGTTCAACTTGGAGAACGGCGTCGACTTGTCGGGACCTTTGCAGTACCTGGAGATGATCAAGCGCAGCATGCACGAGATCACGGGTGTTCCAGAGACCGCTCTCGGCCAGATGCAGCCGGCGTCGAATACGTCGGGCGTTGCTTTGGCCATCATGTACCGGCCGATGATGTCCCGGTACGACCAGAAGAAGATGCAGTACTCCGCCGGCCTCCAGAAGATCAACGAACTCGTCCTCAAGACGCTGTTCACCTTCGAGCCCGAGACGCGCCTTTACGACCCTTCCACCGAGGGCATCATGAAGGGCGACCAGCCGCCTATAGTCGACGTCCTCGACCCCATGGCGTACTTCACCGAGTGCGAGTGGCCGGCACCTCTTCCGGTTGACACCCTCATCAAACTCAACGAGATCCAGGCGAAGATGTCCATGGGCCTTGAGTCCATGCGCGGAGCCCTCCACGACTTGGGCGAGGAGTTCCCGGACGAGAAGGTCCGCGAGATCTTCGAGGAGCAGATAGAGGACGCCAAGCAGCAGGGCGCACTCCGAATGCTAAAGGCGCAGATAGATTCCGCTATTCTCCAGTTGACGGGAATGCCGCCCGATGGAGCGGATGCGCCTGCACCCCAGACTGATGCAGATGGAAACCCCGTCGGTCCTCAGCCTGGCGGCCCGAATCCAGTGACGCTGCCCGGGGGAATCAACCTCGGTGAAATAACGGCGCCTGAGATTCAGAAGATGACTAACGAAATCGTGACACAGGCGTACGGCCCGCGGGCCGGACTTCGCCGCGATCCGGACAACAGTACCGACTAGGAGTTCGTCGCTCATGACGCTTAATACCTCGGGCATCTCGGTGCCCGCCGACGCGATCATCGGTTACCGCAGGGACGGTCGTCCGATCCGCCCCATCGCAGGTGGTGCTCCGCAGCCCGGCGAGGGCGTCGAGACCGGTGAGCCGGTCGTCGTCGTCCCGGCCGCTGTCGTCGAGCCGCCTGCGCCGGCCCCGGCTGAGCCCCGCTTCACCGCGGACGACATCCAGAGGGCCCGCCAGGAGGAGAAGGACAAGTTGTACAAGCGCCTCCAGACCGTGGAGGAGCAGAACAAGAAGTTCCTGGACGAGATCGAGGCCCAGCGCAAGCAGCGCGAGGAGGCCCAGGCCGAGGAGGCACGCAAGCGCCAGGAGGCCCAGGCCGAGGCCAAGCGCAAGGCCGAAGAGGACATGTCCGCCAAGGAGCTGCTCCAGCAGAAGGAGCAGGAGTGGGCCTCCCGCTTCGAGCAGATCGAGCGGCAGCGTGAGGAAGAGCGCCTTCTGTTCGAGAAGGAGCAGGCCTTCAACAACCTCCAGCAGTACATTCAGCGTCGCGTTGGTGAGGAAACCAACGAGCTCGCTCCCGAACTTCTCGACTTCGTCGGCGGAAATACGCCGGAGGAGGTCGAGGCGTCTATCGCTACAGTCAAGGCGAAGACCCAGGCTATTCTGGAATCGGTCCAGCAGGCCGCTATTCAGCAGCGCGCCTCCATGCGTGGTGTGAGCCCCACCGGCTATTCCACCACCGGACCGATGGACTCTGATCCGGGCACCAAGTCGTACTCCCTTTCTGACCTCCGCGATATGCCGATGTCGGAGTACGCCAAGATTCGGGGCCAGTTGGGCGTTGGCAATGCCGCCCAGAACCAGCGTGGACTGTACTCGTAATTCGGTCGAGTACCCGTAACTAAGGAAATCCAAGTATGCCAAGCGCGATCACTGGTACCCCGAACCTGTCGGCGTCCCCGACGAACTACTCGGGCGCCAACAGCACCCTCGGTGCGGCCATTCAGACCATCTGGAGCAAGGAAATTTTGTTCCAGTCCATGCCGATTCTCCGCTTCGAGCAGTTCGCGGTGAAGAAGACCGAATTGGGCGTTCAGCCCGGCCTCACGATCAACTTCATGAGGTACAACAACCTCGGTTCGGCCAGCCAGTTGGTCGAAGGCGTCCGGATGCAGACCAACGCCCTGTCGGCCTCTCAGTTCTCGATTACGGTCGCCGAGCACGGCTACGCGGTCGCCGTTTCCGAGTTGCTTTTGAACGCGTCTTTCGACGACGTCATGGCCTCGGCCTCCCGCCTTTTGGGCCGCAATATGGCTCTGTACCTGGACCAGTCCGCGAGGGACACCCTGCTCCAGGCGTCTTCGAAGATCTGGGGTTACAACAAGTACGCCCTGACCGGCGCCCGTACTCCGCTGTCGCCGTACGACCACGGCACTTCCGCCACTTCCACGGACGGCCTGGACGGCACCTTCGACTTCACCACGGCCGTGGTTAAGGACGCCGTCGAGACTTTGGCGACGAAGAACGTTCCGCGGTTGGGCGAGACCTACGTCTGCTTCGTTCACCCGCACCAGTCGCGCAAGTTGCGTGATGATCCTGAGTTCATCGAGGTGACCAAGTACGCGGCCCCGGGGAATTTCCTTTTGGGTGAGATCGGCCGCCTCAATGACGTGGTCTTCATCGAGACCACTCAGGTCAAGCAGATCACGAATGCGGGCGGTAAGACCGTCTACCAGTCGATCTTCCTGGGCGACAATGCCTTCGGCCACGCGATCTCCCTTCCGGTGGAATTGCGTGACGGCGGTATCCTCGATTTCGGCCGCGAACACGCGCTTGCGTGGTACGCCATTTGGGGTCTTGGCCTCATCACTGACCAGGCAGTTCTCATCGCCGAGACCAACTGAGCCTCGATCTGCAACGTTCGCGTCAGCAAATCGCAACTGAGTTGGCCACGGCGCTGGGATAGCCCGTCACAGGTAAAGGGGAGCGGTTTTCTGGATTACCAGGACCGCTCCCCTTCCTCGTTAGAGTAGTACCGCTTCACATACACGAGACGCACCCGGAGAAACACATGCCTGCACGTAATGTCGCCCGCCCTGGAGACCTGACCGGCCGCACCAAGGCCGCCCTTTCCAAGGAGCACGCCGAGGAACTGAAGGCGCGCGAGAACGAGATAGCACTCATCAATGCGGCTGTGGCCGAGGAGAAGGACAACACCGTCGTCGAGGTAAAGCCACGCGACCTGTCCGCCCCTCCGGAGCCGGCGCCGATCGAGGTCGCCGATGCCGTCGAGGTGGAGGTCCCGATGCGTGAGTTCCGCGTCAATACCTCGATCGAGCAGATGACGTTCGGCCACGGCAATCACTTCGATTTCGAAGAGGGCGTGCGCTACAAGGCGCCGAAGGCCCTCTACGACCACCTCGACTCGCTCGGCTACATCTGGCACTGATCGGCTCTAGGAGAGCAACGAAATGACTACTCCCGCCCCCTCCCCGTCCATGGGTGAGGCGTACGTGCTGGAGAACGCCGAAGGCCACGGGGCCGGCCTGGGTCACCTGCCCACCGGCTCCGTGGTTGCCGTGGTCGACGTGCACCCCGCTGGAACCGCCGGCATCGGCCACGCAGGCGAGGACTCCGTCCTGCTCGCGCACGAATTCGACACCCACGTCATCACCGATGACGGTAGCCACGCGCCTGGCAAGGCCATCCGGCAGTTCACCCTGCACCTCTCGGACTTCCAGCGCATGTTCAAGAAGGTTGACTGATGGCTGGTACGAACCCGATCTGGGCAGGTAACGCCCTCGACTTCCTCACCGGCCGGGCGGTGGCCATCACTGCGCCTCGCACGACCTACCTGGCGTTGCTCATCGCTGACCCGACCGGGGACGACGGTACCTACGACATCACCACGATGGCGGAGGTCTCCACCCCTGGCTACGCGCGGCAGCAGGTCACCTGGACGGCGCCGGCCGGCGCCCCTATGACCACGGCCAACAACAGCCTGCTGTTCTTCGGGCCTTTCACCGCGGACATGACGGACTCGGCGACGTACGCCGCCCTGGTCACCTCCGCGTCCGGCACGACCGGTGCCGTCATCTACGCCTGGCCGATCGACAGCCCGCAGCAGGCGGCGACGAACGAGAGCCTTCAGATCGCTGCCGGCGCCCTGACCCTGAACGCCTGATAGGAGTCGCGGAATGGCCACCCTTGAGGATCTGCGTACGCGCATGCGCTCGGAGCTGGGCGACCGGCTGACGCCGTTCCGTGACACCATCCGGGGCACAGGGGACGTCGCCGAGTACGAACTGAGTGCCAACAACGTCACCGGCCTGGAGGTTGTCCAGGTCGTCGGCACAACCCAGACGGTGCTTAATACCGGCACCGACTATGTGCTGGACCCCCTGAACGGCATCCTCACCCTCACCCAGCCGCTGCCGCTGGACGCGCTGCTGCTCGTTTCCGGGCAGTCCTACAGCCTGTTCGCCGACGACGAGCTGGACATGTACCTGGGGGATGCCTTCGCCCAGCACAACCGCGGCCGGACCATCGCTACCCGGTACCGGGACACCGACGGCTTCATCCGCTACAACGAGGAGCCCGTCGACTTCTCCACCCTCCCGCCGGAGGAAGACGTCCTCGTGGTCTACCTCGCGGTCGTCGAGGCGCTGTGGGCCCTGTCCACGGACGCGAGCACGGACATCAACGTGCAGACGGCCGATGGGACTTCGGTGGACCGGCGCCAGCGCTTCGACCAGATCCAGTCGCAGATCAACGCGCTCACCGAGCGGTACAAGTTCCTGTGCAGCCAGATGAACGTCGGCCTGTACGCGATCGAGGTCACCAACCTGCGCCGCGTCTCCCGTACGACCGGCCGCCTGGTGCCCATCTTCCGCGAGCGCGAGTACGACGACTACTCCCTGCCCCAGCGGGTGCTGCCGCCGATCGGGCCGGGTCACCAGAACGATGACGAGTCCGGTGTGCCGTCGCAGACGTGGGGTGGTTGGTGGTGAGCCGGCTCGACTGGAAGCGGTCGGGACGCTTCAACGCCAACTACGAGACGACCGAGATCATGGCGTCCCTGCGGGGGCGCCAGCACGAGATCGGCGAGATGGTCCAGTACTACCGCTACTCCCACACCGACCCGGCCGCGGAGGACCTGTACGACGAGGCGACCGGCCAGGGCAAGGTGTACGCCGGCCCGTACCGGATCCCGGCGCTGCACGTCATCCACTCTCAGGGCGCCTCGCAGGACACCCCGCAGGGCCTGTACTCGGTGGACAACCTCTCCATCACCGCATCCTTCGATTCCCTGCGCAAGATGGGATTCACCGACCAGGACGTCAAGCACGGCAAGTACCTCACCGACCGGATCGTTTACGACGAGACGGTATTCCGGGTGACGTCGATTGCCGTACTCGGGCAGATTCAGAACCGAGACATCATCGTCGGTATCGAGTGCGCGCAGGTCAATCCAGACGAGCTGGTCAACGATGCGCAGTTCGCGCACTGGGCGCAGCCGTCCTGATTTATAAAGTTCCCCGGCTTTCTTGGGATCCTGAATGGCGGAAGACTTCCGCTATTCGAGATCCGCGAGGCCTGCTTTGCCGTGGCTCATCAACGAGGACCGCGCCGTTAAGGCGAAACTTCAGGGCCTCACTGTCACCGATGCGAACGCACCGGACGGACGACCCGTCCCGGTGCGCTATCGCCTTCCCGAGGTGGAGCTGGCGCAGCAGACGTTCCCGCTGATCGTCATCGAGCACGCGGGCATCGAGAAGGCGGACGAGCGTGAGCACCGCGGCCAGATCTGGCTGCCGTACGCGCCGGAGGGAACGTCGGGCTGGTGGGAGGACGGCGCCACCACGTACGACGTCACTGCCTCCCCGTACCTGATGGAGTTCCCGATCCCCTTCGACCTGCGGTACCGGATCTCTGTCTTTACGCGTCTTGCCGAGCACGACACTGCGCTGGCGTCTCGCATGATGCAGCGCGACCTGCTCCCGGCGCGTTTCGGTTTTCTTGAGATTCCCGAGGACGGCACCGTTCGGCGCCTGGACATTCTCGGTGGCCCCGAGCTGGCTGATACCCGCGATGAGAACGGAAAGCGTCTGTTCCGTCGCGAATACCTGATCTCTGTCTCCAGCGAAATGCTTCCGTCCACTGCGGACGCCTACGTCAAGGCGAGCAGCGTGGCGCTGGACCTCGAATACTTCTCGGACCACGTAACCAGCCCATGACCCGGACCCAGAATTCGTAGCCCCAGGAATTAACCCTTACCCAGGAGAAACAGATGACTGTCTACAAGCGGCCTGGCGTTTACCTGTCGGAGACGCTGACCCCGCTCGCGCAGACCGTGAGCACCCCGGGCGGGTCCGTCGCGGCCTTCGTCGGGACGAACAAGCAGGGCGGGTCGCTCCAGCCAACGCTGGTCTCGTCCTGGTCGCAGTACGTTGCCACGTACGGCGGCTTCGGCGACACCTCGGACTTGCTGCCGTTTGCCCTCTACCAGTTCTTCAACAACGGCGGCAACGCGGCCTACATCGTGCGCGCTGCGGCCTCCGACGCCGTCGCTGCCTCCGTGACCCTGGAGGACACCGAGGTCACCCCCGAGCCCACCCTGAAGGTCACCGCCATCAGCCCCGGCACGTGGGGCAACAAGATCTACCTGGACGTGGCCGCCTCGTCTTCCGGCGGTGGCCGCTTCGACCTGTACGTGTACGTCGGCGGTGACACCGCGGCCTTCCTCAAGGAGCGCTTCACCGACGTCAGTTTGGACCCGGCCGACTCCCGCAACGCTGAGGCCCTGATCAACTCTCCGGTCACCGGCTCGGCGGTCATCCAGATCCAGAGCCTGCTTAATACCCAGTGGGACGCGACCCACGCTCCGGCAATCCAGACCGGCACCCCGCTGGCCGGCGGCACCGACGGTGCGGCTGCGATCGACCTGGAGGCGGCTGCCAAGCGCCTGGAGATCGTCGAGGACAACCTGGTCCTGAACCTGCCGGGCGTCACGGACGCGACTGTCCTGAACCCGATCATCGCCTGGGCTGAGACCCAGGGCACCGTGTTCGTCGTCGTGGACGGCGAGAAGGCCACCTCGGCCGACAACGCCCACTCCTACGCGCTGTCCCTCCAGGGCATGTCCACGGGCGGCTCGGCGCTGACGGCATCGTCCTACGCGGCCGTCTACGGCCCGTGGCTGATCGTGAACGACCCGGCGACCGCAGCGGCCGGCTCGTCCCGCCTGCTGCCGCCTGGGGGTGCGGTGCTCGGCCAGTACAGCCGCATGGACACCTCCCGCGGTGTGCAGAAGCCCCCGGCCGGCATCGACACCGCGCTGAAGGGCGTGCTGGACGTCCAGTTCCGGTTCACCAACGACGACCAGGACGCACTGAACGTCGCAGGCATCAACGTCATCAAGTCGATGCCAGGCACCGGGTTCGTCATCTACGGCGCGCGCACCCTGTCGCAGAACATGCCGGACCGCTACGTCTCGGTCCGCCGGTCCCTGATGATGATCAAGAAGGGACTGCTCGACGCCACGCGCTTCGCGGTCTTCGAGCCCAACGACCAGATCCTGTGGGACCAGATCTCCTCGGTCATCTCGCAGTACCTGCTGACCCTGATGCAGACCGGTGTCCTCGCCGGGAACACCACGGACCAGGCCTTCTTCGTCGTCTGCGACTCGTCGAACAACACCCCGGCGTCCGTCGCCAATGGCGTGGTCAACGTCCAGGTCGGCGTCGCGCTCCAGACCCCGGCCGAGTTCATCGTGATCTCGATCGGCCAGTTCTCCGGCGGCTCGACCGCTACCGAGACCACTTCCTGAGAGAGGTAACTGACTGATGGCTCAGACCAAGCCGAGCGTGGGGCACATCGCTTCGGATCCCTTGCGAAATTTTAAATTTCAAGTACAGATCCAGCACCCGACGCTCAAGAACTTCGCACGCATGGGCTTCATGTCCGTTTCGGGCCTGAACGTCACGACCGAGGTGATTCCGTACCGTGAGGGCGGAATGAACACTACGACGCAGAAGATGCCAGGGCAGAGCGATTTCGCCCCCATCACCCTTTCCAAGGGCCTCGCCGTTGGCGACACCCAGATGATGGACTGGATGAAGCAGTTGTTCACCGTCATGCAGGGACAAGGCTTCGGAAAGGCCGGAGACAATTTCCGCGTCAACGTGGACGTCTACGTACTCGACCACCCGGTGACTTCTGGCAACACTCCGGCCAAGGCGGGATTCCGCATCTACAACGCGTGGCCCACGGCGGTGGCGTTCTCGGACCTCGACGCGGGCGCCAATGCGATCGTCGTCCAGCAAATGACCTTGGCGCATGAGGGATTCGAGTTCAAGTTGGCGAGCGATGTAGGCTCGTCTGGCGTGAGTTTCAACTCGAAGTAATACCCCTACTAACTAGGAGCACAATCCGTGGCTACCGACCTTAATACCGAGGGGTACATCAACCCCCTCGACAACCCTGCGGCGGCCAACGCGCAGATCAATGCGCTGCTGAACGAGGCCAAGCAGGAAGAGGTCGCCAAGCCCAACATCAGTCTCCCGGCAGGCGGCAACTTCACCCTGCCGGGAGGCTACGTTCTGGGCGGCGATTACGCCTCGGCACGCTACGACGCCGAGGTGCGTGAACTGACCGGCGCCGACGAGGAGGCCCTGACCAAGGCCCGCTCCGGTGGCATCGGCAAGTTCGTCTCCACCCTGCTCCAGGCAGGCACCGTCTCCGTCGCAGGAATGAAGGCCACGCCGGCCCTCCTGTCCGAGCTGCTGCTCGGCGACCGGGACATGCTCCTGCTGGAGATCCGCCGCGCCACCTACGGTGACGAGGTCGAGTGGGAGCACTACTCCTGCCCGTGGTGCGGTGAGGAGTTCCACCTCACCATCACCCTCGACGAGATCCCGGTGCGCCGGCTGGACGACCCGTCCAAGCGCGTCTTCGAGGTGGAACTGCGCCGCGGCCGGAAGGCCTTCGTGCGCCTGCCCGTCGGCAGCGACCAGGAAGCCCTCCTCGCCGTCGCCGAACGCGCCACCGACTCCGAGCAGAACACCCTCCTGCTCTCGCGGTGCATCATCTCCGTCGTCGAGGCGGACGGCAGCGAACACGCCGTTTCCGGTAATCCCGACTTCGCCCGCTCTCTCGGCATCGCGGACCGCAAGACCATTCTCGAAGCGATTGAGAAGAACCAGCCGGGTCCGCAATACAATGATGTCAAGTTCACGCACGATTCGTGCGGAAAGGAGGTCCCCCTCTTCATCTCAGCGGGGGACCTGTTTCAGGGCCTGTAATTACCACGACACGTACTTCGAATACGAGCAACTAGTCGAGCTATCCCCGGCTTGGAGCCTCAGCGAAATTCGCCGGTTGACCGTACGTGAGCGCCTGCACTGGGTGAAGTGGTTCAGGGCGCAGCGTAATAGGCGGATTGCTGAGGCGGATAATGGCTAACGAAGGAACGGTGGCGGGGCAGGGACCGCTCCTGGGCTGGAACAAGGCCCAGGACGCGATCTCTGAACTGGCGAAGAACGTAGACGCCCTGAACAAGGGGCTGAAGTCCGCCACCGACAAGTTGAAGAACTCCAGCTCGGGACAGTTCGTCTCGGGCTGGAGGAGCGGAGGCTCCGGGTCCACTCAGGGCGCCCGGGGCTTCGGCATGCTCGCCAACGACATCTGGAACAACACCAGCAACTACGCCCACGGCCGGCCCAACGGCGGCGCGGACGCCCCTGCCACCGCCCCCGCTGCTCCCGGTACCCCGAGGGCCGGCAGCACTGGACGCTCCTGGGCCCGCACGGCCAACGGTGGCGGCTCCTCCTTCTCCGGACAGTCCAGCCAGGGCGGCGGGGCGTCCAACAACGGCGGCCAGCAGAACGCGGGCGGCTCCGGCGGGGGCATCAACACCCCGCGCCTGGGTGGGGGCTCCTCCAACAACGGCGGCCACGCCCCGTACTCCTTCAAGTCCGGCCTCCAGGGCCTGTACGCGTGGTCGACCGGCAAGCTCCACGACCAGGTCGTGATGCAGACCGCTGCCTACCAGGCATCCATGGGCACGAACGGCGGATGGTCGCCGCTCAAGAACCAGATGACGGTGAAGAACTACACCGCCTACAGCACCGCGGACGCCGCACAGGCCTACACCAACCTCGCCTCGTACGGCTCCTCTCCCGGCTCCTCCAACTTCAACACCAACTGGAGCTGGGCCAAGAGCGCAGGCTTCCTCGACCCCTCGCAGTCCGAGACGCAGCGCACGGCCGGGATGGCTGCTGCCTGGACTCCTGGCGCCTACTACGGCGGCCAGATCATCGGCGTGCAGACCATCAAGGGCGGCAAGGGCCAGAACCCTCGACAGATCGCCCAGCAGGTGTTCAACCAGTACGGCGGCAAGGACGTCAAGAACCGGGCGCAGCTCCAGGCGACGTTCATCAATCAGAACTCTCGGGTCAACCAGATGCTGAGGCAGACCCTCGGCAACGATTTGGCCCACCAGGTGCAGATCGAACTCACCGGCATGGCGTCCGCTCAACTCGGCGGGGCGTCCTTCAAGGAGTACGACCGGACCATGACGAAGGCCCTCGACGGCGACAACGCCGCCAGGGCCAAGTTGAAGGACTGGAAGATCGGCGGTTCCAACGCGCAGGCTCTGCTGGACTACGCCGGAACGAAGCGCAACCAGGACGCCGCCATTAACGACTCCTTCACCTCCGGCTTGCAGACGTCGGTGAAGTATCTGGACAAGTTCAACACCGTCCTCCAGAAGATCCTCAAGTCCACGGGCGCCGACAGCGTCATCGGCTACACCGGTGGTGTCACGTCCATGCTCGGTGGCGCGATCGGTGGCGGCCTGGGCACGCTGGGCATGATGCGCGGCCTGGGCCAGCTCGGCCGTCTCGGTGGCCTCTTCGGCCGCGGCGGAGGCCTCGGTGGCTTCGGCATGGGCGGTGCCGGCGGTGCTGGCGCTGCCGGTGAAGGCGGCATGATCTCGGCCACGGCGGGCGCGGACGGTGCCTTCGGTATCACCAGCCTCGGAGAAGGGGCAGCAGCAGCCGGCGGTCTGGGCCTGCTCGGATCTGCTGGAATTATCGGCCTCGGCGGTCTGGCCGGGTGGGGTATCCACCACTTCGGCTCGAAGTTGGTCGACAAGTACGTCCACGGCAAGACGGCCAACAAGTGGAGCCACGTCGGCGTGGATGCCGGAGCCGGTGCTGCCGTGGGAGCCGCGGTCGGCTCGGTCGTCCCTGTCCTCGGCACGGCCATCGGTGCCGGCGTCGGTGGCGCGATCGGCGCGGGCATGGGCATCTACAGCAACTTCTTCGGCGGTGCCGGTTCAGGCGGCAGCGCGGCTGCGGCTCAGGGCACCGGTAAGTCTGGTGCAGTCGCCACGGGTACGTCCGGCGCAGGCAAGACCGCCGCGGCCGTCATCAGGGTCGCCATGAAGTACCTCGGTGTGAAGTACGTGTGGGGTGGCAGCACACCCAAGGGCTTCGACTGCTCCGGCCTGATGCAGTGGTCGTTCAAGCAGATCGGTGTCTCCCTGCCGCGTGTCGCCTCTCAGCAGCAGAAGGCCGGTAAGCCGGTCAAAATGGGCCAGGAGCGGGCGGGCGACCTCATGTTCGTCGGTAACCCCGCGCACCACGTCGTGATGTGCATCGGTAACGGCAAGCTGATCGAGGCGCCCCACACAGGCTCCGTGGTCCGCATCCGCTCCTACAAGCCGGGCGAGTTCACCAACGCCGTGAGGATCCTGGGCGCGGTCGGCAACATGGGCGACCTCACCAACTCCGACGACGCCTCCAACCAGGCGGGCGGTGACACCAACCGGCTGTCCACGATGGGCTTCGGGGGTGACGTCGGCAACTACGGCTCGATCGAGGAGTCCGACGCCATCGCGGCCGGCATCTCCGCGCACGGTGCTGCCAGCGTCGGCTCCGGCGTGGGTGCAAACCAGTCCTCGGCCAAGGGCAACGGCGACAACGGCGCCGTGCCTGGCTCCATGCCGACCGGAAACCTGAAGTCGTGGATCAAGTCGGCACTCGGGATCCTTCACCAGGACACCTCGGCCAACGAGCGGTACGTGAACACGATGGCCATGCACGAGTCGTCCGGTAACCCGCACGCGGTCAACCTCACCGACTCCAACGCCAAGGCGGGGCACCCCTCCAAGGGCATCCTCCAGACCATCGACCCCACGTTCAACGCGTACTCGATCAAGGGCCACAAGGACATCTGGAACCCCGTCGACAACATCATCGCCGGGGTGCGCTACGCCGAGTCGCGGTACGGCTCGCTGGCCAACGTTCCCGGTATCAAGTCCATGGCGAACGGCGGCGCGTACAAGGGATACGCGGTCGGCTCGACGAACATCGACGTCGACCAGACGGCCCGCGTCCACAAGGGCGAGATGATCATCCCGGCCGCACAGGCCGAGGCCATGCGAAAGGCCCTGGCGAGCAACACCCCGCTGGCCGGCGGGCTTAATACCTCGGCCGCCAAGGCCGCTCAACTCAACTTCGCCTCCGGTTCCGTCGTGATCCAGGTTCAGGGCGTCATGGACCAGCAGTCCGCCCGGGACGCTGCTCAGCAGTTCATGAACGCGCTGGCCGAGGACAACCGGATCAACCTCATCGCGGCAGGTAACTGATGGCAAGCAAGATCGTAGACAACGGAGAGTTCGATCCCCGGATCACCAGCATCCCAACGTGGATGTACTCGCCCTACGCCACGGACAAGCACGGGAACGGCACCGGCACCAGCACCACGTACAACGCTTCCCTGTCCCGCGGATGGATCATCACTGACAAGGCGATCAAGGGGACGAAGTACAGGTGCAACTTCCTGTACAACCCGAGCGTCGTCACGCTGACGCACTCCATCAACACCAACGTCCTCGCGGACCAGAATTCCCTCGACCCCAACGACGTGTCGGCGAGCAAGGCGATCCTGCCGCTGTCGCAGACGGTCCAGTTCGACCTGCTCTTCGACCGCACCTACGAACTGTGGGACTCCTCGCAGGTTGCCCACTCGTACGACGTCGCCACGATGGGCGTCGCCTACGACGTGCTGGCCCTGTACAAAATCACCGGTATCGCCTCCAACATCAACGTCCCCGACGGGGACTCAAGCACCAAGCTGTCGGACACCGACCTGTCCTACACCAAGGGCGCGTTCACCAACGGCGCGTCCGGCCCGATGCTGTGGGTGCCGGTCAACGTGGTCTTCGGCGACTACCTCGACTACTACGGCGTCATCCAGGAGTTGGACGTCCAGTACACCCACTGGTCCTCGTCGATGATCCCGGTCCGCTGCCAGGTCAGCATCACCATGCAGTTGCTCCCGCGGAACACCTCCAAGAGCGACGGCCGCACCCACTCCACCGGCAAGCTGCCGGGGCTGCCGGACTACAAGAACCCCAGCATCCTCAACCCTCAGAACAACAAGAGCGGAAAGGCCGGACGGTGACGATCTCCGCGAACTCGCGCTACAAGGACTCCAACCTCGCGCTGGTCGCGTCCGCGCGGGGCACCAACCTGACCGTCGTACCCAGCCGGCAGCAGGAGTGGGCGTTCCAGTTCACCTACCACCTGGTGACCTCGTCGGACCGCATCGACCTGCTCGCCGAGCACTACTACGGCGACCCGCTGCTGTGGTGGAGCATCGCCGACGCCAACCCGGAAATCCTCTCTTGGACCGTCCTGACCCCGGGCCAGATCATCAGGATCCCCAATGTCTGAGCAGCTACCTGTCACCCGGCTGCTCATGGGGACGGGCAACGTCACTGGCTACATCGCCCGCGTCGAGATACGCGAGGGCTTCGGTGTGCACTCGATGGCCCTCATAGATGTTTCCTCCGCACCGACTTCGAGGAAGCCCTACGCAGAGCTGACCCCAGTCACGCTCGACTACGGACGCGCACCCGCCGACCTGGTGCGCTGGAACGGGTACGTGCACCACTCCAGCGAGATCGCCTCAGCCGACACCCAGCACGTGGTGGTCCGATACGTCTGCATCGGTACCGCCTTGCCGATGAACACCCAGCGTACGAGGAGCTGGAAGAACGTCTCACCCACGTCGATCGTGCGGCAGGTGGGCCGGGAGAATGGCCTGCGCACCATCATCTCCCCGTCTGCCCGGCGCCTGACCTACTGGGCGCAGGCGGGCCAGTCCGATTTCAAACTGGTCAACGACCTCGCGGCCGAGACTGGCTACCGTTTCTGGGTCGAGGGCACCACCCTGTATTTCCTGGACCCACGCATTCTCCTACTCGGACAGCAGTCCCAGGACATCCCGGTGTTCAGCAAGAACCAGCAGCCCGGCATACAGGACAGCCTCCAAAGCCTTTCCATTCTCACGGGCACGATGATCCCCCGCAGCAACGGGACGACCGGCACCTCCGCTATTTCTGGACTCGACGCCAAGACTGGCAAGGTCCTCAAAGCCTCGTCCGCGGCGGACGCCGGCACGGCCCCGTTCCTCAACCACATCACGACCTCGCGTGCCGTGGACAACTACGCCGATGCGCAGGCACTCATGGAGGCCCGCACCCTGGCCTCCCGCGGCTGGATCACCATGCAGGCCACCCTGTACGGGACTGCGAAGATCGCCCCGGGAACTCTGGTCGGTATCGGTGGAAATTCCGTTTCCGCTGACAACAAGGGCCGGTGGATGGTGACGAACACAAAGCACCTCATCAACCGCGACAAGAAGAACGCCGGCTGGATATTCACCACGACCGTGGATGCGGAAAGGGACCAACCCTACGCGGTAACATTCCGGAGCGATGCGAACAAACGATTCAAGTTCGACACCGTGCCCGCCGTACTGAGAAACGGGCAGTTCTGGGAATCATCTCTTCTGGAGGACATCAATGTCGGCTGATCCGGTACTCGGAATGTACCGGGGTAGCGTTGCCAACAATCAGGACCCACTGAACGAGGCCCGCGTCACCCTGCTCATTCCCCAGGTCCTCGGAAATGCAGAGAGCGCCTGGGCCGTACCTGCATCCCCGACCAACACCATCCCACCGGTCGGGCAGACGCTGTGGGTGCAGTTCTCCGGCGGCGACATCACTAAGCCTGTCTACAGCCCGCTCGGCATCAAGGACGTCCAGGACCAGGTCGACCAGATCGGTACCGGGGGTGATTCCCTGGACGCACTGCCGCCCAAGGAGCCGACCGCGCTGACCCTGACCACGGTGCAGTACGTCACCGACGAGGGCGCCACCCAGGCCCGCGTGACGGCGAGCTGGACCCCGCCCACGGAGAACCAGGACGGCACCAGCCTCGTCGACCTCTCGCACTACCTGTTGCAGACGTCCTACGACAACAGCAACTGGTCCGGGGGCTGGGTCACCACCGAGGACCTGGTCCTCCTCGACGGGCTTAATACCGGCGTCACCTTCTACGTGAGGGTGGCGGCCATCGACACCAGCAACAACACCTCCCTGTGGGCCACCTCCAACATCACCACGGCGTCCGCGTCCACCCCGCCTCCGGTGCCCTCTGCCCCGGGGGTCGTCGGCGTGCTCGGGGGCCTGCGCGTCACCTGGGACGGCCTGGACTCCACCGGCACCGCCATGCCTGCGATCTTCTCCCACGTGCAGGTGCAGCGGGACACCACCTCGAACTTCTCCAACCCGGTCGTCGTCGGCACCCTGCCCGGCCCGGACTTCCTGTACGACCCCATCCAGAACTACGCCAGCGCCTACTACTACCGGCTGGTCGCCTACTCCAAGGTCGGCATCGCCTCGGCCCCGTCCGCCTCGAACAGCGACACGCCCAAGCAGGCCGTCGCCCAGGACATCCTCGACGCCTCCCTGACGTCCGCGAAGATCGCCGTCGGTGCCATTGACTCAACCAAGCTGGCCGCAGGCGCGGTCGACACACAGGCGGTGGCAGACGGAGCCATCGCTGCCGGCAAGCTGGCTGCCCAGGCCGTCGCCACCACCAACATCGCTGATGGCGCCGTCACCGGCACCCAGCTCGCGGACGCCACGATCGGCTCCGCGAAGATCATCAACGGCGCTATCGGCACTGCCCAGATCGCTGACGCGGCGATCAACAACGCGAAGATCTCCGACCTGGACGCAGGCAAGATCAACGTCGGCACGCTCAACGCCGCCCGGATCGCGGCCGGCTCGCTGGACGCTTCGAAGATCACCTCCGGGACGGTGACCTCCACCCAGATCCAGGCCGGGTCCATCACCGGAGACCGGCTGGCCGCGAACACCGTCACAGCCAACCAGATCGCCGCGAACACCATCACAGCCAACCAGATGGCGGCCGGGACGATCACCGCTCAGTCCGGCGTCATCGCATCCATCGACGCGTCCAAGATCACGGTCGGGAAGGTCAGCGCCTCCCAGATCGACGCAACCAACCTCGTGGTCTCCGGCGCGAACGTCTCCGGGCAGGTCTCCTCCGCAGCCACGGCCGGCTCCGCGACGACGGCAGGTTCGGCGTCCTCGGCGACCACGGTCACCGGCTCCATCGGCGCGGGCGTCAGCATCCCGGCCAACCAGTTGAACAACGGCACCATCCCGACCACCACGACGATCAACGGCGGCTCGATCACCACCGGCACTATCAGCGCATCCGTGATCGGGGCCCGGTCCATCACGACGGACAAGATGGTCATCGGCGATACCTCGAACATCCTCCTGGACCCCCAGTTCACGCAGAACAGCACCTCCTGGAACTGGAACTCCAACATCGTCCGGACGGTCGCCAGCGACCCCAGCGTGCCCACGGGCGCCCCGGCCGCGTACGTCGCCAAGATCGCTAACCAGACCAACTCCAACACCGACCTCACGTGGAAGCACACGACCACCACGACGACCGGCATGCCGGTAACCCCTGGGGAGTCGTACTACGTGGAGGCGTGGGTCGCGGCCTCTCCCGACTGCAATGCCAACCTGCGGTTCTTCCTCACCGTCTGGGATGCCAACGGCGCCAATGTCACCTGGCCGAGCGTGGGCACCACCCTGCCGTCGGCAGCGCAGACCTGGACGAAGATCTCCGGCCAGATCACCATCCCGGCCGGTAAGTACCTGGCGACCTTCGGTATCGGCTCCACCCTGACCTCTCCCACGACGGCCGCAGGTTCCTGGTTCGTCACCAACGTCAAGATGCGTAAGGCCATCGACAACGCGCTGGTGGTCGCGGGCACCCTCACCGCCGACAAGATCTCCGCAGGCGCCCTGACCGTCGACAAACTCAGTGCCGGCCTCCAGGCCACCGTCGGCCAGAAGTTCTACGACTTCGGACTGGACGCCAGCAAGTGGAGCAACGGCTCCACCGGCACCATGACCACGGTCAGCGTGCCCGACGCAGCGTCCGGCGGCTACGTCATGCGGTGCACCGGGTACGTCAGCGGCGCCTACCGGCCGGACATCCTCATACCCTTCGACCCGGGCGTCACCTACCGCGTCACCGCACGCATCCGGCAGACCGTCGCCAACTCCGTCCCGGGCACCAACCAGAACGTCTACGTCGGCGTCACCGGCATCGCAGCCGACGGCGTGACCTTGGTCAACACCGCCGGATCAAACTCGCGCTCCAGCCAGGCGTACTGCGCCGCCAAATCCGTCTGGCAGACCACAGGCGGCGGGTGGACGGTGTACACCGGCTACATCAAGGGCACGGCCTCGACCGGCGACCCAGGCCCCAACACCAGCCCGACCAGTCCGATGCGCCTGCACCAGAACGTCCGGTACATCAGCCCCTCCCTGTACGTGAACAACTCCGGTGGTGACGGCACGGCCGAGGTCGACATGTTCACCATCGAGGTCGTCGAGACCGGCCAGGTCAACTCGGCCAACATCAACCTGGGCAACGTCAACGCCTCGCACCTGTCCCTGGGCACCGTCACCGGCAACCTCGTCACCAACCCCGGCTTCGAGGACAACTCCCTCGTCGGCTGGACGACCTCCTCCAGCGGCAGCCCCAACACCGCCAAGATCGAGATCGGTGCGGGCACTTCGCCGGCACGCTCCGGCCAGGGCAAGGCGTCCTTGGGCGCGGTGAACACGGGCTGGGCGAAGATCCTCAGCGCCCCGTTCCCCGTGGTCGCCGGAGCCACCTACATGTTCCGCTACTGGTACTACGGCTCGGGCGGCCTCCAGGCCACCTTCGAGACCAGCCCGGACCAGGTCACCTGGACCGACCAGATGGCCGGAGCCAACAACAAGTCCACCAACAACACCACCGGGTACTCCGAGGACATCTTCGAGATGACCGCGCCGACGGGAGCGCTGTGGGGACGTGTGTCCTTCTCGAACAACTCCCCGGGCACCGCCACCGGGCTCGACACCACAAGCACCTGGTGGCTGTGCATCGACGACGTCCTGGTCATGCGCGAGGGCTACGGAGCGACCGACATCTCCGCAGCCGGCGTCCGCCTGTACGGCCCGGACGGCACCCTGAACACCGAACTGACCACGGCCAACGCCTACGCCACCTTCGCGGGCGGCAAGGCGTCTATCGACCCCAACGGTGTCGGCACGTTCAACTCCCTGTGGACCCCGCAGCGCCCGGCCGGAGCGTCCAGTGACGACCCGACTGGCCAGTTCTGGTACCAGGGGCAGGAACTGTCGAACCTGCTGTGGAACATGCCGTGGGGCATGGTCACCTATGAGCGGGGCTGGACGAACAAGCCGACCTCGTCGACCTACTACACCACGGACACCGGCCTGATCGAGCTGGCCTTCACGGCCGTCGAGGGCCGCATGTACCGCATCGTGGCCCGCTCCCAGTTCGACTTCAACGGCGGCACAGGCAACCAGGTCCTGGAGAACCGCATCGCTGTGGCGGCCACGGCCACGTCCCTCAACGGGTGCACCGTATGGAGCCCGACCGGCGCCAGCCCCCAGACCACGGACCCGATCATGGCCCGCTGTTTCGGCATGTACTACGACGGTGGCGGTACGGACGGCACCACCGTGGTGGAGGGCCTGATCGTCTGCTCCTCCGACGGTGGAGGCAACTACGGTGCCACCACCTGCCTGGCGCCGGGCGACCACCGGATCCTGTGGATCGCTGCGAAGCACGCCGGCAACGCCACCGGCTGGGGCCTGCGGAACTACTCCCCGGCGCAGTCCTCGGACTTCTACGTCGAGGACATCGGGCCGGCCGTGCACGAGGGCGGCGTCTACAACACGGGTGGCGCCGCGGTGACGGCGACGAAGACGTACACCAAGACGTACAACGCGGTGTGGTCGCGCCGGTTCGGTAACGCGGGCTACACCGACGGCTCCATGTACCAGGGCTACTACTCCAGCACCTGGGGCCAGCAGAAGTCGATGGTGTACTTCGGCACGCAGCCGTACACCGACATGGGCTCCACCGCGAAGGTCTCCAAGGTCGAGGTCTACCTGTACGCGAACCACTGGTACTACAACGCGGGCGGCACCGCGCATATCGGTGTCTTCACCAACACGTCCGAGCCGACGGGTTTCGCGGGTGTGGGCGGCATAAACCAGACGGTTTCTTCCTGGCCGGTCGGCGCGGGAAAGTGGGTGACGCTGCCGTCCTCATGGAATTCCAGTTGGAACGCGGGCACCCCCTATCGTGGAATTACGCTCGGCGGAGACCTGTCCACAACCGACAAGACCTACTACGGCATCTTCGATGGTGTCGGCGACACCCACCCGCCCCAGTTGAGAATCACGTACACCAAGTAGCGAGGACGTAACTTAATGGCTGACATCACCGTCTCCATTCCCGACGACGTGTGGCCCCGTGTTGCTGCCGCGTTCCACGGCACCTGGCCGGACACGCAGATGTCGGACGAGGACATCGTCACGATGTCGCTGAAGGTGTACGTACGCGACACCTGGGTCAGTGCCGAGCAGGCCGCCAACCAGAACGCTGCCGTCGGCCGCTACAACCAGGCCGCCCAGGACTACAACACGGCGCGGCAGGCAGTCGACGCCGACATCGCTGCCGAGAACGAGCAGGTCCTCGCCGATTCCCAGGCGGCGTTCCCCGGCATCTGACGCAGAACAGTAAGTGCAATCTCGGTAGGCATTCCTGGGACAATGCAAGCATGCCTACCGAGATTGCATTTCCTTTTCGCCTCGCGTCCGACGGGACCATAGCCGTCGAGACGAATCCGGACAGGCAGATCGCCCAGCATGTGAATGCGCTCGTCGGCACTCAGCCGGGGGAGCGGGTCATGCTCCCGGATTACGGGGTTCCCGTGGCTGATCTCCTGTTCGAGCCCAATGCGCGATTCGTCGCGCAGGAAATCACCCGTGCCGTGGAAACGGCTTTCGCAGCGTACGAGCCTGGCGTACTCCTCCAGCAGGTCACCCCGATCCAGGACAGCACCCAGCAGTCCCTCGCACGCGTCGAGGTCGACTACATCCGCCGCGAGGACGGCACGAGCCCGTCCAGCCTCGCGAACCAGACCAACACCGCCGTGGTCCACGTCGGCGGCACCGTGAGCGAGGTCATCAGTGGCTGACACACCTGCCGTGGACTACACGTCCCGCGACTACGAAGGCTTCAAGACGTCCCTGCTCGACTTCGCCGGCCGCGCCTTCCCCCAGTGGGTGCCCTCCTCCGAGGGTGACTTCGGCGTGCTCCTGATCGAGCTGTTCTCCTACCTCGGCGACAACCTCTCCTACTACGGCGACCGGCTCCAGCAGGAAGCGTTCCTGCCGACCGCGACGCAGCGCCTGAGCCTGCTCCAGATTGCCGACCTGCTCGGCTACCAGCCGTCCAACGGTGTCCCCGCGACCGGCACCGTCACCTTCCAGACGTCCAACCCGGGCCCTGCCGTCCTCGTGCCTGCGGGCACCCAGGTCGTCACGGACTACATCGACACCATCGACTCGCCGATCACGTACGAGACCGACACCGATGTCACCGTGCCCAAGAACGGTGGCACCGCGGTCGTGTCCGTCACCCAGGGTGTGACCCGCACCCAGGTCAACGTCGGTACCTCGAACGGTCTGCCCGTGCAGGAGTTCCGCCTGCCGGACGTGCCGGTCATCGGCGGGACGGTGAAGGTGTACGTGGACAACGTCGACAGCCTCACCGAGTGGACCTACATCGACTACCTGGTGGATGCAGAGCCGGCCGACCGAGTGTTCACCACCTACCTCGACGACGCCGGCTCGACCTGGATTCGCTTCGGAGACAACCTCAACGGAGCAATCCCGACCGTCAACTTGACCGTCTACGCCACTTACCGCGTGGGCGGCGGATCGGTCGGCAACGTGAACGCGGGCGTCGTCAACGCCATCGCGTCCTCCACCCTGCCTGGTGTCACCATCGCCACCAACTCCGATGGCACCCCGATCACCTCAGCCATGAGCGGCGGGGCCGACCCGGAGACCAACGACCAGATCAGGGCCAACGCACCGCGGATCTTCCGTACCCAGGACCGGTGTGTCACCCTCGCTGACTTCTCCGACCTCGCCCTGACCCTGCCCGGCATCGTCCGCGCGAACGCCGTGGCGTCGACCTACACGAGCATCAGCGTGTTCGTCATCGGCTCCGACGGAGGCACCCCGAGCGCGACCACCCTCCAGAGCGTGCAGGACACCCTCCAGGCCAAGGCACTGGCGGGCACCACGGTCACCGTGTCCGGCCCGACCACGGTCGGCGTGAACGTCGGCAACGTCTCCAACCCGATCGTCGTCGAGTGCTGGCCGCGGTACTCCCGGGCGAGCGTCCTTTACGACGTGCAGCAGGCGCTGAAGACGATGCTCAGTTTCGCCAACGTCGACTTCGGCATGCGGCTGACCCTCTCGGACTTCTACAAGACCATCCTGGCCGTGGACGGTGTCCGCTACGTCGACATCCCCATGGTCGCCCGCGCGGATGCGGCCCAGACCGGTACCGCCGACATCGTCATGCGGGCCTGGGAGATCCCCAAGGTCGGCAACATCTCGTCCATCACGATGACCGGAGGTATCGGCTAATGGCCGCCGTCTACCCGAAGCAGTACAAGTCCTTCCCCGTCCACAAGAACAACACCGAGGACATCGACGCCAGCCACGTGAACAACCTCCAGGACGAGGTGCTGGCCATTCAGCAGACCCTGGGACTCCTCCCGCACCAGGACCAGGGCCTCAAGGGCAAGATGAAGCAGTACACCTGGAACTCCGTCGCCGACCGGCTCGACGCCATCCAACGGGGCCAGGGCACCCCTGCCGTCTTCCTCCAGAAGTCAGCCGACTCCGTCCCCCGCCCGGCCACCGGCACCAAGAGCAAGACCCTCTCCTTCCCGCGGCCGTCGTACGACCCCGAGGGCTTGTGGAACGGCTCCACCATCACCGCCAACCGCACCGGCTGGTGGATCATCACCGCCCGCGCCAAGTGGCTGAACTGGACCCCGTACACCAAGTCCCCGTACACCGACCGCGAGATCGACATCTGGGTGGGCGGCCAGCAGGTCGCTACGAACGACAACCTTCCCAGCCCCGACGGCAACACCCACCAGATGGTCACCTACCAGAACTGGGTCACCGCGGGCCAGAAGATCGAGATGCACCTGTACCACGACGTGGTCGGCAAGACCCTCGCCGTGGGCGACCTGCACCTGGCGGCGTGCATGATCCGGGAGCACTAAGTGGGAACCTACGGACAGTCCATATACGGGCTGTCGCAGTACGGGACGGACATCCATCCCGACTTCGACGTCAGCCCGTTCACAGCCACGCCCGTGGACTACAGCACCGTCTCGCTGGACTGGAAGGCCCCAGCCGGTTCCTGGGACTCCCTGCGCCTGATCCGCAACCGCTACGGGTGGGCCGTCAACGAGAACGACGGCGAGGTCCTGCTCGATCAGTCGCACCAGGCAACCTCGTTCGTCGACACCAGCGTGGTCGGCGGGCACTGGCTGTACTACACGATCTTCATCTCCGCCTCCGGCCAGTGGTCCCGCGCGGGCACCGTCTCCTGCCTGATGCCGAAGAACAACGGCTACACCGACCTGCTGTACAGCTTGATCCCCGAGCACTACAAGGTCGACGTCAAGCAGGGCAACAACCTCACCGACGACTCCAACACGCTAAACCCCTACCTCAAGCCGTTCCTGAGCATCTTCGGGTTCGGCTTCGACATCGTGCAGTCGTACTACGACAGCAACCGCTACACCAACGACGCGATGCGGACCCGCTTCGACAACATCGCCCAGTTGGCCACGCAGTTCGGCATCCAGTACGAAGCCTCGGCGCCGGCCTACCTCTTCAGGCAGCGAGTGCGGGACGCAGCCACCCTCGGCCGGCAGAAGGGGACCCTGGAGCAGATCCGCTCGGTCATCTCCGAAACCACTGGATACGACGCAGACCTCCGGGCCGGCGTCAACCTCATGCTCTCCGACGACCAAGCCGACTTCGACCACCCCACCTTCCCGCAGTGGGACTCCGGCGTGAACTACGCCTCGGGGGAGAAGGTGGAGTTCGGCGCCTACCTGTACCAGGCTGGCAGTAACGGCGCCTACGGCCAGTCCCAGGCACCCACCGGCACCAACACCTCCAACGCCTACTGGACGGTCGTCTCCTACGGCACCGACAGCACCCTCGTGGACGCCAACGGGCACGTGGCCGGGTGGGAGGAGATCTCCTTCACCGCGGGCGTCACCCCAGGCACCAACGGTGTCCTCGTCGGCATCGGTGTGCAGAACCCGACCAACCCCGACGACAAGGCGGGCAACGCCTTGTGGGTCCGCAACACGAACAGCGGCGGCTCGGTCGCCACGATAGGTGTGCGCTCCGTCGGCCGGGTCTCGGGGCAGTCCTCCATGGATCCGCAGCAGCCAGTCCTTTCCGGCATCCCCGTCCCGTACACCTGGAAGGCCTGGGACCCGGACATCGACTACCAGCCTGGCGACATGGTCCTCTACCACGGCCGCGTCTACCAGGCCCTGACCGCCTCGGTTAACGTCTCCCCGCCGGCCACCCCGACCGCGAACACCCAGTGGACCCCGCTCGGCTACGACGACCGCGTGCAGATGTGCCTGTCCGGATACGCGCAGGCGTACTCCGGCGAGCAGGTGAATGTGTACCCGTTCGTCGAGTACTACGACTCCCACGGCTCCCTGATCACCGCGCTCTACTCGGACTCCGTCCCCGCCTACCAGGTCCTCGACTCCTTCTCCCAGGGCTGGAACGACTGGACCACCCGCACCACCGACCTGGGCTCCGCGACCTGGACCGAGACCCTGGGCCAGTGGACCTCCGGCGGCTACTCGGGAGGATCGGCCTACCCGGTGGGCACCACGGCGTCCATTGCCACCATCGCCGGCCACGCGGACGGCACGGTGTCGGCAACGTTCCTGACCAACCCCGGCAACACCCTCAAGCAGGGCGTCGTCTTCCGCCTCCAGGACGCCAGCAACTACTGGCGGGCCGGGCGGACGGGCCTGTACCTCGTCCAGTCCGGCTCTGTGGCCAACACCTACACCTACTCGACCTCCTTCTCGGACGGTGACCGGATCACGGCCGCCTTCTCCGGCAGCAACATCACGATCTATCGGAACGGAACCCAGGTGCTCACCATCACCAACTCGGCGCTCAGCACCGCCACGCGTGTCGGAATGGCGGTGACGTGATGACCACGTACGACATCACCTTCAGCGCCGACGACGACTGGACTCCGGGGATCCCCGTCTCCGGCGCCATCGTCGTGCGCAGCTACCGGGTGTCCTCACCCGAGCTGGACGGCACGCTGGCGATCGGCGGATCCATCGGTATCAAGATCCCCCGGCCGCAGCCGCTGGCACCCGAGGCCGGGCAGTTCACCGTCGGCGGTCACCTCGCGGTCGCAATCAAGGTGCCGGCCGCGGCGTTCAAGGACTTCTCCCACTACCCGTACCAGGGTGTGGACCCGGCCATGGCGTGGTTCGGTATCAACTCCGGTTCGCTGAAGTCGGCCGTCGCGGGCTCCTACAGCCGCCCCTACGCCGCGTTCACCGGCCCGGTGGACTATCCCGTCTCCGGCAGCGGCTACGCCTGGAAGCGGGCCGCGTACGCCTCCGTGGGGTTCAAGTTCGCGTCCATGTCGGCGAACAAACACCAGATCCTCGACGCGGTGCAGTTCGAGCCGCTGCCGCTGGGATCTACCGGCCCGAGCAACTACCAGAACGCCCGTGAGATCCAGGTCATCATCAAGCCGACCCGGTTGAATTACGCGACCAACCCCAACATGGAATCCGGCATCAGCGGCTACGGCTCGACCGGCCAGGCCACGCTCGCAGCGGACGCCTACCACTGGCAAGGCACCCAGTCCCTGAAGGTCACCGTGCCGTCCACGGCGACCGCGGACAGCGGTATCTCCGTCCAGGCGACCGGCCTGATCCCGGGACGTACCTACACCATGAGCGCCAAGGTGGCCATCGCTCAGGGCTGCGGAGACATCGCCCCGTGGTCCGGCACCGGCTCGACGCAGTTGGGCGCAGCGAAGTGGACGCAGGCCGCCAGCCGCGTGGATCCCAAGAACAAGCGCTGGCGGACCCTGTATGTCACCTTCACCGCCTCCTCCTCGTCGCTGAATGTGGGCATGAACGTCCTCAAGAGCACCATGGCCGCGGGCCTGTCGAGCATCTTCTGGGTCGACGGGGTTTTGATCGAGGAAGGCGCCTCCGTCCGTGACTACTTCGACGGCTCCATGGGCGAGGACTACCTGTGGGAGCAGGGCGGATCCCCGAACCTCGCGCGCTCGTACTACTACGAGAACTACATCGAGCGCAGTTACCTGATCCAAACGCTGCTCGAAGAGAATGTTCCTTTGGGAATCACGGCGAATGCCCCTCAGTACGCCGTTCTGCCGACCCAGTAACCACGACCGTTAAGGATCCCCATGTTCACCAACTACGCCGACGCAGCCGCGCTCGTCGTCGGCCTGGTGCTGCCCGCCATCGTCGCAGTGGTCACCAAGCCGTCCACCAATTCCACCGTCAAGGGTGCCGCGCACGCCGTCCTGGCCGTCGCTACCGGCACCGCGGCCGTCTACAAGGAGCACCCCTCCGGCTTCGTGTGGGCGCCCGCTGTGGTCGCCGCGTTCCTGGCCTGGCTGTCCGGTACGGCCTTCTACCACTCCCTGCTGAAGAAGTACGCGTGGTTCGGCGCGCTCCAGAACCTGTTCGTGGCCGAGGCCAAGATCGTCCTTAATACCGAGAGCCACCAGGTGGAGCAGTACTTCCAGGTGGCGCAGGTGGCCGAGCAGTCCGAGGACGAGCAGGGCATCACCAACGACTTCCCCTTGAGCACCGACGTCGTCTCCTCCGGCGTGCAGGAGGTCGTCGAGGCGGCCGAGAAGATCCCGGTCGTCGGCACGGTCGTCCAGTCCCTGGAGCCTGTCGTCGTTCCGGCCGTCGTCTCCGTTGCGCAGACCGCGGTGGACCCGGCCGGCACCAACAACATCCCCGTCGTGCAGCCGCAGACCAGCGGCCTGGGCCCGAGGGCGATCTGATCATGGACTGGTTCCGGCTGCTGCTGATCGCGCTCGCCACCTTCACCGCGTGGGAGTGGCTGCGCGAGCTGCTGCCCTTCGCGATCCCGGCCGCCCTCCAGCCGCTCGTCGTGGTCGGCCTGGCCTACGAGGCCCAGCGGGTGCCCGGCCCATGGCTGGCGGCCACAGCAGCGGCCGGAGTGGTCGCGCTGCTGCACGTCCAGGTCCGCGGGGGAGGGGTGGATACGACCCCGATCCGCTTCCCTCGCCGGCACCCCTCTACCGGCCGCAGGGTCCCTGACCTGCCCTAACGTGTAAACCACTTTGAAGACCCCGCTTTACAAGCGGGGTTTTCTTGCATTTAGAAGACGTAACCGCTAACGTCTTCTTCGTCGCCGATCACGGCGGCCACCACACCAACACCGGGAGCAGAACTTGAGTAAGCAGCCCATCACCCTGGCCTTCGCTGGCGCCGCTGACGTCGACCCCGAGAACATCAAGGACCTGCTCAACGACTGGCTCGGCTTCGGCGACGAGGACGAGGCAGGCTTCTTCAAGCCCAGCGACCGCGAGATCCACCTCATCTTCCCGATCACCCGGGACCACCTGTCGGACGGCCTGGAGACGGTCCTCGCCTGGACCGAGAAGGCCGACCTGCCCTACATCGCCGTCGCTGACAACAAGCGCAGTCGCGCCACCGAGTCCTTCCTGACGGACGCCGAGGAGGTCGTCCACCACTCCAACGTCACCGCTGGAGTCGTCGACCTGCTGAAGGAGGCCGACAGTGCGGGCGACGAGGTGCACCTGATCCTGCTGTGGGGTGACGAGGGCAGCGTCGAGGCCGAACTCCTCCTGGACGCGGCCGAGCAGGCGGGCATCAAGGCCAAGGACCTGACCGCCGGCCTCGACGACATCTCCTTCGGTGAGCAGCCGCAGGCCGAGCCGGAGCCCGAGCCGGAGCCCGAGCCGGAGCAGCCCAAGCGTGGCCGGCGCCGCGGCCGTCGCTCCGAGCCCGAGGAGGTCCAGCCGGAGGAGGAGCCGCTGACGGAGGACGAGCCGGCGGAGCCCGAGGAGGAGCCCAAGCCGCGCCGTCGCGGTCGCAAGGCCGACCCGGAGCCGGAGCCCGAGGTGAACCCGGTCGAGGAGGACATCCAGGAGCAGCAGGAGACCCTGGAGCAGCAGGTCAACCAGGCTGCCCAGAAGGTCCAGCGCGAGGCGCAGCCGGTCGCCGACAAGGACCTCGACCTCCTGCTGATCGGCGCCGCTTTGGAGGGTGCCTACAACGCCTTCCGGCTGGAGGACGAGCGCAACGCAGTCATCAACCAGGCCGCGGTCCGCTACCGGCCGCTGACGGAACTGCTCCAGAAGGCGCTTAATACCGTGGCCGACGCGGCCCACAACCAGGAGGCCGCCAAGCAGGAGCGTGCGGCCGTCCAGGAGGACAAGCAGGAGGACGAGGAGTCGGAGCAGCCGGCGCGTCGGCGCCGTGGCCGTCCGCGCGACGAGTCCAAGACCTTCGCCTTCCTGGTCGACGAGGACGGCAACTACACCCGACGCGGTCGCGGTCGCATACCGGCCGGACAGAAGGTCGTCCACCTGACCCGGGCAGAGATCGAGGAGAAGGGCCTCGAACTCGACGGGGAGTAAGTGAGCAACGCAAAAGCCCCCGGCGCTGAAGAGGTTCGAGACCTCAATTCACTGCCGGGGGCTTTTGCCCACCACACCCCGAGGCCCACCACAAACCCCGAGATGGGAAGAACCTAACATGCCCAGCCGACTTAATATCAACGGCGGATTCGGAGCCGCCGAGTGAGCATCCTGATCATGTCCGAGGTGTTCACGCACTCGAACACCCGCCTCGCCACGCGGCTCGTTCTGCTCGCGCTGGCGGACGCGGCCAACGACACCCACCGGATGTGCTGGGAGTCCGCCGACACCATCGCGGGCAAGGCCCGTGTGTCCAAGCGGCAGGCGTACGTGTCCCTGGCCGCGCTGGAGAAGGACGGCATCGTCGAGCACGTACCGGAGGACCAGATCCCACTGGAAGCGCTGCGGTACAAGTCCGTGGTCCGGCGCATCAAGCCGGTATCGGAATGGCCCGAGAGTGCAGATTCTGCACCCCCTGAAAGTGCAGATTCTGCACCCCCTGTGTCGAAGTTTTCACCCAACCCCAATAACCAACTAGAAGTTAGAGATATAGAAGAAACTTCGTTTCTTCCACCGCGCCGTTCGGCACGGTCTGATCCCGGCGAAGCCGAGGAGATACCTGCCAGGCCGGGCGGCAAGGGATGGGACGCGGTCCGCGCTCCGCGCCAGGGCGGCCGGAAGAAGACCAAGAAGCAGGCGGCCATCGAGGCGGCTCAGGCGGAACTGGAACTCGACCCGGCGTACGTCGTGGCCCAGGCCCTCGGCGAAGAAGATGCAGGAAGCGTCCAGGACGGCCGTCTCCCGGCCTCGGACGACGACCTGGCCCCTCCGGTCCGGCGACCTCGTGAGAAGCGCTCCCTGCGGCCTTCTGAGGTTCTGGCCTCGTTCTTCGAGAAGCGGGCCTTGGAGGTGGGTCACCCGGTTCCCGGCGCGGTCAACCTCGGAGCCCTCGCCGGGAACTTCGGCCGGTGGATGAAGGAGGGTGTCCGGTACGAGGAGATCACCAAGATGATCATCACCTATTGGTCCGTCTCCTGGAACCGGTCGGAGAACGTGCCGGCCTGGAAGGACTTCCTCGCCGCCCGCGGTCTGCTGACCGAGCGGCTGGGCAAGGCCGAGAACGCGATGGAGAAGCACCGGCACGACGAGGACTACTGGTCCATGTGACCGACCCGAAGGGGCGGGCTGCTACGGCGGTCCGCCCCTTCCCTGTTTGTAAAACGTTCAGCAAACACGTAATCGGTAAGGCGTAACTGTGGTAGCCTCCTGAGCGTTGAACCACCACCACAAGGAGGCCACCTTGGCGACAGACCCCCGGGTCCACGCCCTGCGGATGTCCGAGTACGGGATCCCGAAGCGGCTCCGCGGCCTGCGGCTTAATACCAGCGACGCACCCTGGAAGAGCGAGTGCCAGGAGTGGGTCGACAACCTGCGCGATCATTACGTCACCGACAAGCGGCCCCTGGACCAGTACCCCGAGGACTGGAGCCAGATCGGCAAGGGCCTGCTGTTCCTGGGCCCTCCCGGCACCGGCAAGACCTCCCTGGCCACCGCCACGCTCCTGGAGTGCTACTTCGAGCAGCGCGTCCCGGTGTACTTCCTGGCCTACGCCGACTACGTCTCCATGTCGATCGAGCAGATGAGCCTGTCCGACCGCAAGGAGCCCGAGGCCATCGCCCGGTGGTGGCAGATCGAGGACGCCCTGAACTCCGCCCGCACGGCGCCCGTGCTGCTGCTCGACGACGTCGGCAAGGAGCACCGCACCAAGTCCGGCTACGCAGAGAACGAGCTGGACGTGCTGCTGCGCCTGCGGCACCGCGAGGGGCGCCCCACGCTCATCACCTCCAACGTCCCGCCGAAGGACTGGGGCGTGATCTACCACGAGTCCATGGGCTCCTTCATCCAGGAGTCCTTCCACATGATCAAGATGGTTGGGAGCGACCGCCGTGCAGCGTGAACTGTTGACTTCCCACAACGGGCTTAATACCCGGCTCCGCGAGGCGGAGCGCACCTGATGGAACGGGGCGACATCTCCAACGAGGTCGTCCCCCGCCTGGTCATCGCGTTCGAGGGCATGCTCGGCGTCCTGCCGGAGAAGCCGGAGCGCGTGCACGAGCTGGTCGCCCGCAGGTTCGGGCGCCGGCAGCGCATGGCCAAGCGGACTGTGGACGCGTACGAGATCAACGACGCGCTGGCCCGGGTCATCTGGGACACCGTCTGGCGGTTCCGCTACTCGGTCGACGTCGTCACCTACCTCGGAGACGACGCTGTCGGGCCCCTGGAGGCCCGTCTGGACGCCGAAGGGCTTCCCATCGGCCGGGTGTGGGCCACGACCCCTGAGCGGCTGGCACGACGCCTGCCCTACATGCCGGACGTCGCCGCGATCTTCGACAACGAACACCACCTGATCTACGGCAGCAAGGGCCGTTCCCTGCCCGCTGCCCCCACCACCCTCATAGGAGCGTTGTAGTGGCGGACTTCGAGCGCCTGCTCGTGTCCCGCGTCATCCAGGACAAGGACCTGGCCGACGTCGCGGACGCGGGCATCACCGCGGACTTCTTCGGCGACCCCGACAACAAGGCCGTCTTCAAGGCCATCCTGCGACACAAGGCCACCTACGGCGAGGTCCCCAGCCTCGCCACCATCAAGACCGACTTCCCGACGTACAAGTTCGTCAAGGTCGAGGACAGCATGCAGGTGCTGACCGACCGACTGCGCGAGCAGCACACCCTGGACCTGCTGGAGCAGGGCCTGGCCGACTCGGTCGACGCACACGAAGAGGGCAACGCCAAGGCGGCCATGGAGGCGCTGGCACACACGCTGGCGTCCATCGCCTCGGCGGTGCCCAACTCCCGGGACACCGACCTGACGGAGACCGGGCAGGCACGGCTGGCCCGCTACCTCACGCTCAAGGACCTGCCCGACGGCCTGCGAGGTATCCCGACCGGCTTCCAGACCATCGACCGCGCCACCCAGGGCCTCCAGAAGGAGCAGTTGATCACCTTCGTCGGCCCTCCCAAGGCCGGTAAGTCCACGCTGCTCCTTCTGGCCGCCATGGCCGCGCACCTGTACGGCGTGAAGGTCCTGTTCATCGGCTTCGAAATGAGTAATGAGGAGCAGGAGGAACGTTTCGACGCCATCCGCGCGGGGATTTCCCACGCCCGGCTGAGGAACGGAACGCTCAAGAAGGCCGAGTGGGACAGGCTTGAAAGGGCCCTGCGGGAATTGGAGGCGATGCCCTCGTTCTTCCTGTCGTCGGACTCCATGAATGCGACGACGCTGACTGGTGTCGAGGCGAAGATTGACTCGCTGCGGCCCGAGGTCGTCATTATCGACGGCATCTACATGATGCAGGACGAACTCGGAGAGGCTCAGGGATCTCCGCAGGCGCTCACGAATCTCACCCGTGGGTTCAAGCGCATGGCGAAGAACCGGCAGTTGCCCATTCTCATCTCCACGCAGGTCCTCGAATGGAAGATGAACAAGAAGAAGGGGATCACCTCCGACTCTATCGGTTATTCGTCTTCCTTCGCCCAGGACTCCGACGTGATTCTCGGTGTCGAGTCCACGGAGGACGCGAACATCAACAAGATCAAGGTGGTCCTGGCCCGTAACTGCCCGCCGCTGGAGACCTACTGCCAGTGGGACTGGGAGACCGGCAAGTTCGAGGAACTGAACGAGGACCCGTTCGCCATGGACGAGGTGAACACCGATGGATACGTCGGCGCCTTCTGAGCCCCGCCTGGTGGTCCTCGCCGGGAACTTCCGGGAGTTCCTGTTCTGGTGCCGGGAGAACAAACGAAACCCCCGTGACCGGAACCTTATCTACGCCAGCGAAATGCACCGCCTGCAAGGCCTCGGCCCTATCAGGTGGATCTCATACGGCACCGCCTATATGCGCCGCGACTACTGGGAAATGCGCCAGTACCTGAACTACCTGGAGAGGAGATACCAGTGCCCCGAGCAAAAGCCGGATGGGACGCAATCGGAAACCCCATCCCTGGAAACGTGACCGCGTGCCTGGACACCCTGGAACTCGACTACAAGGTCCAGGGCGACGAAATACACATGCCGTGCCCCATGCATGAGGCGCGCACCGGAAAGAAAGACGCACACCCATCCTTTTCCATAAACTTCGACGAAGGGTATTTCAACTGCTTCTCCTGCGGATACCGCGGGGCCTTCTGGGTCCTCGTCCGCGACGTCCTGGACCTGGACGCGAGCGAGGCCAAGAACTGGGTCAGGAAGCGGGGCGGAGCGGAGCGCGTCCGGAAGTACCTGGAGAAGAAGAAGCAGCGCGCTGAGCAGGTCGACACGACCAAGCAGATCAACGAGGCGTCGCTGGCCCTGTACACCACGCCGCCGCTGAGCGCCTGCGCCGAGCGGTTCTTCCTGCCGGAGGACGCCGAGACGTGCGGGGTGCTGTGGGATCCGGCCCGGGACATGTGGATCATCCCGGTCCGCGACCCCGACACCGGGATGCTGTGGGGCTGGCAGGAGAAGAACGAGCGGTACTTCCGCAACCGGCCGCCGGGCATGGCGAAGTCCAAGACGCTCTTCGGCTTGCACACCTACGACGACGACGTGGCCGTGCTGGTCGAGTCGCCGCTGGACGTGGTCCGGCTGTGGACGTGCGGGATCCGCGGGGGCTTGGCTTCCTACGGCGCCGGAGTCTCCGACGCGCAGATGTCCCTGATCCGCGACCACTTCGACACCGTCATCGTCGCCCTCGACAACGACGACGCCGGAGCGAAGGCCTGCCAGCGCCTGAAGGACGAGTGGACCGGCCGCGGCCTGACCCTCAAGTTCCTCGACTACTCCGTGGCCCCGCACGCCAAGGACCCCGGAGACATGAACGCCGACCAGATCAAGGCCGCCGTCCGCGGCGCCTACTCATCCATCCTCGCCCGTTTCTAGGAGCACACCGTGACGCTTAATACCTGCCCCCGCGAGGGGGACCCCCGATGAAGGCACCCGAGGGCTACGAGCACCTGGGCCAGGAGTTCTGGGACCGCGTCGAGCCGGACCCGGACACCGACTGCCTGATCTACCAGTCCACCGCCACGCGGCCTTACTACCAGGGCAAGTCCCTGCTGACCTTCCTCACTGGAGGGGATGGCAGTCAGAAGCACAGGGCCTGCCGGCGTCGCATGTGTGCCAACCCTGACCACATCCAGTCAGGGCACTTCAACCCCGGCACCCCGTTCGCCAAGAGGCCGCGGACCCGGGGACAGTTCAACCGGCAGTACAGCCAGTGCTAGCCGTCGACTTGCACGCGTACCAGGAGGAGGCGGTAGACCGCGCCGTCGAGCGCGGCTCCCTCCTGATCGCCTACGAGATGGGCCTGGGCAAGACCGTCATCGCCCTGGCCGCCATCGAGGAGCTGCTGGAGAAGGGGGAGGTGGAGACCGCGGTCATCGTGGTGCCGGCGAACCTCAAGTACCAGTGGGCCAAGTCCATCGCCCGCCTCACCGACGTGCCGACCCGTACGGTCACGGTGCGCGAGGACGGGCTGAAGCAGGAGATCACCGTCCCCACGGAGGAGTACTGCGTCCTGATCGACGGCGACGCGAAGAAGCGCGCCGGGCTGTACGCCAAGGTCAAGACGCTCCGGCCGGAGTACGTGATCCTCGGCTACGAGAACGTCGTCAACGACTGGAACTACGTGAGGAGGATCAAGCCGGAGTGCATCGTCCTCGACGAGTGCACGGCCATCAAGACCTTCCGGGCCCAGCGCACGCGGAAGATCAAGAGGCTCACCGCGCCGTACCGCTTCGGCATGACCGGCACCCCGGTGGAGAACGGGAAGCCCGAGGAGCTGTTCTCGATCATGCAGTGGGTCGACGACCAGGTCCTCGGCCGCTTCGACCTGTTCGACAAGTCGTTCATCGTGAGGAACCGCTTCGGTGGTGTCCAGCAGTACAAGAACTTGCCGGTCCTGCACGCCAAGCTGGCCGAGGTGATGGTCAGGAAGACGCGCCTGGACGACGATGTGCGGCCGTACCTGCCCGAGGTACAGGAGTCCATCATCCCGGTCGTGCTGGACCCCAAGACGAAGAAGGCCTACAAGGCCATCTCCGCGGACCTGCTCGCCGAGCTGCGGGCGCTCGGGCCCAACACAGGCAACTTCGACTTGTTCGCCCACTACCACGGAGGAGACACCCCGAACGAGAACAGTCAGCAGGGCAAGATCATGTCTCGCATGCAGGCCCTGGACATGCTGCTGAACCACCCGGACCTGATCGTCATGTCCGGGCAGCAGTATGAGGAGAGCCAGGAGGCACGCTCACGCGGCGCCGAGAAGAAGACCTGGCCCGGCTCGAAGTACGCCTACGAGGTGTGGCAGTCCGGCCTGCTCGACGAGGTCACCACGTCCCCGAAACTGGACGCCGTGGCGGCAGCGATCGAGGACATCCTGGCGGTGCCCGGCAACAAGGTGATCGTCTTCAGCGTCAACCCTGACATGCTCGACCTGATCGGGGACAGGCTGCCGGCGGGATCCTTCGTCACCTACACCGGCCGGATGTCCTCCGCGGCCAAGGCCTACGCCGCCCAGCGATTCGAGGCTGACCCGGACTGCCGGGTGTTCCTGTCCAGTCACGCGGGCGCCTTCGGCACCGACCTGTACATGGCCAACTACCTGATCAACTACGACCTCGCCTGGAGCGCGGGTAAGCAGGACCAGATCAACGCCCGGCACAACCGGGCCAGCAGTCAGTTCCGGGACATCTACATCCTGAACGCCATCACCCAGGGGACCACCGAGCCGCGCAAGCTGTCGATGCTGGCGCACAAGCGGCGGGTCGGCTCGGCCATCACGGACGGGCGCGGGGCGGATGAGAAGGGGCGCATCGAGAACGACGTGCAGACGCTGACTCAGTGCCTGGACGCGGCGTAACTTCCAGGATCCCATGCAGGACGTCGAGTGGTTGTAAAGGGTTTCCCGCGTGTCACTATCAAAGCATGCGAGAAGACCCACTCGACGTCCTGCTCCGTGAGGGGCTGGAGGACGTCATGCACCCCCCGGAGGAGCAGGAGGACTGGGACCTGACCCCCGTCCGCCTGGCTCGTCGCGGTGCCGTCGCCGACCGCTGGTGAACGATGTAAAGCGGTTTCCGTAGATCCGTTGACAAGGGCATATGCCTCTCCGTAGAGTCGACCTCACCAAGCAGGAACCGAACAGAGGATCGAATCGCTACGCAGGGGAGACGCAAGTGACCACCATCGCTGAAGCACTCGGCATCGACTGGACCGCCCGCCTCTCGGACGAGTCCCCCGAGTACCGCCTGACCCACCACGCGCAGAAGCAGGCGCAGGCCAAGGGCTGGACGTCCCAGCAGGTCCTGGACGCCGCCAACCGCCCGCACCACACGTACCCCTCCGGCCGCGTACCTGGCCAGTACCGCCACGTGAAGGGCGACATCGTCGCCATCGTGGACCCCGTACAGCACCGCGTCGTCACCGTCTACCAGGACGTCGAGGAGACCGACCTCCGTCCGGACCAGACCGACCGGGACGCGCAGACCTACGCCAAGCGCCACGCCTCCCTCGGCTGCAAGTAACACCTTCGAAACGCGTAATCGATATGGACTTCTGCAAAGACGTAATGGTAGAGTCGTATCTGCTCAACCGACCTACTACGTAGAAAGAGAGCCCCGCTCTATGGCTACAGTCCCGAGACGAGCAACCCGACGCACCGAGCGCCCCATCTCCCTCGACCAGGCCGCGCCCTGGGAGAAGACCCGGCAGTTCCTGGCCCTGAAGTTCCAGGAGGCCGACATCGTCAGCCGCAAGAACAAGTTGCGCGACGAGGTCTCCGCCCACGTGGACGCCAACGGCGAGACCGACGAGAAGGGCAGCAAGTTCTGGCGCCTGCCGACGCCCATCGAGGTCAACGGCCAGACCTTCACCGAGGTCAAGCGCGAACGCCGCGTCTCCCAGTCCCTCGACGAGGAGAAGACCGACGAACTGGTCACCGCCAAGGGTGTCCGGAACCGCGTCTTCAAGACGGTCGAGATGGAGGTCCTGGACCAGGACGAGTTGTACGTCCTCAACCAGGAGGGCGTCATCTCCGACGACGAACTGGACGGCCTCTGGGTCGAGAACGTGTCCTTCGCTTTCAAGCCCATCCGCGGCTGACAGGAGTCCCACCACATGAGCACCATCGCCAACAGCATCGACCAGGCCTTCGCCGAGATCGGCGAGCAGTTCTACCCCGGCTCGACGCGCCCCTTGGTACGTCACCGGAACCGGCTTAATACCGAGGCCGCCCCGTCGGCGGCCGACCCCAGTGCCTGGGACGCCAAGCCGCGCAAGTACGTGGTCGGTGGCGTGGAGACCGAGTTCTTCACCGTCGGCCAGTTGGCCCAGGCCCTCGGCCGGCAGCCGGTCACGATCCGGAAGTGGGAGCGCGAGGGAGTCATCCCGAAGAGCACCTTCCAGTCCCCGGGCCGTGACGGAGACGTCCGCGGCCGGCGCCGCCTCTACACCCGCGCGCAGGTTGAGGGCATCGTCCGCATCGCGCACGAGGAGGGCGTCCTGGTCTCCCACCAGAAGCCCATCAAGGACACCCAGTTCACCCCCCGGGTGATCGCCCTGTTCGAGCGTCTGGCGGCCGAGCAGTGAGGGTCGTCAAGAGCGCCAAGCATCACGTGTCCATGGGGAACTTCGAGTGGGTGGAGTTCGGCTACGAGGTCGACATCGACTCCGACGACTTCCCCAAGGCGCGGTCCCTTGAGGACCTGGACAAGATCGCCACCGACCAGATCGACAAGGCCCTCGCGGCCGACATCGAAGAGGCCCGGCTGAACACCGCCGAGAAGAACTCCTACATCCACTTGTTCCGACAGGAGTAACCGTGCAGCCTGCTGAGTTCCCCTTCGTGGAAGGCGTCCACTACGAGGTAGCCGAGAACGGCTGCTGGGAGTGGCGGCTGACCCGAACCCCTCGGGGATACGGGCAGGCATGGGACGCACGGGTCAAGAAGACCCGCTACGCGCACCGGATCGCGTGGGAGTACGCCAACGGCAGGTCCCTGGAGCCGAGTGAGGTGGTTCGCCACGACTGCGACAACCCTCCCTGCATCCGCCCCAAGGACCTGCTGGTGGGCACCCAGGCCGACAACCTCCGGGACATGCGCGAGCGAAACCGGCAGGCCCGTGGGGACAACCACGGCCGGGCCAAGCTGACCGACGAGGAGGTCGCTGCCATACGCGCCGAGTACACCGGCGCTCGCGGTGAGAAGACTCGCCTGGCCAAGAAGTACAACGTCCACAAGACACGGATCGGCCAGATCCTCTCTGGCGACCGACCTACTAATCAGGAGAACTGAGTATGCCCCGCACTCTGACCCGCCGCCGTACCGCCCGCGACACCGAGGCCTACTCGCCGGCCGACGAGCCGGAGGAGGAGCACGGCTACGCCGACGAGGAGGATGAGGCCCCCACCCGCGGCTCCCGTCGCGGCGCCCGCCAGTCGCTTAATACCGAGGAGGCCGGCACCTCCTCCCGCCGTTCGCGGCGTCCCTCCCGCGACGAGGACGACGAGGACGACGAGCCCGCGCCGAAGGTCGGCGGAAAGGGCTGGGGCTCCTACGAGAAGACCAAGCAGGCCTCCTCCGGCTTCCCCGACAACTTCAAGGCGACCGGCGAGTCCGTCATCGTCCACTTCCTGGACGACGAACCGTTCCTGGTCTTCCTCCAGCACTGGATCGAGCGCAAGGGCAAGAAGTCCTTCACGTGCCTCGAAAGCAAGTGCCCGCTGTGCGACGACGCCGGGGACAAGCCGTCCCAGCAGGTGTGCTTCAACGTCGTCGACTTCACCGACCCCGAGGACCCGCAGATCAAGGTCTGGCAGGTCGGCCCGATGGTCGCCGACATCCTGAAGAACTACGCCAAGGACAAGAAGACGTCGCCGATCAACCGCGACGACCTGTACTTCTCGGTCCGCAAGGAGACCAAGAACAACAAGACCACCTACTACATCACGCCCGTCAAGGAGCGTGACCTCCTCGACGACTGGGACATCGAGCCCCTGGAGGACGAGGACCTGGAGGAATTCGACTCCAAGGCCTACGACGAGGGCATCCTCCAGGTCACCCGGCGCAGCGAACTCAAGGACATCGTCCGGGAAATCCTGAACGACTAGGCCCCCGCGGGGAGGCTCTGGCGCCAGCTCGGCGCTGGGCCTCCCCCTCAGCTTCCCACCCACCACCACCGGAGCCCGCTGTGCAGATCCGCAACTCCGTCATCCTCACCCCCGACCGACTTAATACCTTGGTCGAGCGCTTCATGGAGCGCCCGGCCTTCGCATTCGACATCGAGACGTTCGGCGCCAACCGAAACGTTCCGACGCAGAACGTCGCCAACTGGATAAGCCTGGCCACCGACGGCGAGGCCTACGCCATCCCGTTCGGCCACCCCAACGGCGACGTCCTGATCAGCAAGGCCACGCGCAAGAAGAACCGGCTTACCGGCAAGTTCGACGCCATCCCGGCCGTCTACGACGCCCCACCGGAGCAGATGCTGCCCTCCGAGGTGTTCAGCATCCTCAAGCCCCTGTTCTTCGCCGAGGACAAGATCAAGATCGCGCACAACGCGACCTTCGACCTGATCTCCACGGCCAAGTACTGGGGTGAGATCTGCCCGCCGGAGTACAGCGACACCATCGTGCTCCAGTGGCTCCTCGACGAAAACATGAAGCAGAAGAGCCTCGACGCCCTGGTCAAGCGCTACTACAAGGTCGACTACAAGGACAACGTCGGTAAGTGCGTCGAGGCCCACCCCTTCTCCAAGGTCGCGCACTACGCGTACATGGACGCGAAGTACACGTGGCTGCTCTGGAAGCGATTCCAGAAGCAGATCCGGGAGCAGAACCTGACCCACGTGCGGCGCCTGGAGGAGGACGTCCTGGGTGTCCTGCTGGACATGGGCATCACCGGGGCGCCGGTCGACGAGGCAGCGATGCGCGAGCTGGTCCAGGACATGCAGGCCCGGCTCGTCGAGATCGAGGGCAGCATCTACCGGGCCGCGGGCAAGCAGTTCAACTTGAACGCCCCGGCGCAGAAGGCCGAGGTGCTGTACGCCCCGAAGAAGGACGGCGGCCAGGGCCTCAAGCCCCTGAAGCCGACCGACGGCGGGAAGAAGAAGCGGGACGCCGGCCAGGAGCTGGAGTGGAAGGACTTCAGCACCGACTCCGACTCCCTGGAGAAGCACCCGAACAACCCCGTCGTCAAGGCGATGCTGGAGTACGCGGAAGTCAGCAAGCTGCTGTCGTACCCGGTGGCCTACCTCGGAGACCCCGAGGACAAGGACAAGCCCTGCCGGATCTTCGACGGCCGGATCCATGCCGACTTCGTCCAGTACGGGACGGTGACTGGACGATTCTCCTGCCGGGAACCCAACCTCCAGAACATCCCCCGGCCGGACACGGAACTGGGTAAGAAGATCCGCGGTCTGTTCATCGCGCCGCCCGGCTACAAGCTGGTCGTCGCGGACTACGGCCAGATCGAACTCGTCGTCCTCGCGCACTTCATCGGCCGCGGTGACCTCTACAAGGGGTTCCACCAGGGAGTCGACCCGCACTCGGCGACGGCCGCCGCGCTGATGGGTGTGGACCCGCAGGAGTTCATGCGGCGGGTCAAGGAGGGCGACCGAACCTGCATCGACTTCCGCCAGGTGGCCAAGGGCATCAACTTCGCCGTCGTGTACGGCGCGGGCCCGGACAAGGTGGCCTCGATGGCTGGCATCTCCGTCAAGGACGCGAAGAAGTTCATGGAGATGCACCAGAAGATGTTCCCGGAGATCTACCGCTTCAAGGAAGAGGTCATACGCGTCTGCCGGTCGCGCCGTCCTCCGCACATCCGGACGCTGCTGGGCCGCAAGCGGCGCCTGCCGCTCATCCTCAGCCAGAACAACGGCCTGCGGATGGGCGCCGAGCGTCAGGCAGTGAACAGCCTCATCCAGGGCAGCGCGGCCGACCTGATCAAACTCGCGATGATCCGGCTGAACAACTCCCTGCCGGACGACATGCGCCTGATCCTCTCCGTGCACGACGAACTCGTGACACTCGCGCCGGAGGACAAGGCCGAGGAATGCGCTGCGCTGGTCCGGGAGGCCATGCTCGGCGAAGGAATCCAGAAACTGCTCAAGGTACCGCTCTCGTCGGACGTGAAAATCGTGGACCGCTGGTCGGAGGCAAAGTAATGGGACTGTTCAGCAGGAAGAACAAGGACGAAGACAACCCGCTCGACGCGCTTAATACCGACGACGACCTCCAGGTCGACATCTACACCCCGCAGATGCTGACCAAGCGCCTGGCCTGGGACATCGTCCCGTGCAGCGAGGTCGAGCGGCTGATCCCCCTCATGGGGCTCACCCCTGACAGCCCCGACGTCTCCGACATGGAGCACAAGGCCAGCCACGACAGGATCGACGCGCTCGCACCCCTGAAGGAAATGCTAGCGCTGTTCATCCCGATAGTTTCTGGCATTACCGCCTCGGCTATGCTGGTTAACTCCGGAAATTCCGTGGACGAGGAAACCGCAGCAGTTCTTCAGCGGCATCATTCCGTAGTCGTCCGCGCCGGAATTGTGGCGATCCTCGCCAATCTCCTCGACATGGGAATCATCAGTTACGCGGATGGAGTGCAGTTCGGTGACGAACTTCTGGGCTAACAAACTGGGGGCGGCCACTCGACCGGCCGCCCCGGCCCCGGCCCCTGCGCCGGTACAGCAGCAGCCGCAGGGCGGAGCCTGGTGGAAGCCGCAGCCGACAGCGGCCTACCCCACCCCGCCCCAGCCCCAGCCCCAGCAGACAGTGCCACTTAATACCGAGGGCCAGGCACCGGCCCGCGCAATGGTGGCCAAGCAGGACACTCACTGCCCTGACTGCGGAGGCTCGAACTACTTCAAGCCGGTGGGCATGCACAACGCCATGTCGCAGTGCTACGAGTGCGGCTACAACCCGCGCTTCCAGCAGTCGACCGCCGGCCTGCCGTCTGGCAGCGGAGGAGACGGACCCGCCACGCCCGCCAAGCAGGTCGCCTCGGGCGGTCTGGGCGGCCGGAGCAACTACAACCCCGGCGCCATCATCCGGCCCGACGGCTCGGTCTAAGCGCCCTCCTCCCTGATCATCACGACTGAACGGAATTACCCCGGTGACCACCCTGCTCACTACTGCCGGTGACCTTGCAGACCCTTACCGTAGTTTCATCGCCAAATCGCGCTACTCCAGGTGGCTCGACGACGAGAACCGGCGCGAGACCTGGACCGAGACCGTCGCGCGCTACGTGACATTCATGCTGGCCCAGTTGAAGGACAAGCACGACTACACCCCCGACCCCCAGGTGGTCGACGAGATCCACGCGGCCATCCTCAACCACGAGGTCATGCCGTCCATGCGCGCCGTCATGACGGCCGGCCCCGCCCTGGACCGCTCGAACATCGCCGGGTTCAACTGCTCGTACCTGCCGCTGAAGGACGCCCGCGCTCTCGACGAGTTGCTGTACATCCTCATGAACGGCACGGGCGTGGGCTACAGCGTCGAGCGCAAGTACACCGACCAGTTGCCCCCGGTGCCGGACGCCCTGCGCCAGACCAAGGACAAAATCGTGGTGCACGACAGCAAGGAGGGGTGGGGAATCGGCTTCCGGCTGCTGCTAGAGGATCTGTGGCAGGGCAAGGTGCCGACGTGGGACCTGTCCAAGGTGCGTCCGGCCGGGGCCCGGCTTAATACCTTCGGAGGTCGAGCCTCCGGTCCTGAGCCGCTGAACGAACTGTTCGAGTTCGTGGTGCAGAAGTTCCACCAGGCCGCCGGTCGTAAGTTCAGGCCGATCGAGGTCCACGACATCGCCTGCAAGATCGCATCCGTGGTGGTCGTGGGTGGCGTGCGCCGGTCCGCGATGATCAGCCTGAGCGACCTGGACGACAAGGAGATGGCCGAGGCCAAGTCGGGGGAATGGTGGGTCGAGCACCCCTACCGCGCCCTCGCCAACAACAGCGCGGTCTACACCGACGGCATGCGGCACGAGGACTTCCGCACCGAGTGGGACTCCCTCGTTGCCTCCGGCAGCGGTGAGCGCGGCATCTTCCACCGCGGGGCGGCGCAGAGGCAGGCCGCACGGTTCGGCAAGCGGGAGTCCGACACCGACTACGGGACCAACCCGTGCTCGGAGATCATCCTCCGGCCGTTCTCTTTCTGTAACTTGTCCGAGGTCGTCGTCCGGGCCGAGGACACCCCCGAGACCCTGACCCGGAAGGTGCGTCTGGCGGCTGTCCTCGGCACGTGGCAGTCGACCCTGACCGACTACCCGTACCTGCGCGACGAGTGGCGCAAGAACGCGGAGGAGGAGCGCCTGCTGGGCGTCTCCCTCACCGGGGTCTACGGCAACCCCTACACCAACGGAAGCAAGGGTATGGGGCTGACGTCGCTCGCCCTGACCGTCCTGCGCTCGGAGGTCGTCGAGGCCAACGCTGCCGAGGCCCGGCGCATCGGTATCGCGGCCTCGGTAGCGACCACCTGCGTCAAGCCGTCCGGCACGGTATCCCAGTTGGTGGACTGCGAGTCCGGCCTGCACCAGAAGCACGCGAAGTTCTACTTCCGGCGGGTGCGGGTGGACAAGAAGGACCCGATCGCGTTCGTACTCATCGACGCCGGCCTGCCGTACGAGGAGGACGCCTACAACAGCGCCGCGTGGGTGTTCACCTTCGCTCAGCGGGCTGCCGAGGGGGCCCTCGTCCGTGAGGACGTGTCGGCCATCGAGCACCTGGAACTGTGGTTGGCCTATCAGCGCGCGTGGTGCGAGCACAAACCGTCGGTGACCATCTCCGTGCGCGAGCACGAGTGGGAGCAGGTCGGCGAGTGGGTGTGGGAGCACCTGGACGAGATCTCCGGCGTCTCCTTCCTGCCGTACTCGGATCACACGTATGTGCAGGCGCCGTACGAGGAGTGCACCGAGGCCGAGTACGAGGCGCTGGCCGCGAAGAACCACCGCGTGGAGTGGTCGGACCTGGCGTTCTACGAGACGTTCGACCAGACGAAGGGCTCCCAGGAACTGGCCTGCTCCGCGGCCGGCGGCTGTGAGGTCGTCGACCTCGTGACCACCTGAAACTCGTTAAAAGATCTTGCTCTGACTAGTTGATACATCGCTGGACCGGTAGTGCGATTCCGATTACGGTATTGCACTACCGGTTCTTTATTACGTCTTCTCGACTACGGGATTGGAACCCACACCACATGCCGCTTAATACCTGCGCGGGTGGCCCCGACAAGGAAGCCCTCGCACTCGTCGCAAAGATCAACAAGGCGCACCCGGGCGCCGTCTGCTTCGCCTCGGAGATGCGCATCCCCAAGCGGTTCACCTCCGGCTCACTGTCCCTGGACATCGCCCTCGGTGGCGGCTGGCCGGGCAACCAGTGGGTCGAGGTCATCGGCCGCGAGTCCCACGGCAAGACCGCCATCGTCTACAAGACCCTCGCCGCCAACCAGAAGAAGGACCCCACCTTCACCTGCCTGTGGATCGCCGCGGAGCACTACGACGTCGACCAGGCCTCCGCCCTCGGCGTCGACAACGAGCGCGTCCTGGTGGTCCCCACCCAGGCCATGGAGTTCGCCTACCAGACCATGCTCGACTTCGCCGAGTCCCGCTCCGTCGACATGATCGTCCTCGACTCCTACCCCGCGTTGATCGCGGACGAGGAGCAGGAGAAGGACATGGACGAGGCCGTCATGGCGCTCGGAGCGAGACTGACGGGCAAGTTTTTTCGCAAGAGCGGGGCGGCCACCAAGCGGTCCATGACGGACGCCGACGACCGCCCGCTGTTGGGGATCGTCATCAATCAGTACCGGGACGCCATCGGCAAGTTCTCACCCCACGGCACACCGACAACCACCCCGGGCGGCAACGCCAAGAACTACGCGTTCTACACCCGCGTCGAGGTCCGGCGCGACGAGTGGATCCAGGAGTCCCGGCCGGGCAAGGGCAAGGTGAACGTCGGCCAGGTCATCAAGGTCAAGACCATCAAGAACAAGTCCGCCGCCCCGCAGCAGACCGCGACGATCGACTTCTACTTCCGCAGCGCCCCCTTCATGAACTTCGCCCGCGGTGACTACGACACCGTCAAGGAGATCATGATCATGGGGATCCTCTTCGACGTCATCCAGCGCAAGGGCGCGTACTTCCAGATCGACAACGGCGAGTACGACGACAAGGGCAAGCCGGTCCTGCGCTGGCAGGGCAAGGACGCCATGCTCGACCACATCCGCCAGGACCTGGACCTCCAAGAGGCCCTGTACGAGAAGATCCTCGTCGCCTCCAAGAAGGTCGACGAGCGGTCCATTTCCGAGGAGGACCTGGAGGCCGCCGAGTCGGCCGGCACCAAGAAGGTCCGGCGCCGTCCCTCTGGAGTCATCGACGACGGTCGGTACGAGCCCGGCACCGACCCGGAGAAGGACGCGAAGATCATGGCCCAGATGAACGCCCAGATGATGGCCGACGGGCTTAATACCGAGGCCGCCTGATGGTGGCCGTGCTCTCCCTCCTCCTGGCTTTCGCGGCCGTCTACATCGTGGTCCTCGGCGTCCGCTACTCCCGGCGCCAGGGCCGCGCCCACCTCAAGTTCCTCATCCTCGCCAACCTCCTGGAGAAGACCTATGGCGGACATGCTGAAGAAGTCCCAGAAGCAGGAGCGGCGAGGAGCGGAACTGCTGGGCGGGACGGTGAACGCCGGGAGCGGAAACGGCTGGGTCAGAAAGAACGACGTACGCACCCCTGAGTACAGCGTCGAGTACAAGGTCACCGGCAAGAAGCAGTACTCCCTGAAGGACGCAGAACTTCAGACCGCGGAGAAACAGGCCCTCCTCGACGGCAGGGAAATGCTCTTCGGGATCCAGATGGAAAGCGGAAGGAACTGGATCGTGATGAGCGAGGAAACATTCCTCACGCTTAATACCCAGGCGTTCCCGGACGCCGACCCCGACGAGGTGCTGTCGTGGTAATGCACCTGCGGATGAACGCCCCCGAATGGGACGGCGGAGGCAACCCGGACAAGGAAGCCTCCTGCCGGAAGTTCCGGCCGACGAGAGAGCACGACGACTTCTTCGGCGACGGGACCGGAGAGGAATCCGAGGCCAAGCACATCTGCAACGGCACCTATACCGACCGGGTGTGCCCCCTCAGAGAACAGTGCCTGTCCTTCGCGCTGATCAACAACGAGCACTACGGAGTCTGGGGCGGCCTGACCGTCCTGGAGCGGGCCTACATCAGGAGGTTCGTCCCCAAGAACGAATGGAGTTACGACCGTGCCCCGAGCCGGGAGGACATCGAAGCCGTCTGGCCAGACCGGCTCCCGCCGGAAGACGACGAAGCCGACGGGGAAGATGGCGGCGCTGGCGGAGACGAAGAAGAACTCCTCGGTGCTACTGGGTGACATCCACAAGCACCTGCTCGACCAACACGGCAAGCCCACGGACCGCCGGCAGGACATCATCCACCCCTCGGAGATGGCCAAGGCCGACTGGTGCCCCCGCCAGACCTACTACAGGCTGGCGGGGGTTTCCCCCGAGAAGGACCGCTCGTTCTCCGCGCAACTGGAGGGCGTTTTTGAAGAGGGCCACATGATCCACGCGAAGTGGCAGAAGTGGCTCCAGCAGATGGGCCGCCTGTGGGGGAAGTGGAAGTGCCCCGTCTGCGACTACTGGGAGATGGGTACGGCCGGACGCATAGCCTGCCCGTCCTGCCGGAACCGCTCCGACCTCGCTGGCTACCCGGTGTACCTGGAGTACGCCGAGGTGCCACTGGCCGCCGAGCACGAGTTCCTGATCGCCGGGCACGAGGACGGCGCCGTGGAGGACCTGAACGCCCTCGTGGAGATCAAGTCCATCGGCATCGGCACCGTCCGCTTCGACAACCCCGAGCTGCTGCGCGAGTACACGGTGAAGACCGAGGACGGCAAGACCGTCACCGACCTGGACGGCCTGTGGAAGGCGCTGCGGCGCCCGTTCGGCAGCCACATCCGGCAGACGCAGATCTACCTGCGGCTGTGCAAGGAGATGGGCCTGCCCTACGACAAGGTGATCTTCCTCTACGAGTACAAGGCGACGCAGGCCCAGAAGGAGTTCGTCGTCAAGTACAACCCGGAGATCGCCGAGCCCCTGTTCGAGACCGCGCTCGACATCAAGTACGCCCTGAAGAAGGGCAAGCCACCACCGCGGCCGGAGTTCGCCGGCCAGGACAAGAAGGTCTGCAAGGACTGTCCGTTCATGTCGACCTGTTGGGAGACCACCACCAATGACCAGAGCGGTATCACGGAGGGGCTGGGAAGCCGTCCAGAGCCCGAGCACGAAGGCGATACGCCGGATGGAGCGGGAGGACCTGTACCTGCCTCCGAAGCCCGAGGGCGACATGCCAGAACTGCCCCCGGATCCCACCGAACTCGACGACAGCGAACTGATGCAGTTGTTCGCCCGGACGACAGCGTGGGTGGAGTACACGGGCAGCCGGCTGGCAGCGGCGGAGGTGGACGAAAAGTCGTGCGCCGACACACTCGAAAGCCATAAGGCCCTATCCGCCGTCCGCAATGCGTCCGCCAAGACAGTGACGCAGGCCAAGGCCATGGCGCACGAGGACCCGGAGTACATCGCGGCCCAGGAGGCCAAGACGGCCGCCTACGCCTACCGCAAGATGGTCCAGGCCCTGCACCAGTCCGCCGAGGGCCGCAACACACTCCTGAGCCGCGAGCTGACCCGCCGGGTCGGCCGTGGTGACCGCGAGGCGCGCGCCGGCAGGATGAGCGCATGAGGACCGTACGCCGGTCCGTGACGCGCATGGAGCAGCCCCGGCCGCCGTGGGAGTGGCGCAACCACTTCCGGGCCGGGGCGCCCCGGACGTGCCTCACCTCGCACCGGGATCCGGTCTACGTACGCCGCGGTGAGCACGTCTACAAGGTCGGTCAGTTCGACTGGCTGCTGCGCCTGTACCAGCACGTCGGCGTCTCCGAGCAGTCGGTGCGCTGGGAGGGCTATGTCCTGTATGACCTGGATTGCGAAATGCCCGTAATCAGGTTGTCAAGCGATTGGTTGGAATACGTTGACAACCGTCGAGAGATCGTGTTTCGTATCAGCAAGAAGGACGCCCTGGCAGCCGGCGGGGAGATCGAAACCCCCGACGGAGTCCGCTTCGCCGTCCCACTCAGCGCCTACTCATCCCACGAAGGGCAGTAACCCACCACATGTCGCTTAATACCTCGGTCGCTCCGGCGGCCGTCACCTTCCGCAGCACGATCACCGCGACGCTCGACACCGAGACCGTTGCCGGGTCGGACGCCAAGATCTGTAAGGCCGCCCGGGTCTCCACGGTCGGCGCCGCCGCGGCGGAGACCGGTGAAGCCCGCGGCCTGATCAACTACCTCATGAAGAACAGGCACGGCTCCCCGTTCGAGCACGCGCAACTGTCCTTCCTCGTCGAGGCCCCGATCTTCGTCGCCCGCGAGTTCATGCGTCACAGGGTCGGCTGGAGTTATAACGAAACCAGCGGCAGGTACCGGGAGTTGGAGCCCGTCTTCTACATGCCGCCGGCCTCCCGCCCTCTGGTCCAGGTCGGCAAGGCGGGGGAGTACTCCTTCGAGCACGGCACCCACGAGCAGTACGACGCCGTCGAGCACTCCTTCGGCGTCATCTACCGCGCCGCCTACAGCCACTACCAGCAGATGCTGGGCCGGGGAGTGGCCCGCGAGGTCGCCCGCAGCGTCCTGCCGGTCGGCACGTTCACCTCCTTCTACGCCACCTGCAACCCGCGGTCGCTGATGCACTTCCTCAGCCTGCGTACCACCTCCGCGTGGGCCACCTTCCCCTCTTTCCCCCAGGAGGAGATCGAGCGGGTCGCCGACGACATGGAGAAGGCATTCTCCCTGCACTTCCCACTCACGTGGGAGGCCTACCTCGACAACGGAAGGGTCTGCCCGTGAGCCGCCGAAACGACGACCGTCCCACCGTCATCGCCCTCCTGGCCCTCGCCGCCGTCCTCCTCTCCCTGAGCACCTGGGCATGGACCTCCGCCCCCTGCGGGATGTGGAAGTGGGAGAAGGCCGGCGACGTGCCCGCCCGGTGCGTGATGCACCGATGAACACCCCCCTCCTCGTCACCGTGATTGCCGCGTGGGTCGGCGTTCTGCTCTTCATGGCCTGGACCCTGATCAACGTCGCCGCCGAGCGCGACAGGCTGAAGGACGAACTGATCATGGAGCGCGTCCGGCGCCGGAAGATCGAAGAAGAGTCCCTGGCCCTGGTCGAGAAGGTCACCCCGCTGATCGAGAAGACCGACTGGATGACCGGCCGCTGGCACGGCCAGTTCAACACCCTCGTCCGCATGGAGAACCGCCGGAACGAGAGCGTGGACGCCGCCCGCCGGGCCCTGTGGAGCATCCCCCTCGTCGCCGAGCACATCAGGACCAGCCTCACCTTCGGCGACCACCTGAACGTCACCGAGTACCGCAACGGAGAGAGCAAGTGAACGCCACCACCGCCCCCGTCGACCCCGACACCGAGATCGTCGAGTCCTGGCTGCCGCGGTACATCGGCCTCCACGGCTTCGCCGGCACCGGCAAGGACGCCGTCGCCAAGATCCTCGCCAACTACGGGTACGAGCGGGTCGCCTTCGCCGACGTCCTGCGCGAGGCCCTGTACGTCCTCAACCCGATCGTGTCGTACGGCTACACGGGACAGCAGTGGCTGAGCGAGGTCGTCGACCACCTCGGATGGGACCTGGCCAAGCGCGAGTACCCGGAGATCCGCCGGATGCTCCAGGTCCTCGGCACCGAGGTCGGCCGCGAGATGATCGACCAGAACGTCTGGGTCAACTCGGTGTTCAAGAAGTTGGAGGAGGGCAAGAAGTACGTCTTCACCGACGTCCGCTTCGTCAACGAGCACCAGGCGATCGACTCCCGCCTCGGCCTGCTGGTCAAGATCGACCGCCCCGGCTACGGCCCCGTCAACGCCCACAAGAGCGACAAGGGCCTGCCCGACGAGTGGTTCGACGTCCGGATCGTCAACGACGGCAGCCTTGAGGACCTTAATACCAAGGTGCGCGAGATGCTGAGGCTCGCATGACGAACCGGTCGAAGCAAAAGGGCACCAGTTTCGAGTCTTCCGTCCTCCCGGCCATCAAGGAGAAGCAGCCGCTGGCCGAGCGCCGGGCCCTGGAGGGAAAGCAGGACAAGGGAGACTTCTACATCCCCGGCGAGGACCGCTTCGTGATCGAGGCGAAGAACCACAAGGAGATGGACCTCTCCGGCTGGCTGAGGGAAGCCACCACCGAGGCCGCCAACGCGAATGTCCCCCACGGAGTCGTATTCCACAAGAAGAGGGGTACCACGGACCCGAGAGAGCAGTACGCGACCATGAAGGTCGGTACGTTCCTCGACCTGGTTTACCCGGAAGAGTAACTAGGTGACGCAGCAGGCCCCAGGTGAGGACGACACCCTGGGGCCTGTTGTCATTAACACAAGATTCCTGTGCCTCCGTATTCTCGAATTGTGATCAGAATCGGACACACAGGAGTCATCAATGGGAGTTCAGTACGACGACGAGGGGGCCGGTAACGAGGCCATCCTGCGCGTCAAGAGTTCTTCGAGCGCGGCCAGCCTGGCCAGCGCCATCTCTCACGCCGTTTATGACGGCAAGCGGGTGACCCTACGAGCCATCGGGGCCGGAGCGGTAAATCAAGCCATGAAGGCCATCGCCATCGCGAACTCGTTCGTGGCGCCCCGCGGAATCGTGCTCGACTGCCGGCCCGGATTTACCACCGTCACCACGCAGGATGCCGGAGATATCTCCGCGCTGCTGCTGCGGATCTTCGTCCACTGACGTTCTAATCCGCTGCCTTTTCGTCTCTACACTGGGTTTGATCCAGTGGAGGCGTAATGAATGGTGTGGCGGAAGAAGGACGCAACGGCTCCTTCTCGACCGGAGCTATGGAAACTAAGTTCCCGTCGATAAACCTCCAGCCCGTGGCGCGATTCCAGCCGACATCGGTATTCGACGAGACGCAGGTTCGCGGCTCAGCGAACGGCCTGGGTTCCGAGGACTACGACCGTAAGCGCATCGGCGGGGGATTCGCCCCGTCCACTAACGGCGCCTCGAAAGGGACCTACGACAAGCGGCTGTGGATCGACAAGAACCCGTACCGAACCATCGGCGGCTGATTAAGGAGCCAGCAGTGGCGAAGAAGAAGAACAGCGGCATCACGACGACGGACAACCCGTCGCTGCGGCCGACCATGGGCACCGACGCCTCCCGGCTGGCCAACGTCGCCAAGCCGATCAAGGGCCGCAGCGTGCCGAAGAAGGGCAACGCCAAGGGCGGCTTCCTGGAGGCCGCGACCGCCAAGCACCGCCCCGGCATCCTGGAGCGCAACGGCGCCTCCCTGCGGCCTACCGCGATCCTCTACCAGGCCAACGCCGCCGAGGCCGGCGCGGTCCAGCGCAACGTCGTGACCGTTCCGTCCGCCATCGGCAACCGGGACTTCTACGCGAGGCGCCAGTACGGCCAGGGCATGTGAGCAGGTAGCGACCATGTCCAGCAACTGGCAGTACTTGCCACCGATGGGCATCGGGCAGCCGGGCGCTCCAGTGCGCGCGAATGGTGGAGCAGGAACAGATGGGCTCACCTTCCGCGATGGTCTGGACGCCCGGCGCGCTGCTATGGGCGCTCGCACGCCCTCCGCGGAGTACCCCGACGGCTACCTCGGCACGATCAACGACAGACGACGCGACCGCGTCATGGAGGGCGTCCAGAAGCGCCTGACCGACCGCAGCTACCAGCGCGGTGTCCACAAGGGCGACGTGATCGACCGCTCCGACTACTTCTGGCCGGACGCCGGGGGAGTCAACCCCCAGGCAGGTCTCGTCTACGAGGCCCGCGGCCTGCGCTGGACCCAGTCCGGCACCCCCGAGGAGCGCCTGGCCCACATGGGCAAGAACGCAGCCCTCAGCCCCGCGGAGATGGGCGCCCTTCAGCAGAAGTACGGCATCTCCGAGGTCATGGCCGACATCGACCCGGTGCGCAGCGAGCGGCTGAAGAAGCTGCTGCCGTCCGCCTCCCCGTACAACTCGCCCGACCAGTGGAGGTGAGCGTGCGCTCGAAGGAGTTCCGCGGCCAGATCGCCGCGATCAAGAAGGCCACGCCCAAGACCCCCGACCAGTCCATCCGTGACGCGCAGAAGACACAGGGAGCAGGTTCGTCGTAATGCTCACGAAGAAGGAAATCGCCGCCCAGAACCGGGACTTCAAGGCGACACAGAGGGGCGCAGCCGCGCAGATCAAGGCGGTCACCCCGCGCGCCAACAAGAAGACGCCCGGTCCGGGAGCGTACTTCGGAAGTGGCACCCCCGTCGCTCCCAAGGACACCCCGAAGGCCTCGGAAGTCGCTCCACCGGAGGGCTCCGGCATACCCGCGGTCACCCCCAGGCAGGAGAAGAAGGCCGCGGGGGTCAAGAAGCAGTTCAACAGCATCCGCGACACCTCGACCACGACGAAGAACCTGGCCAAGCGGCAAGCCCACGAGGCGGCCCACCCTGAGCGCTGGCAGTCCATCCAGGACCACCCGGGCGCCGGGTCGAACCCCCGCCAGTCCTACGGGCTGATGGGGAACACCGACAAGGCGCCGAACCTGCACGGCCAGCAGGAGCTGGAGGCCGTCAAGCGCGAGGGCAACACCTTCGTCTCTGACACCTCCGCCGATGTCTGGCACGGCCAGCACACCATGAACCCGACCCGGGACATGATGCCGGTGAACAAGCGGTGGGAGGACCACACTCCGGCGGAGCAGGCTCGTGTGCTGCGCTCGGCTGCGAAGTTCGGCGTCACCCCCGACTCCGCGCACCGTGCGCTGGCGGCCCAGGTGGACCGCGCCTACGCCCACGAGGGCGGGCACCACGACTCCTTCTACAGCCCGGCCGAGGACCACACCCGCGACGGCTCCCTGAGCCCGCGTGCGCGCCTGAAGGTGTCCGCGCAGGAGAATGGCGTCCCCTTCGGCGTCCAGGCCGCTGCGAACGCCATCACGTCCCCGCAGAACGTCTTCGTGCGCCCGGACAAGAACACCGGCAAGGCCGTCTACCCGAACGACGAGGCCGCCTCCCACGCGATCCAGTGGGCGAAGTCGGGCAGGACCGGCGAGCAGTACGAGCGGCACCCGGACTACTACGTCCCGGCCGCCGACAAGGTGAAGAAGATCGTCACCTCGAAGTCCGGGCAGAAGAAGATGGAACTGGTGAAGCGGGACGACGACCCCCGCGCGTACCCGGTCAACGGCTACCCGGCCAACGCGAAGACGGCGATCGACGTCACCCACCAGGTCCTCAACGGCAAGCAGTTGTCGGACGCGTGGAAGCCGACTGCCGGCGAGAAGGTCTCGGCGTATCACAACTCGTGGGTCGACCCTCACGGCTCCAGCCAGTTCTGGGTGTCCGACACCCACTCCGGCGGTGGCGCTTTCGCCCCGCACCTGGAGGACAAGAAGGGCTCCGGCAGCCAGCAGGCCTACATGGGCATCAAGGGCATCCACGCCTTCCACGACCACATCGCGCGGAATGTGATGCAGGAGCGGGGCCTGAATTCGCTCACCAACATGCAGTCCGCCCAGTGGAGCGAGGAGAAGCGGCGCCGCGGCGACAACCACGACGCATCGCTTAATACCTACGGCAAGAGCGGGCTTAATACCGAGGTCCACCCGGACCAAGGTCACCTGGAGGAGGGCGGTAGCAGCCTGTCCGCCCGCGGCATTGTTCCGAGCAGCAATGCGGTGGCCGCCGCTGTACGAGGACGGCGAAAGTAACCCATGCAGAACGCAGATTCTGTCTACGACCGGTCGCATCCGTGGGATTCTCTTCCAGAGCGGATTCTCACGGACGCGCTCGGCGTCGCTGACATTCCGGGCGATGTGCTCGCACTCCAGAGCGCACCGCCCCCGGTCGTCCGGCCTCTGTTTCCTCCGAGGTTCGGATACAGGGATACGGCCCTGGGTATTCAGGACGTGCTCCAGGTAGACAAGACCTACCCGTCCCCTTCGGCGAACTTCTATACCGGAACCGAGGGCGGATATTCTGGAAGTCCACGGTCAACTATTGGGGGTTTCTGATGGCCGGCAAGAAGGCGCACCGGGCAGATGACAAGCGAAACTCCGGCATGTCGCACAACGTGCCTCGTACGGCACGCGCGGGTTCCGTCGGCGCCGCGAAGCCAGCAGTGATGCACTTTTTCCACGACCGGCGCAGCGGATTCAACGGAAACGGAAAGCGAGCGAGGTAATGGCATACGCCCCCACGCGTTCGATGAACGCAGAACTCAACGAAGGCGCCACGGACGGCAAGTACAAGAAGATCGTCGTCGACCGCGGCGGCCTCGGTGTGGCTGACTCGGCCACCGTGCGCCATCGCGTCGACCTCTACGACGTCTGGTACGGGCGTCACGAGGACGAGGTCAAGATCCGCCCCGACGGCCAGGCCGTGCACACCCCCAACTACGTCCAGACACCACCGAGCCAGGCAGGATTCTGAGTCTGATGTCCCTCCACGGAGTCGACCTCTCCAACAACAACGACGCGGCGCACGTCGCGTCCGCCATCGCGAGCAAGACCAACGCCTTCATCATCGCCAAGGCATCCGAGGGTGAGCACACGGGCGACGCGAAGCACGCCGGCATCGTCAAGGCGGCCCGCACCGCACGGAAGGCCGTCGGCCACTACCACTTCGGGCACCCCACCCAGGACCCGATCACCGAGGCCAAGCACTTCCTCGCCGCTGCCGGCGCGCAGGTGGGCGAGGTCCTGGCGCTCGACCTGGAGGCCTCCGAGGGCACCTGGCACCAGCGTCTCGACTACGCGCTGAAGTTCCTGGCGTACGTGAAGGCGCAGACGAAGGCGTCTCCGCTGTTCTACACGTACACCTCGTACATCACCGGCCTGCTGTCGGTGGCGACGGCCGAGCAGGCCAAGGAGTTGAAGGCCTACCCGCTGTGGGCGGCTGACCCGAACAACCCTGCCGGTCACCCGGCTATCGAGGGCTGGGGTGTGTGGACGATCCACCAGTACGGGATCGTCAGCAACATCGACCAGAACATGCTGAACGGCGACCTTAATACCTGGAAGGCCCTGGCCATCCCGGCTCCGGCGCCCAAGCCTGCTCCGGCCCCTGCTCCGGCTCCCAAGCCGACCCCTGCTCCGGCCCCTGCTCCTGCTCCAACCCCTGTGAAGGCGTACACCATGGTCATCTTCGGTATCGGCAGTGACGCGATGACGGCCGCCGCGGCTTGCGAGTCGTTCCAGCCCAAGGGTGCGGTCGCCACAGCCCGCCTGGACGTCGCCCAGGCTGCACTGAAGGCGGGTGACCAGGTCATCGCGGTCGGCGGCCCGGCCAACACCGCGATCGGCTTCAAGCACGCCAAGGCCGGCACCGTCGCCGTCTCCGGCAAGCAGATCGCCGTCCAGGGCGCCACGGCCGGCGACTCCTACGTCCTGCTCGGCCGCTACCTGGCCACCGGCAAGTAACACGTTCTGCAAACGGCATCCCGGTTACGCCTTCCGAAGGCATAACCGGGATGCTATTGTTTTGACGGTCAACAACCCCTTGAGGAAGGACACACGTGAGCGAGCACGTACGGCTGCTGCTCTGCAAGACCTGCGGCTCCCTGGAGGAACTGCCGGACTACGAGGGCGACCCCAGGAACGACTACCTCCTCGACGCCCTGGTCAAGCGCCACCCCGACCACATCGCACACCCGATGATGCGGGTGGAGAAGAAGCACTGGGACTCCCCGTCCACCAAGGACGCGATCATCGCCCAGATCCGCGAGAAGACCGGCCACACCGGCCTCGACCCCGCGTTCTACAACGCCAAGAACACCTTCCAGGAGGACGCACACTCCTGCTGGCAGAAGCACCTGCGCAACCCCGGCTGCAACGACTACAAGACCGCGTCCAAGCGCCTCACCCCGGACACGGCCGCCGAACGCAAGGCCGCAGGCCTCCCGAAGTACCGCAGCGCCCAGGACCGCTACCTGTGCGAGTTCTGCCCCGTGCACTCCCTCGTGGTCCAGGCGGCCCGCGAGAAGGCCGGACTCTACAAGTAACCCCACCCGAACCACACTTGGAGCACAACATGCCTGACGTCCCGATCCTCGGCCAGACCTCCGCCCCGCTTAATACCGGCGACCTCACGCCCGAGCAGCGTGAGGTCCTGGCCAAGATGGCCGAGGAGAACCCGCCGGCCGAGGACGAGATCGGCACCCCCGTCACCACGGCGTTCATCGTCGCCGTCGGCCTGGACGGAGCGGTCATCGCCACCGCCGACCTCACCGAGAAGTACGTGCCCCGCCGCGGCGCCACCCCCGACGACATCTACGGCGCGGCCTCCGTCGTCCTCAAGGACCTCCAGTCCATGGAGACGGCCCAGCGCACGCAGCAGGCCATGATGATGATGGGCCAGGCCATGCAGCGACAGGCCGAAGAGCAGCGGCTGCGCGCTTCCCTCAAGATCTGAGCGGAAATACCAACTGGAAAGCCCTCAGATTCCATTCCATAGCGGAGCGGATTCTGGGGGCTTTCCCTATTCCAGCTAGAATCGAAACCATGGCCGGATACGAGTTCTACCTCAATCGAGCAACGACCCAGGGCGCCCAGCCGGATTTTCACGCCGGAGCCTCCGGGTATTTCAGCGCGCCCCAGAGCGGACTCGACCCGCACATTTTCGACGGGGACCACATCAAGGCGGACGTCCGGGACCACATCCTCGGCGTCTTCTACCACTTCCTGGACCTCCGGTACACCGGTCGTACCAGGTGGCTGGGCGTGTGGCTCGCCGGATCCGGCATCTCCTACCAGTGGGCCGGCGACCGCGGAAACGGCGACCTGGACGTGCTCTTCGGCATCGACTATCCAGAGTTCTGCCAGTCTAACCCGGCCTTCCAGGGAATGCCCGAGGACGAATTCGCCGACCTCCTTAATACCGACCTGAAGAAGACCCTGTGGCCCGCCACCGCGTCCACCAATTTCCACGGCCAGACGTACGAGGTCACCTACTACCTCAACCCCGGCACCACCCGGGACTCCATCGCGGCAATTCACCCCTACGCCGCCTACAACCTCACCCACGGCCGCTGGGACATCCGGCCGCCGTCCCTGCCGTCCAACCCCCGGGACCTGTACCCGGCCGAGTGGTGGAAGCACATCGACGCCGAGCAGGCCCACGCCCACGTCCTCGTCGACCGCTACACCAAGCTGCGCTCGATGCTGGCCAGCACCCACCCCAACTCGCCGACCTTCAAGAACCTGATCACCTCCCAGCGCCTCGTCGTCGAGCAGGCCAAGACCCTCTTCGACGACATCCACCTCGGCAGGAAGGCCGCCTTCGGTGCCGGGGGACAGGGCTACGGCGACTACGCAAACTTCCGCTGGCAGGCACACAAGGAGAGCGGCGTCGTCAACGCCCTGTCCACGCTGGCCACCGCGGACGTCGAGGCCCGCAAGGCAGCGGAGACCGAACAGTACGGGGCTCCACTCGACGACGCCGCCACGGCCCTGGCCAAGGCGGCTCTGTGGAACACCCCCTACCGGAGGTCGTAATGGCCAACCCAACCCGCAGCCCCTTCGCCGGCCCACAGTTCGAGCAGACCGCCCTGCCGGTACTGCGCGACACCCGCACGTCCCACGAGGCCAAGCAGCAGACCGCGCTGCGCGCCAAGTACCACCTGACCCGAGACATACCGCTGCACCTTCAGACGCACTACAAGCCCGGCGCGCTTAATATCTCGCATCCCGCACCCCACCCGGGCGGGATGCAGACCAAGGTCACCACCATCGGCTCCCCGCGGGACACCGACCTCATCCACGACGAGGAACGCGACAAGTACCCGCAAGCCGAGGGCCAGATGGTCATGGGCCCGCCACACAACCCGCAGCAGTTCGGACACCTGGACGGCCACGGCAACGTCGTCGACCCCAAGATCGGCGACCGCTGGTTCGCCAAGCACGGACCGCAGATGTCCCCGGGCAACGAGACGTTCTGGAACAAGCACGCCAAGTTCCAGTCCATCAGCACCAGCTCGGTGCTGCACACCGGCCAGACCGCCTACGAGACCGGCTCCCACTCCTACATCACCGGCCCGCTCGCCCCCGACCACCCACACGTCAAGGTGGTCATCCAGGGAGGCACCCCGTACGTCGCCGACGCACACCACCGCCTCGCGGAAGCCCGCGGCCGAGGAGACACCCACGTAGGCGCCCACGTCCTCAACCTGGACCAGTTCAAGCCCGAACAGGGCCCGTTCATCACCAAGCGGACCCCCACCGAGGACATCAGCGACCACCTGGTGAAGGACCACGGCTACAGCCCGCGCTTCCTCGGCCGGGCCGACGCCTTCCACATCCACGCAGACGCGCACCGCCAGGGCCTGCACGAGCACGATCACGGGTGACCCGACATGACAGCAACCGTAGCCATCGTCATCGAAGGCGTGCTGATGCGGGAAGTCGGAGACGCCGTCATCACCCAGGGCCAGCGCCTGTACTGGGGCCTGATGGAGTCCTACAAGGTCGCCCTGATCACCGATGACACCGACGTCGAGCCGGTCCAGCACTGGCTGAAGGTAAACGGCTTCAACAAGCACCCCTACCTCATCCCGGCACACCTCAAGGACCCCGAGGACGAGGGCCAGCGAAGGCTCAAGCAGATCTCCCGCCTGCGACAGGCCGGCTGCAACGTCGAGCTGGTCATCGAGCCCAACCCGCAGATCGCCGCCTACCTCATGGCCCACGGCATCGGGGTCCTCAACTACCTGCACCCCAACTACAGCAACCCCCGGTTCCGCCCCGACTACCAGGACACCGTCACCCCCTGGTCCGAGCTGGTCGGCGAGGTGGAGCGGCAGCGAGCACTACGCGAAGAAGACCCGAGACAACACATGGAGATCCTGTGACCGTCCCCCTGGTGATCGAGATCGCCCGCACGCTCAACGCCCTCGTCGGAGCGGCCTTCTCGGCCCTGCTCCTGCGGGCCACCCTCCCCGTCTGGCGCCAGCTCGGCGCCGCGGAGAAGTGGCTGGCCGCCGCCCTGTTCATCTACAGCGCCAACGTGTGCGTCTTCAGCGCCTTGTTCTGGACCTCGCCGACCTCCGGACGGTCCTGGATCAACGTCGGCTTCCTCATCAGCCTCCTCGCCGCGCACCGCTACCTCTACTTCGTCCGGAGGGACACCAGACCATGAACGTCGGAAACATCAGCGCCATCGCCAACGGGTTCACATCGAGACTGAACCGGCTCCAGTTCCCGAACAACCCCCGCCCCGCCGCACAGCGCAGCACAGGCGGTCAGAACGCCCCCCAGAAGACCGCCGCACCGGCATCCAACCCTGGACAGGCCACCGCCGGCCCTGGCCGCGCCCGAGCCAACACCAGCGCCCCAGCCGCAGCCCCGGCCCCCGCCGGCCGCTCCCGCGCCAACACCCCGGCCCCGGCACCGTCCGCCGGCACGCGCCCTCGCCCCAACGCCCCGACGCCCACGGTCACCGCAGGAGACTTCCACTTCCAGCAGGCGATGGCCCGCTCGGCCGATCTGCTCCACCGAACGGACCGGACGAAGGCCAAGTCCCCCGAGGGCAAGTCCATCATGCGTGACGCCGACCGCGCCCGCGGAAGGGACTACGGCACCCTCGTCGCCCAGGACCGCGCGAACGTGGCAGGCGCCAGGGCCGACCTCAACTCCCACTTCGACGCTGTCAAGACGGAGATCTTCCGCAGCCACGTGTCCCGCACAGCGCAGCCGACCCCAACCCCTCAGCCGGCTTCTCCCGCGCAGCCGTCCCCGGCACCGAAGAAGGTTGCTGCGGCTCCCGTCCAGGGGTCGCAGAAGCCCTCCCCGGCTCCGGCGCCGGCCCCTGGCCGCGGAGCGGCGAAGCCCAAGCAGGTTCCAACCTCCCCGGTGAACAGCGACCAGCAGTTCGACCAGAAGAACTACGCCCCGGCCGCCACGGCCGCTCCGCGTCCGACCCGGAAGTACACCCCTCCGCAGCCCGAGGCGCCAGCCGGAGGCATGCCGGCCGCACCCGCCAAGCCGAAGCCTGCCCAGAAGGCCACTCCGACGGTCAAGGCACCTGCCGTCCCGGAGCGCCTGTACTCCTCGGATTACGGCGGTACGAAGGTGAAGGTCCAGGTGACCACGCCGGAGCACACCCGGGACGACGCCCAGACGTGGAAGGAGGTCGAGAAGGCCTACCCCAACGCGGAGTCCATCAGGGTCCACCACGCCGGTGGCACCTACTCCCTCATGAAGATGCGCGGCAACGCCCCGGAGCACTCCTCCAGCGCCATCAAGGGCCGCGAGGCGCTGATCCCGGACCTGCCTCGGAAGGAACGTTTCGCCAAGGGCAAGCCCGCCGCTCCCCGCGCCGAGGAGACCCCGGAGCACACCCGGTTCGAGGCGGGAGAGGGACAGATGGCCTTCGGGGACGAGCCTGCCGGTAAGCCCCCGAAGAAGGTGGAGGGCGTGAAGATGGCGGCCTCCAAGCGCCCGCAGACCTCGAAGTGGGGAGGCCTGCGACAGGAGAAGCCGACGCCCCCGCCCGTGCAGGTGCACCCCAAGCCGAAGGCGACCGTCCCGGCTCCGGTGAAGAACCCCCAGCAGTTCCCGTCGAGCGACGAGTTCAACAGCATGCTGAACGACGTCGTCAACGAGTCCAAGGCCCCGGCTGCTCCCGCCGAGCAGCCTGCCGCTTTGGCCAAGGCCGGGGTGCGCGAGACGCGGCTGAAGATAGGCGGTAAGGAGCAGGTCATCCGCACCGTCCACAACGGATCCACGGCGCAGTTGGAGGCCAAGCACACCCGGGCCGTGAAGGCGGCTCTGGCGAAGGCGCACGAACCCGAGGTGACGGCAGCGCAGCGCAGCCTGGACTCTGCCACCGCGATCGGCGCCAACAAGTCGACCATCGCCTCCCGCAAGTCGGAACTGGCCCAGGCGAAGCGGAAGGCCGCCGGATACAACCACGTCGACCCGTTCACCACGGCAGCCAAGGCGAAGCCCGCGAAGGTCCGGTACACGACCGAGGTGCCCGAGCACCTGAAGCCGTTCATGGGCGACGGCCCGGACGACCCGAACCAGTCCCGGTTCTACGGGATCGGCAAGAAGTAACCCAACGAGATTCGGAGAAACAACCCGTGGAACTGTACTTCGGCGGTAGCGAGATCCCCGGCTGGCGCAAGATGCTGGCCGAGGAAGGCGTCGAGACCGTCAGCCTGTCTTACATGGGCCTGCGGCGCCGGACCAAGTTCGTGCGCCCCTGGCTCATCGCCGACCACTACCTGGAAGGCCAGAAGGTCTTCCTGGACTCCGGTGCCTACACCGTGAACAAGGCCGACGACGACAAATACACGACGGCGGAACTCAAGGAGATCGCCGCGCATTACGAGGCATTCGTCCAGCAGAACATCGACTCGCTTAATATGGTGTCCGAGTTCGACGCGGTCGTTCTCGGACGGGAATGGATAGAGGCCCGGCGCGAGGATTTCTGGGAGGACATCCCCGAAGACAAGTTCCTTCCCATCTGGCACGCGGAATGGGGCGTCGAAGAACTCGACCGCCTCGCCCAGCGCTATAAGCGTGTCGGAGTAACCCAGACGGATTTGGACGGACGGAATCTCGCCCCGGTCCTCAACGAGATCACCAGGAAATACGGAACGCTCCTCCACGGCGTCGCAATGACGAAGCCCGCGGAAATGGCGGCCGTGAACTGGGATTCCGTCGCGTCCACCTCCTGGATATCCCCCTCGCAGTACGGCGACACCATCGTGTGGACCGGCCGCGAATTGAAGCGGTACCCGAAGAAATACAAGGACCAGGCCCGTAAGAGGCACCGCACCCTTTTCCAGGAAGCCGGCTTCGACCCCGACAAGATCGAGGACGGAGACAACGACGAGATCCTGCGATTCACCATCTGGTCCTGGCAGCAACTCGCGGCGTCCATCGAGCAGCACCGGGCGCCCGAGGCCGAACCAGTTACTACTTCCCCTTCAGGGCTACTGGCCGCTTTCGCTCAAACACCCGGGGGCACAGTTGATACGGCCACTGGAGAAATGGTCAACGGCGTAGCAACTCCCACCCCTCGCAGGGACCGGCCGCGTACCAACTTGCCGGTCATCGGCCTGGTGCAGGAGAAGGAGGTCTACACCGACCCCGAAGACGGCGTGAACAAGGAGCGGGACGTCCCGCTGGTGACTGTCCGCTCCCAGTCCATGCGGATCTGCTCGTCGTGCTTCCTGGCTCAGAAGTGCCCGGCCTTCGACAAGGACGCGAACTGTGCGTACGACATTCCGGTCGAGGTGAAGAGTAAGCAGCAGATGCGCTCGCTCCAGGATTCCCTCATCGAGATGCAGGCGCAGCGGGTCCTCTTCATGAAGATGGTGGAGGACATGACCGGTGGTTACGCGGATCCGAACCTCTCCGGCGAGATCGACCGTCTCCAGAAACTGGTGAAGGTGAAGACGGAACTGGAGCAGGACTCCTTCTCCGTGAAACTGGAGGCCAAGGGGAACGGCGCCCAGGCCGGCATGATCAGCCGACTGTTCGGAAAGGACGCCGGTGAGCAGATGACCGCCCTGGAGCGACCCATCCCTGCGGACCGGATGATCGAGCAGGGCAGCGGATTCATCGACGCCGAGATCGTCGATGTACCAACTTTCTACAACCAGGAAGGCTAGTTAGTACTTCTCATGACCATCTACAAGCAGGATGAGTCTTTCGGCGCTCCGGATGTGGACGGGCCCGGCGAGGTCGTGTGCAAGCGGTGTTACGGCACCGGAGAGGACCGGGACGGGGCGGACTGTGTCCCGTGCGAGGGTAACGGTACGGTGCTGGTATGAACAGAAACCTCAGCCTGAAGAGCGCCCTCCTCGTAATCGGAATTCTCGCCGTCCCGGTAGCAGGAATCTCCGCAATCCCGAATCAGACTTCTCCCCGACTTAATACCGGAATTTCCCAGGAGGATTCTTCCAAGACCGAAGGGGATTCGAATCCGCAACCGGTCGCCACGGTAACCCGATACGCGGAGGTGCCGGCGCATCCGAATTCGGGCACGTGCAAGGTGTCGCTCGTAATCGGCCCGTCGCCCGCGGTGCCGGCGCCCACGTCCTCGGCCACGCCATACGCACCTGTGGCAGGGCTGGCGCATACGCATTCTGTGCAGGTCAAGATTCCGTGCCCCGTGAAGACAGAGACGGAAACACCAACGTCTACCAAGTAACCCGACCGCGGGCAACCGATAAGGGCCGTGAGCAGCGTGTGATGCAGCTCACGGCCCTTTGCCATTACGCATTCACGATTACGGCTTGACGGGAACCGGTTCGGAAGGCGTAACGTTCTCCGCGTCAGCAACCAACCGCTCCGACCAGGAGGACACCATGGCCCGCGGCAGCCGCAAGCGCACCTGGTACACCCGACTCCGCAGCTCCTACCCCGTCGCCTGGTACTGCCTCCACCGCGACACCCGTAAGTCCACCGAGGGCATGCCCTGGGACACCCCCTGGGCGCGGTTCGTGGTCCTCCAGACCGAGACCGAGGACGGCCGCCCGCTTGACACCGTGCTCACCCCGAACGAGGCCCGCGTCCTGGCCCGCCGCCTGAACATGGCGGCCGACGGCGTCGAGCAGTCGAACATCCGGCAGGGCAACGGCTGGACCGCCGACGCGGTCCGCGAGGAGGCCTGAGACATGACCACCCGAGACAACCAGCGCCAGCGCCTGTACGACGCCGAGAACATGGTCCGCGATGTCCTCGACTCCCTCGCTCAGGCCGACGTGCCCACCTTCGACTTCTACGGCTCCAGCCTGCTCGTCCCGCTGGAGCGGAAGTTCGGAGACCTGGAGAGCATCCAGCGCTACATCGACGCCGTCCTCGCACTCAACTGGGTCCGCGACACATGGCCCGAGCGCACCGTCCTGCCCGTGCGGGTACGCAAGCGCAAGGGGAAGGTGCACGCGCACTACGAGCCGCTGACGCGCACCCTCGCCGTCCCCGACCACACCAACAGCCGCGGCTGGGCTATGCGCGAGATCGTCATCCTGCACGAGCTGGCGCACCACCTGGACATGTCCGCGGAGCACCACGGGCCCGTGTTCGCCTCCACCTTCCTGCACCTGGTGCGCGAGGTGATGGGGCCGGAGGTCGGCCTGCTGCTCACCGACTCCTTCACCCGCCACGGCGTCGCCTTCGGCGTCCTCGCCACCGTCTGAGAGGACACCATGAACCTGCTCGCCTTCCGGTACATGCTGTACAAGCTGCTCACCGGCCGGACCAAGGTGCCCGAGCTGCACGACATCCTCAGCGTCACCCACCTCAATCCCGAGAGCACCGGGTCGTGGTCCCTGATGGTCTCGGTGGACAACCTGGGGGAGCTGCGCACCTACCGCATCGACATCACGGAGCTGCCGCGGTGATCGCGCTGCTCTACACGAAGTGGGAGGTCGGCCTGGAGTCCTGGGCCGCCTCCTACGGGTGCGACATCGAGCAGGCCCCGCGCGAGCTGGGCTACTACCTGTCGGCCGCCTCCGACGACCTGCCCGGCTGGGAGGACGCCGAGGCGTGGGCCTACCTGCTGCACACCGGGCCGGCCCGCGTGAAGGACGGCCGCATCATTCTCAACCTGCACTTCCGGCTCGACGTCGACCCCGTGAAGTGGATGGACATGCGCGAGGACTGGGACCGCAGCATCCCCATCGTGCACGGCGTGCGCCGCGACGTCCTGCGCTACTTCGCCTGGCAGTTGTACACCAGCGGCGCCATCAGCGAGACCGACGCCGTCATGACCGTCAAGCGCGCCCGGGAGGGCCGCCGGTCCTGGCAGCACCACATCCCCGATCAGGTCACCGTCTACCGGCCCGAGCACCGCTACCGCGGCTGAGAGGAACCCCATGTCCCGCATGGACAAGCAGCGCGAGGCCCGCCTGCGCAACGCCGTCGCCCGCCTGATCAACGCCGGCCTGCGTCAGGCGCCCGTGAGCGACGACGACCCGGTGAGCGCCGACGACCTGTTCGTGTGGGAGATCGTCAAGGTCGTCCGCAACAGCGCCCTGAACGAGGCCCGCGACGCCGTCGACCGGCTCCGCATCCGAGACTGAAAGCAGTTCCTAGAAGTCGCTTGACAACGCGTTCTACAAACCCGTAACGTCTCACTCGTCACCAACCGCTCCGACCAGGAGGAATCCATGAGCGACAAGATGCTGGACAAGCTGGCCAAGATCCTCAACCAGGCCGAGAACGCCTCCACCCCCGAAGAGGCCGCCACCTTCATGAAGAAGGCGCAGGCCCTGGCCACCCTCACGAGCATCGACCTCGCCGTGGCGCGGCAGCACACCGCCAAGCGCGAGCAGCGCGAGCAGCCGACCCACAAGACGATCACCATCGGCCAGCCCCGCAAGAACAACAACGCGCGCCTGGTCAACCTGTTCATCGCCATCGCCGACCAGAACGACGTCAAGGTCAACATCGCGATGAACTCCACGTTCGTGATCGCGTTCGGCATGCCCTCGGACATCGAGGTCGTCGAGGCCCTGTACGCCTCCCTGCTGTACCAGATGACCGAGGCCGCCAATGCCTGGCTGAAGCTGGGCGAGTACAAGAAGGAGACCGTCCTGCGCAGGGTCACCAAGCGCGACGCCTGGGGCCCGTACAAGGACCTCGTCGAGCGGCCCATGGACGGCCGCACCGCCCGCGCCAACTTTTACGAGGCGTTCACCAACCGCATCTCCTCGCGCCTGTGGGAGGCCCGCCAGGAGGCCCTGGAGAAGGTCAAGAAGAACGTCTACACCCTGCCCACCACGGGGGAGAACGGCGTCGAGTACGAGGTCGAGGTGTCGGCCGCGCTGGTCCTCAAGGAGAAGTCCGACGAGGTGAAGGACTACTACGAGAAAGCCTCCACCGCGAAGGGCTCCTGGAAGGGCGCCGGCAGCACCGCGCACACCAGCACCACCGCCCGCCGAGCCGGCGACGAGGCCGGCCAGTCCGCCCGCCTGGGCAGCGCCAAGGCCATCGGTGGCCAGCGCACGTCCATCGCGGCCTGATCACCCAAGGAGACATGCACTCATGCGCACCATCGCCCGAGGCACGAAGAAGATGCTGGCCGTCAAGGCCGAGTTCACCGAGATTAAGGTCTACGACGCCAGCTCCGGCGAGATGATCCCGGCTGACGCCGACCGCGCGTGGCAGGAACTCTTCACCCGCGACAAGGCGCGGCTCGTGGAGTCCTCCGACGCCACCAAGTACTTCATCCGCATCCACTCCAACCGCTGGTACGAGCTGACGCGCCCCGCCGAGGCTCCCACCGCGTGATTCCTACGCACCCCCTGCGTACGGGCCGTCCGACTCGACACCTGAGCCGGGCGGCCCGTACCGTTCCCACCGGACAGCAACCACCTCGAACCAGGAGGGGCCCACCATGGCCACGAACCGACAGATGAGCCGCGCCGACTACGAGACGATCTCCGCAGCCATCGCCGAATCCGAGGCAGACCTCCCCGGCCGGCGCACCGTCGCCTTCGACATCGCCGACGCCCTCACCGGTACCGCCGACCGCTACGACCCCGTGCTCTGGCTTCGCCAGTGCGACATCGGCCCGGTCTCGCCGGCTGACGTCGCCGACTGGAGCAAGCGCCTGGAGCTGCGCGTCGTGTCCATCGGCAAGCGACGCCGAACCTCTCTCGACATGGGTTACGACCACGTCGAGCAGTACGTCGGTGCGGACGGCAAGCCCCTGGACTGAAAGCAGTTCATCGAAACCGCTTGACAACGCGTAATCACGCCGCATAGGGTCCTCACATCGGCAACCAACCACTCCAACCAGGAGGGACCCTGATGTACCTCACCACCCAGTCCCCGGTCGAGATCGACACCGCGCTGGCCGACCTGTACGGCAAGCTGGCCGACATCAACACCGCCCGGTTCCGTGTCCACCGGCTCTGGAAGCAGATCGAAGAGACCGAGCCCGGCTCCTACGAGTCCCACCTGCCGGAGCGCTCCCCGGAGCGTAAGCGCGCTCTCTACCGCGAACTCCTGGACCTCGCCGCCAAGGCGGACACCCTCCAGGCCAAGGAGATCAACCCCCGCGAGGAGGAGTGGATCCGCCGGGGCCGCTGGAACCGCTACTACCTGGTGGACAACACCAACGGCCACGTCCACAAGGACACGAGCTGCACCACCTGCTTCTTCGACACGAAGTACGCGTGGCTCGTCGAGCAGTCCGGCCTGAGCGCCGAGGAGCTGGTCGAGCTGGCCGGCGAGATGGCCTGCACGGTGTGCTTCCCCTGGGCGCCGGTCGACACCCTCAAGCGCAAGTCGAAGCTGGAGGCGCCGGAGCGCAAGAAGGCCCGCCTGGAGCGTGAGGCCAAGAAGGCCGAGCGGGAGGCCAAGAAGGCCGCCAAGGCCATCGCCAACCCCGACGGCACCCCGCTGAAGGTCTTCAAGGGCCACTACCCCGAGCGCCAGGTCGTCCGCAACGGCAAGGTCGTCAAGGTCCACCCGGCCCACGACGCCTACAAGACGCTGGAGACCCTGCACGCGGCCCGTGGCTGGCTCACGGACTTCTACTACTGGAACAAGGGCGGCGCGCACCCCTCGTTCCGCAAGGAGTCCCTGGACGACGTCGCCAAGGCCGTCGCCCACAAGGAGGGCAAGGACGTCGAGACCGTCCTGGCCGAGGCCAAGAAGCGGGCCGCACGTCGGTAAGCCGTAACTCGGAAGCCGTAGGGAAGAACCCGTAACCTGGGAATCTTCCCTACGGCCCCGGAGGCACCCATGCACGCCCAGAAGCAAGACCCCGAGCACGTGCGCGCTGTCGTCGAGCGTAGGCGCAGCGCCGCGGCCGGCAAGCACGACTCCCGACCGCGCCGGGCCAGGACCCGGCAGTCAGTCAAGCGCGCAGCGCTACGAGATCAGGAGTAGACCATGACCGAGCAGGCCGAAGAGCTGAAGTGCTTGGAGAACCGCACGGGCGAGTGCAGCGGCGCCGTGAAGTACCGCGCCCCGCTGTCCGGCACCGGCCGGTCCTTCCCTCGCTGCGACGCCCACTGGGCGGCACGGCTGAAGAAGCAGAAGGAGATCCGCAACCGGTACGCGCCGGCCTCCGACGTACCGCCGCGCGGCTTCGACCCGACATTCTGTGGGGAGTCGTGGGACGAGGACCGCAGTATCGCGTAAAGCAGTTTGTGGGGATCGCTTGACAATGTCGAGCGGTCCCCATTAGCGTTTCCATCACAACAACCGCTCCCAACCAGGAGGTCACCATGCTGGTCACCGTCGCCGTCGAGGACCTGGACACCATCGAGAACCACGGCTCGGTCATCGCTATCACCGGCACCACCGAGGACAACACCCGCGTCACCTTCGCCGGGGACACCCGCGTCATGGGCGGCCTGATCGAGTGGGTCGAGGAGGCGGGAGACACCCTCGTGCAGATCGAGGCCTGGCAGGTCCTGGGCACCGTGCAGCCGGCGGCCTGACATGGCATCGAGCCCCTTCCGGTCGTTCCTCCCGGCTGAGCGCCAGGAGGCGGCCGAGGCCCTGATCCGGCTCCGCGAGAAGGAGCTGAAGGTCCTGGAGCGCCGCTGGCGCCAGGAGCGAAAGATCACACGTCAGCGCCTGCTGCTGACCAGGATCCAGGCGACGCGGAACAACATTGTCAGTTGGCAGGACTACATTTCCGAGGGTTGCCCCCGCGTCCCCAACGCCACCACCCGAGTTTGATCAGGAGCACCCCCGTGGAGAACTTCAAGGTCCTGTACACCGCCGACGGTGAGCGGCGGGTGACTGGCGTCAGCTACAGCCGGAGCGCGGCGGAGACGGCCGCCAAGCAGATGGGCGGCACGGTCGTCGGCCCCTTCAAGCCCGGCCAGGTGGTCGAGCCGGAGGACGTCGAGCAGCCCCGCGCCGGCCGCGTCGTCCAGCGCAAGCACACCACGAGGAGTCACGCATGAGCCACCGCACCGCCTACGACGAGGCTCTGGACGCCATGCTGGAGGCTGGTATCTCCCGCGGTCGTGCGGACGAGCTGCTGCACGCCGTGTGGGAGCAGGGGAAGACCGCTGCCGCGCAGCCCAAGGGCGAGGTCGTCCTCGCGCCGGGGGAGGTGTACGTCAAGGACCTGGTGGTCGGCGACATCGTCGAGGAGCGCTTCCCTCACTGGTTCCGCCGGAAGATCGTCGTCAAGATCACCGATAAGTCCGCCGTCTTCCGCACCGACAACGGCCAGGACGGCCGCGCTGCGCTCACCTCCAAGCGCAAGGGCAAGGTCATCGACAACAAGGTCACCAGGGTGGGCCACTACGATCTCACCGACGAGCTGCTGGGCGAGCTGTCGCTCTGGCACTCCATGGGAGACCTTCGGCGCGCACGGTGGCGCCGCGGTCTGCTGGAGGAGCTGCCGCCATTCTACGAGATCTTCGGGTACAGCAGCCCGGAGGAGTTGCCGTTCTGGGACGCGAAGCCAGGGGAGACCGTCGACACGGTGACGATTGCCGGTGGCGTGCGCGTGAACATCAAGCGGTACGACAACGAGCAGACCGTGGTGGACGGCAAGACCATCAACGTGACGTGCTGGGGCGCCTCCGTGGTGGACCCCGACCACGACCACGAGTTCGCTGTCCTGGGCTGGCGCTACCGCGATCAGGACACCGCGCGTAAGACCGTCGACATGCTCGACCACGCTATCCGGGGCGGCTACAACCTGGAGATGGCTGTGCACACGGTGTGCAATGTGGGCAACGACAACCTGCCCACGATCGACCGGTGGCGCGAGAAAGCCAAGCAGGCCGAGTAGTCCCTGGTCCCCAAGAAGCCCCCACCGCGCCCAGCCGGCCGGCGGGGGCTTTCGCATGTCCAGGGAACGCTATAAAGCGGTTCATGAGAACCGATTGACAACGCATTCTTCAAACGCGTAACGTCGTCCTCGTCAACAAGCCGCCCCCGCATCAGGAGGAAGCCGTGAGCCTGGACGCGCAGCCGCTCAACATCGACGCCGAGTTCCCCTCCCACATCCGCGCGAAGCTGGCCGAGATCATGGCCGTCGGGCCGGCGCTGGCGGACGAGGTCGCGCTGCTCGACCTCTCCGAGGACGTCTCGGACGCCCTCCACCTCGGCAAGGTCGACTTCGACGACCACGACGCGCTGCTCGACGAGATCCGCGAGGCCCGCGGCTCCCTCATCTGACCAGACCACCAACCGCCCGAACCAGGAGGCACGCCCCATGTTCACGCACTGCGACCGCTGCGGCAACGATCACCCCGGCCAGCTCGTCCGGCATGACGACGGCGCGCAGGAAGCGCTCTGCTTCACGTGCTGGAACCCGATCCGGGGGACCGTGAAGGTCCTCAACTGGATCAACAAGCACGGCAAGTTGCAGTTCTGACCTGGCAGGATCGGACATCCCGCCGCATCCAGATCGGAAATACTCGGCGGACCGAATCGGAAATCCGCGACGGACCAAATCGGATTTTCTTCGCGCGCACGATCGGATTTCGCGCGTAGATATCTCCTGGTTCCTGGATCGGATTTTCGCCCCTCGCGGGGGCGCCCCCGCCCGCGCCCTCGCTCCCCGCCCGCGCCCCCGCCGCGCCCCTCCCGGGCCCGCCGGCCGCGGACGCTGGCCAGCCCCTCGCCGGCTCCGCTGGCCGTCGCCGGCCTCGCTGGCCGTCGGGCTCAGCGCTCGCCGCGCCGTTCACCGGCTCCGCCGGCTGCCACACCCCCGCTGACCTGGGCCTTCGCCGGGTCCGCGGGCATGAAAAAAGGCCCCCACCGCGTCCTGCTGGCCGGTGGGGGCCTTACGTGTTCCATGAAACGCCTTCTACCTGCGGTTTTCAAGGGTTGAAAAGCGATTTCCTGAGTACGCTTGACAACACGTAATGCGCCCTGGATAGTCGGCCTTCCGCTCGACGCACACGGCGCCGAGCACACGGAAGGAACGCACGACATGAGCGCCAAGACGATCACCCGCCCCCAGGCCCTGGCCCTGCGCAACGCGGACGAGCTGCCGGAAGAGCTGCTGCGCCCCGTGGACGCACTGCGCGGCCTGCGCGTCGTGGACGCCCGCCCCAACACCTGCGCCGCCCTGGTCCGCCTGGGCCTGGCCGAGGAGATCGAGGGTCAGCACGTACTCACCCGCGCCGGGGAGAACGTCCGGGCCATCACGGAGCTGGACTACCTCCCGCGCCTTGACCTGATCGCCGCCATGGTCGCCGCCGAAGCTGAGGAAGCCGCGTTGGCTGCTGAGCAGGAAAAGCACCGCCCGGAGGATGGCACCTACTACCCGGCCGAGGAAGGCGCCAAGACCTGGCGCGCGGCCTGCCCGATGTACCGCGACGGGCGCCGCGTCTCCGCCGTGGTGGAGAACGGCGGCCAGGACCTTTACGTCTACGTGGGCGGAGAGATCATCTACGACGGCGACATGCCCGCCTTCGTCAAGACCTCCGGCGACGTGATCCCGTTCGTGCGTCAGTACGCGGAGGGTTGGGCCCTGGCCCGCGAATACCGCACCCTGTGGAGCTACCGTGACCACGCCGGGCGCGTCTGGGGCCCGTACGCCGATGCCGAGTTTGCCCACACCGACGGTTCCGCCGAACGGTACTGCCGGGGCATCGTCGACACGACCGGCGCCGGTGAAGTGATCCGCATTGACCGCCGCCCGGAGCACTTCGAGACGACCGGCCGCAACTGGACCGACACGCGCACCGTCGTGCACGTGGCTGGCGCCCCGGCCGAGGCCGCGTGGAACGCCGCCTTTGAAAAGGGCCGTGCCCTCGGTAAGGACTACGCCGCAGCGCACGACTACGCCGACGAGGTCATTCGCAACGCGCGCATTCGCGCCGAGGCCGCCCCCGCGCCCGTCTCGGTCTACGTCACCACCGCGGACGCCGAGCGCATCGAATACGCGCACGTCCCCAACGGTGACCCCTCCCGCGTCGCTCACTTCCTGGACGCTGCCCGCGCCGTGCCCACTTACCGGGACGCCAGCACGGACCAGGTGAGCCGCTGTGAGCGCGTCGAGTGCGAGGAGCGCCCCCGCTTCATCGGGACCGCGTACGGCCGCCCTGAGCGCCTGTGCAGCTTCCACAGCTACGCCACCCAGGGCCGCCGCCCCATCGCCTAGCCACCCCTCAGCACCACACCCCACACCACCACCAACCCACCCCCAAACCAGGGAGTTTCGAAATGCGTACTGCCAACATCCCCGCCCTGTCCGTCTCGCCGGTCGCCTCCGTCGTCGAGGGGGCCCGTCGGTTCGCCGCCCGTAACGGCCTGCCGACCCGTGACCACTGGGACTACTCCCGCGTAGTGGTGACCCCGGACGCCGTCGCCAAGATCGGCGCGGCTTACATGGAACTGCCGTTCATCGACAACGGCGCCCCGGCCGCCTGGAAGGCCATGCGCGAAGAGGTGATGCGACAGCTTGAGTTCGTCACCGCCCCCGCGTCGCGCGGCGGTCTCGGCATCACGGTGAGCGTTGAGGACGCCGACCCGTACGACGTCACCCAGCCGGGCGGCACCCGCGCTTTCTTCGATGACGTCGCCAACGGCCGCATGCGCGTTCTGTCCACCGCCGTCACCGGCTCGCACTTCTTCTTCAGTGACGACGAAAACGACGCCTTCCGCGCGGTGCACGACATCTTCGGCCACTGCGGCACCGGGCGCGGTGTCGACCGCCACGGGGAAGAGGCCGCGTACCGCAAGCACGCGCTTATGTTCTCGCCCCTCGCCCGTAAGGCGCTGGCCACCGAAACCCGTGGACAGAATCACGCGATGATCGCCAACGGCGGTGAATTCCAGGCGCAGAAGGTCGCCATCCTGCCGAAGTGGGCGCGCGACTTCGAAGCGGTCCGCCCGGCGTCCATGGCCGACTACCGCGCCGCCCTGAAGCAGGCCGCCAAGATGCACGCCTCCCAGGGCCTCGCCGGCTGAGACGCCGTCAGACACACCCCCCACGGGCCCGGGGGAGCGACCCCCGGGCCCTACACCACCCAACCAACCGCCCCACGCCAGGGAGCCCCGTTCATGATCCCCTGCAAGCCTTCCGACTCCACCCGTCGCCGCTACGTCGCCAACATCGTTTCCGTGTTCAACCGCGCCACCGATGACCAAAAGCAGCGCGGCGCCAATTGGTATGTCACCGCTCACGAACTCGCCGAATTCCTCTCCGAGGGAAACACGCGCGCGGGAGCGGGAGTGATCGCCGCACTGAGCGCCAATAAGGCATGGGACATAAACCAGCGCCTTGCCCGCGACGCATTCGCCGGTAACCCCCACGGCCACACCGGGGACAACCTGGCCAAGGTCGCAAAGATCCTGTCCGGCACCGACCCGGCGGAGGTCCTGCCGATGGATGCCAAGACCGGGAATTTTTACCGCTGCATTCTCGACCCGTCCGACGCCGAAGCCGTCTGCATCGACCGCCACGCGCACGATGTCGCCGTGGGCAGCCCCTGGGGTGACCGTGACCGGGGACTGGGCAGCAAGGGCCGTTACGCCGTTCTGTCGCTCGCCTACCGCAACGCAGCCGCCCGGCTGGAGGTGCTGCCGTCCGTCGTCCAGGCCACGACGTGGGTTGTCTGGACTGAGTCTCTCGCCGGAGTGAAGCGGCGCCCGGTGGTGGAGCGCTACGCCCACCAGACCGACGACCGCGACGCCTGACCGACCCCCACCCAACGACAGGAGACACAGACCATGATCCGCACCGCCCGCGCCACCGTCCGCGCCTACCGCGCCCAGCGCGCCCGCTTCGCCGACCCGGCGCGCGTCAGCACCGGCCGCGCTGGCGCCGCGTTCCTCCGGACGTCCGGCCGCTAGACACAGCAGCCCCACGAACGCCCCTCGCCGCCCTTCTCCGGGCCGGTGGGGGGCTTTCTGCTGTCCTGGTTCAGTGAGGGGTAAGACGGACCCAGAGAGGCCCGCTGGTGGCTTCCCAGGGCCGCCCCGCCTCCACGGCCGCCCGTCCCTCCGTGGTCATGCGCGCGTCTAGCTCCCCACACGACCGCTTGAGCACCGCCCCCCGCCACGCTGGCGACAGGTGGGCCAGGGAGCGGCGGCAGGAGGAGCGCAGCGCGCCTAGAGCCCCGTCCACATCCCCTAGGTCACTGCTGTAAGCCAGCCCGGCCCAGTCCGACCCCCACGACATCGCGAGCCCCATACGGCCACCCTGCGCCCCCTCGTCCAGGGCCGCCAATTCGGGGCCAGGGGGAGCGCACCACCGCGGCCGCACAAGAGGCGTACGTCATCCCCCACGCCAGTACGTCAACGGCTTAACGTACGGCCGCCCGTGGTCCAGGTCGCCGACGACGTCCACGCAATCCGGGGCCAGGGGAAGGCTCCCCCACTGCTGACCACTCCCAGGGACACAGCACCACCACACACACGGCCATGCGGTCGCCAGTCAAAGCCGCGTAACTCGCCATTTGCTGAGTTGCTACAGCGTGTTTGCTCACCCTGGTATCTCGGGGCCTATTTGCAGCTTTGCAATTCCCCGAATCTCGGCAGTGGCCTGTTTGCATTTTGTCGATTTAGGGGGCTGATATTTGCAGCGCTCGGGGGTTGACAGGCCGGCGACGACGTGCTTAGCGGCCATGTGTGGCGCAGCTCACGCCCTGGGGAAGGGTGCAGATACCGCACGGAAGCGCGAGGCTTGGAATTCGTCGGCTCAGGGGGTTGACAAGCCGGCTGTCAATATGATCCAAGGAATTTGCAGAATTTGCCCCCCCTACCCTTAAGCAAACATTTGCGAAAGCAAAGGGCCTAGACAGCCGCGCAGCGCGACGAGTTGCAGATGGGGACAGTGACACAGTGGCGGGAACTCGGGGATTTGGGGGTTATCAAGCGGCTGTCACTGAAGACTACGCTGGCTGGTCCGCGAGCGGGAGCAGGTGAGGGCGTGTCGAAGGCAGTGCACTTCGGGGAAGAGGCCGGCGCACCAGACAGCATCTGGGGGACGTACTGGTTCCGGCGGTCGCTCGCGCCCAGGTTGCGGGAGACGGGGGACAGGGACCTCGAACACCTGGCGTCGTGGCTGGAGCGAGACGGGGAATTGGGTGAGCGAGCGGACGGGAACTTCCTGGTTCCTGAACTGCTGTGGCCGGCTGACCCGGATGACGAGGAGTACGCGGAGTGGTCGGCCGGCCGGGACCGGCTGGCGCGCATCGCTGATGCAGTCGAGCGACTGGTCGGAGATGCAGAACTGGACGACCCTCGGATGGTCGAGCTGGTCGACGGGCTGAAGTGGTCTGCGGAGCGGTGCACCAGTCCGTGGATTGGGTGGTAGCGCTAGGTCGCCGAGGTCGAGGCCGGCGAGCTGACCAGGGAGGTTGTGCAACTGAGTGACTACCGATAACGTCGGTGATCCAATGAGAGGGGGCCGTCGATGGTGGTGGGACCGCAGATTACAGCCGAAGAGGCGGAGGCAGACCTGCGCGCTGCGGGGTACGAGCCGCTGGAGCCGTACCCGATGCACGTCCGGGAGTTGTGGAAGGTGCGCTGCTCGACCTGCGGGTACGAGTGGACGCTCAACCTGAACAAGGTGCGGACGGGGCAGCGTTGCAACCACGTGCGGACGACGCCGAAGGCTGCCGTCGAGGAGCTGCTGGCCCTGGGTTTCGAGCCTTTGGAGGAGTACCCGGGCAGGCGTGATACGCCGTGGCTGATGCGCTGCGTCGAGTGCAAGAAGCCGCGACGTGTCCGGCTGGCGAACGTGAAGGGCCGGGGCCCCTGCTCGTGTGTGGAGAAGCGCAAGCAGGCGGAGGCGGAGCTGCGCGCGGCCGGCTATGAGCCGCTGGACCCGTTCCCGGGGATGGTCCGTAAGCCGTGGCGCTCGCGGTGCGTCGAGTGCGGGTCGGAGCGCCGGCCGAGCATCGACACCCTGCGGCAGGGGCGCGGGCGCTGCAAGCACATGGACAGCCGGCTGCGGTAGTTCGGGGGCTACGTGCGGGGTTCGAGGAAGACGCCGTAGGGACGCTCCTCGTATATGGACTTGCCGTACCTGCGGAGCGTGCCGTGCACGACGACGTCGTAGCCCATGCGGCGGGCGGTCGCCACGTACTTACGGGACTCGCGGACGGCGTCGGCCTTGGTGCCACGCCACAACAAAGCGTCGGACAGGTTGCGCATGGTTCGTACAGTAAGCGGAGCCGGTGGTTCCGGGCAACGAAAGCGGTTCGCGTGAATCGCTAGACAACAGGGGTACGAACCCGTAGTGTTAACGCGTAATTGAGAACGGCGTAGGAGGAGTTGTGGCGAAGTACGTGGTGTTCCTGCACGGTCACGCCAGCGCGCGGGTCGAGGTCGAGGCCGGCGACTTGCAGGAGGCGAACCGCAAGGCGGTCGAGGTCGCCCCCAGGACGAAGTACGTCAGGAGCTGGACGCCGGTCATGGGCAGCAAGATCGAGGGGGGAAAGTGAGCGAGCAGGTCGACTACCGCGAGATCGAGGACAAGGTGCTGCGCCGGGCGTGGAAGGCGCGCACGTTCCGCGACTACTACGGCGCGGTCGGGGCGGAGGCCCGGCGGTTCCCGCCGCGGACGTTGGACGTGTCGGTGACCGGCCGGATGGTGGTGACGCCCCCGCCGCTGCGTACGGTGCCGCGCGAGGACGGCAAGAAGACGCTGGCCGACCTGGTCGAGCTGTTGATCGAGAAGGGACAGGCGAAGTGACGGATTCGGGGCAGGCGCGGAGCGCCGTACACCTGGGTGAGGGTGCGTACAAGACGCTGACGCTGCTGGAGACGACCGGGCCGGCGCCGCTGACGGCCACGCACAAGCGGAGCATGACGCTGCTGGCGTGGCTGGTCGAGCAGGAGCTGGTCGGGCTCCGCGGTCAGCTCATGGACCTGACGGACAAGGGTCGCGAGGCTTTGGGGCAGGCGCGGAGCGCCGAGTAGGCCCACCGGCCCAATTTCGAGCATTTAACTACGGCGGGGAGGATTTGATGATGGCTGAAGAGATGACGACGAACCGGGCCGAGGCGATCGAGCGGGCGAAGAAGCACCCGGCCGGCATGTTCGTCAACGTGCACCGACGGGTGCTTCAGGCGATGGAGATGCTGGGGCTGGCGGAGCTGGCGGCCGACGGGGAGTTCTACCTGACCGACAAGGGGCGGGGCGAGAGCAAGCCGGAGGAGTCGAAGGTCGAGGAGCCGGCCGAGAACGCCACGGTCCGGATGCTGAAGGAGGAGTTCGACGCCATCTCCGACAACACTCCGGTCGGTATGGAGCGCGTCAACGCCACCGTCAGGGGGATGCTCCGCCAGAAGTACGCGGAAGGTGCGGCCTGGGCGATCCAGGAGCTGCGTGCCAGCGCCGCCGCGGCGCAGCGGTCCTACGAGAGCACGCAGGAGAAGGACTACAAGCGCATGGAGGAGACGCTGCGCACGGCTGCGAACGTGCTGGCGATGGACCTTCGTAAGCGCCTGATCGACGACAGGGAAGAGGTCTGAGATGCGTATCGGTACGCGAATCGGGCCGGTCGGTGTGGGGTTCAGTACTCGGCGGAGGCGTAGGAGGAAGGGGACCGGGCCGCTGGGCACCGTGGTCTTCCTGCTCATGGTCGGGTACCTGATCTATTGGAACCACTGACGTACGCCCGCGGAGGGCCCCTGCCTGGGAGACCGGGTGGGGGCCCTTTGTGTTACGCGTTTTAAAGTGGTCTGTCGAAACCGCTTGACGGTACCTAGTTGCTCGGATAGATTCCTCTTACTGCTTCGGAAGACGTAAGTACGAAGCCGTAACAGGAAGCGTGAGGGGTTCGTGTGAGCCAGCAGCAGAAGGCACCGCTCCCGGTCGGAGCGCGCATCGCCTACATGCCGGACGGGTACAGCCTGGTGCCGGCCGTCGTGGTCGCGATCGAGCGGACCAACTCCGGGAGCTGGCGCGGGGACATCCGCACGCAGGACGGCCTGCTGGAGAACCGCTCGCTGAACCCGGAGTACTTCATCCGGCAGCAGCACCTCCAGCAGGTGAACCGGACGGCCTGGGCGAACATCTGGGACGAGCTGGCGGCGGAGGGCAAGTGATGCACGAGAACCCCACGGATGCCTGGGCGCACCAGGAAGGCCCGCTCGAACTGGGTGAGCTGGGTGCCGGCATCGGTATCGACCCGAGCCTGTGCGGAGACGGCTTCCCCCGCGAGGAGTGCCCCAACGGCGCCAAGTGCGCCGACAAGGGCTAGCTCAGTCTCCGGTCCGGTCCGTCGACAGCGAAGGAGTCGGCGGGCCGGGCCGGTCCTACCACCTGGAGATTGGCGTGAGACGCCTTAATACCTAGTCCGGGTATTCGGGTGCCCGGCGGGCGGCGTCCCACCGGGCACCTGTCCCACCACCGAGAGGTGCAACTCTCCGATGGGACTCCTCAACCCTATCCAGAGCTGGCGCGCAAGACGCGCGAGCAAGCCTGAGACAGAGCCTGTCTCACCCCCTTCTCGCCCGCTGGGCGGCCTGCACGCGACCGGTCTGGTCATCGGGTTCTCCACGATCCTGGTGGCGCTGGCGTTCGTGGCGCTGGTCGGTATGCGGGTGAGCTGGGTGCCCCTCCGAGACACCGCGGACGGCATCGGCCTGCACGAGGTCAGGGAGTTCTACCCCCTGGTCATCGACGGGCTGGACGGTCTGGCGGTGGTGGCCTCCCTCGCGCTGGTCGGCTCCCCGGGATACCGGTGGGCGATCGGCACGGTGGTCGGGCTCACCGCTATCTCACTCGTGCTCAACGTTGCTCACGGCTCCGCGTACGCGGGTGTGACCGGGCAGTCGGACGCCACGACGTGGGGACACGTGATCCTCGCGTCGGCCGCGCCGACCGTCTGTATCGCCCTCGGCACGCACCTGGCCGCACTCACCTTCCACCGGCTGGCGGGAGTGCTGGGACAGCGACGAGACAGCGTTGAGACACGGGAGCCGGAGGAGCCGAGGAAGCTGCTCACCACGGCGGAGGTGGCGGACCGGCTGGGCATCAGCCGGAGCACGGTCGGCACCCGCGTCGACCGTGGGCAGCTCACGCCGGTCGTGAAGGATCCCAAGCTGGGCAACCTCTTCGACCCGGCGTCTCTGTGACATCCCGACGGGGCTCGGCATGAGTCGGGCCCCGTCTCAACCCTGGAGGAACTGTGTCTCACACCTGGGAGATCGAGATCCCGACCCCGCTGATCCAGGTCGTCGCGAGCGAGCACTGGAAGAGCGGTGCCGTCCGTGGGTACGGCGGCTACAACGAGTTCGAGGTCGTCATCTCCATCGGCGACGTGGAACTGGTTCGCCGGACCGGCGACGACAACGAGCCGGACGACTGGGGCCACTACCTGTCCCTGGACGAGCTGCGCGAGCGGACCGTCAAGGAGTTCGGCGAGCGCCTGAAGGAGGTGCTGGGCCTGTGAGCCTGGAATCGCTGCTGGCCTACATGGGGATCGACACCGACCTCATCATCATCGACGAGATCAACGACCTGGAGTCCTTCGAGGGCCCCGAGTTCGACTGCTCCTGAGAGGAACACCATGACCGACCTGAACGAGCCCAAGCACGCCGCGGAGCCGGAGAAGCCCTTCAAGCAGGTGCTGCGCGAGTCCGCGGTACGCACGCTGATCGAGGGCGCTGCGTGGGCCGTCGGCTTTGCCGTCGTCTACCTGATCCTGTTCTCCTTCACCCACTGACCCGAGGAGCACCCACCATGTCGCTTAATACCGTGACGGCCCCGGCGGCCGTCGAGATCACCCTGGACGAGGCGAAGTCCCTCCTGGCCCGTGCGGTCGAGGAGCGTGGCGCCGGCTACACGTACCAGATGCTCACGATCGACGAGCAGTCCCTGTGTGCGTACTTCGACCCGAAGACGAAGGCGCCGTCCTGCATCGTCGGCCAGGTGCTGGCCTACAAGGGCGTCACCTACGACGACCTGGCGGGCCAGGAGGTCAACACCTACGCCAACATCGAGGCCCTGAACGACCAGGGCGTGGTGAAGGTCGACAACGACACCCAGGCGCTGCTGGAGATCGCGCAGTCCGAGCAGGACGCCGGCATGCCGTGGGGGCGGGCCGTCGAGGAGGCGCTGGCGACGTACGAGGGGCGTGCGCAGGCCTACGAGGAAGACGGCTACGACGACCCGTCGCTGGCCTACTGGTTCTGATGGCGACGCCGAACATCCTGCTGAGCGGGGTCGTGGGCAGCACTGCCTTCGGCCTTGCTCGGCCCGGCTCGGACATCGACCGGCTGGGCATCTTCGTCCGTCCGACTCCGGAGTTCTTCCGCATCGGCGCCGTCCACAAGGACTCGCTGGTCTCGAAGGATCCGGACGTCACGCTGCACGAGGTCGGCAAGTACGTGAACCTCGCGCTGAAGTGCAACCCGACGATCATGGACCTGCTCTACCTGGAGTCCTACGAGGAGCAGTCGTGGGAGGGGGAGTGGCTGGTCGACATCCGCGAGGACTTCCTCTCTGAGCCCTATGTGCGCTCGGCGTACGGCGGGTACGCCATGGGGCAGATCAAGCGGATCAAGCAGGAGCTGGCCAACGAGGCCAGGCAGAAGCGGGTGGCCAAGCACGCCCGGCACTGCTTCCGGCTGCTGCGCCAGGGCCAGCAACTGCTGGAGTACGGCACGCTCACGGTCCGCGTGCCGGACCCCGACTTCTACTGGGCGTTCGACGAGATGTCGGCCGACCAGATCGAGAAGGAGTTCTGGAAGGCGTTCGACACCTTCAACGACCGGCTCGGCATCCTGCCGGCGCAGCCGAGGACCGACCGCCTCCAGGACTTCATCAACTACGTGCGGAGGATTTGAGTGAAGTGGCTTCGGGACGTCCCTGACGGCGTCTGGATCGCGGCCCTGCTGGTGGACGCAGCGGCGGCCGTCTACGTCGGGCACGCCCTTCTGGTGGCGTCTGGACACTGACCTGACCTGCGAAGACCCCCTGCTGCGGCGGGGGGTCTTCGCATGCCCGCACAACCCCACGAGAGTGTGACGCAGGCCATACAGGTTCCGTTGAACGCGTTTCTGATTACGCCTTTCCATTACGCGTTTCTCGTTATAGGTTTCTCTGTGTCGGGGCCACTCCAGGACCACCGAGAACCGCAGCAACGAGGAGCACCGAATGACCGCCATCACCGACGAGCAGCGCCGCCTCTACATCCGCGAGTTCCTGAACAACCAGGGCCACCACGGGCTCGGCGCGGTGCTGGCGGAGATCACCGACGGGGACGAGAGCGACACCTACCTGGACTTCGGGGCCTCCCTCCAGATCCAGGACTGCTCCCGCAGCGTGACGCTCGACTTCGGTGTCTACGGCGGGACTACCTCGCAGGACGATCGCGACCAGCTCCGCAAGGACCTGGAGAACGCCCGCGCCAAGGCCGACCGGCTCAAGGGCGCCGTCCTCCTCTTCGTCCAGAAGCTGGACGAGGCGCTGAGCGACGTCGAGCAGGACCTCAACAAGCGCGACCGGCGGGCCGCGAAGAAGAACAAGCACAAGCGCAAGGCCAAGAAGGCCGCGAAGAAGGGCTGAACATGACCGCGAAGCAGGACGACCGCCCCACCATGAACCTCGGCCACCTGGCCATCCCCCACGAGAGTGCGAGCCAGGACTGGCTCCGGCGCCAGGGAGAGAAGCGCCGCGCGGCCGTAGAGATCGTCGCCGCGGAGTCCAAGAAGTGGTGGGCCGTGCACGCCCTCCCGGACTCCTTCTACGAGCAGTTCGCCGAGCGCATCGTCACGGCCCTCGACCAGCGTCTCTGACACACCCCACAACCACACACCGAGGAGAGCGCACATGGCGCACCTGTACGACCTGTTCAAGCCCAAGGACCTGCTCGACAACCTCGGTAAGGGGTACGTCCGGACGCAGACCAGCCCGGACGGCAGCCGCGTCATCTTCAACTACACGAACCAGACCCAGTACGAGGGCGCCTGGAACGAGGTCACCAAGCAGACCCGCGGACTGATCATCGACTCCAAGACGGAGAAGATCGTCTCCCGGCCGTTCCAGAAGTTCTTCAACTACGAGCAGTTGAACCACGCCGACCAGGCCGACCTGATGCACCACGAGGTGGAGACCTTCAAGAAGTGGGACGGCTCGCTGGGAGTCGGCTACACGCTTAATACCGGGGAGTTCCGCATCGCGACGCGGGGCTCCTTCACCTCCCCGCAGGCCGAGCACGCCAACCGGATCCTCACCGAGCGGTACCCGACCTTCGAGCCGATCCTGGGCCTGACGTACCTCTTCGAGATCGTCTACCCGGCCAACCGCGTCGTCGTCGACTACAAGGACCTGGACGACCTGGTCCTGCTCGCGGTGATCAACACCGCGACCGGCCTCACGCTGGCCCACGGCGACTACGACTGGCCCGGCCCGGTCAACCAGCCGGTGCACTACAAGTCGCTGGGAGAGGTCCTGGCGAAGGTAGAGAACTGGCCGGATAAGAACGCCGAAGGCTTCGTCGTGCGCTTCCCGCACAACGACCTGCGGGTGAAGTTCAAGTACGACGAGTACAAGCGCCTGCACCGGATCCTGACGAACGTCTCCACGCTGTCGGTGTGGGAAGCGCTGGCCGCGGGCCAGGGCATCGGGGAGTTCATCGACCACGTGCCGGACGAGTTCTACTCCTGGGTCCACCAGCAGGTGCACCGGCTGGAGGCCGACTTCGACCGCGAGCATGCGGCCGTCCTCGACGACTACGAGTACATCGTCAGGCGCCTGCGCCGGCCGGAGACGGACGGCAAGAAGCGGCGCAAGGAGTTCGCGCTCCAGGCCCAGACGACGCCGTACCCGGGCCTGCTGTTCCGTCTCTACGACGGCCACGACATCACCGCGGACGTCTGGAAGCGGGTGCGCCCGGAGTTCGAGAAGCCGTTCTGGACGCCGTCGGAGGACGCCGCCTGATGGAGCCCGACGACTTCGGCGGGTGGTTCGAGGAAGCGGAGCTGGTGGGCGGGCAGAAGCTGCTCGCCCACCCCCGTAAGGACTGCCTGGGCCGGCACTGCTGCATCCACAACCCCTCCGAGCACCACATGCGCGAGTGGCCGCAGAACTTCCGGCCGGACAAGACGCTCACCGAGCGGATCTGTCCCCACGGGTTCGGTCACCCCGACCCAGACGACCTCGAATACAAGCGGATCTACGTCGGCAGGTGGGAGTACCTGGTCGCCGAGGTCCACGGCTGCGACGGGTGCTGCCAGTGACCGTGAAGTGCCTGTGCTGCCGTCCCACCACGAAGGAGAAGCCTGTGACCACCCTGACCATGACCAAGGGCCTGCCGGGCTCGGGGAAGACCACCTGGGCCCGGGAGCAGGTGCTCAAGGCCATCCCGGGCTCGGTCGTCATCGTCTGCAAGGACGACCTGCGGGCGATGCTGCACGCCGACCGCTTCCACGGCAAGCACGAGCGGCAGATCGTCAAGGCCCGCGACACGATGGTGGAGATGTTCCTGCTCCAGGGGGTCTCCGTGATCGTCGCGGACACCAACCTCAACCCGGCCCACGAGGAGCGGCTGGCCCGCATCGCGGAGGGCAAGGGGGCGCGGTTCTTCGTCAAGGACTTCACCGACGTCTCGCTTAATACCTGCGTCCGCCGCGACCTGAAGCGGGAGAAGAGCGTCGGCGAGAAGGTCATCAGGGACATGTACGAGAAGTACCTGGCCCCCAAGCCTGCCGACCCTCCGGAGTACCTCCACGGCCGGCCGCACGCCGTCCTGGTGGACCTCGACGGCACGCTGGCCAAGATGGCCGACCGCAGCCCCTTCGACTGGGACCGCGTGGACGAGGACGACGCGCACCAGGACGTCGTCGACCTGGTGAACACCCTGCGGGACGCGGGCGCCGAGATCGTCTTCGTCTCCGGCCGTGACGCTCGGGCCTACAAGCGGACCCGGTCCTGGCTGACGCAGCACGTGGGTGACTGGACGAGCCTGTCCCCGCTGCTGATGCGCTCCGAGTACGACATGCGCAAGGACTCGATCGTGAAGGAGGAGATCTACCGACAGGAGATCCTGGGACGCTACAACGTGTGGCTGGTCCTGGACGACCGCGACCAGGTCGTCGACATGTGGCGCAATCTCGGCTTGCGTGTCCTCCAGGTGGCGCCCGGAAACTTCTGAGTTTGCTCTCAATAACTACGCCCCCGTCTCAGATTTTGAGGCGGGGGCAAGTAGTACCCGCTAGTAGCTTGACAATTCACGCCCTACGACTCCGTAAGTAAACCTGTGATCCCCGTCACTTCAACACAGCGTTGAAGTGCCCATTTCGGGCAGTTACCTCAAGTAACGGTAAAGATCAGCGCGCGTAGATGAACTTTTAAGTACCTGAAAGTCAAGGAAGAGCAAAGAAACGCTGTTGCGTAAGGACCGTCGGGGCTGTTCGCGTTCATCTTCCGATGCTAAGTTCCGTGCACAGGCCATCCATTAGTTCTTCACAGTCGATCCCCGCGCTCTTTGCGTCAGGCAAGGACTTGAAACTCGGCTCCGTGAAGGGGATTTGGCCAGCACCATGTGTCTTCACGCGCTCCACCCTCACATCAGGGAGCGCGTTGTTGGAGGGGTTAACCAGGGCCATGAACACAACCAGGCGCGACGGCCAGGACACGGGAGAGCAGGACGTCCGGGAGCTGCGTCGCCTTCATGCGGGGAGCACGCACACACCCGGCGTCGACAACGTCCCGTACGTGCGTGACAAGGAAGACGTACCGCACGAGGAAGCGCTCCCCGACTTCTACGGCCTCGACGACGCGGAGTTCCCGACCATCCAAGAGGTCAAGGACGAGCTGTCCGCCATGGTGGACGCCGGGGAACTGTGCATGGGCTGGGACGCCGAGCAGCAGGCGTTCACCTACTGGTTCCCCGCGGACGAGGAAGAAGTGTGGGAGGACCTGGCACCTGAACCCACTCCTACCGCACGCCGCCGCAAGACCTTCCGCCCCAAGGGCTTCCGTCGTGCCGTACTGACCGTGGCAGCCACCGTGGCGCCGCTGCTCCTGGGCATGGTCGCCGAAGCCTCCCTGGACGAGCACGCGCAAAACCGCCGGCCCGGACTGGACCACCCTGACCTGGCGGGAGGCTGGGCAGAAGAGCCCACGTCGGCCCCCACGTCGGCCTCCATAGCAGCCGACATCGTCACCGAGCCCTTCGAGGCCCGGCCCGACGGGGACAACTACGCCCGACATGCCCGGCCGACCGCTGCGACGGCCACGCACATGGCCAGTAGCTACGTCGGCAGGCACCGCAAACTCTCGGGGGCGTCCGTGCCCAAGAAGACCGACGCCAAGAGGCCCGACGCCAAGAGGACCGACTCGACGACGGCGAAGACGCCGTCACCGGCCCCTGCGAAGAAGCGCACACTCCCCTCTCCCAGCCCGATCGGGGCTGCCCCGGAGATGCCGGCCGGCGGGGCCCGGCCGAAGCGCGAAAACCCTGTTCAGGAGGTTGTGCACAACGTTCTGAGCCCCGTCGAGTCGCTTCTCAGGTAGTCGTTGTCAAGAACTGCCTGCGAAACGCTTGACAGAACGCGTAATCCGGAAGCAGTATGTCGGCATGCCTCGTGCTGCTTCCGGTGCGGGGTCGTCGAGAGATTGAGGGAGTCATGGGCGAGCGCGTCAGAAAGTTCTGCGACCGCAAGGTGAAGCGGGGCAGGAAGGCCGAGGTCTGTGGCCAGGACGTGCCCAACGACGAGTCCACGGTCTTCCAGATCGGTACCACCCGGTACGAGGCGGACCTGTGCCAGGAGCACCAGGACGAGATGCTGGAGGCCATGGAGCCCTACACGTCCATCGCCCACACGGCCCGCAAGCGCGTCGGTACACAGGTGCGCAAGGCCATCCAGGGTAAGGGCGGCCAGGCATTCACAGCTCAGGACGTCCGCCAGTGGCTGCGCGAGGAGCGCGGCTACGACGTGCCGGACACCGGCCGGCTGACCAAGGCCTGGATCGAGGAGTTCGAGGCGGCCCACCAGTAGCTTTCATCCGCCTCAGCGAGGGTCGGAGGACCACAGGTCCCCCGGCCCTTTTTCGCGCCCGAGAACAGTGTCCTACCCCCCGCCTCGCGCGAGGAGAGGGGGCAGTGGCCTGCGATTACAAACACGTAATCGTGATCGTGTAGAAAAGACTCATGCAGATGAGCGAGCGACAGCCGGCCCAGGGGAACCACCTCCCCTCCGCCAGCCTGCCCATGCTCGTCCTCCCGGTCCACGAGGCATTCTGCCTGGGCCGCGGCGCGTTCCCCGCCCGCTAGGGCAGCTCCTGGTACCTCACCGCCAGTTGCAGCGTAAGACCCAGCGGGGAACCCTTCCCAACGTTGTCCAGTTAGTTGCTCGATGTGCTTGACAAGCCATAGTGCTGATACGGTAAGTTGTACAACGTTCTTCAAAGGTGTTCTACGGAACGTCTTCTTCTGGATGTAGCGCAGCCCGGTAGCGCGCCTGCTTTGGATGCAGGGGGTCGCAGGTTCGAATCCTGCCATCCAGACTCAAGGCCCTTTGGCAGAGGAAGTTAATGCGCCCGCCTGAAAAGCGGGAGATCTTGGTGCGATTCCAAGGGGGGCCACTTTGTCCAGACGCCGAGCCCTGTTCCTGGACAAAAACTGCAATCAACCCTGAACAGGGGCGGGAGACCGAAACGCATTACTGGGGCGAATCCGCAGAACCTGTGTGGTAGGGAGCAGCACTTATCCCGAGTCCGTCACCTAATCTCGTAGGCGTACGGAGTGCAATCATGAATAAGAGGATCGCTGGACTCGTTCTCGCGGGCGCACTGGCCCTTTCCCCTCTCGCGGCTTCGGTAGCGGACGCGGAATCCAGTTACGTGACCGTGAAGAGCGGACAGACCCTGAGCGGGATCGCATCGGCCCACAGGACGACGTATCAGCACCTCGCGTCCATCAATCACATATCCAACCCCAGTCGTATCTACCCCGGCGAGAGGATCTACCTGACCGCCGGCTCAGCGCCCGCGCCGGCCAAGCCCAAGCCCAAGCCCACCAGCTCGACCTCGTCGGGCACGCGAATCGTCAACCAGGCCGCCAAGTACATCGGCACCCCGTACGTATGGGGCGGCTCCTCGACCAAGGGAATGGACTGCTCGGGCCTGACGTACGCCACGTTCAAGGCTCTGGGGAAGTCCCTCCCGCGGGTCGCGTCCAGCCAGTACCACGCCAGCAAGAAGGTCAGCTCGCCCCAGAAGGGTGACCTGGTCTTCGTCCACGACGGATCCGGCAGCGTCTACCACGTCGCCATCTACGTGAATTCCACGACGTGGCTGGAGTCGGAGCACCCGGGTGCGGGTGTCAACTACTACCACCCGTGGTCGAAGTCCGTTTACTACGGACGGATCGCGGTGTAGTAGGGTCCATTGCAGGAAAGGCCGGAGGGAATTTCGAGGTTCCTCCGGCCCCCGCCCGAGTAGACGAATGGCACAGTCAACCGCCTCAAAAGCGGTGCCGGAAGGCGTGTGGGTTCGAGTCCCACCTTGGGTACGCAGGGAAGGCCGACGGACGAGGCTTAGGCCGGTAAATTCCGGGTGGGTGGCGAGCGGTCGAGACTTCCCCGTTCCTCCATAGCTCAATTGGCAGAGCAGACGGCTGTTAACCGTCAGGTTCCTGGTTCGAGTCCAGGTGGGGGAGCAACACCTTGGGATGGGTGTAGTTAAAGGGCTGAGCCCCGGTGAACCGAATGGTCGCCGGGGCTTAGTCGTCTCCGATGCCGGTCACGACGAACGTGAGCAGACCACACACGGTCGTTACCCCCAGCAGGGCCGGCCAGTGGGCGGACAGTAGCCCCAGGCCGGCCGTGATACCCCACGCCACGTGCTTGACCGTCCAGACAGTGACCTGCTCCGGCGCCTCGTCGTCGGCCGGGGAGGGAGCCGGCCCGCCGCGGCGGTGGGCACTCAGGTGCCGCTGCTTGTCGACGGCCGCGTCCACCTCGGTGTCGGACATGCCCCAGTCGTTGCAGCGGTCGCAGTACCAGATCACAGCGCACCCCCATTCTTCATTACGCGTTTCAAAGCACTTCAGGATAGGCCTCGGCCTGCTCTGACCTGCTAACTTGCACTCTGGCCACCACCGGAGGAGCGCTCACTGCTAGAGTGAAACCCGTTCACTCCTGGAGTGAACGTTGACATGAAAGACGTAATGGATATAGCGTAAGCGGACGCCGGGTCGACAGGCCCGGAACCACCAACCCCCTGCGAGAGGAACCCCCTTGAGCGCCCTTACCGAGCACGTCGAGATCGACTGGGTCCGCGACATCCTCATGGACCCCGAGGTCGGTCACCAGGCCGCCGCGGACGACCTCATCTTCAACGGGATCGACACCTCCGAGACGGCTGTACGGCGCTGGCGCAAGGCCAACGGCTACAAGAAGGCCATCCTGGTCGAGCCGGGCAAGGAGCCGAAGCGGCTTAATACCCTGCCCGAGGAGGGCACGGCCGAGGCAGTGGCCGAGAACGAGGCGCTGAGGGAACGCGTGGACGCCCTCACGGCCGACAACCGGCGCCTGTTCCAGAACTACAGCAAGGCGAAGGCCCGCGGCGACGAATACATCCAGGCCGTCTACCAGGCCGCCCGGGACGCCGCCCAGTTCGTAGGACAGACCCCCGTGGCCCCGCCGAAGGCCGACCGCCGCACCAAGGCCGCCGAGGTCGCCCTGTGGCACCTCACCGACTGGCAGGGCGGCAAGAAGACCCTCACCTACGACCGCACCATCATGCGCACCCGCGTGATGCGGTACGTGGAGAAGGCCCACGAGATCACCGACATCCAGCGCGCCGACCACCCCGTCCGTAAGGGCGTCTTGCTCTTCACCGGAGACATGGTCGAGGGTGTCTCCATCTTCCCGGGCCAGGTCTGGGAACTCGACGGCACGCTCTATGAGCAGATGTTCGACGTCTCCGACCTGATGCTCTGGACGATCCGGCAGGCCCTCCAGATCTACGAGGAGGTCGAGGTCGTCGCCGAGTACGGCAACCACGGCCGCCTGGGCAAGAAGTCCGACGGCATCAAGGCCTCCGACAACGTCGACCGCATGGTCTACAACATCGTCCGCGAGCGCCTGGCCGACGAGGAGCGCCTGACGAAGTTCCAGACGAGCGGGGACTGGTACCAGCACTTCACCATCGGCAACTACAGGGCGATGGCCATCCACGGCGACGAGATCAAGTCCTTCGGGGGCAACATTCCGGCATACGGAATTTTGCGGAAGGCCAACCAGTGGGCCTCCGGCGTCCTGCCGGCCTTCAAGGACCTGTACATCGGCCACTACCACCAGTCCATGCAGTTGCAGTTGGCCAACGGCGGCTCCGTCTTCATGACCGGCAGCCCGGAGAGCGACAACATCTACGCCCACGAGTTCGTCGCGGCCACGGGAGACCCCTCCCAGCGCCTGCACTTCATCCACCCCGAGAAGGGACGCGTCACCAGTGAGCACCGCATCTGGCTCTGAGCCCACCACCACGACCCTGGAGAACCCCTTGAGCATCGTCACCGAGGTCACCTCCGAGCACGAGGCCACCTACCGCTACCTCACCGATGACGACGGCGACTACTACGTCTCCATCAAGGACGTCGTCAGCAGCCTGCTGTCCTTCTCCGACAAGTTGGAGGGCATGGGCGGCGTCTACGAGCAGATCGGCGACGCCTTCACCCAGGTCGCCGTCCAGTTGGCCGAGCCCTTCATGCAGATCGAGACCGAGGCACCCGTCCTCAGCCTGCTTAATACCTACCCCTCCGGGGGCGCCGAGTGAGGACAGCCCGCGACAACGCGGTCTGGAAGGTCCGGGTCCTGATGCGGGCCCGGACCGGCTGGAAGCCCAAGACCTACTTCTACTCCCGCGAGTACCACGTGACGGAGTGGCGGGAGAAGGCCGCGGGCGCACCCGACCTGTTCCAGATCGACTTCATCGGCAAGTACACCCTGGAGGAAGACCATGGCTAGCGGCCCCGTGCCCCCTGTCGGATCCATCGGCGTCGTCGCCACCGGAGGCATCATCGGCTGGGGCATCCGGCTGCTGACCTTCTCCCGGTACAACCACGCCTTCATCGTCGGCCCCGGCGGACTCCTCGTCGAAGCGCAGCCGGGCGGCGCCCGCATCGGCCACATCTCCATGTACCCGAAGGCCGTCTACAACAGCGACAAGGTCATCCCCGACGAGACCCGGCTGGCTATCTGGGAGACCGCCCTCGGCTTCGCCCAGGCCAACAACGGCAAGGGCATCGGCTACAACTGGCTCGACGACGCCGCCCTCGGCCTGCGCTTCTTCGGCGTCTGGTCCAACTGGATCGCCGGCCGGATCGCCCGGCAGGACCGTCTCCAGTGCGCCCAGTTGTGCGACCTGGCCTACAGCCTGAACGGCATCCACCTCTTCGACGACGGCCGCCTGCCGCTCGCCGTGGACCCCGGGGACCTCCGGGAAACCTTCTGACCACCACCCCCTCACGCGAGGAGCACCAGACAGTGACAGCGAAGACGTGGCTTAATACCCGCCCCCACCACCCGATGGCAGCCCTGAGACAGTGGCACCAGGCGGTGGGGGAGAAGAAGTTCATCGAGCGGGACGCGGCCGGCAGGGACGAACTGATCGCCCTGCGGTTCGCCCTGATCACCGAGGAGGCGCAGGAGGTCCTGGAGGCCCTGCTGAACTACGCCAAGACGAAGATCATGGACGACCACTTCGAGGCCCACCCGGAGGCCACCATCACCGGCCTGCACGTCGTCGAGGCGCCGCGCCGGTACGAGGCCCTGGCCAAGGAGTTGGCGGACCTGCTGTACGTCGTCTACGGCACCGCGGACCTCCTGGAGATTCCCCTGGAGGCCGTCTTCGCCGAGGTCCATCGCTCGAACATGAGCAAGGTCGGGCCGGCCGGCGAGGTGATCCGGCGCGAGGACGGCAAGATCCTCAAGCCCGACACCTACCGCGAGGCCGACGTCCACGGCGCCATCACCGGGGAATGGCTGTGAAGCGCAAGCGCCGCGACTACGGCGCGTTCCTCGAAGGCCTGGCCCGCCTCGGGCTCGCGGTCCTGGACGCTCTAGCGTCCCCGTTCACCTGGATGTAGACACAAGGAAGCCCCCGACTCCAGTAGCAGTGGAGGCGGGGGCTTCCGGCTTGCTCAGGCGCTGTACTGACCGTCCTTGACGCCCTCGACGAAGGCACCCCAGGCGGACGTGGGGAAGCCCAGGATCGGGCCCGCCGTGTCCTTGGAGTCCCGTACATAGCGGGCGCCGTCGGTGTCGGCGACCTCGACGCACTCGCCGGCACCGTTGCTGAAGCTGCTCTTCTTCCAGACCAGCTTGTCGTCGTTACCCTGCATGGCTGTATTCCTCTGCGATGGATCTGATCATGGCGATGGACTTCTCCGGCCGCTCCGAGGCAGCGACCAGCCGCTGGAAAATGTCTTCGTGACGGCGAAGGTCCGATTCCTTGTCCAGGTACGTAGCGCTGGTGGGCCCCTCCGAATAGACGATGGATCCTGGGATGTCCTCGAAGGACAGGACAAGGAAGCTGTATCCCATCGACTGGTGTGCCCCGGCGTCGAAGGGGAGTACCTGAACAGTGACGTTCGGAAGTGTCTCAGCACGATCCGCCAGCGACACAAGCTGCTCACGCATGACGTCCGGTGAGCCCACGATCCGGCGGACCACTGCCTCGTTGAGGATGGCCCACAGCCGGGGCGGGTGCCCCGACGTCAGGACGTCCTGGCGCTTGATCCGTGCACTTGCACGAGCCTCCACCTCGTCGACTGAAAGTTCGGGCTCCAAGGCCCGGATCACAGCCTGCGCGTAACGCTCGGTTTGCAGCAGGCCGGGCACCAGCTCGGTCTGGCACGCCAGGATCGACGCGGCGTCCGACTCGAAGCCGAGGTACGGCTTGAACCACTCCGGCAGGGCGTCCCCGTAGGAGTGCCACCAGCCGTTCTGCCGGCTCTGCCGGGTCAGTCCGATGAACTGCCGGACTTCCTCGGGATCGTCAACTCCGTACTCGGCCAGCAGAAGTTTGGCATCCTGGTCAGACAGCGGGGACTTGCCCCCTTCGATCCGGCTGACCTTGGACTCGGACCACCCGAGCTGCTTGGCAACCTGCGCAGCGGAGAGGTTCTTCGCCCGGCGCAAGTTGCGCAGCTCTCCACCGAGCCGGCGCCTCAGCACGGTCGGACTGGCTGCCAACGTGACCTCCCAGGTTGCGGGTACTGCTGCACAGTCTGCCACCCCCTTTGGTTACGGGACACCCATCACTCTTCCGTGCACGTGCTCGGTTCATGCACTTGCATGACGGACGGATCAAGAGGATGCTACTAGCAGAGCGTGGTGGCCCCGTCACTGCGTTCTGCAACTGCACGTCTTGGGGCGCCTGTTCGGGGGGACAGCGTGTGAACGTCGAGCGGAGGAGTGGCAGATGGGTGACACGACGGAGACGACGAAGACGACAAAGCCCCCCGCGCCTACGAGCTGGTCAGAGGGCGAGGCGCGCACGGCGCTCGTCAAGCTGCGGGACGCGCTGGCGATGGTGAACGTCACCCTGCCGTCCCTGGGCCTCGACCACGTCAGTGTGATCCACGGCAACCCCCTGATCGAACTCGGCCGGATCCGTCCCGACGTCGCGGAGGAGCTGGCGTACGCGATCCGGAAGGGGGTCGTCAGTGACTGAGATCTTCGAGCCCAAGGAGCACACCCTCGTCTGGGACAAGACCCGGGACGACGTGTTCGAGGTCATGGAGGTCGGACCCTCCCGGGTCGCGCTCCGGCCGCCCGCGGGGGGTATCGAGCGGTGGGTGGAGAAGACCGACATCCGGCCGGCGACCCCGTCCGAGGAGCTGCGGCCGAAGCTGGCCAAGCGCAACCACGACAGCGCCTGCAACTCCGGAAGCTGGGGGCTGTGATGGGAGCGTTCCGGTTATGGCGCTACATCGAGCACTCCATCGGGCTGGACCCGCAGGCCGAGCGGGATATGGAGGACATGGAGTGCACCGGCTGCGACTGGACGGCCAACGGCGGAGGAGAGGGCCTGACCTTCGACCAGATCCAGGAAGCGGCCCTGAAACACGCGGGAGCCACGGGTCACCGCGGCTTCCGGCAGACCACGACGAACTACTGGCTGGTCGTCCGGCATGACCAGGACGTCGCCTCACAGTTGTCCGTCCCGGCGGTGCCAACCCCCACGTCACTCCGCCGGGACGGGCTCCCACTTCGGGGCGCCGATCCGCCCGTGTAGGCGGTCCCGAAGCACCCCTCATGAGTTGGCCGTGCCTCCCCTGACGCGGCGAGGGGTGAAGGAACCCCGGCCACCTGCTTTCCCCCGAGGCAGTGGCCGGGGTTTTCCGCGACATGAGGCCGGCCGCTGACACATTGAGCCCCGTTTGCCAGACTGGCAGGCGGGGCTTCGTGCTGTCCCGAGCAGCTAAGCGGTACAGTGTCCCGTTTACAGAGTGTCAGGCGCGCGTGCGTCAAGTGCCAGATCGCCCTATGTGGCCTAGGTCACGAAAGTGGTTTGTAGGATCCGCTTGAAAAGGTGTTCCTGACGCCCTTACAGTTACTACGTCAGCAAGTACTACTCAGCATCGGAGGAACTCAATGGCCAGCAGAGGCAAGGCAGTTGCTGGAAGTGGAGGCCGGAACAAGCTGGGGACCAACAAGGAGACCCAGAAGCTGGCCGACCTCGCCCGCGGCCAAGGCTGGACCGTCGAGGTCACCGGGGGCAACCACCTCAAGTGGACCCCGCCCCCACTGGACAAGCCCCGGAAGAACTGGACCGAGGAGGACAAGGTACGGCAGATCCCCGAAATCAGCGGGCTCACCCCCGCCAACGTAGCTTTCGTCAAGCTGAAGAGCCGCCTCGCCAAGAAGGGCCTTAATACCCGGCCCTAATAGGGCGAGAAACATCCCGGGTACCATTAAAAGTCGCAACCCCCAAAGCGACGGACGGTACCCGGGATGTTTCTTTTTCTCGCTTCGGGATCAGGAGGGGGCGGGCTGTCCGTCGATAACCCCCTGGTCCTCGGCCCGATCGCGGCATTCATATTCGCCGTGTTCGTCACGGAAGTCGTCGTCTCAGGCAAGGCATACCGGCGTGAGGTCGAAGAGAACAAGCGGCTCCGCGCCCTGACCGAGAAGGTCGTCCCCCTCGCCGAGCAGATGGTCTCCGCCGCCAAGGACCTCGTCCAGGCCACCCGGGACAGTGTCGCCACACAGGCCACCGTCACCGACGTCCTGGAAGACGTACTGGACCTGTTTCAGAGCGACGGAGGCCCCCGGCCCCGCCGGAGGAGGCCGTGATGCCCCTGCTGCCCCAGACACGCGGACGTGACGACATAGCCGACCTGGAGGACCTGGTGGACCGCTGCGTCGCCGAGGTCGCCAAGGTGGTCGGCTCAACGCCCGAGCACATGCACCGCCTGCGCACCACCCGCGTACGGCTCGTACGCCTGCGCACCGGCTTCGCCCAGGCCCGCCAGGAAAGCACCTGAATACAGCCTTGAGAGCAAATACCGCTAGGCTCGAATACCGAGGCAGTCAGTTCCTGTAGGAGACCCCGCGTGTATGTATCGAGCTGCATTTTTGTAGACGGCCAGCATGTCTATCCAGGACCTGACTGCCCTCATAATCAAGTAGAGGACGAAGAAGGGCCGGTACAGGAACCGGGCTGGACCGTCCAGCAAAACCGGTAATCCGACCCTGTACGAAAGAGGAACACCGTGCCAGCTAAGTCTGCCGCTGCCGACCAGGTCACTGTCCCCGCCCCGGTCCCGGGCCGCTCGTCCGACTGGGACGCCCCCAACCTTGGCTGGACCGTCCAGTCCGGCGTGAAGTTCGAGAACACCGACGCCGTCCCCGGCCAGGTCTTCGTCCAGGCCCAGTTGCCCGACCCGGCCGCCCAGGTTGCCGCCGGCATCGACCCGGCCACGGCCAACGCCGGCCTGGTCGTTCTGAGCCAGGAGGAGGCCGCCAAGCACCCCGGCGGCCCGGAGGCCGACGACCGCCTCGCCGGCACCGCCGTCTACGAGGGCACCATCAACGCGGGCACCGCCACGGCGCCTGGCGCGGGCTCTGCGGCCCCTGCCACCGTCTCCACGGTCGCCAACGTCCCGGCCTGACCCCTCCGGGGTTGATCACCCGGACCGACAGCCCCTGCTTCCCCTCACCGGGGCAGGGGCTGTTTTTGTAAGGAGACACAGTGCCACCCAGACCACGGCGCGCGAGCAGAAACCCCCGCCTGAACGACTACGAGCAGATATCCATGTTCGAGGTCCCCAAGGCAGAGACCCCCCAGCCGCGCCGCCCTACGCCAACCCCGCAGCCCGGATCCCGCCGGGTCATGTCCGAGGAACTGTCCGACGCCATCCAACTGGCCAAGGATGGCGACGACTCCGAATTGCTCCCGTACCAGCCGACCCCCTCCATCAATCCGCCGCGCCCGAGAACTCTTGCCGCCGGTTACGACAAGGATTCTCAGACGCTACGGGTGCGATTCAGGAACGGCCAGGTATACGGCTACTACAACGTCCCGCCGAACGTCTGGCGAAACTTCCGCCGATGGAAGTCTCCCGGCCGCGGAATCAACCGCGTCCTGAACAACTTCCCCTATGCTCCCGAGCACGATCTCGACGAGCCCACAGGCAACTACTGATTTACCATTTCCGGCCGGCCGGAGAATAGGCTCCATGTCATGCCTGAAACCCGTGACATGGGGCCTTTCTTCGCCCACACCGTAAACCTCACACCGGAGGCGCCCCTCATTCACCGGGCGCCCACCGACGAGATCGAGCCGCCCTACCGGCGATCCAATTCCGTCATCATCAAGTTCTGGCCGGGAAAAGGAATCGTCCTCGGCCGCTGGCGCCACACCTGGCGCAATGAGAGCGACGCCCTTTACACCGCCCTCCAGGGATACGGGAACGCCCTCTCCACGGACGACATCCGCGACCACGCCCACAGATTCGACGAGGTCGACGATGCCCTCCTCACCTGAGAACACCGCGGAAGAGAAGGAAGCGGCCCGCCGGGTCGTGGCCGGCAAGACAGACGACATGGAAGAGGAGTACGAGGTCCTGTGCGCGCTTGGACTTTTGTGAAGGGACTCTGGCAGGGCGCCGACGGCGCGGCCGAGGAGAAGGTCGACCCGGTCCGTGGGAAGGTCGCCAAGCGGCTGGACCGGCTGCCGACCGGGGACGTGCTCGACTGGGCGGACAGTGTCGGCAGCGGCCTGGCGAAGGCTCTGGACGACTACCGCAAGCAGGCCACTCCGGAGAGCCTGCTGGAGGCCCGCCGCGGGGCACAGAGCCTCCTCGGAGTGCTGGATGTGCTCTCCCGACGGGAGGCATGAAGAAGGCCCCCACCCTCTCGGGTAGGGGCCCTCGTCGTATTTCCGCAGGTCAGGCGGCCAATCGCCATTTTTCCAAGTTGATGACGTACGTGAACGACCCCCTGGATGAACCTGCCCTGTGCCACCTGGCCGGCCAAGCAGCACAACCCGGTCGAGGTCGGCACCCACAAGGGTCTGCCGCCCGTGCTGATCGTGCAGTCCACGCGGGACGCGGCCACGCCCTACGAGGGTGCCGTCTCGCTGCACCAGCGCTTCAAGGGCTCGCGTCTGATCACCGAGGAGGGCGCTGGCTCCCACGGTGTCACCGGCCTGGTCAACCCGTGCGTCAACGAGCGGGTCGACGCCTACCTGCTGACCGGTGAGCTGGACGGCTCCGACGTCACCTGCGCACCGCACGCCACGCCCAAGCCGTAACGGCTCCGAGCGAGGAGGAAGGGCGGCCGGAAGTCTCCGGCCGCCCTTCCCGCGTTCCTCCCCCTCAGTGCCGCCGGGCGAACCGGCGGGTCTTCGCCGCCTCCGCCTCCGCCTTCACCTCGGCGGCGTAGCGGTCCACGTACTCCTGGCCCGACAGTTCCAGCACGGCGTACATGATCTCGTCGGTGACGGCCCGCAGGACCGCCTTCTCGTCCTCCATCCCCGCGTAGCGGGAGAAGTCCAGCGGCTCGCCGAAGCGGATGGTGATCGGGCGCAGCCGCGGGATCTTGCGGCCGGGGGGCTGTGCCTCGAAGGTGCCGATCATCGCGCAGGGCACGACCGGTGCCCCGGCCCTCAGGGCCATCACGGCGACCCCGACCTTCCCCTTGTACAGGCGCCCGTCGTGCGAGCGGGTGCCCTCGGGGTAGATCCCCAGCAGCTCGCCCCGGTCCAGCACCTTCAGCCCCTCGCGGACCGCCGCCTGCCCCGCCTCCTTGCCCGAGCGGTCCACCGGGATCTGGCCGGCGCTGCGGAAGAAGAACGCCGTCAGCCTGCCCTTCAGCCCCGGCCCGGTGAAGTACTCCGCCTTGGCGAGGAAGGTGATCCGGCGCCTCAGGATGGCGGGCATCAGGAAGTGGTCGGAGAATGAGAGATGGTTCCCGGCGATGATCGCCGCGCCCGACTCCGGCACGTGGTCCAGGCCCTCGATGCGGGGGCGGAAGACCAGCCGGAGTACCGGGCCCAGCAGCACGTACTTCAGCAAGTGGTAGAACAACGGCTCCCCCTCGCTCGCAGCGGCCTGTGCAGACACCTGTTACCGCCGGACACCGGGCTCATGCCCGGCACGCGGCGAATTCGCGGAAGCGGCCCTGTCCGGTGGCTCTGTCCACAGACCAGAACACGCCGCATCCGCAGCCGTTACATTGGGCGAAATAGTGACAGATCAGCCTGAGAGCGGCTGAACCTGCGAAGAGGAGGGCCCGTCCATGTTGACGGTCGACCTGGCCAGGTATCCCATGCTCCTGGCCGCAGCCGCAGAGCCGGACCAGCTCCTGCCCGCCCGGGAACAGATGGCCTTCACGCTGGGCTTCCACATCATTCTGGTGCCCTTCGGAGTCGCGCTGACCTCCCTGATGCTCATCGCCAACTACCGGGGGCTGCGCAAGGGCGACGAGGCGGCGCTGGTGCTGGCCCGGCGCTGGTCCAAGGTGGCCGCCGTACTCTTCGCGGTCGGCGCCATCACCGGAACGGTCCTGTCCTTCGAACTGGGTCTGCTCTGGCCGGGGCTGATGGGGACCTACGGCGCCGCGTTCGGCTTCCCCTTCGCCATCGAGGGTCTGTTCTTCTTCCTCGAGGCCATCTTCGTGGCCATCTACATCTACGGCTGGGACCGCATGCGCCCCTGGGCCCACTTCTGGTCGGGCGTGCCGGTGGCGCTGGCCAGCATCGGGGGAGCGGGCGCCGTCATCGCCGCCAACAGCTGGATGAACCAGCCCGGCGGCATCACCATGCGGAACGGCAAGGTGGTCGACGTCCGGCCCGGCGAGGTCTTCTTCAACAACGCCTTCTGGCTCCAGTTCTGGCACATGCTGCTCGCCGCCTACATCGTGGCCGGATTCGTGGTGGCCAGCGTCTACGCGGTCGGCATGATCCGGGGCCGGCGCGGTCACTACCAGAAGCTCGGCTTCCTGATCAGCTTCATCACCGCCGCCGTCGCCCTGCCGGTGCAGATCTTCGTCGGGGACACCATCGCCCGCCAGGTCTTCGACAGCGAACCCGCCAAGTTCGCCGCCATCGAGCTGCTGCCCACCACCGGAACCCATGTCCCCGAGACCCTCGGCGGCGTCCTCGTCGACGGTGAGGTGCGCTACGGCATCTCGGTGCCCTGGGTGGCCTCCATCCTGGCCGGGTTCAAACCCTCGACCCGCATCCAGGGGCTCGACGCCGTCCCGGCCGACATCAGACCCACCACCGCCCAGGTCAACATCGTGCACTGGGCCTTCGACATCATGGTCGGCACCTCCATGCTGATGCTGGCCGTCGCCGCCTGGTTCGTATGGGTGTGGTGGAAGCGCCGGAACACCCTCCAGACCAACCGCTGGTTCCTGGGCGCCGCCTCCCTGTGCGGCATCGTCTCGATCCTCAGCCTGGAGAGCGGCTGGGTGGTCACCGAGGTCGGCCGCCAGCCGTGGATCGTCGTCGGGCTGCTGCGCACCAGAGACGCGGTGACCACCCAGGGCAACCTCTGGCCCACCTTCGCCGGGGTCCTGGTGCTCTACGCGGCGGTCGGCACCGGCGCCATCTGGGTGCTGCTGTCGATGAAGCGACGCTGGCACAGACAGGGCGACGAGAACGTCCACGTCCCCTACGGCCCCGATGCCACCTCCGGCTCCCGGCGTGAGCGCTCCGAGGGGAAGGTGCTGTAAATGGCCGAGCTGGTCGCGGTATTCCTCTTCATCGGCGTCGTCGCCTACGCGGTGCTCGGCGGGGCGGACTTCGGCGCGGGCTTCTGGGACCTGCTCGCGGGCGGCGCCAGACGCGGCCGCGAGCCACGCCATCTGATCGACGTGTCCCTCGCCCCGGTCTGGGAGGCCAACCACACCTGGCTGATCTACTGCCTCGTCGTCCTGTGGACCGGCTTCCCCTCCGCCTTCGCCGCCATCACCACCACCCTCTACATCCCGCTGGTCCTCGCCCTGCTCGGCATCGTCCTGCGCGGCGCCGGCTTCGCCTTCCGCAAGGCCACCGTCCGCACCGAGGAGCAACGCGTGTACGGGGCCGCCTTCGCGCTGTCCTCGGTCCTGACGCCCTACTGCTTCGGCGCCATCGCGGGCGGCCTGGCCTCCGGCCGGGTGCCCACGGGGGGCAACGGCGACGCGATCTCCAGCTGGGTCAACCCCTCCAGCATCCTCGGCGGCGTCCTCGCCGTCCTGGCCTGCTCCTACCTCGCGGCCACCTATCTGACCGTGGAGGCGCTGCACCGCGACGACCGCAAGCTCTACCGGTACTACCGCGACCGCGCGATGGCCGCCGGTGCGGTCACCGGTGCCGTCAGCATCGCCGGCATCTTCGTCCTCCACGCCGACTCGCCGCGCCTCTTCGACCGCCTCAGCGGCCCGGCGCTGCCCCTGGTGGTCCTCGCGGCCGTCGGCGGCCTGGTCGGACTGGCCCTGCTGTGGGCCAGGCGCACCATCGGCACCCGGGTGGCGGCGGCGGGCGCGGTCGCGCTGGTCATCGTCGGCTGGGGCGTGGCCCAGACGCCGTACCTCCTCGGCACCCACCTCACCATCAACGAGGCCGCCGCGCCGGACGCCACTCTGGCGGTCGTGGTCGGCGTCGCCATCGTCGCGGGACTGCTGATCGTGCCGTCCCTGGTGCTGCTGTTCCGGCTCAGCGGCCGGGGCGACGTGGGCGTGGGCGAACGGCCCTTTCGGGGCGGCCTGACGGAGGGCGAGCGGGGTAGCGGGGAGGGCATGACCGAGGGCGACAGCGGTGCAGGGGGGCGGGCCGGCCCGGGTGGCACGGCCGGAGCCGGCCCCGGTGCCCGGGGGGCGTCGGCCAAGGGCGCCCGGGGAACGGGCGCGAAGACCGCCCGCGCCCCTGCCGTACCGCTCGACCCGGCCACCGTCCGGAGCCGGCCCCACCGCTGGGTGCCCTACGCCCTCTGCGCCGGGGCCGTGACCGCGACGGCGGTCGCGGGGGCGCGGGCCACGCGGCCGGACGCCCGCTGGTACCGCGAGCTGAACACCCCCGACTGGCAGCCGCCGCCCTGGGCGTTCGGCGCGGTCTGGACCCCGCTGTACGCCTCGATCGCCGTGGCGGGCGGCCGCGCCCTGAACGCGACCCGTGGGCCCGAGCGGAAGGCGCTGGCCGGAGAGCTCGCCGCCAACCTCGCCCTGAACGCCGGCTGGAGCAACCTCTTCTTCCGGCTCCGCAGCCCACTCGCCGGCCTCGCGGGCACCCTCCTGCTGGACGCGAGCAACGTCCGCCTCCTGGCCAGGGTCGCCCGGACGGACCGCAAGGCGGCCGTGGTCCTGCTGCCGTACGCGGCGTGGTGCGCCTACGCCACCTGCCTGAACGCCTCGATCGTCGCCCGCAACCACGAACCCCGGCACCGGGGGCCCGCCAGGAGCTGAAGGGCGAGTCCCGCCGCGGCGGGCGCGGGGGGCGCTCGTAAGATGGCCCTCATGCCCGGCACCGCCCACCAGCGCCCCCCACGACCGCCCCGGCGGCGGTCGCCCGCGCTGCTCGTGCTCGCGGTGCTGGTCGGGCTGCTCGGCATGCACGCGCTGGCCCCGGTCGGCGGCACGGGGCATCCGGAGCACGCCCATGCCGTCCGCGCGGGCGTCGTCGTCGACGCGCCCGGCGGCTGCCCGGACGGCCACTGCGGTGGCCACAGCCTCCACCACGCCGACCCGGCCTGCGCCTCCGGTGCCGTGAACGACGGCCCCGACGTGCCGGAGCCCCTCGCGGACCCGGCAGGCGCACCGGACCCGTGCGGCGACCCGCGCACCCGCGCCGCCACCGCCCCGGACGGTGCCCGCGCACCGCCCTCCCTGGCCGAACTCCAGCTCCTGCGGATCTAGAGGCACCCACGACCGCGCCCCCAGGCGGCGCGGCCGTCCCCACGCGTGCCCAGATCCCCTTTCACCAGCAGGAGTTCCAGCATGACCACCTCCCACGCGATCCGCCGCGCCGCGCTCGGCGCCGCCACCGCCTCCGCCGTCGTCCTCCTCGCCGCCTGCGGCGGGCAGAAGCACACCGGAGCCCACGGCGCCCCGGCGGCGTCGGCCACGGCCGGTGTCCACAACGCCGAGGACGTCACCTTCGCGCAGGGCATGATCCCGCACCACCGGCAGGCCGTGGAGATGGCCCGGCTCGCCCCCGGCCACGCCGCCTCCGCCGAGGTGAAGGCCCTCGCCGCCCGCATCGAGAAGGCGCAGGACCCGGAGATCCGCACCATGACCGGCTGGCTGAAGTCCTGGGGCGAGGAGCCCCCGATGGCCGGCATGGACCACTCGGACCACGGCGGCATGGCGGGCATGTCAGGGATGATGAGCGCCGACGACATGACCGCGCTGAAGAAGAGCGCCGGCGCGGAGTTCGACAGGAAGTTCCTGACCCTGATGATCGTCCACCACCAGGGCGCCGTGGAGATGGCGCACACGGAGAAGGCCAAGGGCCGGGACAGCCGGGCCACGAAGATGGCGGACGACGTGATCGCCGCACAGAGCGCCGAGATCAGGCAGATGAAGGGCCTGCTCGCCGGGAAGTGAGCAGACGGGCGGGGCCGGGACGTGAAAGCCCCGGCCCCGCCCGCCCGCGCTCAGCCCGCCTGCCCCAGCACCTTCTCCAGCGTGCCCAGCGCGGAGCGCACCTCGTCCGCCGTGACCGTGAGCGGGGGAGCCAGCCGGATCGTGGAGCCGTGGGTGTCCTTGACCAGGATGCCCTCGCGCATCAGCCGCTCGCTGATCTCCCGGCCGGTGCCCAGCGCCGGGTCCACGTCCACACCCGCCCACAGGCCGCGCGCCCGGAACCCGGTCACCCCGTGCCCCTCCAGCGCCTGAAGCCCCTCGCGCAGGACCAGCCCCAGCTCGTCGGCCCGGCGCTGGAACTCACCCGTCTCCAGCAGCTCGATCACCGCCGTGCCGACCGCCGCCGCCAGCGGGTTGCCGCCGAAGGTGGAGCCGTGTTCGCCCGGACCGAGGACGCCCATCACCTCGCGCCGGGCCACCACCGCGGAGACCGGTACGATGCCGCCGCCCAGCGCCTTGCCCAGCAGCAGCACGTCCGGCACGACCGACTCGTGCTCGACGGCCAGGGTGCGTCCGGTGCGGCCGAGCCCGGACTGGATCTCGTCCGCGATGAAGAGGCACCCCTCGCGCCGGGTCAGCTCCCGGACCCCGGTGAGATAGCCCGCGTCCGGGATGATCACCCCGGCCTCGCCCTGGATGGGCTCGATCAGCACCGCGGCCGTCGTCTCGTCGACCGCCTCCTCCAGCGCTGCCAGGTCGTTGTACGGCACGATCCGGAAACCGGGCGTGAAGGGGCCGAAGCCCGCCCGCGCCGACTCGTCCGTGGAGAAGCTGACGATGGTCGTCGTACGGCCGTGGAAGTTGTCCGCCGCGACCACGATCGTGGCCTGCCCCTCGGGCACCCCCTTCACGTCGTACGCCCACTTGCGGGCCACCTTGATGCCGCTCTCCACCGCCTCGGCGCCGGTGTTCATCGGCAGCACCATGTCCAGACCGGTCAGCGCGGCGAGCCGCTCGGCGAATTCCGCCAGCCGGTCGTTGTGGAAGGCGCGGGAGGTCAGGGTCAGCCGGTCGAGCTGGTCGTGCGCGGCCTGGATCAGCGCCGGGTGGCGGTGGCCGAAGTTGAGGGCGGAGTAGCCGGCCAGCATGTCGAGGTACCGGCGGCCCTCGACGTCCTCCACCCAGGCGCCCTCGGCCCGTGCCACGACGACGGGCAGCGGGTGGTAGTTGTGCGCGAGCACCGGCTCCTCCGCCCGGATCAGGTCGGCGGACGTGCGCGCGTGCGCGGGTGCGGTCATGAGCGGATCTCCTGAGTGCAGCATTTGATGCCGCCGCCTGCCTTGTGCAGCTCCGACAGATCGACGGGCACGGGGTCGTAGCCATGCGTGGCCAGGCGCTCGGCGAGCACTTCGGCCTGGGGGGCGATGAAGACGTGGCGGCCGTCGGACACGGAGTTCAGGCCGAAGGCCATCGCGTCGTCACGGGTGGCGAGCACCGCGTCCGGATACAGCCGCCGGAGCACTTCGCGGCTGCCCGCCGAGAAGGCTTCCGGGTAGTAGGCGATGTTGTCGTCGTCCAGCACGAACAGCGCCGTGTCCAGGTGGTAGAAGTACGGGTCCACCAGGGTCAGCGCGATCACCGGGTGGCCGAAGAACTCCTGCGCCTCCCGGTGGGCGTCGCGGGTGGTGCGGAACCCGGTGCCGGCCAGCACGTACCGGCCGGTCCACACCAGGTCGCCCTCGCCCTCGGTCACCGCCAGCGGGCGGTACACGTCGTACCCCGCCGTCTGGAACCAGGAGTCGTAGTGCAGCGACTCCGGACGCCGCTCCGGGGCGTGGAACAGCGAGCCGAAGACGCGGCCGCCCACCACGAAGGCGGCGTTGGCCGCGAACACCATGTCGGGCAGGCCCGGCACCGGGTCGACGGCGTCCACGGTGTGCCCGTGGGCGCGGTAGGCGTCGATCAGCGCCTGCCACTGGGACTGGGCGAGGTCGACGTCCACGGGGGTGTCGGGACGCATCCAGGGGTTGATCGCGTACTGCACGGTGAAATGCCTGGGTTCGCAGACCAGAAAGCGCCGGGGGCGCTGCACACGGGTTTCGGCCACAGAGGGTTTCCTCCGCTTTCCAGTGTGTTACTCACGGGGGTGACACCACGGTAGGAACTCCGGCCGAGGCACGACAAGCGACGAAAGCTGCGTGATCGCGCAGGATCGCTGCGCATCCGCCGGTGGGGACGCACGAGACCTGCGCGTTCGGCGGGTTTGACCGGCGATCACTCGGGAGCGGCCTGGGTCGCGCCCGCCTCGGGGCTTTCCGGGAGGAGGTGGGAGAGCACCATCACGCTGATCGTCTTCCGGATGAAGGGCTCGGCGCGGATGCGCTCCAGCACTCCCTCGAAGTGCTCCACGTCCCGTGCCCGCACGTGCAGCAGGGCGTCCGCGCCCCCGGTCACCGTCATCGCCGCCGTGATCTCCGGATGGTTGCTGACCACCTCCGCGAGCCGCCGGGGCGGGGCGGCACCCTCGCAGTAGACCTCGACGTACGCCTCCGTGCGCCAGCCGAGCGCGGAGGGCTGCACCGTCGCGGTGAACCCGGTGATCACCCCGGTCTCGCGCAGCCGGTCGACCCGCCGCTTGACCGCGGTGGCCGACAGCCCGACGGCGGCGCCGATCTCGGAGAAGCTGCTGCGGGCGTTCGCCATGAGGGCGGTGATGATCTTGCGGTCGAGGTCGTCGAAGGACGCGGCCCTGCTGTTCACGCGGCCACTGTAGTCACGACTGCGTGACCGCCAGTGCCACCGTCAGCAGCCCCAGCACCACCCAGCCGAACCACAGCCAGCCGTTGCCGCCGAGCGCGACCGTGTAGGCCGTGACGACGACCAGACCACCCACGGTCAGCGCCCCCATCGCCCTGGTGGAACCGTCCGCCTTGCTGGAACCTCGCATGGAACCGGGCATCGCGGCACCCTCCTCGTGGTCCGTCCACCCCCATCGTGCCCCGGTTCCGCCCCCGACGGCACTGTGACGGCCGAGCGGATCTCCGCGCGGGATCAGCCCTCGCGTGCGCTGAGGGAGGCCAGATAGGCGTTGTACGCCTCCAGCTCCCGGTCACCGTCGCGGTCCGCCGCCCGGTCCTTGCGGCGGGCCTGCCGCTGCTCGGAGCGGTACCACTGGAACAGCAGCGCGATCAGCACCAGCACCGACGGGATCTCGCTGAACGCCCACGCGATGCCGCCGGCCGCCCCCTGGTCGGAGAGCGCGTCGATGCCGAGCGAGGCGGGCGGGTTCCTGAAGGTCTCCACCATCGGCTCGGAGGCCATCATCAGCGCGATGCCGAAGAAGGCGTGGAACGGCATGCCCGCGAACAGCTCCAGCATCCGCATCAGGTGGTTCGGCCGGTGCGGGCCCGGGTCGACGCCGATGATCGGCCAGAAGAACACCACGCCCACCGCCAGGAAGTGCACCATCATGGCGATGTGCCCGGCCTTGGACCCCATCAGGAAGTCGAAGACCGGCGAGAAGTACAGGGCGTACAGGCTGGCGATGAACAACGGGATCGTGAACGCCGGATGCGTGATGAACCGCATGTACCGGCTGTGCAGCAGCGCCAGCAGCAGCTCACGCGGGCCGGTGCGGCCGCGCCCCGCCGTGGGCAGCGCCCTGAGCGCCAGGGTCACCGGCGCGCCCAGCAGGATCAGGATCGGCGACAGCATGCTGATCACCATGTGCTGCACCATGTGCACGCTGAACATGACCATGCCGTAGTCGTTCAGCCGGGTGCACATCACCAGCCCGATGGTCAGCACACCGACCACGTACGACAGGGTGCGCGAGACAGGCCACGCGTCCCCGCGCCGCCGCAGCCGCAGCACACCCCAGCCGTACAGCGCGAGCCCGGCCAGGCAGGCGACCAGGAAGAAGGGGTCCGCCGACCACACGAGCCCCCGTCCCAGCGTGAACGGCGGCAGATCCGGCATCATGCCGTGCCCGCTGTGGTCCATCCGGCGGCTCCTGGTTCGTGGGGGTTGAGCGGTTTCTGTCCGCACTCAGGGTACGGGCGCTCCCGCGCCCGCCCGTGAGCGGGGTCCGCCCGGCCCCGCGAGCCGCTACAGCACGCACTCCGCCTCGGCGTACCGCTCCGCCGGTACCGTCTTCAGGGTGCTGACCGCGTCGGCCAGCGACACCATCACGATGTCCGTGCCGCGCAGCGCGGTCATCCGGCCGAACTCCTCCCGGTGCACCGCCTCCACCGCGTGCCAGCCGAACCGGGTCGCCAGCACCCTGTCGTACGCCGTCGGGGTGCCGCCGCGCTGCACATGGCCGAGGATCACCGGCCGGGCCTCCTTGCCGAGCCGCTGCTCCAGCTCGACGGAGAGCTGGCGGGCGATCCCGGCGAAGCGCTCGTGGCCGTAGATGTCCCGGCCGCCCTCGTCGAACTCCATGGAACCGGCGCGCGGCTTGGCGCCCTCGGCGGCCACCACGATGGCGAACCGCTTGCCCGCCTCGAACCTGGCACCGACGCGGCGGGTCAACTCGTCGATGTCGAAGGGCCGTTCGGGAACCACGATGGCGTGCGCGCCGGCCGCCGTGCCCGAGTTCAGCGCTATCCAGCCGGTGTGGCGGCCCATGACCTCCACGATCAGCACCCGCTGGTGGGACTCGGCGGTGGTCTTCAGCCGGTCCAGCGCCTCGGTGGCGACCCCCACGGCCGTGTCGAAGCCGAAGGTGACGTCGGTCGCCGAGATGTCGTTGTCGATCGTCTTGGGCACGCCCACGATGGGCAGCCCGCTGTCCGACAGCAGCCGGGCCGCCTTCAGCGTGCCCTCACCGCCGATCGGGATGATCGCGTCGAGCCCGAGTTCCTCGACATGGCCCTTGACCCGCTCCACCCCGCCGCGCAGATGCTCCGGACGGACACGTGAGGAGCCGAGGATCGTGCCGCCGCGCGCCAGGATGCCGCTGACGGCGTCCAGGTCGAGCTTCAAGTAGTCGCACTCCAGCAGGCCCTTCCAGCCGTCGCGGAAGCCGATGACCTCGTCGCCGTGGTCGACGACGGCTCGGTGCACGACCGACCGGATGACGGCGTTCAGGCCGGGGCAGTCGCCGCCGGAGGTGAGGACACCAATGCGCATAGCCCGAGTTACCTTCTCGACGTGGGCCGGGAGGCCGGACCACGTTGTCCGGCGGGTTCCCGGCCACACTACCGGCGGCGGGGGCCCCTCACCCAGCGGGCGTCCGCCTGCTGGACGCACCCGCACAGGTGAGCGGACGACGCGTCAGGCGGGCCCGTGAAAGCTCACGGGCCCGCCTGACGGGTGTACTGATATGCGGTGGTACGCGGTGATCAGGCCGGCTGCTGCGCCGCCGCGATGCGCTCGTCGCGCAGCGCCTCGTACCAGCGGTCGTCGATCGGCGGCAGCGCGTTCACGTCCAGCGCCAGCTTCAGCAGCAGGTCCGCGATCTGCGGGTTACGGGCCAGCACGGGACCGTGCATGTACGTGCCGAAGACCGTGCCGTTGTACGCGCCCTCGGTGCCGTCACCGGTGCCGTTGCCCCGGCCCATGGTGACCTGGGCGAAAGCGCGGGCGGTCGGGCCCAGATGGGTGACGCCCTGGTGGTTCTCGAACCCGGTGAGCGGAGGCAGGCCGAGGCGCGGGTCGATGTCGCCGAGCACGTCGCCCACGCACCGCTCGCCCTCGCCGCGCGTCGACATCACGTCGAGCAGGCCGAGGCCCGGCTCGCGCTGGCCGAGGTCGTTGATGAACTCGTGGCCGAGGATCTGGTAGCCGGCGCACACGGAGAACACGATCGCGCCGTTCTCCACCGCACGCTGGAGGTGCCCGTCGCGGCGCAGCCGCTCGGCCGCCAGCCGCTGCGGACGGTCCTCACCGCCGCCGATCAGGTAGATGTCGCCCGAGGTCGGGATCGGCTGGTCGCTGCGCACGTCGAGACGGGCCACGTCCAGGCCGCGCTGACGCGCCCGGCGCTCCACGACGAGGGCGTTGCCCTGGTCGCCGTAGGTGCTCAGCAGGTCGGGATAGATCCACACCAGCCGCAGTTGGTTGTCGCTCATGGGGAGGTGTTCGCCCTTCTGGCTCAGTTGCCGACGCGGCGGCGCAGGTCCTGGAACGCGGTGTAGTTGGCGATGACCTCGATACGGCCCGGCGGGGCCGCGGCGACGGCCTCGTCGAGGTTCTCGCACACCTGGAAGTGCTGGTTCGCCACCTCCAGACGGACGGCGAGGTCCAGCTTCCGGTCACCGATCACGAAGATCGGGTGGCCGGTGAGCCGGGTGTAGTCCACGTCCCACAGCCAGGAGGTGTCGGTGCCGTCCGCCCCGCGCGCGTTCACGGAGAGGATCACCGGAGTGGGCGGCGGGTCGATCAGGGAGAAGGTCTCCAGCCAGCCGGCCGGGTTCTTCGCCAGCAGCAGACGCAGGTCGCGGTTGTGGAACTGGACCACGTCGTAGCGGCCGGCGACCGCCTGCACCTGGTACATCCGCTCCAGCGCCACCTGCGGCGGCACCCCGAAGACGGCGGCGACCGCGGCCGAGCTGGCCGCGTTCGCCTTGTTGGCGCGCCCCGGCAGCTGGAGGTGGATCGGCCAGGCCGAGCCGTGGGGGTCGAGGACGTGGTCGCCGGAGAGCGCCCAGGTCGGGTTCGGACGGCGGAAGCCGCACTCGCCGCAGAACCAGTCGTCGCCGGGGCGCTGCATCACACCGCCGCAGGACGGGCAGGACCAGGCGTCGTCCTTCCACATCTGGCCGGCCGCGACCCAGACCACGTTCGGGGAGGACGAGGCCGCCCACACCACCAGCGGGTCGTCGCAGTTGGCGACGACGACGGCCTTGGAACCGGACAGACCCTCGCGCCAGTTCTCCGCGAGCATCCGGGTCTCGGCCGCGCGGTCCAGCTGGTCGCGGGAGAGGTTCAGCAGGGCGATGCACTTGGGGCTGGTGTCGCGTGCCACACCGGCCAGGTACTTCTCGTCGACCTCGATGACACCGAACTTGGCGTCCGAGCCGCCCGCGAGGGCGGAGGTGATACCGGCCGGCATGTTGGCGCCGAGCGCGTTGGACACCACCGGGCCGGCGGCGCGCAGGGCCTCCGCGATCAGCCGGGTGGTGGTGGTCTTGCCGTTGGTCGCCGACACCAGGACCACGTCCAGGTGGGTGGCGAGCCGGGCGAGCAGGTCGGGGTCGAGCCGCAGGGCGACCTTTCCGCCGATCACCGACCCGCTGCCGCGCCCCGCGGCGCGCGATGCCGCCGCGACCGCCTTGCCCGCGGTCACGGCCAGCTTGGCCCGCGGCGAGAGCGGGTCCGAGTTGCCTGCCATCAGTCCTCGATCCTCCTTGCGTACGCGCCGCGCCTGGGGCCATCCGGCAGCGTGGTGGGGGCCTCAGCCTATCGAGAACCGTTCGCACACCCGAACCCCGGTCCGCCCGGCCCGCCCTCGCGCGCTCGGCGCGGGCCGAACGAACCGTACCCTTGCCGCCATGCGACACCGCTCGATACCGGGTGCCCACGGGCGCGTCCGGCCCCTCACACTCCTCGGCGACCCCGTGCTGCACGCACCCTGCGGGGACGTCACCGACTTCGGCCCGGAACTCGAGGCACTCGTGGCGGATTTGTTCGCCACCATGTACGCCCACGAGGGCGTGGGCCTGGCCGCCAACCAGATCGGCGTGGCCCTGCGGGTGTTCGTGTACGACTGCCCGGACGACGACGAGGTCCGCCACCTGGGCCATGTGGTCAACCCCCGGCTGGTGACCGCCGACGGGCTCGAGTTCCTCGGCCCGGAGGGCTGTCTGTCGCTGCCGGGCCTGGAGGCGGGCACGGAGCGGTACGACCACGCGGTGGTCGAGGGCGTCACGATGACGGGGGAGCCGGTCACGATCGACGGCACCGGGTTCTTCGCCCGCTGCCTCCAGCACGAGTGCGACCATCTGGCCGGCACGGTCTACGCCGACCGCGTGACGGGCCGGCGCCGGCGCAGACTCGACCGTCAGGTGCGGAAGGCCCCCTGGCGCGAGTGAGGCCGGCCGGGACCGGTCAGAAGCCCGGACCGCCCACCCGGTCACCGGCGGCCGCGAGCCGTCCCCACAGCAAGTCGGCCAGCGAGCGCACCAGTTCGGCCCGCGAGCAGGGGCGCTCGCCCAGCCACCAGTCCCCGGCGGCGTGCATCATGCCGACGATCCCGTGGCCCCAGACCCGCGCCAGCTGCTGGCTGCCCGGCCCGAGGTCCACCCGCTCCTCGATGACCTGAGCCAGCTCCTCGCCCATCCGGCGCAGCAGCGGGGCGCTGTGCTTGCCGACGTCGAAGCCGTGGTCGCCGCCCTGGCCGCCCTCGGAGGGGTGCATCAGGAACCGGTACACCTGCGGCCGGGCCTCGATGGCGGCGAGGTAGGTGTCCAGCGTGGACTCCACCCGCTCCCGGCGGTCGGCCGGGGCGTCCAGCGCCGCGCGCAGCGAGTCGAGCAGGGCGTCGGTGTGCCGCGTGGCGAGGGCCGCGTAGAGGCCGCCCTTGTCGCCGAAGTGGCGGTAGAGGATCGGCTTGGTGATGCCCGCCTCCGCGGCGATGGCGTTCATCGACGCCTGCGGGCCGTCGCGCAGCACCACCCGGTCGGCGGCCTCCAGCAGTTCCCGCCGCCGTCGGTCGGCGGACCTCTGCTGATCGGTCCGCTGCGTGGTGTCCATGTGGTCTCCCCACCCGTGCTGATTCGGTGACGCCTGCGCAAACTAACACTCACCGCGGGGCCGGCATCGAACGGGATACCGAGCCGTCATCCGGAGTTGACTTCACCTACCCGTCGGTAACATACTTTCGTTACCGCTAGTAACACCGTACGCGCCGCCGCTGGAGGGGACATGGCCGAGTTCACCATGGAGCTCAACGACGAACAGAAGGAGGTCCGGGACTGGCTGCACGGCTTCGCCGCCGATGTGATCCGGCCCGCGGCCGCCGAATGGGACGAGCGTGAGGAGACTCCCTGGCCGGTCATCCAGGAGGCCGCCAAGATCGGCGTCTACTCCCTCGACTTCTACGCCCAGCAGTACTTCGACCCCACCGGCCTCGGCATACCGATGGTCATGGAGGAGCTGTTCTGGGGGGACGCGGGCATCGCCCTCTCCATCGTCGGCACCGGCCTCGCGGCCGTGGGCGTCCTCGCCAACGGCACCGAGGAGCAGATCGGCACCTGGATTCCGCAGATGTACGGCGACGTGAACGACGTCAAGGTCGCCGCCTTCTGCTCCTCCGAGCCGGACGCCGGTTCCGACGTGGCCTCCATGCGCACACGTGCGGTGTACGACGAGGCCAAGGACGAGTGGGTGCTCGACGGCACCAAGACATGGGCCACCAACGGCGGCATCGCCAACGTTCACGTCGTCGTCGCCGTGGTCGACCCGGAGCTGGGCTCCAAGGGCCACGCCTCCTTCATCGTCCCGCCCGGCACGCCCGGTCTCAGCCAGGGCCAGAAGTTCAAGAAGCACGGGATCCGCGCCTCGCACACGGCCGAGGTCGTCCTGGAGAACGTGCGGGTGCCGGGCTCCTGCCTGCTCGGCGGCAAGGAGAAGCTGGACGAGCGGCTGGCGCGGGCACGGGAGAAGGCCCGCGGCGGGGGCGAGCGGGTGAAGAACGCGGCGATGGCCACGTTCGAGGCGTCCCGGCCCGCCGTGGGCGCGATGGCCGTGGGCACCGCCCGCGCCGCCTACGAGGTCGCGCTCGAATACGCCACTACGCGTGAGCAGTTCGGGCGGCCCATTGTTGACAACCAGGGAGTCGCCTTCCAGCTCGCCGACATGCGGACGTCCATCGACGCGGCTCGGCTGCTGGTGTGGCGGGCGTCCTGGATGGCGGTCAACGGCAAGCGGTTCACCGCGGCCGAGGGGTCGATGTCGAAGCTGTTCGCCAGTGAGACCGCGAAGAAGGTCACCGGGCAGGCGATCCAGATCCTCGGTGGCAACGGGTACACCCGGGAGTATCCGGTGGAGCGGATGCACCGGGATGCGGCGATCTACACGATCTTCGAGGGGACCAGTGAGATCCAGCGGCTGGTGATCGCCCGGACCTTGGCCGGGGTGCCCATCCGGTAGCGCCGGGGGGCGCGGGGTGCTGTGCGGACGCACGGTTCGCCGTGGCGTGTCGCGCAGTTACCCGCGCCCCTGAAGGCACGGAGTCTCAGCGGTGTCTCAACGGCGTGAGTTGCTCTATGTCGTAGCGCTTTCTCAGCTCCTCTATCGCCTGGTGGTCCGGAGGACCCTTCGCGTCCAGGATTTCCAGGAGTTCCTCGAAGTAGCGCTCGTGGTCCGGTGGGGGAGAGGCCTGGAAGAACATGCGGGCCGGGGTGTCGGTGGGGTTGGCGAAGGCGTGGGGGCAGCCGGGCGGGACCACGATGACCGTGCCCGGTGTCGCCCGGACCACCCTGGTGCCCGAACTGGACTCCCACTTCTGCCAGTTGTCGGGCGTGCGGACGCGGGGCTCGAAGGCGAGGACGTCGAGTTCCCCGTCCAGGACGTAGAACAGCTCCTCGCTGCGCGTGTGCACATGGGCGCCCACGTCGAAGCCCGGCGGGACCTCCACCTCGAAGGTGGAGGCCGTCCGCGAGTGGGTGCCCGTGACCTTGAACGTGACCCGCTGGGCGGCCGTCGCCACGACCCGGCCGTGTCCCGGCGGTACGAGCAGTCCCTCGGCCGTTGTCATGACCGGCTCACCAGGTCACCGGCAGGGACTCGGGGCCCCGGATCAACGCGCCCTTGCGGAAGGGGACTTCCTCGGGCGGCACCGCGAGCTTCAGCCCCGGTACCTGGTCCAGCAGGACGTCCACCAGCAGCTCGGACTCCAGCCGGGCGAGCATCCCGCCCGGGCAGTAGTGCGGGCCGAAGCCGAACGCCACATGCGGGTTGGGGCTGCGCTCCACGTCGATGGTGTCCGGGTCGGGGAACACCTCGGGGTCCCGGTTGGCGGCCAGGTAGGAGTTGTAGACCGCGTCGCCGGCGCGGATGCGGACGCCCCTGATCTCCACGTCCTCCAGGGCGATCCGGGAGAGCCCGACCATGTTGCGGTGCGGGATGTAGCGGAGCAGTTCGTCGATCGCCTTCGGCCGGATCTCCCGGTCCGAGCGCAGCCGCTCCATCAACTCCGGCCGGGTCAGCAGCAGATAGAACATCTGCCCGCTGTTGTTGGTGACCGCCTCGCCGCCGATCTGGAGCAGCACGGCGAGGCCGACCGCCTCCACCAGCGTGATGTCGTCCCGGTCCACGGCCTCGCTCAGCAGTGAGCAGACCGAGCCCTCGGGACCGCGCGCGCCGTGCCCGACGAGGTCGGTGAAGTAGGCGCTCATCTCGCGCTTGGCCCGCTCGCTGACCTCCTTGCCGTGCGCGGAGGACAGGATGAGCTGGGTCCAGTCGTGCAGGGAGTGCCGGTCGGCGGCGGGCACGCCCATCAGCTCGCAGATCACCGCGATCGGGAACGGGCTGAGCACCGCGCTGGTGAGGTCGGCCGGCGGCCCGTCCTGGAGGAGTTCGTCCACCAGCTCCTCCAGCATGGCCCGCGACCGCTCCCGCACCCGCTCCACGCCCCTGGCGGTGAACGCGGCGGCCACCGAGCGGCGCAGCCGGGTGTGGTCGGGCGGGTCGAGGAAGCCGACCGCGCCCCGGTCCGGGATGAAGTGCGGGGCGAGCCGCGTGACCTGCTTGTCCATCACGGCTTCCCGGCCGAAGCGGGGGTCGTTGGTCACCATGCGTACGTCGTCGTACCGGGTGACCAGCCACGCCCAGCCCTCGCCGTTGGGCAGCTGGATGCGGGTGATGGGGCCCTCGTTCATCAGCTCCGTCAGCACCGGGTCGAAGTCGGTGCCCGCCAGGTCCTCGGCCGGCCACTGGTGGATCGGGGGCGGGGTTCCGGTGAGCGTCTCGTCTGTCATGGCGCCCCTCCTATTCCCGGCCGACCCAGCGGCCGACGGTCATCTCCGCGGTGATACCGGGCCCGAACCCGGCCAGCAGCCCGCGCGCCCGGTGCTCGGCACCGCCGTCGTCGAACAGCCGGCGCAGCGCGTCCAGGACTACGGCGCTCGCGATGTTGCCGTACTCGGTGAGCGTGGCCCGGCTGAACCGGAACGCGTGCGGCTCGACCTTCAGGAACTTGCTGAGGTCGTCGAGTATTCGGGGACCGCCGGCGTGGATGATGTAGAAGTCCAGGTCGGAGGCGTTCCAGCCGTGGTTGCCCGCGAGCTCCTGGAGGGCCGGGGCCAGCGGCTCCATCGTGGTCGGCACCCGCTTGTCCAGCAGGAAGTGGAACCCGGTGTCCCGGACGTCGTACGAGATCCAGTCCTCGGTCTTCGGGATCAGGTACGAGCCGTTGCGCTCGAGCTGCACACCCGTGCCGCCCCGGCCGCGCACCACGGCGGCCGCGATGCCGTCGCCGAACAGGCCGTTGGAGAGCAGGGAGCCGACGCCGAGGTCGGTGGGCTGGTAGCACAGCGAGCAGAACTCGCAGGCCACGATGAGGGCGTTGGCCTCCGGGTAGGCCGAGCAGAAGTCGTGCGCCCGGTTGATGGCAGCGCCGCCGGCCGCACAGCCCAGCTGGGCGATGGGGAGCTGCCGGGTGGTGCTGGAGAAGTCCATCTCGTTGATCAGCCACGCGGTGAGCGACGGCATCATGAAGCCGGTGCACGACACGTAGACGATGACATCGATGTCAGAGGTGAGGAGTTCGGCCGAGTCGAGGGCCTGCTGGATCACCGCGGGCACCCGGGCCTTGGCCTCGGACTCGTACAGCTTGTTGCGCTGCTCGAAGCCCGGGTGCTTCAGGGTCTCCTCGATGGGCTGCACGATGTGCCGGGTGCGCACTCCGGTGTTCTCGATCAGACGGAGGGCCAGCGGGAGCTGCGGGTTGTCCGCGTGGTGCGTGCGGGCCAGCTCGAGGGTCTCCTCCATGGTGATCACGTGTTCCGGCACGGACACCGAGGGTCTGCACAAAGTCGCCATGAGCGGTCCCTGCTTTCGCCGTCCGGCGGGCCTTCGTCCGCCGGTCAGAAGGTGGTCCACCCACACTCACCCGGAAGGCCGACGATCTCGCGCCGAATTACTCCGAACCGGGGACGACAGACAGTGACGAAAGCACGTTTCAGCAGCTCAGAGCCACAGCAAATCGCCGAGCGACGGGTCCGCCCTCAGGGGCGCGGGGAACGGCGCGACAAGCCCCCACGGAGCGGCACCCCACCGTGCACCCACAACCCCTACGGCGCCCTGCTGCTGTGAGCGATGCACGCCACGTCGATCCGATCGGCCAGCTTGGCCAACTCGATCGTCAGCTCGGCGACGGTGTCCTCGTCCAGCCCCCGCTCACCGGCCTCCACAAGATGCACCCACCGCGCCCCCACGCTGCGCAGCAACTTGCTGACGTCGCCCGCCGAAACCCGCAGCGCACCACGCTCGTCCACGATCAGAGGGAGAGTCACTTCGCCGTTCACAGATCGGATCGTATCCGCGCGATCCTCACGCTCCCTGCCAAACGGTGGTGATGTTGCAGAACTCCCGGATTCCCTGCGCCGACAGTTCACGCCCGTACCCCGACCTCTTCACCCCGCCGAAGGGCAGCGCCGGGTGGGAGGCGGTCATACCGTTGATGAACACGCCTCCGGCCTCCAGGTCCCGCGCGCAGTGCGCCATCTCGTCCTCGTCCCGGGTCCACACGCTCGAACTCAGCCCGAACGGAGAGTCGTTGGCGATCAGGATCGCGTCCTCCAGGTCCTCCGCCCGGTACACGGTCGCCACCGGACCGAACGCCTCCTCGCGGTGGATGCGCATCTCGCGGTCGACGCCCGCGATCACGGTCGGCGGGTAGTACCAGCCGTCGCCACCGGGCCGCTCGCCCCCGCACAGGATGTCGGCCCCGCCGCGGCGCGCGTCGTCCACCAGTTCCTCCACGTCCGCCCGGCCCTGCTCGGTGGCGAGCGGCCCGACGTCGGTGCGGTCGTCCATGGGGTCGCCGACGGTCAGATCCTTCATCCCGGCGACGAACTTCTCCAAGAACGTGTCGTAGACGTCCCGGTGCACGATGAACCGCTTGGCCGCGATGCAGGACTGCCCGTTGTTCTGCACCCGAGCGGTCACCGCGACCTCGGCGGCCCGGTCGAGGTCGGCGGAGGGCATCACCAGGTAGGGGTCGCTGCCGCCCAGCTCCAGCACGGTCTTCTTGATCATCTCGCCGGCGGTGGAGGCCACCGCGCGTCCGGCCGGTTCGCTGCCGGTGAGGGTGGCGGCCTTGACCCGCTCGTCCCGGAGGACCTCGTCGACGGCGGCCGAGCCGATCAGCAGCGTCTGGAAACAGCCGACCGGGAACCCGGCCCGCTGGAACAGGCTCTCCAGGTAGAGGGCGGTCTGCGGCACGTTCGAGGCGTGCTTGAGCAGGCCGACGTTGCCCGCCATCAGCGCGGGCGCGGCGAACCGCACCACCTGCCAGAGCGGGAAGTTCCACGGCATCACCGCGAGCACCGGCCCCAGCGGCCGGTAGACCACGCGGACCCGTGAGGCGCCGGAGTCCTTCACGTCCGCCTCGTCCGGTACCTCGTCGGCGAGCAGCCGCTCGGCCCGCTCGGCGTACCAGCGCATCGCCTTGACGCACTTGGCGGCCTCCGCGCGGGCCTGCGCGAGCGGCTTGCCCATCTCGGTCGTCATGATCCGGGCGACCTCGTCGTTGTCCGACTCCAGCAGGTCGGCGGCCCGGTTCAGATGCTCGGCGCGCTCGGCGAACGACGTCGTCCGGTAGGTCCGGAAGGTGGCCTCCGCGAGCTGGAGCCTGCGCTCCACCTCGGCGTCGTCCATCGGCTCGTACGTCTTGACCGTCTCGCCGTTGGCCGGGTTCACCGTGGCGATGGGCATGGCTGACCTCCTGGTGCGGGGTGTGCGTCGACCTTCGCGCGCGGCGGGCGGTGCCGCAACGCTTCGATCCCCTGTTCAGCCCGAGTGCTCCGCCAGACGGTCCAGAAACGTGCCCTGTCCGGAGACCATCAGCTCCCTGGCCTCCTCGGGGGTGAACCAGGCCACCCGGTCCAGCTCCGGGAACTCCCGCACACGGCCCGAGTGGGGCGGCCACTCCATGGTGAAGGTGCCGGGCGTGATCGTCGCGGGGTCGAGATCGGCCTCCACCGCCCAGGCGGTGACGATCTTGCCGTTGCGCTGGGCGATCTCGCCCAGCGGCAGCGCCGGGCCGTCCGGCGGGGCGATGCCCAGCTCCTCCTGGAACTCCCGGCGGGCCGCGTCCCAGGCGGGCTCGTCCGCCTGGTACTCGCCCTTGGGCACCGACCACGCCCCCTCGTCCTTCGCGGCCCAGAGCGGGCCGCCCATATGGCCGAGCAATACCTCCAGCCCTCGGCTGGTGTGGCGGAACAACAGCAGTCCCGCACTGCGCTTCGTCGCACGCACTGTCACGCCTTGACCTCCGGGTGGGCCGCGAGCAGGGCCTCCACCGTATCGGCGTCCTCCGGCCGTTTGTCCTCGCGGTAACGGATCACCCGCGCGAACCGCAGGGTGACCCCGGCCGGGTAGCGGGTGGAGCGCTGGAGCCCGTCGTAGGCGATCTCCACGACGAGTTCGGGGCGTACGGTCACGCCCCAGCTCTTCTCCTCCACCGCGAGTTCGCCGAGCCGTTCGGTCTGCCAGGCGAGCATCGTGTCCGTCATGCCCTTGAAGGTCTTGCCGAGCATCGCGTAACCGCCGTCGGCCGTGCGGGCGGCGAGGTGGAGGTTGGAGAGCCTGCCGGTGCGGCGGCCGTGGCCCCACTCGGCGGCCAGCACCACCAGATCGAGGGTGTGCACGGGCTTGACCTTCAGCCAGGACGCACCGCGCCGGCCCGCGCTGTACGGCGCGTCCAGCCCCTTGGCCACGATGCCCTCGTGTCCGCGCGCCAGGGTCGCGGCCGAGAACTCCTCCGCCGACGCGGTGTCCTCCGGCCCGGCCACCAGCGCCCGGCGCACCCGCATCGGCTCCGGCACCAGCCCGGCCAGCTCCGCGTGCCGTGCGGCGAAGGGCAGGTCCAGCAGGTCCCGGCCGTCCACCGAGAGCGCGTCGAAGAACACGGGGGAGACCGGGACCTCCTCGGCCGCCCTGGCCACGTCCACCCGCGAGCCGACCCGGCCGGCCGTCTCCTGGAAGGACCGGGGGCGCCCGTCCGGGCCGAAGGAGATCACCTCGCCGTCCAGCACGAACCGCTCGCCCGGCAGTTCCAGCGCCGCCGAGGTCACCTCCGGCAGCCGGTCGGTGATGTCGTCCAGCGTCCGGGTGTACACGCGCACCTTCTCCCCGTCCCGGTGTACCTGTACGCGGATGCCGTCGAGCTTCTCCTCCACCGCGCAGGCGCCCAGCTTCTCCACCGCCTCCGCGACCGAGGACGCGCTGCGGGCCAGCATCGGCAGCACCGGGCGCCCCACCGTGAGCCGGAAACCGTCCAGCGCGGCGGGGCCCTCGGCGAGCAGCGCCTGGGCGACGGTCTGGAGCGAGCCGGCCAGCATCACCGCCCGCCGCACCGTGGAGGGGTCGGCCTCCGTGGCACGGGCCAGTCCCTCCACGGCGAGCGCGTCCAGGGCGCCCTGGCGGACCTCGCCGGTCAGCAGCCCCCGCAGAAAGCGCTGTTCGCCCTCGGTGGCCGCGCCCATCAGCTCGTCCACGATCCGGGCCCGCTCGGCCTGCGAACCGGCCCCGGAGACCCCGGCCAGCTCGGTCAGCAGGGCGTCCACCCCGCGCACGGTGAGCGTGGGGCCGGCGGCGGGCGGGACCTCGCGGCCGAGCACCTTCCAGCCGACCCCGATCCGGCCCTGCGGAAGCCGTCCCGCGAGATACGGGATGACCACGGGCACGTCGTCGGGCTCCGCGTCCCGGAAGAGTTCCGCGAGCAGATCCGTCTTACGGGTCCGGGACGCCGTGGCGGCGACCTGGCCCGACACCTCCGCGAGCCGAGTGAGCAGCATGCAGCATTGGTGCTCTGCGAAGGCCCCGCTCACACCTGCCGGATTGACACATCACCTTGCCGAATCTGCAATACACGCATGAGTGAGACGAGCGACGCGGGCGCGGAGAGCACCGACGAGGTGCTGGCCGCCGTGGGCCCGAGACTGCGGCGCGTCCGCAAGGAACGGGACGTGACCCTGGCCGCGCTGTCCGAGACGACCGGCATCTCGGTCAGCACCCTGTCCCGGCTGGAGTCCGGTCTGCGCCGCCCCAGCCTGGAACTGCTGCTGCCCATCGCGCAGGCCCACCGGGTGCCACTGGACGAGCTGGTCGGCGCCCCGCCGGTCGGTGACCCGCGCGTGCGGACCGAGCCGGTCGTGCGGGACGGCCGCACCTTCTACCCCCTCACCAGACGCCCCGGCGGCCCCCAGGCGTACAAGGTGATCGAGCCGCGCCGCGACCGGCAGCCGGACCCGCGCACCCACGAGGGGTACGAGTGGCTGTACGTGCTCTCCGGCCGCCTCAGGCTGATCCTCGGGGACCACGACGTGGTGCTGGGGCCGGGGGAGGCCGCCGAGTTCGACACCCGCGTACCGCACTGGTTCGGGTCGGCGTGGGACGGGCCGGTGGAGTTCCTGAGCCTGTTCGGGCCGCAGGGGGAGCGGATGCATCTGCGGGCGCGGGCGGGGCGGCGGTCCGAAGGGGAGGGGTGAAGCGTCCCCGTTCCCCGGCGACTGTTCCCTGATCGGCAAGCGACCGCTTAGTATGCCCAGGACCCCGGTTCAGACGACGCAGTCCCGTGGAGGCCCGGCATGCAGGCATGGCAAGTGCACGAGAACGGCGAGCCGCGCGAGGTGATGCGCCTGGCGGAGGTGGAACGCCCCACGCCCGGCGAGGGCCAGGTGCTGCTCCGCGTGCGTGCCGCCAACGTCAACTTCCCGGATGCCCTGCTCTGCCGGGGCCAGTACCAGATACGGCCCCCGCTGCCCTTCACGCCCGGCGTGGAGATCTGCGGCGAGACCGAGGACGGCCGCCGTGTCATCGCCAACCCGGCGCTGCCGTACGGCGGTTTCGCGGAGTACGCGCTCGCCGACGCCCGTGCGCTGCTGCCCGCGCCCGAGGCCCTGGACGACGCCGAGGCGGCGGCGCTGCACATCGGCTACCAGACCGGCTGGTTCGGCCTGCACCGGCGGGCGCGCCTGGAGGCGGGGGAGACCCTGCTGGTGCACGCCGCGGCGGGCGGAGTCGGCAGCGCCGCCGTCCAGCTCGGCAAGGCCGCCGGAGCACGGGTCATCGGTGTCGTCGGCGGCGCGGAGAAGGCCGCCGTCGCCCGTGAGCTGGGCTGCGACGTGGTCGTGGACCGCCGCGCCGAGGACGTGGTCGCCGCCGTCAAGGAGGCCACCGGCGGCAAGGGCGCCGACGTGATCTACGACCCCGTCGGCGGAGAGGCGTACGGGCAGTCCGCCAAGCTCGTCGCCTTCGAGGGCCGGATCGTGGTCGTCGGCTTCGCCGGCGGTTCGATCCCGAGCCCCGCGCTCAACCACGCCCTGGTGAAGAACTACGCGATCCTGGGCCTGCACTGGGGCCTGTACAACACCAAGAACCCCGAGCTGGTGCTGCGCTGCCACGAGGAGCTGACCGAGCTGGCCGCGCGCGGCGCGATCAAGCCGCTGGTCAGCGACCGCGTGCCGCTCGCCGGGGCGGCCGACGCCGTGCAGCGGGTCGCCGACGGCGTGACCACCGGCCGGATCGCCGTCCTGCCGCAGAACGGAGCCACCGCATGACCGACGCCGCTGAACTGCGCCGCCGCACCCGCGAGTTGCTGGCCGCGTACCCGCCCGCCGGCACCGACCGCCTCGACTTCCTCCGGGCCCGCTTCGACGCCGGACTCGCCTGGGTGCACTATCCCGAGGGCCTCGGTGGACTCGGTGCCCCGCGCTCCCTCCAGGCCGTCGTGGACGAGGAGCTGGCCGCCGCCGGCGCCCCCGACAACGACCCGCGCCGCATCGGCATCGGCCTCGGCATGGCCGCCCCGACGGTGCTGCGCTACGGCACCGACGAGCAGAAGGCCCGCTTCCTGCGCCCGCTGTGGACCGGCGAAGAGGTCTGGTGCCAGCTGTTCAGCGAGCCCGGCGCCGGGTCCGACCTGGCCGCGCTCGGCACCCGCGCCGTGCGGGACGGCGAGGACTGGGTGGTCGACGGGCAGAAGGTGTGGACCTCCAGCGCCCATCTGGCCCGCTGGGCCATCCTCATCGCCCGCACCGACCCGGACGCGCCCAAGCACGCGGGCATCACCTACTTCATCTGCGACATGACCGACCCCGGCGTGGAGGTCCGGCCGCTGCGCCAGATCACCGGCGAGGCCGAGTTCAACGAGGTCTTCCTCACCGGCGTCCGCATCCCCGACCGCCACCGCCTCGGCGAGGTCGGCGACGGCTGGCGGGTCGCCCAGACCACGCTGATGAACGAACGCGTCTCCATCGGCGGCATGCGGCTGCCGCGCGAGGGCGGCATGATCGGGCCGGTCGCCAGGACCTGGCGCGAACGCCCCGGACTGCGCACCCACGACCTGCACCAGCGGCTGCTGAAGCTCTGGGTCGAGGCCGAGGTCTCCCGCCTCACCGCCGAGCGGCTGCGCCAGCAGCTCAACGCCGGCCAGCCCGGCTACGAGGGCTCCGGCATGAAGCTCGCCTTCGCCCGCCTCAACCAGGAGATCAGCGGCCTGGAGGTCGAACTCCGGGGCGAGGAGGGGCTGCTGTACGACGACTGGACCATGCGCCGTCCCGAGCTGGTCGACTTCACCGGGCGCGACGCCGGGTACCGCTATCTGCGCTCCAAGGGCAACAGCATCGAGGGCGGGACGAGCGAGGTCCTGCTGAACATCGTCGCCGAACGCGTCCTCGGCCTGCCCGCCGAACCGCGCACCGACAAGGACGTCCCCTGGAAGGACCTGGCCCGATGAGCACGCCGAACGCCGAGCCCGACCTCCTCTACTCCGAGGAGGAGGAGGCGCTGCGCGCCGCCGTCCGCGACCTGCTCACCGACCACTGCGGGCCCGCCGCGGTGATCGCCCGCACCGAGTCGGACACCCCGCACGACCCCGCCCTGTGGAAGCAGCTCACCGAGGGCATGGGCCTGGCGGGGCTGCTGGTCCCCGAGGCGCGGGGCGGCCAGGGCGCCACGCATCGCGAAGTCGCTGTCGTGCTTGAGGAGTTGGGGCGGGCCGTGGCGCCGGTGCCGTACCTCACGAGCGCCGTGGTCGCCACCGAGGCACTGCTCGCCTGTGACGACGCCGAGCTGCTGGAGCGACTCGCCTCCGGCCGCACGGTGGGCGCCCTCGCCGTCTCCCTGACCACGGCGCCCGGCGCGCCCTTCGCCACCGCCCGAGTCGAGAACGGCGTACTGCGCGGCGAGCTGACCTCCGTGGCGGACGCGGTCGCGGCCGACGTACTGCTCGTCCCGGCCGACGACGGCGATCTCTACGCGGTCGCCGCCGACGCGGTCACCCGTACCCCGCAGATCCCGCTCGACCTCACCCGCCCGCTCGCCACCGTCACCCTCGACGGCGCCCCCGGCCGCCGCCTGGGCCCCGCCGAACCCGCCGTGCGGCGTGCGCTGCGGGCCGGTGCGGGACTGCTGGCATCCGAGCAACTGGGCGTGGCTGACTGGGCGTTGACCGAGACCGTGCGCTACCTGAAGGAGCGCAAGCAGTTCAACCGGCCGGTCGGCGGCTTCCAGGCGCTCAAGCACCGGCTCGCCCAGCTCTGGCTGGAGGTGGTCAACCTCCGCGCGGCCGCCCGCGCCGCGGCCGACGCGCTCACCACCGGCCACGACACCGGCCTCACCGTCGCCGTCGCGCAGTCCTACGCCTCTCCCGTCGCCGTCCGCGCCGCCGAGGAGGCGCTGCAGCTCCACGGCGGACTCGGCATGACCTGGGAACACCCCGTCCACCTGTACCTCAAGCGGGCCAAGGCCGACTCCCTGGCGTACGGCAGCGCGGGCGCCCACCGCGAGGCCCTCGCCGGCCTGGCGGACCTCCAGGCTCCCTGACACCACCCTTACGGGGGACACGTCAGCGCCCCGGAACAAGCCTCCGCTACGCCACACTTGCGGCCGAACGCCGCACACCGGGCGTGGCGGAGGAGGTTCCGATGGCTGTTTCCATCTCAGTGGTGCTGCTGCTCCTGATCCTGGCGGTGGTCTTCATGCGCAACGGCGCGCTGAAGATCTCCCACGCCCTGGTCTGCATGCTGCTCGGCTTCTACCTGGCCAGCACCAGCATGGCCCCCACCATCAGCAACGGCCTGACGGCCACGGCAGACCTGGTGAGCGGGCTGCGGCCGTGAGGCGGGACCGTCAGGTGCCGATCACCCGGGAGCGGATCAGGAAGCGGACGCCTTCGGGGGCTTCCAGGGAGAAGCCGCCGCCCCGGCCGGGGACGACGTCGACGATGAGGCGGGTGTGGCTCCAGAGGTCGTACTGGGACCTGGACATCCAGAAGCCCACCGGTTCCGGGACTCCGTCCACGGCCAGTTCGGCGAGGAGGACGTCGGAGGCGCCGGTGCGGAACTCGCCCTCGGGGTAGCACATCGGGGCGCTGCCGTCGCAGCAGCCGCCGGACTGGTGGAACATCAGCGGACCGTGCCGCTCGCGCAGCTTCCGCACCAGCGCGGCCGCCTCGCTCGTGAACTCGACGCGCTGACTCTCTTGTGTTTCCACGGTCACCGTCCAGGAAGAGCGGGCGTCGGACACCCCCAGTCTGGGTGCTCACCGGGAGGCGGTCCAGTGGTCGGCGACGACCCGCGCGAACGGCCGGGGCCGGACCTCCCCGGTCCGGCCCCGGCCGCGGTGTGTCAGCTTCCGGCCTTCGGCTTGGCCGGCTTCGGCGCACCGGCCGCCGCCGGAGGCTCCTTCACGTCCACGTCGCTCGCCCGTACATAGGCGAGCCGGTGGTCGAGCTGGATCTCGTAGTACTCCTCCCGCCCCTTCACCACCGGCGCCGGGGCGTCGCCGAAGGAGGACCGGTCGACGTAGGTGCCGTGCACGACGGACTGGGTCACATACCGCTGACCCTCCTCGATCGTGTACGGCAGCGGCGCCTCCTGCTCCTCGTCCACCCCCTCCGGGTACGCCGACTCCTCCGGGAGCGCCCGTCCGAACACCGGGATCTCGTGGCGTCCTTCCTTCGGAGTGACGGTCCGGGCCCGCTCGCCCACGGCGGTCGGCTGGTCCTTCGGGTTCTTGAACCACGCCTTGTGGCCCTGGAACCAGATCGCCGTCCAGTCGCCCTGCCGCCCGGCCACCGCGAACGTCTGGCCCGCCGACACCCGCGACCCCAGGTCGTTGACGTCCACCGTGGTGTCGTCGCCGTCCGGCTTGCGGCCCGGGTCCTGGATCAGCCCGGAGTCCTCGCTCGGCTCGGTGTGCAGCCGGACCGCGCTGGAACCGTGCGCCGCGCACTTCTCGCCGCTCTCCACGCACCCGGTGAACACCGGCCTGTGCTTGGCGTACTCCGGAAGGATCATCACCGTGTCGCTGTCCGGCCCCGCCGTCGCCTTCAGCGGCGCCCCCAGCAGGTCGAAGTAGTGCCGCCAGTCCCAGAACGGACCCGGGTCGTCGTGCATGTCCGGGATGGTGTCCTCGGTCGGCGCCGGCACGTTGTCGTGGCCGAAGATGTGCTGACGGTCCAGCGGGATGTCGTACTTCTTCGTCAGGTACTTCACCAGCCGGGCGGAGGAACGGTACATCTGCTCCGTGTACCAGGCGTCCGGCTGCCGCAGGAAGCCCTCGTGCTCGATGCCGATCGAGCGGCCGTTCACGAACTGGCTGCCCGAGTGCCAGGCCGCGTCCTTGGTCTTGACGTGCTGGGTGACACTGCCGTCGCTGGACCGGATCGAGTAGTGCCAGGACGCCTCCGTCGGGTCCTGGACGGTCAGCAGCATCGAGGCCAGCGGAGCCTCGGTGTCATGGATGACGATGTACTCGATCCGCTGGTCCTTGGGCCGGTCGGCCAGGTCGTGGTTGCCGTACGCGTCGTCGTCGATCCGGACGTACGGCGCGCTCAGCCAGGAGCACGACAGCTCCGCCGGGCACTCCACGTTCTTCGAGCGGGCCGCGCCCGCCGCCCCGGCCTTCGGACGCACCCGGGGGCTCGCGGCCAGGACGACGTGCTGACCGGCGTCCGTCACGCGGTCCGCGCCCTTGCGGATGATGTCGAAGACATCGTTGGCGTAGGCCGTGGCCGAGCCCGCGTCGTTGGAGCCCGGGAAGCGCGAGACCGCGTCCCACCAGTCGGCGGGGTCGGTGCTGAGCGGCTTGCCGAGGCTCTTCTGCGCCGCGGCGAGCAGGGCGGCCCCACCGCGCACGTTGGCGGCGTCGTCGGTGCGCAGCCGCTCCACCGGGAGACCGACCAGGTCGGCCGCCCGCCGCAGGTCGGCGGAGCGCTGGGCCTCCTCGGCCGCCTTCTGCGCCGGGGACGGGCTGGCCTTGCGCACCTTCGGATGGGGCGTCACGTGATGCGGCGGGGTGGCGGCCGGCGGCCCGGCGGAGTCCACCAGGTGCATCGGTCCGTAGCCGCCGATGACGCTGGGCGCGCCCTGGTGGGAGTCCCACCGGGACTGGAGGTAGGACACCCCCATCAGGACACTGCGGGGGACCTGGAACTCCTTCGCCGCGGCGGTGTAGTCGTCCTGGAGGCGTTGGTCGTCGGGACCGCCGGAGTCGTCCGAGCGGTCGATCAGCAAGGGCACCAGGAGCGCCGCCGACGCGGCGGTCACGCAGACGATCCGCCGATGCCCGCGCACGGCACTGGACAGGCGGGGGGCGACGCGTTTTCTCATACGGGTGGCTCCAACGAGGTTCGGCGCGGCCGGAACATGCGGCCAGGGCGCGAACCAGGGCGCGCCCCGCATGTCACCCCGCTCACGTTTCCTTGCCTCGCGCGCCGCGTCGCGCCGAGCGTCACTGGCGTGGACCAGCCCCCGCGCTCAGGCCACCCGGTCGGCGGCAGCCGACCCCGCCGGGTGGGGGCAGCCCTTCACCCCTCCTCGCCTCACTCCTCCTCCACCGGGTCCACCCGCCAGTCCGGCCGGCCCGGCATGGGCGGCGTGTGCGACCCGTACAGCCAAGGGGTCAGAAAACCCGTCAGGTCCTCACCGGCCACCTCGGAGGCCAGCCTGACGAAGTCACGGGTCCCGGCCACCCGTCCCCGATACGTCGTCACCCAGGCCTTCTCGACGCGCTCGAAGGTCTCGGCGCCCACCTTCTCCCGCAGGGCGTACAGCACGAGCGCCGAGCCGTCGTACCGCATCTGACGGAACAGGCCCTCCTCGTGCGGCTCGGCGGGGGCGCCGTCGTCGTGCCGCCACCGGTCGTGCTGCTCGTAGGCCGAACGCATCATGTCCTCCAGGCTCGGACCACCCCGCGAATCGGCGTACAGCAGCTCGTAGAAACGGGCGTGACCCTCGCTCAGCCACAGGTCCGACCAGCGGCGGATCGCCACGCTGTCCCCGGTCCAGTGGTGGGTCAGCTCGTGCACGAGATTGCGTTCGGCGGCGACCTGATCCCCCAGCAGGTCCGCGCTCGGCACCACCGAGAGGGACTGCGTCTCCAGCGCCACCGGCAGCTCGCTGTCGCCCACCAGCACGCCGTAGCGCCGGAACGGGTACGGGCCGAGCCGCTGCTCCAGCCACGCGAGGTGGTCCGGCGTCAGCGCCCGGTACGCCTTCGTCCCGGCCACCAGCCCCGCCGGCACCACGTCCCGCAGCGGGAGCCCGTGCGGGCCGGTGCCGTCGACCACGTCGAACTTCCCGATGGCCAGCTGGACCAACTGCGGGGCGACCGGATGCTCCGAGTCGTACGTCCAGCGGACCCGGCCGTCGCGCTGGGGGGCGCGGGTGACGAGCCGTCCGTTGGCCACCGCCGTAAGCCCTGGCGGGGTGGTGATGTGGAAGGTGAACGGCGCGCGCAGACTCGGGTGGTCGTCCGCCGGGAAGATCATCCGGGCGCCGTTCGGCTGCGGGGACAGCACGGTGCCGTCCGCCGTCGGCACCCACCCGTAGTCCTGGATCGCGTCGGTGCGGTGGCGCCGCTGGGTGGGGTCGGCGGTGTAGGTGACCCGCACGGTGAAGGCGCGGCCCCGCGCGAGCGGCTTCACCGGGGTGACGACCAGTTCGTCGCCCCGGCGCGCCGTCTTCGCGGGCGCGCCGTCGACGGTGACGCCGCGCAGGGTGTTGCCCGCGAAGTCGAGGTCGAAGCGGGAGAGGGCCTGGGTGGCGGTGGCCCTGATCGTGGTGGCGGCGGCGAAGGGGGTCCTCGGCGCCTGCCAGTCGAAGTCCAGGGTGTAGCGGCGGACCGTGTAGCCGCCGTTTCCGTCCCGCGGCATGAGGGGGTCGCCGATGCCGGGGGCGCCGGGGGAGGGGACGTCCTTCGGACCGGGGGCGGGGTGGCCGGGGAGCGCGGCGGGGGAGCGGGGCTCGTCCTCGGACAGGTCCAGCGCGAGGACGACGCCACCCGTGATGGCGAGGACACAGGCCAGCGCCGGTACTGCGCGACGGCGACCGCCGCTGCGCCGCGAGCCGTCCTTACGGGGCGTGAGGGTCATGGGCGGCACTATGCCAGCGATAGGGCGATATGCGTCTTATATGGCTCTCGGCTGGACCGGCTGGGGCTGGACCGGCCGTGGCGTCCTCCCGCGCGGGCCGGCCCGGAGGGTGCCGTGCGCCCGGACGTCGACCAGCGGCTCGCCGCACTCCCGCACCGGTACCGCCGGCACCCCCCCGGCCGACATCCGTACGAGGCTCATTCCGCCCCCCAGTCCCAGGTGTCGAAGTAGGCGGCCACGCCGGTGCGGCGGGCCTCCATCACCGCACTGAGCCGCGCGAAGTCCCGCGGTGGCATCAGTGGCCGCCACTCGGGAAGCGGCAGCACCCGCACCTCGTCGTGCTCACGCGGGTCCAGCACGATGTCGCCGAGCCGCGCCTCGTCCAGCCGCCCGCCGTCGAAGACGAGCCCCATCGTGCTGTACGGCCACTCGGCGCCCGGCAGCCCGTACACCGTGGCCAGCAGCCGGGGTGGGCCGTCGAGTTCGATGCCGGTCTCCTCCCGGCACTCCCGCACGGCCGTCTCCCACGGACGCTCGCCGGGGTCCATCGTGCCGCCGGCCAACTGCCAGGGGTGGGTCGGGCTGTAGACCCCGTGGAGCTGTACGGGCCGGTCGTGGGCGTCGGTGAAGAGGACGCAGGCGAAACCGGTGGCCTTCATGACCGTCTCGGCGTACTGCTCCGGCGGGAGCCAGACGTGGCCGGTCCTCTCGTCCATCCGCCCCCGGACCGCCGGCCCGGGCCATGTCAGCCGCATGGGCGCCGGGCTGCCGCGGAATCCCGAGGCGCGGAAGAACGCCGCCGCACCGGCGGGCGCCTCGGCCTCGACGGGCGCCACCTCCTCCGCCCGGAGCCGGTCGAGCAGCGCGGTCAGGGCCGACCTGGCGTGTCCCCGGCCGCGCCACGAGGGGTGCGTGGCGACCGTGTGCACCCGCGCGGCCCGCCCGCAGGGGGACGCCGGTTCGGGCAGCACCGGGTGGAGCAGCGCGAGGGCGCAGGAGGCGAGAGTGCCGTCGGGGGCGTCGACGACACAGGCCCGCCCGTCGCCACCCGGAACCAGCCGGGCGGCCAGTTCCGCGCCGGAGCGGACGATCCACTCCTCGGGCAGCGGCTCGTCGAGGACGTGGGCGGACCGGAGCCGGACGATGCCCTCCGCGTCGGCGGGCGTGGCGAGCCGTGCGGCGTGCGCGGTACCGGGGTGCTGGGGGCGGGTGTGCAGGGTCTCACCGCTCACGATGTGTCTCCAGGGGGTGGGGCGGGGCCGGGCCCCGCCGGACTGGCGGGAAGTCGACGCCGGGGACGACCTGGAGCCGGTCGGCCGCCGGGTCGTGGGCGATGGGGTCGCCCGGCCGCTGGAAGTGCACGGCCAGGGGCTCCCCGGCCCGGTACGCGTCCAGGCCGGCCCGGCAGTACGCCACCGTCGCGGCGGGCAGCGTGTCCAGCGGGACCCAGGTCATGGCGTCGCAGACGTCCGGCTCCATGACGCGGGGCTCGCCCGCCCACCGGCGCACCTCGAAGAGGAATCCGACGCGGGCCGAACCACCGGGCGCGCGATGGTGGACGGTGACGGCGGCGCGCACGTCGGCCCGGTCGACGACGACGCCGGTCTCCTCGCGCGCCTCCCGGATCAGCGCGTCGACCACGTCCTCGTGCGGGCCGTCCAGATGCCCGGAGGGCAGATGCCAGAGCCCGGCCGCGTACACCGCCCCGGCCCGGCGTGACACCAGCACCTCCGGGCCGGCGCCGGTTTCCCGGCGCAGGATCAGATGCACGTCGACCGGCACGGTGTGACGCTGCCGGCCGCTCATGCCGGGCACCAGCCCGTCTCCGAGTAGGTACGGCCCGTCCGGATGCCGTCGATGGCCGTGCGGGCGTAGGGCACGAGCGGTTCCGGCAGTCCGTCCGGGTCCCACCAGCGCCACGCGAGGCACTTGTCCGGCTCCCTCAGCCACGGTGTGCCGCCCAGGCGGCGGGCGCGGAAGACCAGTTGCATACGCGGGCGCGAGCTCGGTCCGTGCAGCACGTGCACCACATGGGCCAGCTCCAGGTCGGCGGGGTCGATCACCAGCCCGGCCTCCTCGTACGCCTCCCGCACCAGGCACGCGACGGCCGACTCCCGCTCGCAGTGGCCGGCCAGGAAGTGCCAGGTGGACCCCGCGAAAGCCGCGTCCGGGTGGCGCAGCCCGAGCAGGACGCGGCCGTCGGCGTCCTCGGCGTACAGGTGGACGCCGACGATGTTCAGCTCCGTGCCGCCCGCGTCCGGGGCCTTCGCCGGGCGCGGGATCACCGGGGCCCGTTGGGCCGGGTCCGCGGCGTGGCGCAGGATCAGGTCACGCGTGTCCGGGCTCATCCGCAGCCGGTGCAGCACCTCCGGTCGGAACCAGCGCAGCAGCACCCCCTCCGTGAGCCCCACCCCGTCCGGATCGCCGGTCCAGCGGCCCGAGAAGACCTGCACGGGAACGCACAGCCCATCGGTACCGGTGGCCTCCTCGACGGCGTACGGCTCCAGGCGGGCCGGGTCCAGACCCGGTGCTTCCTCGGCCAGCTCGCGCCGGAGGGTGTCCTCCAGCGTGCGGTCCTCCGGCTCCCGGCCGCCGCCGAGCAGGGCGAAGGCACCCGGCTCCCAGATGCCGGGGATGTTGTCGCGCAGGTGGAGGAGGTAGCTGCCCTCGCCGTCGTGGATCAGTGCCGAGGCGTTGACCGGAGCCGGCCTTCCGTCCAGGCGCAGGGCGCGCACCCTGGCTCTCAGGGAGCCCGGATCGAGCTGGTCGACCGGTAACCAGTCGGCGGCAAGAGGCTCCGCCGGCTCGCGGGCCAGGTACAGGGCGAAGGTGAACTCGTACTGGGCCGGCCCGACCGCCTCGACCTGGACCGGAGCGGTCAGCAGCTGCGGGGTCAGGCACAGGTCACCCGGTGCGAGCCGGGTCCGCTCGGTCACCGCCCGCAGCGCGGCCTCCAGCAAGGTGCGGTCGCCCGCCTCGGCGCGCACACCGGGCAACCCGGCAGGGTCCCGCACCCGCAGGACGCGCCCCTCGCGGTCGACGACGAGCGCGCGGCAGACGAGCTGGGCGGAACCGGGGGTGAACGTGGCCATGTCGTCGGTCTCCTCCATCCGAGCGGAAAGTGAACTGGTGCTCTAAAAACGCGCCGGACACCGGCCTTGTCACGGCTCGGGCGAGGGAATTTCCGGAACGCGTGTTCCCGTCCCCCGCCCGGCCCGGCGCGCCAAGGGGCGCCGGACCCAAACTCGTTCGATCGGGGGAAGCGCACCCTCCTCGCCGCGCACCCCCCTCGCCGCGCACCCCCTCGCCGCGCTCCGCCGCGCGCCCCCGTCAGGGACTCGTCAAGGCTGAGCCCCTGCCCGTATGAGAGGTGTCAACGCGGGGCCCCGACCCCTTGGAGCAGGGGTTTCCTCGAAGCGTTCCCCTTTCGACCCCGTCCGTTCAGGAGTCCCAAGATGGCCGACCTGGCCTTCGTCGTCATCGTGCTCGCGGCCTTCGCGCTGGTGGCACTCGTCGCCAAGGGGGTGACGAAGCTGTGACCGCCGAGAACACCGTCGGCCTGATCGTGGCCGTCGCCCTGCTGGGCTATCTCGTCCTCGCCCTGATCTTCCCGGAGAGGTTCTGAGAGCAGACATGGGTTCCGTACTCGCGGGCGTGCTCCAACTCCTCGCCCTCGTCGGCGCGCTGGCCCTCGTCCACGCGCCCGTCGGCGGCTATCTGGCCAAGGTGTACTCCTCGCGCCGTCATCTGCGTGTCGAGCGCTGGGTCTACCGGGCCGTCGGCGCCGACCCCGACACCGAGATGCGCTGGCCGGCGTATCTGCGCGGGGTGCTCGCCTTCTCCCTCGCCGGTGTCCTCCTCCTCTACCTGCTCCAGCGGCTCCAGGGGGTGCTGCCCGGCTCACTGGGCTTCTCCCCGGTGAACCCGGCGCAGTCCTTCAACACCGCCGTCTCCTTCGTCACCAACACCAACTGGCAGTCGTACTACGGCGAACAGACCATGGGCCATGTCGTGCAGACGGCGGGGCTCGCGGTGCAGAACTTCGTGTCCGCCGCCGTGGGCATGGCCGTCGCGGTCGCCCTGGTGCGCGGCTTCGCCCGGTCCCGCTCCGGCGAACTGGGCAACTTCTGGGCCGATCTGGTGCGCGGCACGCTCCGTGTCCTGGTTCCGGCGGCCGTGCTCGGCGCGCTGGTCCTCGTCGCGTGCGGCGCCGTCCAGAACTTCTCCGGCATCCACGAGGTCGGCCAGTTCACGGGCGGGTCCCAGCAGTGGAACGGCGGCGCCGTCGCCTCCCAGGAGGCCATCAAGGAACTGGGCACCAACGGCGGCGGCTACTTCAACGCCAACAGCGCCCATCCCTTCGAGAACCCGACGCCCTTCACCAACCTGTTCGAGATCTTCCTGATCCTCGTCATCCCGTTCTCGCTGACCCGCACCTTCGGCCTGATGGTCGGCAGCGTCCGGCAGGGCTACGCCATCCTCGGCACCATGGCCGCCATCTGGCTGGGCTTCACCGCCCTGATGATGACCGCCGAGTTCAGCCACCACGGCCCGGCGCTCCAGGCCGCGGGCGGCGCGATGGAGGGCAAGGAGGTCCGCTTCGGCGTCGGCGGCTCCGCGCTCTTCGCCGTGTCCACCACACTCACCTCCACCGGCGCCGTGGACTCCTTCCACTCCTCCTTCACCGGGCTCGGCGGCGGGGTCGCCATGCTCGGGATGATGCTGGGCGAGATCGCGCCCGGCGGCACCGGCTCCGGGCTGTACGGCATGCTGATCATGGCCGTGATCGCGGTGTTCCTCGCCGGTCTGATGGTCGGCCGCACCCCCGAGTACCTGGGCAAGAAGATCGGCGCCCGCGAGATGAAGCTCGCCGCCTGCTACATCCTCGTCACCCCCGCGCTGGTCCTCGTCTTCACCGCGGCCTCGCTGGCCCTGCCGACCCCGCCGCACTCCCTGCTCAATCCGGGCGCCCACGGGTTCTCCGAGGTGCTGTACGCCTTCACCTCGGCCGCCAACAACAACGGCTCGGCCTTCGCCGGGCTGAACGCCGACACCGACTGGTTCAACACCACGACCGGGCTCGCCATGCTGCTCGGCCGCTTCCTGCCCATGGTGTTCGTCCTCGCGCTGGCCGGCTCGCTCGCCGCCGAGCGGCACGTACCCGAGAGCGCGGGCACCCTGCGTACCGGGAAGCCCTTGTTCGCGGGCCTGCTGGTCGGGGCGATCCTCATCGTCACCGGCCTGACCTACTTCCCGGCGCTGGCGCTGGGACCGCTCGCGGAGGGGCTGTCATGACCCATCCCCGTACCGACGAGCCGACCCCTCGTACCCACGACCCCGAGGCCGCCATGTCCACACTCACTCCCCTCCGCGCGCCGCACGACGAGGCGGCGGCCGGGGTCCCGTCCGGCGGGGGCCGGGTCGGCGCGGGCTTCTTCGATCCACGGCAGTTGCTGCGCTCGCTGCCCGACGCCTTCCGCAAGCTCGATCCGCGGATCATGGTCAAGTCGCCCGTGATGTTCGTGGTGTGGATCGGCTCTGTGCTGACCACGGCGTTCTCGCTCACCGACCCCACCGACTGGTTCGGCTGGACGATCAGCGGCTGGCTGTGGCTGACCGTGCTGTTCGCCAACCTCGCGGAGGCCGTGGCCGAGGGCCGGGGCAAGGCGCAGGCCGACACCCTCCGCAAGGCCCGGGCGGACACCGTGGCCCGCAGGCTGACCGGAACCGCCGAGGAGCACGTCTCCGGCACCGAGCTGCGCGTCGGTGACCTGGTCGTCTGCGAGGCGGGCGAGGTGATACCCGGCGACGGCGATGTCGTGGAGGGCGTCGCATCGGTGGACGAGTCCGCGATCACGGGCGAGTCGGCGCCGGTCATCCGGGAGTCCGGGGGCGACCGGAGTGCCGTCACGGGCGGCACCAAGGTGCTCTCCGACCGGATCGTCGTCCGGATCACCACCCGGCCGGGGGAGACCTTCATCGACCGGATGATCGGGCTGGTGGAGGGCGCGGCCCGGCAGCGCACGCCCAACGAGATCGCGCTGAACATCCTGCTGGCCTCGCTCACCCTCGTCTTCCTGCTGGCCTGCGCCACGCTGCCGCCGTTCGCCGCGCACGCGGGCACTCACCTCACGATGGTCGTGCTGGTCGCCCTGCTGGTGTGCCTGATCCCCACCACCATCGGCGCCCTGCTCTCCGCCATCGGCATCGCCGGGATGGACCGCCTGGTCCAGCGCAATGTGCTGGCCATGTCGGGCCGGGCCGTGGAGGCGGCCGGTGACGTGTCGACCCTGCTGCTGGACAAGACCGGCACCATCACCCTCGGCAACCGCCGGGCCGCCGAGTTCGTGCCGGTGGGCGACGCGAGCGAGGCCGAACTCGCGGAGGCCGCCCAGCTCTCCTCGCTGGCCGACGAGACCCCCGAGGGCCGTTCCGTCGTCGTCCTGGCCAGGGAGGCGTACGGCCTGCGTGAGCGCCACCCGGGCGAGCCGGCCGGTGCCGAGTGGGTCGCGTTCACCGCGCAGACCCGGATGTCCGGCGTCGACGTGGACGGGCGCAGTGTCCGCAAGGGCGCGGCCGCCTCGGTGCTGCGCTGGGTGCGCGAGCGGGGCGGCACGGTCGCCGACGACACGGAAGCCGCCGTCGACCGCATCTCCCGCGCGGGCGGCACCCCCCTGCTGGTCGCCGTGCGGGACGGCCGGGGTGCCCGCGTACTCGGTGTCGTCCACCTCAAGGACGTCGTCAAGGACGGCATGCGGGAACGGTTCGCCGAGCTGCGCCGGATGGGCATCCGGACCGTCATGATCACCGGGGACAACCCGCTGACCGCCAGGGCCATCGCGGAGGAGGCCGGTGTCGACGACTTCCTCGCGGAGGCCACCCCCGAGGACAAGATGGCCCTCATCAAGCGGGAGCAGGCGGGCGGCAAGCTCGTCGCCATGACCGGGGACGGCACCAACGACGCCCCCGCGCTGGCCCAGGCGGACGTCGGCGTCGCCATGAACACCGGCACGTCGGCCGCCAAGGAGGCCGGCAACATGGTCGACCTGGACTCCGACCCGACCAAGCTCATCGAGATCGTCGGGATAGGCAAGCAGCTCCTCATCACGAGGGGCGCGCTGACCACCTTCTCCATCGCCAACGACGTGGCCAAGTACTTCGCGATCATCCCGGCGCTGTTCGCCGCCGTGTATCCCGGGCTCGACCGGCTGAACATCATGCGGCTGGCCTCGCCCGACTCCGCGATCCTCTCGGCGGTCGTCTTCAACGCGCTGATCATCATCGCGCTGGTCCCGCTCTCCCTGCGCGGGGTGCGGTACCGGCCGGTGAGCGCCGACCGCCTGCTGCGGCGCAATCTCGCCGTCTACGGCCTCGGCGGACTCGTCGCGCCCTTCGCCGGCATCAAACTCATCGACCTGCTCCTCTCCTTGATCCCCGGGATCGGCTGACCATGAACACCTCCCTCACCGGCAAGATCCGGTCCCTGGGCGCGGGACTGCGCGCCCTGCTCGTCCTCACCCTCGTCACCGGTGTCCTCTATCCCCTCGCCGTGACCGGCGTGTCCCAGCTGCTCATGCCCGGCCGGGCGAACGGCTCCGAGGTCCGGGCGGACGGGCGGGTCGTCGGCTCCTCCCTCATCGGGCAGCCGTACACCCTGCCGCTGAAGAAGGGCCAGGAGGCGGCGGCGCCGGACCTCAGGTGGTTCCAGGGGCGTCCGGCGGCGGGGCTCGGCACCAACACCGAGAACACCCGCTACCACCTGCTCCTCTCCGGTGCCTCGAACCTCGCCGCCGACAACGAGGTCCTGGTGCGGCGGGTGGAGGCCGCCAAGGCCGCCGTCGTCCGGGACAACTCCGTACCCGGCCGTCCGGTGAGCCCGGCCGACGTCCCCGCCGACGCGGTCACCTCCTCCGGCTCCGGCCTCGACCCGGACGTCTCCCCGGCGTACGCCCGGCTCCAGACGCACCGCGTCGCCGCCCGGAACCACCTGCCGGTCCGCGAGGTCGCCCGGCTCGTCCGTGAGCACACCGAGGGCCGCACGCTGGGCTTCCTCGGCGAGCCCCGCGTCAACGTGCTGGAGCTGAACATCGCCCTCAAGGAGCTGACGGCCCGGCGCTGAACCGCCCCGGCGGTGTCCGGAAGCCGCACCTGGACCGCCGACTCCCGCCCCGATGCCGTAGGTTGCTGCCCTCGGTCCACTGAGGCGTACGACAGGAGGGCGCGCGTCCATGACACGGGTGCTCGTGGTGGAGGACGACCCGCAGCTCGTACGGGCCCTCGTGATCAACCTCCAGGCGCGCCGGTACGCCGTCGACACGGCCCCGGACGGTGCCACCGCGCTCCGGCTCGCGGCCGACCGGGGGCCGGACGTGGTCGTGCTCGACCTGGGGCTGCCCGACATGGACGGCACCGACGTCATACGGTCCCTGCGCGGCGGCCGGAGCCGGGTGCCGATCCTCGTCCTCTCCGCCCGCCAGGCGTCCGAGGAGAAGGTCGCCGCGCTGGACGCCGGGGCCGACGACTACGTCACCAAGCCGTTCAGCATGGACGAGCTGCTGGCCCGGCTGCGCGCGGCCGTCCGCCGCACCGAGGCCGGCCAGGCGCCCCCGGAGACCACCCTGGTGCGGACGGCGGACTTCACCCTGGACCTCTCCGCCAAGAAGGCCGTGCGCGACGGGCGTGACATCCGCCTCACCCCGACCGAGTGGCATCTGCTGGAGATCCTTGTCACCAGCCCCGGCCGCCTGGTGAGCCGGAAACACCTGCTGCGCGAGGTCTGGGGGGTCTCCCTGAGCGACCGGACGAACTACCTGCGCGTCTACATGGCCCAGCTCCGCCGCAAGCTGGAGGCGGACCCCGCCCACCCGCGCTACCTGATCACGGAGCCGGGCATGGGCTACCGTTTCGAGGGCTGAGCCCCCTCCCGGCGAAATCATGCCGTCGCGTTCGAGTCCGGATGGGTGAATGATGTCACCCGGACTGGTCACGCCCGGATCTTCGCACTGAGTATGCTCGTCCAATGTTGTCGGTCGACAACTTACGGCGGCGGGCGGCATGAGCGGAGCGGAAAGGGCGGGACCATGGTGACGTCGCGGGCTGATGCCGATGAGCTGAGGCCGGTGACCGCGGACGGGATCGACGCGGGCTGGGACGAGCGACGGCCGTCCGTGCTCCTGGTGGAGGACGACGCCGGCGACGCGCTGCTGGTCGAGGAACTGGTCGCCGACAGTGCCCTGAAGATGCGGCTGCGCTGGGTACGGACGATGGCCGAGGCCGCCGAGGTGCTCGCCACCGAGCGGCCGGACTGCGTCCTGCTCGACCTGCATCTGCCGGACGCGAGCGGCCTCGAAGCGGTCTCCCTGGTCAAGGCGCACGCCGACCGGGTGGCCATCGTCGTCCTCACCGGCCTCGCCGAGGAGCAGACCGGGCTCGCCGCGGTGACCGCGGGCGCCCAGGACTACCTGGTCAAGGGCCGCGTCGAACCCGAACTCTTCGGCCGCGCCGTGCGCTACGCGATCCAGCGCAAGCAGGCCGAGCGGTCGGCGGTCGCGCTCCAGGCCAGCCTGATGCAGGCCCAGGAGAACGCCCGTCTGGAACGCGGCCTGCTGCCCCGCCCGCTGCTGCGCGCCGACGGCGTCCAGGTCGTCGCCCGCTACCGCCCCGGCCGTGCCCAGGCCCTGCTCGGCGGCGACTTCTACGACATCGTGCAGAGCGGGGACGGCACCGTGCACGCCTTGGTCGGGGACGTCTCCGGACACGGCCCGGACGAGGCCGCCCTCGGTGTCGCCCTGCGCATAGCCTGGCGCACACTGGTCCTCAGCGGCATCACCGGCGTCGAGCAGGTGGCCCGCCTGGAGGAGATCCTGGTCGCCGAGCGCGCCCGGGACGAGGTCTTCGCCACCCTGGTCAGCCTGTCCGCCGTACCCGGCGAGCACCGGGCCACCGTGGTGCGGGCCGGCCACCACGGGCTGCTCCGGCGCGGCGCCCGGGACGTGGACTGGGTCGAGGTGCCGGGCGGCCCCGCGCTGGGCCTCATCCCCGGCGGCGCCCACTGGCCCACCGCGGAACTGCCGGTGCCGCCGGGAGCCTCCGTCGTCCTCTTCACCGACGGCCTCTTCGAGGGACACGTCAGCCGGGGGCCGCAGCGCCTCGGCGAGGAGGGACTGCTCGAACTCGCCCGCGAGGCGGCCGGACTGGCGCCCGACGAGTTCGTGGACCGGCTCATCGGCGAGGCCGAGGGGCTGGCCGAGGAACAGGGCGGCCTCGCGGACGACGTCGCCGTCGTCCATGTGAGCTGGAACTGAGAAACGTGAGACGAGAGAAACGAGTGGGACGCGTGAGTGACGAGTCGGTTCGGAGCACAGGGTGAAGAACCTCGCGGGCAAGCCGTGGTACGGGCGTCGCCTGACCGTGCAGGGCTGGTTCTACCTCGTGCTGTCGCTCATGAGCCTCCTGGTGCTCCTCGGCACCGTGGTGGGCGCCACCCTCCTCGACCGCACGGCCGTGGCGACCGACGCCCTGCTGCGGGGCGTCCAGCCCGCCCAGACCGAGGCGTACCGGCTCCAGTCCGCCATGGTCAATCAGGAGACCGGCATCCGGGGCTATGCCATCACCGCCGACCAGCGCTTCCTCAAGCCCTACACCGAAGGCAAGCAGAACGAGTCGGAGTCCGCGGCGCGGCTGCGGCGGCTGGTCGCCGACCAGCCCGAGCTGCGTGACGACCTGACCCGGGTGGAACGGCAGGCGGCCCAGTGGCGCCTCAACTGCGCCGAACCGCTCGTCGCCTCCGTCACCCCCGGCAAGCCGAAGGCCGTCGACCTGCGGACGGTGGAGAACGGCAAGGAGGACTTCGACAAGCTGCGCAGGAGCTGGGCCGAACAGAACACGGACCTGACCCGTGTGGTCCGGGAAGGCAGCGCCCGCATCGCCCACGAGCGCACCCTGCGCAACTCGGTGCTCGCCGCCATGGTCGCCGCGTTCCTGCTGACCGGCGTCGCGCTGGCCGTCTTCGTGCGCATACTCGTCACCCTGCCCCTGCAGCGGCTGCGTACCGCGTCCCGCCGGGTCGCGGGCGGCGACTTCGACCACGTCATCGAAGGCGGCGGACCGGCCGACCTGACCGCCGTGGCCGACGACGTGGAGGACATGCGCAAGCGGATCGTGGCCGACCTGGACGCCTCCCGCGCCCAGCAGCGCGTCCTCACCACCCAGGCCGCCGACCTGGACGCCCAGGCGGTCGAGCTGCGCCGCTCCAACGTGGAACTGGAGCAGTTCGCCTACGTCGCCTCCCACGACCTCCAGGAGCCGCTGCGCAAGGTCGCCTCCTTCTGCCAGCTCCTGGAGAAGCGGTACTACGACAAGCTGGACGACCGCGGGCGGCAGTACATCGACTTCGCGGTGGACGGCGCCAAGCGCATGCAGGTGCTCATCAACGACCTGCTCACCTTCTCCCGCGTCGGCCGGCTCACCGACGACCGCGTCTCCATCGGCCTGGAACAGGCGCTGGAGAAGGCGATGATGAACCTCGACGCGGCCGTGGAGGAATCCGGCGCCCGCGTCGAACGGCCCCAGGACATGCCGGAGGTGGTGGGCGACCCGACCCTGTTCACCATGCTCTGGCAGAACCTGATCGGCAACGCCCTGAAGTTCCGCCACCCCGACCGCGCCCCGCAGGTCACCGTCACCTGCGAGCCCGACCCGGACGAACCCGGCAGCGTGCGGCTGAGCGTCTCGGACAACGGCATCGGCATCCCCGGCGAGTTCGCCGACAAGGTCTTCGTCATCTTCCAGCGACTGCACAGCCGGGACGCCTACGGCGGCACCGGGATCGGCCTGGCCCTCTGCAAGAAGATCGTGGAACACCACGGTGGCCGGATCTGGCTGGACACCGACTACACCGGCGGCACCCGCTTCAGCTTCACCCTCCCCGTGGCCACCGCCCCGGACGAGACCGGCACCCACCACGAGGAGAAGGCCCTCACATGACGACTCCCGACGGCACCCCGATCGACGTCCTCCTGGTGGAGGACGACCCCGGTGACGAGCTGATGACCCGGGAAGCGTTCGAGGACAACAAGATCGGCAACACGCTGCACGTGGTCCGCGACGGCGAGGAGGCGCTCGACTTCCTCTACCGGCGCGGCGACCACACCGGCGCGCCCCGGCCCGACCTGATCCTGCTCGACCTCAACCTGCCCAAGTACGACGGGCGTCAGGTCCTGGAGCGCATCAAGTCCGACCAGGATCTCGCGGACATCCCGGTGGTCGTCCTCACCACGTCGGCGGCCGAGGAGGACATCCTCCGCAGCTACCGGCTGCACGCCAACGCCTACGTCACCAAGCCGGTCGACCTCGACCAGTTCATCGCCGCCGTCCGCCAGATCGACGACTTCTTCGTCCAGGTGGTCCGCCTGCCCCGGCGGAGGTGAGCCCGGAACGCGAACACCCCCCGACCGGCCCGGTCGGGGGGTGTTCCGTTTCGCCGGTCTCAGCTCGCGGCCGGGCGGCGGCCGCCACGGCGGTCGGAGCCGCCGGTGCCCGCCGCGCGCTCACCCGGTGCCCTGCGGGCGGTGCCGCGCGCGCCCGCCTTGCCGGGAGCCCCGCCACCGGCGGTACGGCGCCCGGCGGCGCCCCCGCCCTTGGCACCCTCGGCGCCCGTACGGCGGCCACCGGAGGCACCGGCGCTCGCCGTGCCCGGCTTGGACCGGCCTTCGGGCTTGCGGGCCTGGCCGCCGGTGCCTTCGCCGGCACCGGCCGGACGACGTCGGCGGCTGGAGCGGCCGGCGCCCTCGGCACCGGCACCGGACCTGCGCGCCGGACGCGCCTTCGGCGGCGTGGGCTCCGGGGCGGCGATGACCACGGCCACGCCGGAGGGCTCGCGGGCGCCGGTGATGGTCACCAGTTCGGGAGCGCTGGAAGTGACGCGGGCGGTCTTCGGGCGGATGCCGGCGGCCGACATGAGCTGGTTGACCTCCCGCTTCTGCTCGGGCAGCACCAGCGTGACCACGCTGCCGGAACCACCCGCGCGGGCGGTGCGGCCGCCACGGTGGAGGTAGTCCTTGTGGTCGGTCGGCGGGTCGACGTTCACGACGAGGTCGAGGTCGTCGATGTGTATACCGCGTGCCGCGACGTTGGTCGCCACCAGCGCGGTGATCTCGCCGGTCTTGAACTGCTCCAGGGCGCGGTTGCGCTGCGGCTGGGAGCGGCCGCCGTGCAGGGCGGCGGCGCGGACGCCGACCGAGAGCAGGCGCTTGGCGAGCCGGTCGGCGGAGCGCTTGGTGTCCAGGAAGAGGATGACCCGGCCGTCACGGGCCGCGATGCGCGTGGTGACGGCCTTCTTGTCGGTCTCGTCCTGGAGGTGGAGCAGATGGTGCTCCATCGTGGTCACCGCACCGGCGGACGGGTCCACCGAGTGCACCACGGGGTCGGTGAGGAACCGCTGCACCAGCTTGTCGATGTTCCGGTCCAGGGTGGCCGAGAACAGCATCCGCTGGCCGTCGGGGCGCACCTGCTGGATCAGCCTGGTGATCTGCGGCAGGAAGCCCATGTCGGTCATCTGGTCGGCCTCGTCCAGCACCGTGATGCCGACGTCGTGCAGCACGCAGTCACCGCGCTCCACCAGGTCGTTGAGGCGGCCGGGGCTCGCCACCAGCACCTCGACACCGCGCCGGAGCGTGGCGGCCTGCTTGGTGATCGACAGGCCGCCGACCACGGTGGCCATCCGGAGGTTGACCGCCGTCGCGTAGGGAGTCAGCGCGTCGGTCACCTGCTGGGCCAGTTCGCGGGTGGGCACCAGGACCAGGGAGAGGGGTGCCTTGGGCTCGGCCCGCTGCCCCGCCGTCCGGGCGAGGAGGGCGAGGCCGAAGGCGAGGGTCTTTCCGGAACCGGTGCGGCCCCGGCCCAGGAGGTCCCGGCCCGCCAGCGAGTTGGGCAGCGTGGCGGCCTGGATGGGGAAGGGGGTGGTCACCCCTTGCGCGGTGAGCGTCTTCAGCAGTGCCGCGGGCATGTCGAGGTCGGCGAACTCAGCGACGGCGGGCAGTGCGGGCGTCGTGCTCTCGGGCAGGCGGAATTCCTGGGGAGCCTGGGGAGCAGACGAGGGCCTGGACGGCGACGAGCCGCGGTTCGGCTTCTGATACCTGCGGGGCATGCGGTTACTGCCTTCCTCAACACAGCACAAACCGGGGTCCGCACCATGACGGTGCGGACCCCGGTGAGCGGAATACGCGTCCCGCAATTAGGCGGGAACGATGTTCTCGGCCTGCGGGCCCTTCTGGCCCTGCGTGACGTCGAAGCTGACCCGCTGGCCCTCCTGGAGCTCACGGAAGCCCTGGGTGGCGATGTTCGAGTAGTGGGCGAAGACGTCCGGACCGCCACCGTCCTGCTCGATGAAGCCGAAACCCTTTTCAGAGTTGAACCACTTGACGGTTCCCTGTGCCATGACTTTCTCCTTCTGATGGCAGAGGCCCCATCCGGAAGATGCCGGAAAACAAAATGCGCCCAAAGAGAAAACATTTCCCGTCAGGCGCACATAAAGTTCATGGGTACCACAACTGCAACAAGAGAAAGACTAGCACACGTGTCGCTCGGCGGCGGGAGTGGATCTCGCTCCCCGGCGTGTCCGAGTCGATCTTCCGGCGGACCGTCGACGCCGGTCGGCGGGGGTGGCAGCATCGCCGGGTACGAAGATCCGACGATCATCGACGCCGTGGAGGACCCATGACCGCCTACGCCGTAGCCCATCTCCGCGAGGCCGCGCCGCACCCCGAGATCGCGGAGTACATCGAGCGCATCACCGCCACCTTCGAGCCGTACGGCGGCCGCTTCCTCGTCCACGGCACCCAGCACGAGGTGAAGGAGGGGGAGTGGGCCGGGCATGTCGTGATCATCGCCTTCCCGGGGATCACCGAGGCGCGGGCCTGGTGGGACTCGCCCGCCTACCGGGAGATCGCCCCACTGCGCTCCCGGCACATCGCGGGCGACATCATCCTGGTCGACGGGGTGCCCGAGGGGTACGACCCGGCCACCACCGCGAAGACGCTGCGCGAGGCGGCGGCCGGCGAGTAGCCGGGCGGGAGCCGTCCACAGCCGTGTGACCGGTTGTCAGTGCGAGTTGGTAGAACTTCCCGGGTACGCCGTGGACCGCACACGTTCGCGCCCATCGCACGTCAGGAGCAGCCCGCATGACCATCGGTCACCACTTGGAGGAGTTGTACGGCCTCCCCGCGTTCGCCTTCCCCGGACCCGGCGCGAAGGCCGGACTGCCCGAGCCGGACGCCGTCGCCTGGCGGGTCGCCGGGGACGTGTACGACGCGGACGAGGAGTGGGAGGACGCCTTCGCCCGCTTCCTCGCCACCGTGGACACCACACGGGTGCGGGCGCTGATCGTCGGCGCCTGGACGGACGCGTACGAGACGGACTCCTCCGCCGTGACGGCCGCGCTGCTCGTCGCCCGCAACCGGCTGCCCGCCCTGCGCGCCCTGTTCCTCGGCGACCTCGTCATGGAGGAGGCCGAACTCTCCTGGATCCAGCAGAGCGACGTCACCGGACTGCTCACCGGCTTCCCGGAACTGGCCGAGTTCGGGGTGCGCGGGGGCACCGGGCTGGAGTTCCCCGCGCTGGAGCACGCCGCGCTGCGCAAGCTGGTCGTGGAGACGGGCGGCCTGCCCGTGGAGGTCGTCCGGGGCGTCGGGGGCAGCGGGCTGCCCGCGCTGGAGCACCTCGAACTGTGGCTCGGCGACTCGATGTACGGCGCCGACACCACGGTGCCCGACCTGGAGCCGATCCTCTCCGGCACCCGGCTGCCCGCGCTGCGTCACCTCGGGCTGCGCAACAGCGAGATACAGGACGAGATCGCGGCCGCCGTCGCCTCCGCGCCCGTCGTGGCCCGACTGCAGACGCTGGACCTCTCCATGGGCACCCTGGGCGACGAGGGCGCGGCCGCGCTGCTCGCCGGGCAGCCGCTGACCCACCTGGCCTTCCTCGACCTGCACCACCACTACATCACCGAGCCCCTCCAGCAGCGCCTCCGGGAGACCCTGGAACCGGCGGGCGTCCGGCTGGACCTCAACGAGGACGACGCGGACTCGTACGAGAACGAGGACGGCACCGTGCAGCGCTTCGTGGCCATCGGCGAGTGAGCGTCCTGCCATGAACCGGTGTTTCGCCGTGGTCGGCAACCCCGGGGGCCGCAGGGTGGCCCTGTTCGCGGAGGCCGTCCGGGCCGCCGGGCTGCCCGCCCCCCGCGTGGTGCCCTGGCTGGACGTACTGCGCGCGGGCGGGGCCGTGTTCGGCGACGGGGAGATCGTCCGCGTGGACTCGCCCGGCGAGGACCGCGAGGTCGACCTCCTCCTGCGGGGCATGCGCGACCCGACCCGGGTGGAGGGAACGGCCCGCTGGTACGAGCGCTTCACGGCGGCCCTGGGCACGCTGCGCGGCGGCATCCGGCTCGACGGCGCCGATGACGTGGCGGTCATGTTCGACAAGCGGCGCTGTCACGCGGTCCTCGCCGCGGCGGGCGTACCGGTGCCCGCGTCGCCCACCTCCGGCGCGACCGGTGCCCCGGTGCGCGGCTGGGACGACGTGCGGGCGCTGATGCGGGAGCACCGGATGCCCCGGCTGTTCGTCAAGCCCGCGCACGGCTCGTCGGCCTCCGGGGTGCTCGCCGTCGACTCGGCCGGAGGCGGTCGCGTCCGGGCCACCACCTCCGTCGAACTCGACCCCGAGGGGCGGCTGTTCAACTCCCTCAAGGTGCGCAGGTACCAGCGGGAGCGGGACATCGCCGCCATCGTGGACGCGCTCGCCCCGGACGGGCTCCACCTGGAGCGCTGGGTGCCCAAGGCGTCCCAGGGCGGCCGGGCAGCCGACCTCCGGGTGGTCGTGGTCGACGGCCGCGCCACCCACGCCGTGGTCCGCACCAGCGCCGGACCGCTCACCAACCTCCATCTCGGCGGCCGCCGGGGCGACCTGGCCGGGGCCCGGCAGGCGGCCGAGAGCGCGGGCCTTGGCTGGCCGGAGCTGCTCGGGATCTGCGAGCGGGCCGCGGCCTGCTTCCCGGACACCCTCTGCGTCGGCGTCGACCTGCTGCCCTCCATCGGCTGGCGCCGCGCCCGCGTCGGCGAGGTCAACGCCTTCGGCGATCTCCTGCCCCGGCTCACCGGCCTGCCCGGCGGCGGCGCCGAGGGTCTCGACACCTACGCGGCGCAGGTCGCCGCCGCCCTGCGCCGGGCCCCGCTCACCGGGCGGCCCGGCCCGCACCACCCGCACAGAACAGGAACCACCCATGTCAGCGCCTGACCCGGCCACCGCCCGACTGCCCGAAGTCGCCCCCGGCGTACCGGACATGAACCGGATCGTCGGCAGCCACGACATCCTGCTGGTCACCCTCGACACCCTCCGCTACGACGTGGCCGCCGAACTCGCCGAGGCCGGCCGCATCCCGAACCTGGCCCGCCATCTCCCCGGCGGCCGCTGGGAGAAGCGGCACGCGCCGGGCAGCTTCACCTACGCCTCCCACCAGGCCGTCTTCGCCGGCTTCCTGCCCACCCCCGCCGAACCCGGCCGCCATCCCCGCCTGTTCGCCGCCGCCTTCGCGGGCAGCGAGACCACGGCCGACGGCACCTTCGTCTACGACACCCCCGACCTGGTCTCCGGCCTCGCCAAGGCGGGCTACCGCACGGCGTGCGTCGGGGGCGTGGGCTTCTTCAACAAGCAGGGCGCGCTCGGCTCGGTGCTGCCCGGACTGTTCGAGGAGTCGCACTGGGAGCCGGAGTTCGGGGTCGCCTCCCCGACCTCCTTCGAGTCCCAGGTAGCCCGCGCCGAGGAGATCGCCGCCGGGACGGCACCGGAGCAGCCGCTGTTCCTCTTCGTCAACGTCTCCGCGCTGCACCAGCCCAACTGGTTCCACCTGCCCGGCGCGCGCAAGGAGGACGGCGACTCCCGCGCCACCCACGCCGCCGCGCTGGAGTACGTGGACCGGCACATCGGCCGGCTGTTCACCGCCATGAGCAGCCGCCGGCCCTGCCTCGCCCTCGTCTGCTCCGACCACGGCACCGCCTACGGCGACGACGGCTGGAGCGGCCACCGCATCGGCCACGAGTCGGTGTGGACCGTGCCCTACGCCCACTTCCTGCTCGACCAGGGTGCCACCCGATGACCCCGGCCACCGCGGCCGCCCCGGCCCCGTACCAGAGTTATGTCTACGCCTACCCGCACAAGACCGCGTACCGGGAGCTCACCGGCCGGCCCCTGCTGCGGGACCTCTGGGCGGGTGAGCCCAAGGACGCGCTCTCGCTCTATCTGCACGTCCCCTTCTGCGAGGTGCGGTGCGGGTTCTGCAACCTGTTCACCCGCATCGGCGCCCCGGACGGTCTTACTGGGGCCTACCTCGACGCGCTGGAGCGGCAGGCGGGCGCGGTGCGGGAGGCGCTGGGGGAGCGGGAGCCGGTCCGGTTCGCCACCGCCGCGTTCGGGGGCGGCACGCCCACCTTCCTCACCGCCGCCGAGCTGACCCGGCTCTGCGACATCGCCGAGCACCGGATGGGCGCCGACCTGCGCGCCGTCCCGCTCTCCGTGGAGGCGTCCCCGGCGACGGCCACCGCCGACCGGCTCGCCGTCCTCGCCGAGCGCGGCGCCACCCGCCTCAGCCTCGGCGTGCAGAGCTTCGACGACACCGAGGCGCGGGCCGCCGTACGCCCGCAGCGCCGGGCCGATGTGGAGGCGGCGCTCGGGCGGGTGCGGGAGGCGGGGATACCCGTGCTCAACATCGACCTGATCTACGGCATCGAGGGGCAGACCGAGCTCAGCTGGCTGCGCTCGCTGGACGCCGCCCTCGCCTGGCGGCCCGAGGAGCTGTACCTCTACCCGCTCTACATACGCCCGCTGACCGGCCTCGGCCGGCGCGCCGTCGGAGCCGACCCGGAGTGGGACGAACAGCGGCTCCGGCTCTACCGCGCCGGACGCGACCATCTCCTGGCGCACGGCTACGAGCAGCGGTCCATGCGGATGTTCCGCCGCGCCGGCGCCCCGGCCGAGGGAGCCGAGGACTACGCCTGCCAGACCGACGGCATGATCGGGCTGGGCTGCGGCGCGCGCTCGTACACCGCCGGGCTGCACTACTCCTTCGACTACGCGGTCGGCATGCACGAGATCCGCGAGATCATCGACGACTACGTCACCCGCCCCGCCGGCGACTTCGCGCACGCCGAGTACGGGCACCCGATGACCGGGGACGAGGCGCGCCGCCGCCATCTGCTGCAGTCGCTGCTCCAGGCGGACGGGCTGGTGGTGGCCGACTACCGCGCCCGGTTCGGCGGCCGTACCCCGGCCGGGGACTTCCCGGCCGAGCTGGCGCGGTTCGCGGACCTGGGCTGGCTGGAGTCCGGCCCGGTACTGCGGCTGACCCCGGAGGGGCTGGCCCACTCCGACGCGCTCGGCCCCGAGCTGTTCTCCCCGGCCGTGCGGGCCTCGATGGCCGCCTACGAGCGCAAGTGAGCCGCCCGTCATGGACCTGACCCTGCTGTACCGGGGGCCACTGGCCTCCTGCGACTACGACTGTCCCTACTGCCCGTTCGCCAAGCGCCGGGACAGCCGGGAACGGTTGCGGGCCGACCGGGCGAGCCTGGAGCGGTTCGCCGGCTGGGCCGCCGACCGCACCGAGGACCGGCTCTCGGTGCTGTTCACGCCGTGGGGCGAGGGGCTGGTGCGCTCCTGGTACCGGCGCGCCCTGACCGGCCTCTCCCACCAACCGCACATCCGCCGTGTCGCCATCCAGACCAACCTGAGCTGCCGCACGGACTGGCTGGCCGACGCCGACCGCGACACCCTGGCGCTGTGGTGCACGTACCACCCCGGCCAGACCCCGTACGACCGGTTCCTCGGCAAGTGCCGGGAGCTGGACCGGCTCGGCGTCCGCTACAGCGTCGGCATCGTGGGGCTGCCCGAGCACCTCGACGCGGCCCGGCGGCTGCGGGCCGAGCTGCCGGAGCGGGTGTACCTCTGGGTGAACGCGGCCGAGGGGCACACCTACGACGACGCGGAGGCCGGGGTGTGGACCGGGATCGACCCGCTCTTCCCGTACAGCCGGCACCCGCACGCCAGCGCCGGGCTGCCGTGCCGTACCGGTGAGTCCGTGATCTCGGTGGACGGCGACGGCACGGTCCGCCGCTGTCACTTCGTCCCCGCCGAACTCGGCAACCTCTACGACGGTTCCTACCGGCCCGCGCTCCGTCCCCGCCCCTGCCCGCTGACGAGCTGCGACTGCCACATCGGCTACGTCCATCTGGAGACCCTGCCCCTGTACGACGTGTTCGCGGGCGGCGTGCTGGAAAGGATTCCGGCCGCCGTCGAATGAAACGGGGCCAAAGGGGCAGCCGGTGCGGGTAAGACCGGCGCCGGACGCCGCCAGGAGCGAGGTCCGCACCGGGAAGCAGGGGGAGACGGGAGGAGTACGAACCCATGGCTCTCGACGGCAAGAGCGTCCTCGTTCTCACGACGAACTACGGGACGGAACAAGACGAACTGCAGAAGCCGGTGGCGGCCCTGCGCGACGCGGGTGCCCGCGTCGTGATCGCGGCCCAGAAGCCGGAGGCCATCGCCACCCTCGTCCTCGACAAGGACCCCGGCGACAAGGTCGAACCGGACACCACGCTCGCGGAGGCGACGTCGGAGGGTTACGACGCGGTAGTGGTCCCCGGCGGCACCATCAACGCCGACCAGCTGCGCATCGACGAGGACGCACAGCGCCTGGTCACCGCGTTCGCGCGGGAGGGCAAGCCGGTGGCGTCGGTCTGCCACGGACCCTGGCTGCTGGTGAACAGCGAACTCACCGAGGGCCGCGACATGACCTCCTACCAGACACTGATGGAAGACCTGGTCAACGCGGGCGCCAACTGGACGGACCAGGAGGTCGTGGTCGACACCGAGGGCGGCCACCCGCTGATCACCTCCCGCCACCCCGGTGATCTCGACGCCTTCTCCTCCGCGATCATCCGCACCCTGGAGGGCTGAACCCTTCGGAGCCCCGGAGCGGGGCGGTCAGCGGTTCCCCACCGCGGCCGCCCCGCTTCCGCGCGTCAGGGTCCGCTGCACCAGGGACATCACCTCCGCGAAGGAGCGGCGGACACCCAGCGCGGCCCGCGCCGCGTTGGCACCGGGGGCGCCGTGCACCCCGCCGCCGGGGTGCGCGGAGGAGGAGGCCAGGTACAGCCCCCTGACCGGCGTCTCCGGGCGGCCGGTGCCGGGGATCGGCCGGAACACCGCCTGCTGGTGCAGGGCGGTGGTGCCGCCGTTGAGGGCGCCCACGCTGAGGTTGGCGTCCTCGGACTGGAGCGTGAGCGGCGACAGCACGCGCCGGCTCAGAATCCGGGCCCGGAAACCGGGCGCGAACTGCTCGATCCGCCGCTCCATCCGGTCCGCCATGATCTCCCGCTCGGCCGCGTCCCAGGAGCCGGTGAGCCCGGCGTCCCCGGCGTCGCCGCGCACCTCGCGGGGCAGATGGGTGTAGGCCCAGGCCGACTCGGTGCCCGCGGGCGACCGGGTCGGGTCGGCGGTGGTCATCTGCCCCACCAGCAGGAACGGGTTGGCGGGGATCTGCCCCATGGCGATCTGGGCGGCGAACCGGGTGAGGTCGTCCACGCTGTCCGCCAGGTGCACGGTTCCGGCGCCGCTCGCCGCCCCGGCCCGCCACGGGACGGTGGAGTCCAGCGCCCAGTCGACCTTGAAGGTGGCGAAGTCCCACTGGAAGCGCCGCATGTCCTCGAGGACCTGCGAGGGCAGGTGTTCGGGGGCGACAAGCCGTCCGTAGAGGGCGGGCGCGGAGACGTCCGCCAGTACGGCGCGCCGGGCCGGGACCGTGTCACCGGCGGCCGTACGGACCGCGACGGCCCGGCCGCGCTCGACCACGATCCGCGTCACCGGCTCCCCGCAGCGGATCACGCCGCCCCGCTGCCGGAGCCGGCTGACCAACGCGTCCGTGAGGCCGACCGCGCCACCCACCGGCACGGGAAAACCGAACTGCTGGCCGAGCATCGACATGATCCAGCCGAAGCCGCCGCCGATCGCCGACTCCGGGCCGAGGTCCGCGTGCAGGGCGTTGCCCGCGAGCAGCAGCCTGGCTCCCTCGCCGTCGAACTCCTCCTCGCCGAGGCGGCGAACCGGCAGCAGCATGGAGCGGGCCAGGCGCAGGGCGCCGCCGCCGCGCAGCTTCCAACCGAGCCCGGCCAGCGCCCGGACCGGCGGCATCGTGGTGAAGAGCGCCTGGAGGAGGTCGGAGCCGACCCTTTCCCAGGTCGCGTACTGGGCGCGCCAGGCGTCACCGTCCCCGGGGCAGAGCCTCTCCAGGCCCTCGGCGGTGGCCTCCACGTCCCGGTCGATCACCGCGCAGCGGTCGCCGGCCAGCGGGTGGGCCAGGACGTGCGGGGCGTGCGTCCAGCGCAGCCCGTGTTCCTCCAGCCGGAGTCCGTCGATCACGGGGGAGGCGGCGGCCAGCGGGTAGAAGGAGCTGAAGACGTCGTTCACGAAGTCGGGGTGGACCCCGCGGTCGCTGTACACGGCGCCGCCGGGCCGGTCCTGGGCCTCCAGCACCTCCACGCTCCAGCCCTGGTCCGCGAGCAGGTTGGCCGCGACCAGCCCGTTCGGCCCGGAGCCGATGATCACGGCGTCACTCATGGTCCGCCTCCTCGGCGCCGGGGGGCCGGGGACTTCGCCGCTCGACGAGCTTGGCCAGCCGGCCCAGCATGTCCCGGTGCCGGAGCTGGATCACGGCGTCGAGGACGACGTTGTGCAGCTTGCCGCCCAGCCCGCTCAGCGGGTGCTCGTCCACGATGACGAGGGTGTCGCCGCCCCACTCGCGTACGTCGATGGCGATGCGCGCGTTGCCGAAGGGCGCCCTGGCCTCCAGCTCCAGACACCGCGGCGGCTCGTAGCGGCGCACCACGGTGTAGCCGTCGACGCGGCACGGGCCGAGCTTGATGTTGTAGGCGAGGGACGAGCCCAGCTCGGGCCAGTCGCCCTCACGGGGTGCCGTCTCGTGGGTGCCCACGACCCAGTCCGCGTAGCAGGAAGGCTCTTCGAGCACCTTCCACACGGCGGCCGGCGGACGCCGGATGAGCTGGTACCGGATGGCCACGGTTTCCTCCTTCGCGCAGCACCCGGCGCGGGCCGGGAATGCCCGCGCACTGCCGCACGAGTAACCCGGTGACCACGGATCACGCGTCCGCGCCCCCGAACGGATGAACCGAGCGCCCGCCGGAGGGGCGAGCCGGTCCGGCGGCCTAGAAGTGGATCTCCTTGGCCGGGAGCAGCCGGGCGCCCATGTTGCGCTCCATCATCTCCAGCGCCGCGGACTCCAGATGGGGGTGGATGGAGGCGACGGCGTCCGGGGGCACTGTGACGTCCAGGTGGCGGATATGGGCGTCCAGCGCGGAGTACAGCACGCACTGTTCGGTGACCTGGCCGCACAGCACCACGTGCCTGACGCCCAGTTGCCACAGCAGGTACGTCATCGGGGTCTCGTAGAAGATGGAGTGGCGGGCCTTCACCACGAACATCGAGGCGTCGTCCGGCAGGATGGGCTCGACGAGCTCGCGGTGCGGGCCGGCCAGCGCGGTCTCGACCAGTTCGCCGTGGTGGGAGCGCCACTGGCCGAAGTTGTCGTTGGCGTAGATCACCGGCGCCTCCGCCGCGCGGGCGCGGGCGATCAGGTCGGCCACCACGGGCACCACCCGCTCGGCCGAGGGCACCAGCAGCTCCGCGTCCTGGTGCTCGTACGTGCTGATCATGTCGATGACGATCAGTGCGGGGGCGTCCATCTCGCTCCTCTCCGTCTGTCTCCGGCCGGGTACCCGCTTCCCGGCAGTGGTGTGAAGTCGCCCTGCGGGGTACCCGGCAGACGCCTCGCACGAAGCGACGAGAAGGGAGGCCGGTGATGGCGCAGCAGGTGCGCGACATCATGACCAGCGACCTCGTGACCGTGGAGCCGCAGGCGTCGGTGGCGACCGTGGCCCGGCTGATGCGCGACGAGGACGTGGGCACCGTCCTGGTGACCGAGGACGGCCACCTGAGGTGCCTGGTGAGCGACCGCGATCTGGTGGTACGCGCCTTCGCCGAGGGTGTGGACCCCGATCGGACCACTGTGATCGAGGCCGCCTCGGAGGACCTGGTCACCATCGGTCCGGACGAAAGCGTCGACCACGCCGTGGAGTTGATGCGCGAGCACGCCGTCCGCAGGCTCCCCGTGGTGGAGGGCGACGAGGCGGTGGGCATCATCGCCCTCGGCGACCTGGCCATCGAGCGGGACGAGACCTCCGCGCTCGGCGACATCAGCGCGGCCAGGCCGAACGACTGAGGGACCGGGCCTTCGCCCGGCGGCCGGACCGGCAGCCGCCGGGCGAAGGGCGTCAATGGGCCGCGGCGCCGAACTCGGCGTGCTGGGTACGCAGCGCCACCGCGGAGTCCTCCTCGGGCGGCCGGCCGTACCGCCGCCGGCGCGCCTCCTGCCGGGCCTCCCGCATCAGCTCACGGAACTCCTCCTCCGTGAGCCGGCGCCGAGGGCGGGGCAGGTTCGTCTCTCCTGGTTCCTCGCCGTTCGGTTCCTCGCGCATCATCGCGTCCCCCCTCACACCTGCGTAGGGTCCATCGGCCACGGCGTGCTCAGACCGGCCCGCTCCGCCGCCTCCCAGCGCCGGCAGGCCCGGTCGTTCAATCCCTGCTCCATCTCGGCCAGTCCGCGCAGTTCCTGCGGGGTCAGGCTCGGTGCGCCCACCGTGAACACTTCCTTTGAGCTGTTGGTACGACTGCGTGCGGGTATCCGCCTGCCTTGTCCTGAAACGTGAAAGGTTCAATTTCCTGTGACTGTTTCCGCGACCACCCGCAGGCGACCGAGCCGGGCACGGGCCCGGCGGTGGACGGTATCCCTGGCGCAGTACGTTTCAGGAGATGAACGTGTTCCGCGCCGCCGGGGCCCGCCCCTGCGCGGAACACGGAAGACACGCGGCGCGGTGCCGGGGGAAGGGCCCCGTGGCTCCGAGGCAGGAATCAACGTGTGAACTCTGCCGGCACGGGAACCCCGTGACAGTGCCGCCCCGAGCGGGCGGATCGCGGAGCGGGCCACGTTCCGCATCGCCCTTGCGATCACTTCACATCCGCAGCTCCCCACACCTCCCCGTGCGAGCGCGCGTCTCCTCTTCCCAGTGACGGTCCCGCCCCCTGGCGTACGGACCGGTGCGACTCGGCGCGGGACCGAGGACTCCCATGACTGATGCCACGCCTTCCACACGCTGGCGGCGCGCCGTGGTGACCGGCGGTGCCGGTTTCCTCGGCAGCCATCTGTGCGAGCACCTCGTCGAGCAGGGTGTCGCGGTCGACTGCGTCGACGACCTGTCGTCCGGCTCGCGCGCCAACGTCGCCCATCTCGTCGGCCGCCCCGGCTTCCGGTACCACGAGCAGGACGTGTGCGCCCACGGCACCCCGGACCGCCTGCCGGGCCCCTACGACCTGGTCCTGCACTTCGCCTGCCCCGCCTCCCCGGCCGACTACCTCCGGCTGCCGCTTCAGACCCTGGACTGCGGGAGTCTCGGCACCCGCAACATGCTGGCCGTGGCGGAGCGCGACGGAGCCCGTTTCCTGCTGGCGTCCACCTCCGAGGTGTACGGAGACCCCCTGGTGCACCCCCAGCGCGAGGACTACTGGGGCAACGTCAACCCGGTGGGCCCGCGCAGCGTCTACGACGAGTCGAAACGGTTCTCCGAGGCCCTGGTCACCGCCCACGTGGGCGCCAACGGCACGGACGCGGGCATCGTCCGCCTGTTCAACACCTACGGCCCGCGCATGCGCCCGCTGGACGGCCGGGCCGTGCCCGTCTTCGTCTGCCGGGCCCTGGCGGGGGAGCCGCTGCCGGTGGCCGGTGACGGCAGCCAGACCCGGTCGCTGTGCTACGTCGACGACACGGTGGACGGCATCCTGCTGGTCGCGGCCAGCCGGTCGGTACGGCCGGTCAACATCGGCGGCACCGACGAGGTGACCGTCCGCGACATCGCGCTGCGCGTGGTGGAACTCGCCCGCTCCAGTTCCCGGATCGAGTACGTGGACCGCCCCGCCGACGACCCCCAGCGCCGCCGCCCCGACACCACCCTGGCGCGCGAACTGCTCGGCTGGACCCCGCAGGTGCCCTGGGAGGAGGGCATCCGGCGGACCATCGATCACTTCGCCGCGGCCCGCTTCGGCGCACCCGCGCCCGCCCGGCCGCCGGCCTCGCCCAACGGCGACCACCCGGAGCCGTACGGGCACCCCGCGCCGAGCCGCCTGCCCTCGTAAGCCCTGCGCTCCATCCCCCCCAGCTCGACGGAGGCACCGCATGCGCGTCCTCGGCATCAACTCCCTCTTCCACGACCCGGCCGCCGCCCTGATCGTGGACGGCCGTGTCGTGGCGGCGGCGGAGGAGGAGCGGTTCAGCCGGCGCAAGCACGGCAAGCGCCCGGTGCCCTTCTCGGCCTGGGAACTGCCGGAGCAGTCCGCCCGCTGGTGCCTGGACCGCGCCGGGCTCGACGCCTCCGCGCTGGACGCCGTCGCCTACTCCTACGACCCCGAACTGGCGCTCCCAGCCGAGCAGTTGGGTCTCAACGACCCCTGGGACCGGCTGCGGCAGGAGTACGCCCGCGAGGCCCCCGGCTTCCTGGCCGAGGCGCTGCCGGGACTCGACCCGGAGAAGGTGCGCTTCGTCCCCCACCACGTGGCCCACGCCGCCTCCGCAGGCCAGGCGTCCCCCTACCCCGACTGCGCCGTCCTGGTGCTGGACGGCCGCGGCGAGTGCGGCTCCCACCTGGCCGGCCGCTACACCGGCCGCCGCCTCGACGTACTGGCCGCGCAGTCCCTCCCCGACTCGATGGGCCTGTTCTACGAGGAACTCACCGACCACCTCGGATTCCTGCGCAGCAGCGACGAGTTCAAGGTGATGGCGCTCGCCTCCTACGGCAAGCCCCGCTTCCTCGACGAACTCCGCGGCCACGTCGGCGCGGACGGCGAGGGACGGTTCCGGGCCCGCTCGGTGCCCTGGGCCGAACTCGCCCCGGCCCGGCCCGCCGGGGAACCGTGGACCGAGGAGCACGCCGACCTCGCCGCCAGCGCCCAGGCCTGCCTGGAGGAGGTCCTGCTCGACCTCGCCCGGTGGCTGCACGAGCGCACCGGCGACCGGGTGCTCACCCTCGCCGGGGGCGTCGCCCTCAACTGCGTGGCCAACACCCGGCTGCACCGCGAGGGCCCCTTCGACACCGTCTGGGTGCAGCCCGCCGCCGGGGACGCCGGTACCGCCCTCGGCGCCGCCCTGCACATCGCCCACCTCGACGGGCCGGTGGAGGCGATGCCGACCGCCGCGCTCGGCCGGGAGTGGAGCGTGCCCGAGCTGCGCGCGTGGCTGGAGCGGGCCGCCGTACCGTACGACGAGCCCGCGGACATCGCGGAGACGGTCGCGGAGGAACTCGCCCGCGACGGCATCGTGGCCTGGTTCCAGGGGCGCAGCGAGTACGGGCCGCGCGCGCTGGGGCACCGGTCGCTGCTGGCCCACCCCGGCCGCGCCGCCAACCTCGAACGCCTCAACGCGGTCAAGGGGCGCGAGGAGTTCCGGCCCGTCGCGCCGATGGTGCTGGCCGAACGCGCACCCGAACTCTTCGACGGCCCGCTGCCCAGCCCGTACATGCTCTTCGTGCACGAGGTGGCCGAGGCGTGGCGGGAGCGTATCCCGGCCGTGGTGCACGTGGACGGCACCGCGCGCATCCAGACCGTGGACCGGGCCGAGGAGCCCCTGGTGGCCCGCATGATCGAGGGCTTCGAGCGGCGCACCGGGCTGCCGGTGGTGGTCAACACCAGCCTCAACACCGCCGGACGGCCGATGGTCGACGATCCGCGCGACGCGCTGGAGTGCTTCGGGTCCGCCCCCGTGGACCTGCTGGCCCTCGGGCCGTTCGCCGTCCGGCGCGCGGAGGTCTTCGCATGACGGCCGCCCCCGCCTACAGCGTCGTCGTCCCGACGATCGGCCGCGCCTGCCTCGCCGACTGCCTGCGCGCGCTGGCCGGGGCCACCGGGCACCCGCCCGAGGAGATCGTCGTCGTGGACGACCGCCCCGGCCCCGCAGGGCCGCTGCCGCTCACCGCCGCCGGTGCGCTCCGGGAGCGGGTGCGCGTGCTCGGCACCGGGGGCCGGGGACCCGCCGCCGCCCGCAACACCGGGTGGCGCACGGTGCGCACGCCCTGGACCGTCTTCCTGGACGACGACGTCCAGGTGCTCCCCGACTGGTCCCGCCGTCTCGCCGACGACCTCTCGCGGGCCGGAAGGGGGACCGGGGGCATCCAGGGCCGGCTGGTTGTGCCGCTCCCGGCGGGGCGCAGGCCCACCGACTTCGAACGCGGCACCGCGGGGCTGGAGGGGGCCGCCTGGGCCACCGCCGACATGGCGTACCGGACGGCCGCGCTCGAAGCCGCCGGCGGCTTCGACGAACGGTTCCGCCGCGCCTTCCGGGAGGACGCCGACCTCGCGCTGCGCGTGCTGGCGGCGGGCTGGACGCTGCACCGGGGCGTGCGCACCACCCGGCATCCGGTGCGGGCCGCCGACCCCTGGGTCTCGCTGCGCGCGCAGCGCGGCAACGCCGACGACGCGCTGATGAACCGGCTGCACGGCCGGGACTGGTGGTCGCGCGCGCAGGCGCCCCGTGGACGGCTGCCACTGCACGCGCTGGTCACGGCCGCCGGGCTCGCCGCTTCCCTCCTCGCCCTCGCCGGGCGGCGCCGGGCCGCCGCCCTCGCCGGGGCCCTGTGGGCGGCCGGCACGGCCGAGTTCGCCCTCGCCCGCATCCTGCCCGGCCCGCGCACCCCCCGTGAGACGGCGACCATGGCGGCGACCAGTGTGGTCATCCCCCCGCTCGCCGTCGGCCACCGGCTCACCGGCCGGATCCGGCACCGCAACGCCGCACCGCTGAGGAGGGTGCCATGAACCGCCGGGACACCCCCGCCGCCGTCCTCTTCGACCGCGACGGCACCCTCGTGGCCGACGTCCCCTACAACGGCGACCCCGGCCGGGTCCGGCTGCTGCCCGGCGCCCGGCAGGCAGTGGACCTGCTGCGCGCCGCCGGGATCGCCACCGGTGTGGTGAGCAACCAGTCGGGCGTCGGCCGGGGCCTGATCTCCGACGCCGCCGTGCGCCGCGTGAACGCCCGCGCCGACGAACTGCTCGGCGGCCTCGGCGTCTGGGTCTACTGCCCGCACGCCCCCGACGCCGGCTGCGACTGCCGCAAACCCCGGCCCGGCCTGGTGCTCCGGGCCGCCGAGGCCCTCGGGCAGGCGCCGGGGGACTGCGTGGTCATCGGTGACATCGCCGCCGATGTGCGGGCCGGCCGGGCCGCCGGGGCCCGCGCCATCCTCGTCGCCAACGCGGCCACCCGGCCCGAGGAGGTCGCGGCGGAACCCGACACCGCCACCGACCTGCTCGCGGCCGTACGGTCGCTGCTGCCCGCGGACGGGGGCGAGGGGACATGACGGCATTGGTCGTCCGGCTCGACAGCTTCGGTGACGTGCTGCTCGCCGGACCCGCCGTGCGCGCGGTCGCCGCGCACCACGAGCACGTCGCCCTGCTCTGCGGCCCCCGCGGGGCACCGGCGGCCCGGCTGCTGCCCGGCGTCGACGAGGTGCTGGTGTGGGAGGCGCCGTGGGAGGGCTTCGATCCGCCCGACGTCGAAGTGGCCGACATCGATGACCTGCTGGGCCGACTGCGGGTGGTCGCGGCGGACGACGCGCTGATCCTCACCTCCTTCCACCAGAGCCCCCTGCCCACCGCACTGCTGCTGCGCCTGGCCGGAGTCGCCCGCACCGGCGCCGACAGCACCGACCACCCCGGCCGGCTGCTGGACGTACGGCACCGGCGGCTGCCGGGGCGGCACGAGGCCGAGGCCGCGCTCGACACCGCCCTGGCCATGGGGTTCACCCCGCGCCCCGGCGACGACGGACGGCTGCGCGTGCTGCCGCCCCCCGACACCGCCGCCCTCACCGGCAACGGCCCCTACGTCGTCGTCCACCCCGGCGCCAGCGCCCCGGCGCGCGCCTGGAGCCCCGAGCGGTGCGCCGAGGCCGTCGCCCTGCTCACCGACGCCGGGCACCGGGTGGTCGTCACGGGCGGTCCGGACGAGGGCGAGCTGACCCGGCGGGTGAGCGGCGGCACCGCGATCGACCTGGGCGGCCGCACCGACCCGCGCACCCTGTCCGGCGTGCTGCGCCTGGCCGACGCGGTGGTCTGCGGCAACACCGGCCCGGCCCATCTGGCGGCCGCCGTCGGGACACCGGTCGTCTCGCTGTTCGCCCCGGTGGTCCCGGCCGGGCGCTGGGGGCCGTACGGGGTGCCCGGCGTGCTGCTCGGCCGCCAGGACGCGCCCTGCGCGGACAGCAGGGCCCGGCAGTGCCCGGTGCCCGGCCATCCCTGCCTGGACGAGGTGACGGCGCACGACGTGCTCAGCGCCGTCCAGAAGCTGCTCCAGCCCGCGATGTGAGGAGGGAGAACCATGAACATCCTGGTATGGCATGTGCACGGCTCATGGCTGACGGCGTTCGTGCAGGGCCGCGCGACCTTCCTCGTCCCGGTCACCGAGGACCGCGGCCCCGACGGGCTCGGCCGCGCCCGCACCTGGCAGTGGCCCGACACCGTGCTCGAACGCACCCCGGAGCAACTGCGGGACGCCAAGATCGACCTGATGGTGCTTCAGCGCCCGCACGAACTCGAACTGGCCCACCGCTGGACCGGCCGCCGCCCCGGCGTCGACGTGCCCGCCGTCTACGTCGAGCACAACAGCCCCCACGAGACGGCGGTGGACACCCGGCACCCGCTGGCCGGCCGGTCCGACATACCCCTCGTGCACGTCACCCACTTCAACCACCTGATGTGGGACAACGGCCGGGCACCGGCCACGGTGATCGAGCACGGCATCATCGACCCCGGCCACCGCTGGACGGGGGAGGAGCCGCGCGCCGCGGTCGTCGTCAACGAGCCCGTGCGCAGGGGCCGTACCACCGGCACGGACCTGCTGCCCCGGTTCGCGTCCTGGGCGCCGCTGGACGTCTTCGGCATGCGCACCGAGGGGCTCGCCGGGCACCTCGGCCTGCCGCCCGGACGCTGCCGCAGCCGGGACCTCGCCCAGGACGACCTGCACACCGCGATGGCCCGCTGCCGGCTGTACGCGCACCCGGTCCGCTGGACCTCGCTGGGACTGTCCCTGCTGGAGGCCATGTTCCTCGGCATGCCGGTGGTCGCGCTGGACACCACCGAGGTGCGCGAGGCGGTGCCCGAGGGCGCCGGGGTCGTCTCCAACCGCCTGGAGGTGCTCGGTTCCGCCGTGCGCGCCTTCCTCGCGGACCCCGGCCAGGCGCGGCGGACCGGCGACGCGGCCCGGGCGGCCGCGCTGGCCCGCTACGGAGAACGGCGGTTCCTGGACGACTGGGAACGCCTGATCAAGGAGGTCACCCGATGACTCAGCACCACGCCCCGGCCCGCGTCGCCATGGTCTCCGAACACGCCAGCCCCCTGGCCGCGCTCGGCGGCCCGGACGCGGGCGGCCAGAACGTCTACGTCGCCCAGCTCGCCGGAGTGCTGGCCCGCCGGGGCCACCACGTCACCGTGTACACCCGCCGCGACTCGCCCCGGCTGCCGGACCGGGTGCGCACGGCCGACGGCGTCGAGGTGGTCCATGTCCCCGCCGGGCCGGCCGCACCCGTGCCCAAAGACGAACTCCCGCCCTACATGACCGAGTTCGGCGCCTGGCTGGGCCGGGAGTGGGCCGAGCGGCGCCCCGACGTGGTGCACGCCCACTTCTGGATGTCCGGCACCGCCGCCCTCGCCGGAGCCCGCGAACTCGGCGTGCCGGTGGCGCAGACCTACCACGCCCTGGGCACCGTGAAGCGGCGGCACCAGGGAGCGGCCGACACCAGCCCCGCCGGCCGGATCGCCACGGAGACGGCCGTCGGCCGGGCCTGCGACGCGATCATCGCCACCTGCGCCGACGAGGTGAGGGAACTCCAGGCCATGGGGCTGCCCCGGGAGCGGACGCACGTCGTGCCCTGCGGCGTCGACCCCGGGCAGTTCGCCCCGCGCCCCCGGCCCGCACGCTCCGGGAGGCACCGCCTGCTCACCGTGGGCCGGCTGGTCCCGCGCAAGGGCTTCGACCGCACCATCCGCGCCCTGGCCCACGTCCCCGACGCCGAACTGCTCGTCGCGGGCGGCCCGGAACCGGCCCTGCTCTTCGCCGAGCCCGAGGCGGAACGGCTGCTCGCCCTCGCCGGGGAGTACGGCGTGGCCGACCGGGTCACCCTGCTCGGCGGAGTCGGCCGCGAGGACATGCCCGCGCTGATGTCCGACGCCGACCTGGTACTCTCCCTGCCCCGCTACGAGCCGTTCGGCATCGTCCCCGTCGAGGCCATGGCCTGCGGGACCCCGCTCGTCGCCACCGCGGTCGGCGGCCAGCTCGACACCGTCGTGGACGGCCGGACCGGCGTCCTGGTCCCGCCCGGCGACGGCGACGAGGCCACGATCGGCGCCGTCGTCCGCGCACTCCTGGCCGACCCCGCCCGGCTGGCCCGCTACGGCGCCGAGGGGCGGCGGCGGGTGCTGGAGCGCTACACCTGGGACCGCGTCGCCGACGGGGTCAGCCGCGTCTACGGCGCGGTGTCGTCCGTCCCCTCGCTCTCCGGAGTCGTCCGATGAACACCGCCACCGACACCACGCACTGCGACGACCTGATGACGGCGCTCACCGTCTTCCGCGAGGACGCCGCCCGCGTCCACCGGTGGGGCGGCACCCTCGCCGCCCATCTCGCCGACGGCTCCCGGCTCCTGGTCGCGGGCAACGGAGGCAGCGCCGCCCAGGCCCAGCATCTGACGGCCGAACTGGTGGGCCGCTACCGGGCCGACCGGCCGCCGTTCTCCGCGCTCGCCCTGCACGCCGACACCTCCGCCACCACCGCCATCGCCAACGACTACGGTGTGCAGGAGATCTTCGCCCGCCAGGTCGGCGCCCACGGCCGCGACGGCGACCTGCTGATGCTGCTGTCCACCAGCGGCGCCAGCGCCAACCTGCTCGTCGCCGCCACCGAGGCGCACCGCCTCGGCATGACCGTGTGGGCCCTGACCGGCCCCGCCCCCAACCCCCTCCTGGCCGCCGCCGACGACGCCCTGTGCGTCCGGGCGGCCAGCACCGCCACCGTGCAGGAACTGCACCTGGTTGCCGTGCACATGCTCTGCGAGTCCTTCGACAGCGCGATCGACCGCCACACGGCGCGCCCCCGGAGGTCACCGGCCCGGCGGCACTGGGCGGTGGCCGGGAAGGAACGCCCATGACCACCCCGGCCCCGCTCCTCGTCGTGGGAGACGCCCTCCTCGACCACGACCTGTTCGGCCGCGTCGAACGGCTCGCGCCCGACGCGCCCGTACCCGTCGTCAGCGACGTCCGCCGCGCCACCCGGCCCGGCGGGGCGGCGCTGGCCGCCTGGCTCGCCGCCGCCGACGGCCGGGACGTCACGCTGGTCACCGCCCTCGGCGACGATCCGTCCAGCGCCGAACTCCGCGCCACCCTCGGCGACCGGGTCCGCCTGCTGGAGCTGCCGCTGGACGGCACCCTGTCCACCAAGACCCGGGTCCTCGCCGAGGGCAGGCCGCTGTTGCGCCTGGACGACGGCGAGGGCCGCGCCGAGGAGGCCACCGCCGGGGCCCGCCGGGCCGTCGCCGCCGCGGGCGCCGTCCTGGTGGCCGACTACGGGCGCGGCTGCGCCGACGTCCTGCGGGCCGCGCTCACCGAGGCCGCCGCCAGGGTGCCCGTCGTCTGGGACCCGCACCCGCGCGGCCGTCCGCCGGTCCCCGGCGTCCGTCTGGCGACACCGTCCGCCACCGAGGCGCACACCTTCGCCGCCCGCGGCGGCGGCCCGGTGGGGGACCCCGACGACGAACTCCGCGTCGCCGCCCAGGACGCGCACCAGCTCGTCGGGGACTGGCGGGCCGCCTCCGTGGCCGTGACGATGAGCGGGCGCGGCGCGCTCCTCTCGCACGGCGGCACCCCGCTCATGGTCCCCTCGCCGGTCACCGCCCAGGGCGACGCCTGCGGCGCGGGCGACCGCTTCGCCGCGACGGCTGCCGGGCTGCTCGCCGACGGCCAGCTCACCGAGGCCGCCGTACGCGGCGCCGTGCACGCCGCCACCCGGTACGTCGCCGAGGGCGGCGTCCGCACCCTGGACGCCGGCCGGACCCCCGGGCCCTCCGCCCCCGCAGCCGTCGGCGCCCCCACCGACGAGGCGCTGCGCACCGCCGCCCGGGTACGGGCCGCGGGCGGGACCGTCGTCGCGGCCGGCGGCTGCTTCGACCTGCTGCACGCCGGCCACGTGGCCCTGCTCCAGGCGGCCCGCCGTACCGGCGACTGCCTGGTGGTGTGCGTCAACTCCGACGCCTCCGTACGCCGCCGCAAGGGCGGCGGCCGCCCGCTCGTGCCGCTCGCCGACCGGGTACGGGTACTGCGCGCGCTGGAGTGCGTCGACGCGGTGGCCGTGTTCGACGAGGACACCCCCGAACTCCTCCTCGCCCGGCTCCGCCCCCACATCTGGGCCAAGGGCGGCGACTACGCCCGCACCGACCTCCCCGAGGCGTCCCTGGTGGCCAGCTGGGACGGCCAGGTGGTGCTCTTCCCCTACCTCGACGGGCGCTCCACCAGCGGCATCGCCGAACGCGCCGCCCACGCGCCGGGCGGCACCGAGGGAGCGCGCCGATGACCCCTCCCCCCGCCCGCCCCGGCGTGCTGGTGCTGCGCGCCCTGGGCCTGGGCGACCTGCTGGCCGGGGTGCCCGCGCTGCGCGGCATCCGCCGGGCCTTCCCGGCCCACCGGGTCGTCCTCGCCCTGCCTCCCGGGCTCACCGACGCGGCCCTCGCCACCGGCACCGTCGACGCCGTACTGCCCGCCGAGGCACCCCGCCGCGCCGTCCCCCGACTGACCCACTGGTCCGGCCCGCCCCCCGACCTGGCGATCGACCTGCACGGCAACGGGCCCGAGAGCCGCGACGCCCTGGCCGCCCTCCACCCCCGGTACCTGCTGGCCCACGCCCACCGGGGACCCGGCTCCCGGCCGCCCCCCGCCTGGCGGCCCGACGAGCACGAGCGGGCCCGCTGGTGCCGCTTCCTGGCCGCCTACGGCATCCCCGCCGACCCGGCCGACCTGCGGCTGCCCCCGCCGGACGGACCCTCGCCGGCACCGGGCGCCGTCGTCGTCCATCCGGGGGCCGACGCCGTCGCCCGGCGCTGGCCCGCCGAACGCTTCGGCGCCGTCGCCCGGAGACTGCGCGAACTCGGACACCGGGTCGTCGTCACGGGCGGGCCCGGCGAGGACGGCCTCGTCCAGGACGTCGCCGGCAGCGGGAGCGTGCCCGCCGGGGACCTGCTCACCGGCGGGCTGACCTTCGGCGCCCTCTCCGCGCTCGTCGCCCACGCCGCGCTGGTCGTCAGCGGCGACACCGGGATCTCCCACCTGGCGTCCGCCCACGGCACGCCTTCGGTGACCCTCTTCGGGCCCGTACCGCCCGCCCTGTGGGGGCCGCCCGCGCTGCCGCGGCACCGCGCCCTGTGGCGGTCCGGCCCGCCCGGCGATCCGCACGGCACGGTCACCGACCCCGGTCTGCTCAGGATCGGGGCCGAGGAGGCCGTCCTCGCCGCGCTCGACCTGCTGCCGGCCACTCCGCCCACCGGGGCGCCGAGAGGATACGGCGTCGATGCCGGTGCCCTCCACCTCTGACCCGTCGGCCACGCGCCGGGACCGCGCCGAGGACCGCGTCACCGTCGCCGTGATCACCCGCGACCGCTGCGCCAGCCTCGTCCGCACCCTCGACGCCCTGACCGCGCTGCCCGAACGGCCACCGGTCATCGTCGTCGACAACAGCACCGGAGACGCCTCCCTCCGCGCTGTCCGCCGCCACCCCGGCGCCGCCCGGCTGCTGCGCCCCCGCGCCAACACCGGGGCGCTCGGCCGCAACCTGGCCGTGGACCGCGCCGACACCCCCTATGTCGCCTTCAGCGACGACGACTCCTGGTGGGAGCCCGGCGCGCTGCGCCGCGCCGCCGACCTGCTGGACGCCCACCCCCGGCTGGGACTGGTGGTCGCCCGAACCCTGGTCGGTCCGGAGGGCGCGGAGGACCCCCTCAACACCGTGCTGGCCGCCTCCCCGCTGCCGCCCGATCCGGACCTGCCGGGGCGCCCGGTACTCGGCTTCCTCGCCTGCGCCTGCGTGGTCCGCAGGGACGCCTTCCGCGCGGCCGGCGGTTTCCACCCGCTGCTCTTCTTCGGCGGCGAGGAGACCCTGCTCGCCTACGACCTCGCCGCCGAGGGCTGGGGCGTCGCCTACGACCCCTCCCTGACGGCCCGTCATCACCCGGCCCCGGCGGGCCGCCAGGGGCGCAGCCCCCGGCTGTGGCGCAACGAGGTCCTCACCCTCTGGCTGCGCCGCCCCCTGTCCGTCGCCCTCGCGGCCGGCGCGCGCCTCGCGGTGGCCGCCGCCACCGGCCGCCCCGGAGCCGCGCCCGCGCTGCGCGAACTCCTCGCCCGGCTGCCCGCCGCCCTGGCCCGCCGCCGGCTGCTGCCCCCCGCCGTCGAGCGGGCGGCCCGGCTCGTCGACACCGACCGGGCCGCGCGCGCCCGGAGAGAGGGACCCGCATGACCGCCGCAGGACCCGACGCCCGCACGACCGTGGTGGTCATCACCCGCAACCGGCGGGACGAACTCCTGCGCACGCTGCGCGAGCTGGCGAAGCTTCCGGAGGCACCCGAGGTGGTCGTCACCGACAACGGCTCGGTCGACGGCACGGCCGCGGCGGTCCGCCGGGACTTCCCCGCCACACGGCTGCTCCAGCCCGGCCGCAACCTGGGCGCCGTCGGCCGCAACCTCGCGGTGCGCCAGGTCCGCACCCCCTACATCGCCTTCTGCGACGACGACTCCTGGTGGGAGCCCGGCAGTCTGCGCCGGGCCGCGGACGCGCTCGACGCCCGCCCGGGGCTCGCCGCGGTGACCGCCCGCATCGTCATGGAACCCTCCGGCGCGGAGGACCCGGTCACGGCGGAGCTGCGGGACTCGCCGCTCACCGGCCCCGACTGGCTGCCGGGCCCCGCGCTGGGCTCGTTCCTCGCGGCCGCCACGGTGCTGCGCACCGACGCCTTCCGGGGCGCGGGCGGCTTCCATCCGGGGCTGTGGCTCGGCGGTGAGGAGGAGCTGCTCGCCACCGACCTCCAGCGCCAGGGCTGGTGGCTGAGCTACCTGGACGGCATGACCGCCCATCACGAGGCGTCCGTACGGCGGGACAGCACCGAGCGCCGGGTCCTCGGGCTGCGCAACACCCTGTGGTTCACCTGGCTGCGGCGCCCCCTGCTGCCCGGGCTGCTCCGCACCTGCGCCCTGCTGGCCACGGTGCCCCGGGACACCGCCTCGCTCCGCGCCGTCGGCCGGGCGCTGGCCGGTGTGCCCTGGGTGCTCCGGCAGCGCGACCCCGTCCCGCCCGACCTGGAACGCCGGCTGAGCACCCTCCAGCGGGCCCGCCGGGGCTCCACCGCCCGCAGATACGTGGGGTGACCCGCTCCGGCCCGCGCCGGAGTTCCGTGCCGGCCTGCCGCGTCGATGCCCGCCCGCGCCCGGCAGGCCCGCGCTGGCGCCCGCCCGGACGGCGGGTCGCCACCCGGCCGTCTGCCGCCGTCGTCGTCGACCACGGGACAGCTCCCTCGGTCTCCCGGTGGCCCACACCCCCGAGCGGGGCACGGGTTGCCCGCCCCCAGAGGCATCCGGCCACCCGGCCCCGCATGCTCACCGGACCACGGGGTACCCGCGACGGGCCGCCCCGAACGGCGCGGCGAGCCCGGCCCCCGCAGACGAGGAGAAGCCATGACGGAGCACCGCGACACCCACGCCCGGCGCGTCCCCAGGGACCTGCCCGACCAGCAGGCGAGCCACGACAACGACCGCTGGGACGCCCCCGTGCAGGACGACGCCCGCGAGGTGCCCGACACGGACGAGGCGGGAGCCGGCCCGCGCGGCGCACCGGAGTCCGCCGGGGTGCGCCCCGACCAGCCCGTGCCCGACGAGCCCTCCGGGTGACGCCTCCCGCGCCGGGTAAGTACCGCGGTGTCGGGTACCCGGCCCGGGAGCGAGCCGCAGCACCTACGAACACATCGACGCGGGAGGACACATGCGCGCTCTCACCTGGCAGGGCAGGAGGGATGTCCGGGTCGAGACCGTCCCCGACCCGGGGCTCCAGGACCCCACCGACGTCATCGTCCGCGTGACGTCCACCGGGATCTGCGGGTCGGATCTGCACCTGTACGAAGTCCTCGGCCCGTTCCTCGACCCCGGCGACATCCTCGGCCACGAGCCCATGGGCATCGTGGAGGAGACCGGCTCCGAGGTGACCTCCCTCGCCCCCGGCGACCGCGTGGTGGTCCCCTTCAACGTCTCCTGCGGCCAGTGCCACATGTGTGGGCAGGGCCTGCACTCCCAGTGCGAGACCACCCAGGTCCGCGAACACGGCATGGGCGCCTCCCTCTTCGGCTACACCAAGCTGTACGGCCAGGTCCCGGGCGGCCAGGCGCAGTTCCTGCGGGTGCCCTTCGGTGACCAGCTCCCCGTGAAGGTCCCCGACGGGCCGCCCGACCAGCGCTTCCTCTACCTGTCCGACGTACTGCCCACCGCGTGGCAGGCCGTCGAGTACGCCGGTGTGCGGCCCGGCGGCAGCCTGGTGGTGCTCGGCCTCGGTCCGATCGGCGAGATGGCCTGCCGCATCGCCCGGCACCGGGGCGTCGAGAACGTCATCGGCGTCGACCTCGTCCCCGAACGCCTCGCCCGCGCCCGCGAACACGGCATCACCGTCTACGACCTCGACGAGTACGGCGACGGCCTCGCCGACGCGATCCGCGACGTCACCGACGGACGCGGCCCGGACGCGGTCATCGACGCCGTCGGCATGGAGGCGCACGGCGCGCCCTTCGCCAAGGCCGCCCAGTGGGCCGCCGGCCTGCTCCCCGACGCCCTCGCGCAGCGCGTCATGGAGAAGGCGGGCGTCGACCGGCTCGGCGCGCTGCACCTCGCCATCGACATCGTCCGCCGGGGCGGCACCATCTCGCTGTCCGGCGTGTACGGGGGCATGGTCGACCCCATGCCGATGCTGACCCTGTTCGACAAGCAGATCCAGCTCCGCATGGGCCAGGCCAACGTGCACCGCTGGGTCGGCGACATCCTCCCGCTGCTCACCGACGAGGACCCGCTGGGCGTGGACACCTTCGCCACCCACACCCTCCCGCTGGAGCAGGGACCGCAGGCGTACGAGACGTTCCAGGCGAAGAAGGACGGCATGATCAAGGCGGTCCTGGAGCCATGGTGAGGCGCACTCCCTGATGGCCGGCCGGCCGGCCGCGTCGCGGAGCGTCTGCGACGACGCGCGGGCCGGCCACCGGACCGCCGTGGTTCACGTCCGGCGGGCGCGTTCGCGCGCGAGGCGCGCCAGCACCACGACCAGGTCCACGGCGGCGAACAGCGCGAGGACGCCACAGATGACGGCCAGCACCGTGAGCTGGGTCGGGTCCGGCACGTCCCGCTGCCGAACCGCGCCCGCCCAGACGGCGAAGAGCACCGTACCGAGCACGAAGACCGGCAACCCGATCACGCTGAGCACCAGGCGCGGCTTCAGCGCGCTGCGTGCGGTGACCGGTTCGGTCCCGGTGCGCTCCTGGCGGCGGCCGGTCCTGCCCGGACGCGCGCGCGGCACGCGTGCCGTGTCGTCCTGAGTGTGCCGTCGGCTCATGCCCTCATCCCCGTCCAGGTCGCGAGGAGTCGTCACGGACTCCGAGGAGGGAGGCGGCCCGGCCCACGCCGGACGCCGGGCTGCCGGATGCCGACTCCGCGTACCCGCCCCCACGCCCCGGCAATCACCCTCCGCGCGCCAGGCCAGGCCAGGCCGGGGCGGTGTGCGGGAACGGGGCCGGGGTACTCGGGCGGAGTAACCGGCAGGCCGCGAACCGGCCGGCCCCTCCACCCAACACCCAGCGGGAGAGGCGATGTCCACCGCACAAACGCTGATCGCCATTCTGGTTCCTATCGCCGTCATCCTGATCCTCGTCGCCGTGGGAGTGTCGCTCGTGACACGCCGCCGCAGGCGCCGCCTCCAGGAGAAGTTCGGCCCCGAGTACGACCGGGCCGTGCAGTCCGGCGAGAGCAGGCGGGAGGCCGAGCGCGAACTGCAGGCCCGCGAGAAGCGGCACCGCGACCTCGACCTCAAGGAGCTGTCCCCCGAGGAGCGGGACCGCTACGCCACCGAGTGGAGGGGCACGCAGGAGCGGTTCGTCGACCATCCGGCGCAGAGCGTCGACGACGCCGACCGCCTGGTCACCCAGCTCATGCGCGACCGCGGCTACCCCACCGAGGGGTTCGAGCAGCAGCTCCGGGACCTGTCCGTCGAGCACGCGCAGACCCTGGAGCACTACCGGGACGCCCACGACGTCAGCCTGCGCAACGAGAACGGCGAGGCGACCACGGAGGAGCTGCGCGGCGCCATGGTGCGCTACCGCACCCTCTTCGACGACCTGCTGGGCAGCGGCCGTCCCCCGCACCACGAGAGCACCGGGCACGACGCGGCCTGACCCGGCGCGCACTTCCATCACGGCACGAGCGGAAACGAGGTTGTCATGTCAGACCGCCACACCAACAGCGGCCCCGGCGAGGGTGAGTTGACCACGGAGGACCTGGCCCGCCCCGGCCGGGAGAGCCGTCCCGACGCCCGCTCCGGACCCCTGTCCGAGCAGCGTCCGGACGCGCCGTCCGACACCGGCCACGACGCCCCGCCGGACGCCCGCTCCGGCCCGCTGCCGGGGGCGCGGCCCGACCGCGCGGCCGAGCGCTCCTCCGACACGCCCCCGCCGGCCTACCCCGGTGAGGCGTCGGCCGTCTCCGGCGACGAGCCGGGCGTTCCCGGCGAGCGGGAGAACGCGCCCGAGCGGACCGCCACGGGCGAGCAGGTCGCTCCGGAGCGCGGCCCCCTGACCGGGCGCGACGACCGTGACCCCCGCCCGGACGGGGACCAGCGGCAGGAGGGCGGCCGGCCCCGCTCGGTGGACGAGGGTGCCGATCCGCTGATCGCCCACCAGGAGGCCGACGGCTTCCGCGAGCGCTGGGTCAAGATCCAGGGCACCTTCGTCGACGACCCCAAGGACGCCGTCCGTTCGGCGGACGCGCTCGTCGCCGACGTCATCCAGTCGCTCGCCGCGACCTTCGCCGACCACAAGAAGGAACTCGAGGGCCAGTGGAGCCGCGGCGAACAAGTCGAGACCGAGGGCCTGCGGGTGGCGCTCCAGCAGTACCGCACCTTCTTCAACCAGCTCCTGGACGCCTGAGCCCGGCTCACGTCCGACACGACGGCGGCCCGGACCGAGGAGGTCCGGGCCGCCGTCGTGTCCTGCGGCGGTTACGGCAGCGGCGTGCCGCCCGTCGCGTTGAGGATCTCCGCCGTGATGAAGCTGGCGTGCCGGGAGGCCAGGAAGACGTAGGCGGGCGCCATTTCGGCGGGCTGGGCGGGGCGGCCGAGCGGGGACTGCTTGCCGAACTCGACCGTGTCCGGCATCGTCGCCGGGATCAGCGGCGTCCACACCGGGCCCGGCGCCACGGCGTTCACCCGGATGCCGTCCTCGGCGACCATCTGCGCCAGCCCCTGGGTGAAGGTGACGATCGCGCCCTTGGTCATCGCGTAGTCCAGCAGATGCGGACTCGGCTTGTACGCCTGCACGGACGTGGTGTTGATGATGCTGCCGCCCGCCGGGATGTGCGGCAGCGCCATCTTGCTCAGCCAGAACATGCCGTACAGGTTGGTGCGCACCACCCGGTCGAACTGCTCGGTGCTGATCGCCTCGATGCCGTCAGGCTGGGACATCTGGTAGGCCGCGTTGTTCACCAGGATGTCGATGCGCCCGAACTCGTCCACCGCCCGCTCGATCAGCCGGCGGCACTGCTCCTCCTCCCGGATGTCGCAGGGCACCGCCACCGCCTTGCGGCCGGCCTCCTCGACCAGCCGGCTGGTCTCGGCTGCGTCGTCGCCCTCCTCGGGCAGATAGGTGAAGAGCACGTCGGCGCCCTCGCGCGCGTAGGCGAGCGCCACCGCCCGGCCGATGCCGGAGTCGCCGCCGGTGATCACCGCCTTGCGGTCGGTCAGCAGTCCGCTGCCCTCGTAGGACTCCTCGCCGTGGTCCGGCGGGGGGTCCATCGGGCCGGTCCAGCCCGGATGTTCCTGCCCCTGCTCCGGGAACTCGGGGCGGGGATGCCGGTGGAGGGGATTCTCGGTCACGGGGACTTCCTTTCCGTTCCGCCGTGCGGGAGCGTCCGCAGGGCGCTGTGCTGTTGCCGCCACGCCTTGAGCACCTGCGCGCCGAACCGGTCCTCCAGCAGACCGGTGGCGTGCACGCCGAAGGCGATGTCGGCCTCGAGATGCGGCTCGTCGGCGAGCAGTCCGCCGACCACGTCCCGGCGGACCACCTGCTCGTGCACGGCGTCCGCCTCCACGTGCTCGTCGTAGAACCGCTGCGCGGCCTTCCCGGCGCCGGTACGGCGCAGCGCGGCCGCCATCCGGCGGGAGCCGGGCGACGAGGTCACCTCGACGGTGGCGAAGTGCCCCACCAGGGCGCCCCGCAGCGCGCGGTGCAGCCCGAAGAGGGACATCAGGTTGACCGTGGCCAGCAGGGTCGCCGGCGCCCGGTCGAGATAGTGGCCGTAGGTGGTGTCCAGGCCGAGGTCGGTCATCAGGTCGGCGTAGAGCCGCGCGTGGATCTCGTCGGGGCGGCCGGCGCCGAACTCGTCGAACTCGACGGCCACCATGCCGGCCTTGGCCCGGCCGCGCAGCCTCGGGATGACCCAGGCGTGCGGGTCGGCCTCCTTGAGGTGGTACAGCGAGCGCAGGGCCGCGTACTCGGTGAGCTGCCACAGCTCGCCGTCACGCTGGAGGTGGTGGCTGACGCTGCTGTCGTCGTGCCCGACCGGTTCGACCAGCAGCGCGTCCAGCGCCTCGCCGGCGCTCGTGCCCTGCGGCACGTCCCGGCGCAGGGCCGCCAGGAACGGCTGCTCCAGCGAGCGCCGCACCGCCAGCAGGCCGGGGTCCCACTCCAGCTCGTCGGGCACGCCCTCGAAACCCCGGTAGTGCAGCTCGTAGAGCACGTACAGGGCGAGCTGGAGGTCGTCGCCGTACGGGTCGACGGTGGGCGGAAGGGTACAGTCCAGGCCGGTGTCACCGCTGCTCAGCGCGGCGATGACGGCGGCGGACAGGTCACCGCGCGGCTGGGGGAGTACGGGACCGGTCACCGGGTCTCCTTCGCGTTCTTCGCACGGCGGCGGTGGCTGGTGTCGCACCAGGGGTAGATACGGCTGCGGCGGCAGGTGCAGAGCGCGACCGTGAAGCGCCGCGAGGTGACGACCGTGCCGTCCGGGAGCGTCACCTCGACCGGGCCGGGCAGGAGCAGCGGGCCGTCGGGCGTGATCGTCACGCTCGTCGCGTGCTCGGCTTCTCGGCCCACGGGTGACCACCGTCCTCTCGGCGCGGGTACTGGGTTCGGTGCTGCACGAGTACCCGCTGAAAGCCGCCGTAACGGGCCGTCCGGGTCAACGGCGCACGGCGCGCACCACCACCAGCTCCTCCTCGTCCTCGTGCCGGTCGCGCAGCATGCCCCGGCTGTGCAGCCAGGAACGGCGCTCGCGCAGCACGGGGCCGAAGGGCACGGTGGCCCGGTCCACCACGGCGGCGTCCAGCCCCGCGGCGGCGAGCCGGTCCAGGGTGGGCGCGGTGCCGCACAGCGCGGAGTGCACCAGGAGCAGGACACCGCCCCGTTTCAGCACCCCGGCGCTGGTGTCGCAGATCCGGTCCACGAAGAGCCGCCCGTCCGGCCCGGCGTCCCAGGCGCGGGCGGAACCCCGGCTCGGCGGTCTCGGGGCGGGCGCGGGGACGTAGGGCGGGTTGCTCACCACCAGGTCGTATCTGCGGCCCGGCACGGCCGAGACGAGGTCGCCGCGGCGGACCGTGATGCGCCGGCCGGCGAACAGCGCGTTGCACCAGGCGGTGGCCAGGGCCCGCCGGGAGATGTCGACCGCGGTGACCCGCGCCCCGCGCGCGGCCGCCCGCACGGCCAGCGCGCCGCTGCCGGTGCACAGGTCGAGCACACAGGAGTCGGCGTCCAGGTGCTCCTTCTCCATGACACGTGCGATGAGATCGGTGTCGTGCTGCGGGGTGTACACGCCCGGCGGTGTCGGCAGGGCTGCCAGTGGTCCCACGTCGGCCTCCAGGGCACAGATCGTTCCTCGTGCCGTTTCTGAGTGCCCTGCGTAGCGATCGCCACACCTCGGGGAGCCGGGATGCGACTGGCGGTGACCGAGTGGGAGGGTCCGGTGACATGCGAGCGCGCCACGGCCGGGGTGGCCGTGGCGCGCCGGGAGCGTCATGACGTCAGCAGTAGAGGTTGCCGCCGGGAGAGACGCCGAGGATCTGCGAGAAGCGCTGGTAGGCGTCGACGCGGCTCTGCACCTGGGCGGGGTTGCGGCCGTCGCACTCGAGGGAGCCGTTGATGCTGCGGATGGTCTGCCCGAAGCCCGCCTGGTTCACCATGGCGTTGTGCGGCGTCATCGAGCCCGGTCCGGACTGGGTGTTCCAGTACCAGAGGCCGGTCTTCCAGGCGACGGCGCTGTCGTTCTGCACCAGGTTCGGGTTGTGCAGCAGGTCGATGCCGAGCGCGTCGCCGGCCGCCTTGTAGTTGAAGTTCCAGCTCAGCTGGATCGGCCCGCGCCCGTAGTACGCCGCCTGCCCGGCCGGGCAGCCGTACGACTGGCTCCAGTCGCAGTACGTCGGGTAGTTCGCGGTGTTCTGCTCGACCACGTAGACCAGGCCGCCGGTCTCGTGGTTCACGTTGGCGAGGAAGGCCGCGGCCTCCTGCTTCTTCACCGTGTCGCTGCCGGTGTTGGCGAAGCCGGGGTACGCGCCGAGCGCGTTCACCAGCCCGCTGTAGGAGTAGAACGAGTTCCGGTTCGGGAACATCTGGTTGAACTGGGCCTCGCTGACCACGAAGTTGCCGACGGGCGTGGTCCCGCCGCCGTCGCAGTTGTACGGGTCCCAGTACCAGGTGCTGATGATCGGGTCGTAGCCCGGGTTGTCGTGCTCGGCGATGTACGCCTTGCCGTCGGTGTACCGGACGATGTCACCGGCCCGGTACGACGCGCCGGCCACCCAGTTCGGGTAGCTCGAACAGGAGGCGGCCGGAGCGGCGGAAGCGGCCGGCGCCGGCAGCAGCGCGGGTGCCACGGCGAGGGCGAGCGCGGCCAGCGCGGCGGAGATGTGCCGTCTCGACACTGAATCAACTCCTAGATGTGCCACGGCCGTTCCAGCGCGCAGCGGAACGCGGGCGCGCTCACTGCGGGCATGCCGGAGAAACCGGCCAAGGCGTGGGGGGCGGCCGTGATGGGGGGTGTGAGGCCACACTCAAACGCATTGGTCTGTACCAGTCAAGGGGATGTGCGGACGAGGGTCGATGTTCGGTCAACTTCCGCACGTGCAGGGAGAGTCGGCGGGACGGACGACGGCGTACAAAAGGGTGCGGAGGGCGTCCGCGACGCCCTCCGCACCCTTTTTGGGATGTCAGCCGGTGCTCACCTCCGGCGCGTACAGGTCCAGCCACGTCGCGAAGTCGAGCGTCCGCTCCAGCCCCCGTCGGGCCGCCTGGGTGCCCGCCAGGGACTCGTTCTCCGCGACGCGGCGCACCTTCGCGCGGTCCAGGAGGTCGAAGACGCGGTGGGACGGCTTGGCGAGGAGGTCCTTGACCTGGGTCTGGAGGGCGCGGCCGTAGCCGGGGTCCTGGGTGGAGGGGTAGGGGCTCTTGACGCGGTCGTACACCGAGCGGGGCAGGACGTCCGCGGTGGCCTCCCGGAGGAGGCTCTTCTCGCGGCCGTCGAACGACTTCAGCGCCCAGGGCGTGTTGTAGACGTAGTCCACGAGCCGGTGGTCGCAGAACGGCACCCGCACCTCCAGTCCGACAGCCATGCTCATCCGGTCCTTCCGGTCGAGCAGGACGCGCACGAACCGGGTGAGGTGGAGGTGGGACATCCGCCGCATGCGGAACTCGAAGTCGCTCTCGCCGTCGAGCCGTTCGACCCCGGCGGCGGCCGTACGGAACCCGTCCGCGATGTAACCCCCGAGGTCCAGCGCGTCCGTCAGTTCGGGACGCAGCACGCCCGTGTCGTCACCGAAGTGGCGGCCGAAGCTCACCAGCCAGGGGAAGGTGTCCGCGTGCCGGGCCTCCTCGTCGAAGAACTGGAGGTAGCCGCCGAACACCTCGTCCGCCGACTCGCCCGACAGGGCCACCGTGGACTGGTCCCGGATGGCGCGGAAGAGCAGCAGGAGGGAGGCGTCCATGTCACCGAACCCGGCGGGCAGGTCACGGGCGCGGATCACCTTCTCGCGGGCGGCCGGGTCGGCCAGGGACTGCACGTCGAGGACGATGTCCTGGTGGTCGGTCCCGGCGAGGCGGGCCACGTCGTGGACGAAGGGGGTGTCCGGGGTCCCGCGCAGCTCGTCCGCGACGAAGTTGTCCGCCTGCCCGGCGAAGTCGACCGCGAAGCTGCGTACCTTCTCGCCCCGCTCCGCGAGCTGCCCGGCGGCCAGCGCGGTCATGGCGGAGGAGTCCAGCCCGCCGGAGAGCAGGGTGCAGCGGGGCACGTCCGCGACGAGCTGACGGCGCACGATGTCGTCCAGCAGCGTGCGGACCGTGGCGATCGTCGTCTCCCGGTCGTCGGTGTGCGGCCGGGTCTCCAGCCGCCAGTACACGCGGGTGCGCGGGCCGGAGCGGTCGACCGTGACGACGGTGCCCGGTTCGACCTCGCGCATGCCGTCCCACACCGCGTGGCCCGGCGTCTTGATCATGGTGAACAGTTCCCGCAGGCCGTCCAGCGTGACGCGGGGGCGGACCAGCGGGTTGGCGAGGATCGCCTTGGGCTCGGAGCCGAAGAGGACCCCGTCGGCGGTCGGGTGGTAGTAGAACGGCTTGATGCCCATCCGGTCGCGGATCATCACCAGCTTGTCGTGCCGCCCGTCCCAGACGGCGAAGGCGTACATGCCGTTGAGCCGCTCGGCCACCGCGTCGCCCCACTCCAGGTAGCCGCGCAGGACGACCTCGGTGTCGGAGTCGGTGGTGAACCGGTGTCCCCGGTCGGTGAGCTCGCGGCGCAGCTCGGTGAAGTTGTACGCCTCTCCCGAGTAGACGAGCGCGACGTTCCCCCCGGGCGTGCCCACCGACATCGGCTGGCGTCCGCCGGGCAGGTCGATGATGGCGAGCCGGCGGTGCCCGAGTGCCGCGGGCCCCTCCGCCCAGACGCCCCGGTCGTCCGGGCCCCGGCAGGCCATCGTCTCGGTCATCGCATCCAATACGGGGCCCTCGGCGCCGAGATCACGGTCGAAGGACACCCAGCCGGTGATGCCGCACATGCGCTGCCTCCTGTTGCCGGCGCACCGTCGGCCCGCTGCTGACCTGCGATTTCCCGCGAGCGCCGGGCCTGGTCGCCAAACCAGTTGTAACGAGCACCTATGTGACGAGCCTCCGCCCGGCACCGGCGCCGGTCAACGGCCCCGTAACCTCCGCGACACGAACCACCGCCGGTTTCGGCCGCACTTTGCCGAAGTGAAAACCGGCGTGTGCCGGGTGAGCAGGGCGGCGGCACCGCGAACCGGCCACAGGCAAAAACTTCGCAATCCCCGGTGGGTTGCAGCGCCCGGCGCGGGGGCGTTACCTGGAAGGAACGGTGGTGAAGCGAGGGCCACGGGCTTCGGCCCGGCCGCGCCCACCGCGCGGCCGGACACCGGCCCGCCCCGCCCGTCCTGCCGCCGTCAGTCACGAGACGCGGAGGTGACACAGGTGAAAGCCGTTGTCTACGAAGGGCCCTTCAGCGTCACGGTGTCAGACGTCGACGATCCGCAGATCCAGCACCCCAACGACGTGATCGTCCGCATCACCTCGTCCGCGATCTGCGGCTCCGACCTGCACATGTACGAGGGGCGCACGGCGGCCGAGCCGGGCATCGTGTTCGGCCACGAGAACCTGGGCGTGATCGAGGAGGTCGGCGACGGCGTGGTCTCGCTGTCCGTGGGAGACCGCGTCGTGATGCCGTTCAACGTCGCGTGCGGGTTCTGCAAGAACTGTCTCGCCGGGGAGACCGGGTTCTGCCTGACGGTGAACCCGGGCTTCGCGGGCGGCGCGTACGGCTACGTGTCCATGGGCCCGTACCCGGGCGGACAGGCGGAGCGGCTGCGGGTGCCCTTCGCCGACTTCAACTGCCTGAAGCTGCCCGAGGGCGACGAGAACGAGACCGACTACATCCTGCTGGCCGACATCTTCCCGACCGGCTACCACGGCTGCGAACTCGCCCAGGTCTCACCCGGTGAGACGGTCGCGGTGTACGGGGCCGGACCGGTGGGGCTGATGGCCGCCTACTCGGCGCTGCTGCGCGGCGCCTCCAAGGTGTTCGTGGTCGACCGGGTGCCCGAACGGCTCGCCAAGGCCGCGGAGATCGGCGCCATCCCGATCGACTTCACCCAGGGCGACCCGGCCGAGCAGATCAAGGCCCAGACGAACGGCGAGGGCACCGACAAGGGCATCGACGCCGTCGGCTACCAGGCCCAGAAGGGCGACGAGAGCGGCGACGAGGAACCGGCGATCGTCCTCAACCAACTGGTGGAGACCGTCCGTCCCACCGGCCGGCTCGGCATACCGGGCCTGTATGTGCCGTCCGACCCCGGCGGGCCGGACGAGCACGCCAAGCACGGTCAACTCCTGGTCTCCATCGGCAAGATGTTCGAGAAGGGCCAGAAGATGGGCACCGGCCAGTGCAACGTGAAGAAGTACAACCGCCAGTTGCGCGACCTGATCGCCTCCGGCCGCGCCCGGCCGAGCTTCGTGGTCTCCCACGAACTGCCGCTGGACGACGCCCCGCGGGCGTACGACAAGTTCGACAAGCGGATCGAGGGCTACACCAAGGTGGTACTGCACCCCGGCCACGACCTCGCGGCGTGAACCGGGGCTCCGGCCCGCCGCTCAGGCGTGCTGGGCGGTGACCTTCCGTCCCGGCGCCGCGTGGTGGGCCGGAGCGTCCTCGTCCGAGGTGCGCAGCCGCTGGAGCCAGAGCGTCGCCGTGACCAGCAGCCCGGCGAACAGCACGAGCAGGAGCAGGGAGACCCACATCTGGCGGCTGCCGGGATGCATCCAGCCCGTCCAGGTCGCGGCGGTGAGCCACAGGGCCACGCCGGTCGCGTAGAAGGCACGCACCCGGCGCAACTGCCGTACGGCCCGCAGGATTCGGGAGTGATCGCTCTTCGCTGCCATGCGGCCCCTGTACCCCCGAATCCGCGCCGCACGACCCCTTGATCGCAGACTCTTGCCGTCCGGCAACTTCGCCCTGGTCAGAGGCGTACGACGACCAGGGCGGTGTCGTCCGTCATGCCCTCGGAGGGGAGCATTTCGGACAGTACGGCGTCGGCCAGCGCCTCCGGCGACATGATGTCCCGGTTGCTCTCCAGGGATTCGACGAGCCGGTCCAGCCCGGTGTCGATGTCCTGGTGCCGGCGCTCGATGAGGCCGTCGGTGTACAGCACCAGGGCGTCGCCCTCGGCGAAGCCGAGGGTGGCCTCCGGGCGGGGGCTCGGTTCGAAGGCGGCGTCCAGCGGCGGATCGGTCGCCCGGTCGAGCAGGTCCGCGTCCCCCGCACCGCGCAGGAGCACGGGAGGCGGGTGCCCGGCGCTGGAGTAGGTGAGGGTGTGGTGGTCCCAGTCGCTGAAGACGGCCACCGCGCTCGTGGACTGGGCGCCCTCCAGGGAGTGGGCGTAGCGGTCGAGGGCCTCCAGGGCCTGCGCGGGACCCCTGGCGACCCGTGAGGTGGCGGACAGCGCGCTGCGGAGCTGGCCCATCACACCGGCGGCCGCCAGCCCGTGGCCGACGACGTCGCCGACCGCGACGGCGATCCGGTCCCCGTCGACCAGCATGGCGAGGTCGTACCAGTCCCCGCAGACGTTGAGCGAGCCGACGGCGGGGCGGTAGCGGACGGCGAACTTGTGGCGGCCGACCGGGGCGGGGGCCGGGAGCATGGCGCGCTGGAGGGCGAGCGCGACCTCCCGCTCGCGGGCGTGCGCCCTGCGGAGCCGTTCGTTCACCTGGTGCAGCTCCCGCATCCGGCTGTACAGCTCGGCCTGCAGATTGCGCTCACCGCCCGGACGTCCGGTGGTCCGCAGCAGCTCGGTGACCTCCTCCACCCGGTGGATCAGGACGGCGATATGCCCGTCCGGCGCGAACACCGGTGCGTTGACCGGGCTCCAGTACCGCTCCTCCCACCGGCCGTCCTGGTCGGCGGACTCCACGTCGTACCGCTGCAGCGCCATGGTGTCGGGCTCGCGGTTCAGCAGCACCCGGCGCAGGGACGCCTCCAGGTTCCGGGCTCCGGAGGCGCCGGGGTCCGCCGGGTTGTCGGGGAAGGCGTCGAAGAGATAGCGGCCCACCACCTGATCGCGGCTGCGGCCCGCCTGCGTCAGGAACGCCAGGTTGGCGTCGACGAAGACCAGATCGGCACTGATCAGCGCGACCGCGCCAGGCAGAGCCTGGAACACCGCCGCGTAGTCGATCGCCATCGTTCCAGAGTAGTCGGAATCGCCCTTCTGTGGATCTTCAGCACATATTGGGTGCGGGGCATGTGTGTTCCGGGTCTGCCCACGGGTAGCCGGTTGGCCGTACCGTCCGGTAATGACCGGCCGCCGCCACCGCCCCGCGGCTGTCCGGACCGGAGAACGAGAGGACGTCATGGAGCACTACCGAATCGTCAACCCCGCCACCGGCGAGACCGAGCGGGAGTACCCGACCGCGACCGACGCCGAACTGCGCGAGGCGCTCGAAGCCGCCGACACCGCCCAGCGCGAGTGGGCCGCCCGGCCGCCCGAGGAGCGCGCGGCCGTGCTGCACCGGGTGGCCGACCTCTACGAGGAGCGCAAGGACCAGCTCGCCGCGATCATCACCCGCGAGATGGGCAAGCCGGTCCGGCAGGGCCTCGGCGAGATCGACATCGTCGTCTCGATCTACCGGTACTACGCCGACCACGGCGAGGAGTTCCTGAAGGAGGAGGAACTGGACGTGGCCTCCGGCGGCCGCGCCGTCATCCGCAAGGAGGCCGTCGGCACCCTGCTCGGGATCATGCCGTGGAACTTCCCGTACTACCAGGTCGCCCGCTTCGCGGCGCCCAACCTGATGCTGGGCAACGCGATCCTGCTCAAGCACGCCCCGCAGTGTCCGGAGTCCGCGCTGGAGATGGAGCGGATCTTCCAGGACGCCGGGCTGCCGAAGGGGGCGTACGTCAACATCTTCGCCACCAACGACCAGATCGCCGACGTGATCGCCGACGACCGTGTCCAGGGCGTCTCCCTCACCGGCTCCGAGCGGGCGGGCGCGGCGGTGGCCGAGATCGCGGGCCGGAACCTGAAGAAGGTCGTGCTGGAGCTGGGCGGCTCCGACCCGTATCTGATCCTCGGCGTCTCGGACATGTCCCGCGTCGTGAAGAACGCCCTCCAGGGCCGCATGCTCAACGCGGGCCAGGCGTGCAACGCCTCCAAGCGGATCATCGCGCTGGACGAGCACTACGACGACTTCGCCGAGCAGTACACCGAGGCGATTCGCCGTATCGTCCCCGGCGACCCCACCGACCCCGGCACCTTCATGGGCCCGCTCTCCTCGGAGAAGGCCCTGGAGACCCTGGACGAGCAGGTCCAGGACGCCGTCTCCAAGGGCGCCACCGTGCTGGCCGGCGGCCGCCGCATGGACCGGCCTGGCGCCTGGTACGAGCCGACGGTGCTCGCCGGCATCACGCCCGACATGCGGGCCTACAAGGAGGAGCTGTTCGGCCCGGTCGCTCTGCTGTTCAAGGTGGGCTCCGAGGACGAGGCGGTCGAGTTCGCCAACAACTCGCCGTACGGTCTGAGCGCCTCGGTGCAGACCGACGACGACGAGCAGGCCGAGCGGGTGGCCCAGCGCCTCGCCACCGGCATGGTCTTCCTCGGCGGCCCGGCCGGCACCGCCGCCGAGCTGCCCTTCGGCGGGGTGAAGCGGTCCGGCTTCGGCCGCGAACTGGGCCGTTTCGGCATGGAGGAGTTCGCCAACCACAAGCTGATCCGCCTCACCCGCTGAACTCCCGGGCGCGCCCTCAAGCGTCACGTCCGCTGGAAGAACTCCACCTCCGCCAGCGCGACGTGCCGCCCGCCCGACAGGCCGACCGGGTCGCTGAGCGTCAGCCGGACCGACGTGACCCGGCTCAGGCCGACCGCGAAGGGCTGCTCGCCGGGCTTGTCGCTCAGGTCGATCTCCTTGCGCCGGACCTCGCCGTCCTCGGAGTAGACGTCCATGTCCAGGTGGAGGGCGCGGGCCTGGGTGCCGTAGTCCTCGGCGTTCTTGGACGCGCCGTTGGTCACGATCACGTCCACGAACCGGAACGGCTTGGCGAAGGCGTACGTGACCGACGCGGTCTTACCGGGGATCGCCCAGTAGCGGTTGGTCAGCCCGTCCGTGGTGAGCCCGGCCGAGTGCCCGGGAAGCTCGGCCGTGGCGGTGACGCGGGACGGGCTGACCGCCTTCGGCTTGCCCAGCTTGTCCCGCGTGTCCTCGATCAATGCCCGCCCGGCCGGGAGCAGCAGGAACCCCGCCGCGCACAGCGCCAGCACCACCGCGAGGATCACCAGCAGCCGCGTCAGCGCGCCCGACCCGGCGCGGGCGCGCCGCCGGAACGGCCACACGGTGCGCCACCACGGCAGCGGCTCCGGCGCCGCGACGGGCGCCAGCGGGGCGGCGCACCTGCGGCAGAAACGGCGGTGCGGGGGATTGGGGGTACGGCAGACGGGACACGGGACGCCGGAGGTGTCCTCGTCCGCCGGAAGGGGACGGACCACCGGGCGCGGGGCGACCGCCTTGGCGGGTTTGACGGGCTGGGGAGCCGTCGGGGGCGTGGGCGGCTCGGGGATCACCGGGCGCGGCGGAGCCGGGGCGGGCTCGGGTCCCGGTGCCGGTGCCGGTGCCCGCGTCGGCGCGGGCGTGGGCGTGGGGGGCTCGGCCTCGTCGGTCCGGGCCGGGGCGGGCTCGGCGACCGGCTCGGGAGCGGGTTCCGGTTCCGCCACCGCCTCCGGTTCCGCCGGGACGGCGGCGGCCGCCCGGCGCGAGGGCCGCCCCGACCCCTCCGACCAGCCCAGATAACTCCCGCAGTTTCCGCAGAAGTCGTCCGTCGCCTCGTTCGACGCCCCGCAGGCGGGACACTCGCGCATGTCCGTCACTCTCCTTCACCGGAGCCGGAGGGCGCGGCGGAAAGGACCTCGACCCGGCATCGCGTGTGCACCGGGACCATGGCCCGGACCAGTTCATGGACCCGTGACTCCTCGACCGTCGCCTCCCGACCGGGCCACACCCGTACGACGAGCTCGGCGTCCGGAGCGGGCGGCAGCTCGCTGCCGGGGGTGCCCGACCAGACGGCGGCGCCGTCGCCCACCACCTCGGCCCGCACCCCGAGGATCAGCCGGAGCGCCTCCAGAAGGCCGCGCCTCGTACCGCGCCACCGGTGCAGCTCCATCGCCCGGACCGTGGCCTCGCGGCGCAGCTCCAGCGGCCAGTCCGGGTCGTCCACCCCGCCCACCCAGGAGGCGAGCCAGGCCACGAAGTCGGCCGGGGCCACCCGGGGGTCGAGGTAGGCGGGCAGGTTGTCGAGTGTGCTGAACACCGGCGCCAGTACCGTGTCCAGACCGGCGGTGAACCGCTGGGCGAAGTCGTCCTCCGCGTACAGCGCGGGCAGTTGGCCGCCGATCGGATGGCGGCTCGGCAGACCGGGGATCGCGGCGCGGCTCATACCCGTGCCTCCGGCTCCGCCGCGGTGACGACCACCTGGTGCTGGTACGGGAAGACCAGCGCGCCCGCGCCGATGTCGACCCGGTCCACGGGCGTACCGCGCCGCCCGGTCACCGGGTCGGCCGGGAACAGCCGGATGTCCTCCACCAGCACGTCCCCCACGGCCCGCTGGAGCACGCCGAACAGCTCGCCGTACTGGACCGGCCGCCCGAACGGCCAGCCCGTGCCGTCGGGGCCGCCGTGCAGCGGGTCCAGGTGGTCGTAGAGCGCGGCCAGGGCGGTGGCCCGTACGCGGTCCGCGACGGCGGCCGGGGCGGTGAGCCGGGCCACCACGGTGACGCCCTGGTAGACCGGCGGTTCCACCACGAGGCGGGTGCCGATCAGGCGCCGCTCGTCCAGAGCCCCGGTGATCGCGGCGAGTACCTGGTCGGACGGGATGAGCTGCTCGAAGCGGACCCGCCCGTCGTCGTCGGGCACCGCGTCCGGCACCACCAGCACCCGGACCGCGCCCGGCTCGTCGGCGGCGGGCAGGCAGCGCACCCGGCGCACCGAGGGCGCCGCCTGCCGGGCGATGATCTCGTGGTCCTCGGCGGTCACCGCGCGCTCCTGCATGCGCAGCGCCTGCGGGGCGCGCATCCGGGCGTTGGCCACCGACTCGCCCGCCACCCCGCCACGAGCCGCCTCCCGGTTGCCGACGCGGGCGACGTACGGCACCGAACTGCGCAGCACGTTGATCGCGCCGCGCGCCACGTTCCCCGCCGGGCCGCCGCCGGTGCGGTAGCGGGCCAGGCGGACCTGGGCGCCCTTGGGCGGCACCGCGCCGCACGGACGCAGCGTGCCGTCGGGCTCGCGCAGCGCGGGCGCGAAACCGAACTCGCCCGAGGTGGCGTCGACCCGTACGTGCCGGTCCTCGGGGCCGGAGCGGCCGAAGTGCTCGACGACCTGCCAGCGCTGCCAGCCGTCGGCGGAGGACACCTCCACCACGGGCGGCTCGCCGTCGAGCAGCACCGGCGGCCGGTCCAGCCGGAACGCCTGCCCGGCGACGCCCTCGGACACGCCCAGCGGCACGTCCGTCACCGTCTCCGCGTGCTCCACCGTCATGGTGCCGCCCACCGTGAACACGGCCGCCTCCCGCACGGTCGGCGACTCGGAGTAGAACGGCTGGCCGGGCTCGGCCGGCACGACCCGGCAGCGCAGCCAGCCCGCGTGCGTCCCGCCGATGACGGACGCCGTGTGCGACGCCGGGACGTACACGATGACCTCGCCGGGCCGGTTCAGACCACCCGTGGTGTCCTCGCCGGTCTCGCACCGCAGCCAGCGCGTGCCGTCCCACGCCTCCCAGACCAGCGGGGGCTGGCGCGGGTCGACGCCGACGCCCTCGACCCGGCTGTCCAGGCGGACGGCGACCACGCAGCGCGGCACGGCCGTCGGCAGCCCGAACAGCAGCGCGTCACCGGGCTCGGGCGTCGTCTGGAAGCAGGGCACGTCCCGGCCCTCGGCGAGCGCGTTCGTGCGGTCGGTCTGCTCGCCACCGCGCGGCGCCGTCACCAGCCGGATCAACTCGCTCGGCAGGATGCGCAGTTCACCGGTGGTGGCGAAGACGACGGCGTCCTCGTCCTCGCCCGCCGCCGTCGTCACCTCGGTGCCCTCGGTCAGCGTCACCGGCTCCGGCTGCGGCGCGGAGAGCCAGAAGTCGACCTCGGCGGACGCCGCCGACGGCGGGAACAGCCGGATGCCCAGCAGGTCGAGAAAGGCGAGGTAGTTCTTCTCCGGCACCCGGTTCAGCCGGTACAGCAACTGGTCCACCAGATAGGCGAACGTCTCGATCAGTGTGACACCGGGGTCCGACACGTTGTGGTCGGTCCACTCGGGGGCACGCTGCTGCACATACCGTTTCGCCTCGTCGACGAGCTGCTGGAAGCGCCGGTCGTCCAGATTGGGGGAGGGCAGGACCATCAGTCGCCGACCACTTCCTCGACACCCTCCTCGGAGGGGATCGTGTAGAACGGAAACACCAGATTGCGCCGGTCGTTGGTGGAACGCACCGTGTAATGCACGTCGATGTAGAGCGTCCCGGCGTCCACCGCGTCGAAGGCCACCACCACGTCGTCCACGGAGATCCGCGGCTCCCACCGCTCCAGGGCCTCCCGGACCTGCTGCGCGACCCGGCCCGCCGTGTCGCCGTCGCCCGGCGCGAACACGTAGTCGTGGATGCCGCAGCCGAACTCGGGCCGCATCGGCCGCTCGCCGGGGGCGGTGCCGAGCACCAGCCGGATGGCCTCCTCGATCTCCCGCGCCCGCTCCACCATGGCGATGCCGCCGGTGGGGCCGACCCGCAGCGGGAACGCCCAGCCCCGGCCGATGAACCGCTCGCTCACAGCACGCCACCTATCTCCACGCTCAACTCACCCATCACGATCTGCGCCTGGCACGCCGTCTTGTCGCCCATCCGCGCGGCCGGCAGCCCGCCGATCAGCACGCCCTCGCCGACCAGCGCCATCGGGTCGGGGATGATCACGTTCGCCGGGCCGGTGGCCGCGTGCGGCGGGACCACGCACACGTGCAGGCTGCCCACGACCGCCGCCGGACGGCCCCCGATCAGCACGGTCGCCACCCGCGCGGCGGCCGCGGGCGGCGGGGTGGTGATCCGGCCGCCATGGCTTGTCGGATCACCGGTACGGGCTGCGGCCGGCATCGTGAACTCCTCGGTAGTCGACATCAACGGACCTGCGGTGCGGATCAGTTGATCCGGATGAGCTTGGCCTTCAGGACACCCAGCAGACCACCGTCCACCTCGACCGACGAGCGCCCGGTCACCGCTACCGCGCGCCCGGACACGGACACCCGAGACTGCCCGTCCAGCACCACCCGGCGCCCCTTCAGGGTCACCTGGCCCTGCGGCGCGCTCAACGTGATGTCCTGCTTGTCCAGCACCATCGACGTGCCCACCTGGCCCGGCGACCGGTACACCGTCACCTCGATCCGGTCCTCGCGGTCGTCCATCCGGACCTCCAGACGCTTGTCCGCCGTCACCAGCCGCAGCCCCGACGGACCCGGCCGGGGCGCGTCCAGCAGTTCCAGCCGGTGCCCCGAACGCGACACGATGGAGCGCCGGTTGACCTTCCCGCTGGTCTTGTCCACCAGCGGCACATCGTGCTTCGACGGCTTGTCCACCCCGTTGTAGAGCCCGCCGAGGACATACGGACTGTCCAGCAGCCCCTGCTCGAACCCGACCAGCACCTCGTCGTTGACCTCGGGGCTGACCACACCGCCGCCGCCCTTGCCGCCCCACTGCACGGTACGCGTCCAGTCCGAGACGTAAGTATCGTCCAGCCAGGGGAACTTGAGCCGGACCGCGCCCTGCTCCGCGCCGTTCGGCTCCCGCACGTCGGTGACCACGCCGATCGCCAGACCCGGAATGCGCGCACCGCGCGAGCCCGCCGCCCCGGCACCGGACAGCCCGGTCAGCGAGGGGTCCGGGCGGGAACTGACCCAGAGGGTGGTCCGGTAGCCGCCGTGCGGCTCCAGCACGTGCTGCACCGCCGTCGCCGTGTACCGCCCCGAGAACGCGGGGCCCACATTGCCCAGCGCGACCGCCTTGCCCGCCCGCAGCGCCGGATTGCCGGTGGTCAGCGCCTCCAGATCACCGTAGGACGCGCTCACCTGCTCCGCCGTCGCCCGTGCCACCGCCGCCGCCTCGGCCTGCGTGCGGTATGGGGTGTCGGCCACCGTCACCTGGGTCTTCCCGCCGAACCGGTTCACCGACGCGGGGTTCAGACCCGGCACGACCGTGCCGCTGGTGATGGACGCCTGCTCGGCCACCACCGCCCGCTTGGTGGTCGCGTCCCAGCCGCGCACCTGCACCTTCTGCGCCGCGTCCGCCATCGACAGCGACGCCCGCAGCGCCAGCAGGTTCCGCCCGTACTCCAGCACCAGCGGACTCCGCGTCGCGGGCGTCGAGGGAGCCGGCGCGCCGGACGCCTTCACGGGGCGGGTGAACTGCAGGACACCCTTGTCGTCCACCCGCACCTGCGCACCGCACTCGCCCGCCAGATACTGCAGGAAGTCCCAGTCGGAGACGTTCGCCTGCGAGAGCTGCTTGTGCGTGACCGCGGGCGCCTCCACCTTGCCGCAGGCCAGGCCCGCCGAGGTGGCGACCTTGCGGATGATCGCCGCCGTCGTCATGTTCCGGTACGCCACCACCTTCCGGCCGCGCTGCAGCCGGTGGGCCTTGGAGTACGCCCGTACGACGGTGAACGTGCCGGTGCCGTCCCGGTCCAGCTCCAGGGCCGTCACCTCGCCGCTGAACAGCGGCTCCCGCGCCTGCCCCTTCACCGTCACCACCGACACCTTCAGCGGCGTGCCGATCGTGACACCGGTCGCCGCGAGGAACTCGTGCTGCGGATCGCGGTACGTCAGCACCGCCGTGTCCGGCAGCCCCACGCTCTCCTCGATCACACAGCTCACCAGCTGAGTCGCCCAGGTCTTCGGCAGCTCGCCCGGCGCCTCGACCACCGGATCGGCCGCGAACGACCGCACGTCACCCGACTCGGCGGCCGTCACCGCTCCTCCTCGTATCCGGCGTCCCGCAGTCCGGGCACCACCAGTTCGGTGCCCGGCAGGAGTGCCATCGGATCGTCGATGCCGTTCGCCTCGGCTATGGCCCGCCAGGCCGTCGCGTCCCCGTACTCCCGCCAGGCGAGCATCGCCAGGCTGTCGCCCGCCACCAGCGTGTGCGTGCTGCGGGCCGTCCGCGCGCCCGACGTGGGGTTCTGCCCCGGCGGGTCGACGCTCGCCTCCTCGATGGACAGTGAGCAGGTGGCCCGCAGCGGCTTGCCGTCCACGTCGAACAGCGTGTACGAGACCGACAGGCTGGACAGCACCCCGTCGAACGACGTCGTACGCGCCGTGCCCCACTCGAACCGCACCCAGGGACTCGCCGGCTTCTTCCGGCCGAGGCTCGCCTGCGTGGGCACGCACGCCTTCATCAGCTTCTCCACGGCCTGCTCCACGGAGTTGTCGTGGGTGGCCGTCGCGTCCAGGAAGACCTCCAGGCTCAGCACCCTCGGGCCACTGCCGACGAACTCCGGCAGCGCCGACTCGCCCGCCATGCGCGCCGGGGAACGGCGCCACTCGGTGGACTTGCTCAGCTCCAGCGTCGAGGGGTTGAACTGGAGGTCGAGCCGCGCGAGCGTGCCGCCGGGCTTGGCGCCGACCGCGGCCGGCGGCTCCTTGAGGGTGAGCTGCGCCCTGGCCCGGCTGGCGCGGACCGATGGGGACATGGGGTGGTTCCTTCCTGGGAAACGGGGGCTTGGCGGGGCGAGCGGGCGGTCAGGAAGGAACCAGCCCCTCGTGCGCGATCTCCAGCGTCTCCACCGCCGCCTGCGAACTGGCCGGGTCGAACGACGGACCCTGCCAGCGCACCGGCACGATCCCGTACACCTGCCAGCCGATGATCCGGCTCAGGTCGGGGCGCAGCGCCACGATCTCGCCGTCCTTGGGCTCCACCCGGCGCAACGTCTCGTCCAGCCACCGGCCGATCTTCGCCGTGTCCGACGTCACCGGCCTGGTCAGCGTGATGTTCGACCAGGTCACCCGGCCCGGCAACTGCCAGGTGAAGCCGTTGTTCCCGCCCTCCGCGTACGTCTCCATCTCGACCTGCGCCCCCATGCCGGAACACGTGTGGAACGCGCCGAGGTCGTTCCCGCCGATGTTGAGCCGGAAGAACACGCTCGTGGCGAAGATGTTGTCGGTCATGCTGCTCGGGTTCCGTCCGTGGGGCGTTCGGGGGTGGCGGGGTGTCGGGGGCGGTGTCTCAGCGACGGCCGTCGAAGGGGCGGCCCGTGCGGTCCCGGCCCCGGCGCAGTTCGTTGCGCAGGAGGCGGGAGACGGGGTCCAGCAGGCGGCGGGCCAGGTCGTCCAGGTCCGGGGAGGAGTCGGGGGCGGGGGGTTTGGTCCGGGTGGAGTTCCTGCCCGGCGGCTTCGTGCCGGTGGCCGTGCTCGCGGTCTGGGCGGCGGGTGTGCCCTGGGCGGGCGGGGTGCTGGTGCCGCCCTTGTCCCGCTGGACCTGGGTGTGGGGCCCCGGAGGGGGGCTCGACGGGGTGAGGGCCGCTCCGGTGTCCCGCTGGATCTGAGCGGGGCGGACCAGCGGGGGCGCGGCGGCGGGAGAAGTGGGGCCTCCACCGCGCGTGGGGCGGACCACGGGAGCGGGCGCCGGCGGGGCGGCTTCGCGGGCGGGGGCGTTCACCAGGAAGGGCTGTACGGCGGGGGGTTGGGGTGCCGTGACCGGGAGCGGGCGGGGCGCGGGGGCGGTGGGGGTCGCGGCCAGCGGGGCGGGGCGCGCGGCAGCGGGGGCCACCGGGCGTCGGGGGGCGCGCTGGACCGGGGCCGGTGCCTGTGCCGCCGTCTCGCGGGCCCAACGGGCGGCCACCACCGGGCGGTCTGCCGTCCTGCGCTGGGCGGGCGCGGCGATGGGGGGCGCCTCCTCGGTGCTGAGGGTGAGGGGGCGGGCGGGGAGGAGGTTCAGGGTGGGGGCGGGCCTGGTGGTGGGCGTGGGAGTGGGCTGTCCGGTGAGGGTGACCGAGCGGGCCACCACCAGGGGGGTGGCGCCGGGGGTGCGGGGCGCCGAGGTCGGGGTGGCGCCGGGGGTCCGGGGCGTCGGGGTCGGGGTGGCGCCGGGCGTTTGGTGGGCCGGGGTGCCGGGTGCGCCGGGTCCCCGGCGGGGAGGCGTGCCGGGCTGGGCCGGGGCCGGGGCCGAGGGCGCGGGGGAGTGGGCCGTACCGGGCGCGGGGTGGGGCGGGGTGCCTGGACGTGCCGGGCGCCGGTCGGTAGGGGAGGTCTGGACGGTGGGCGTGACGGGGCGGGCGGGGGTCAGGGGGACGGAGCCCCGACGGGTGCCGGGCGCGTTGCCGGACGCGGGTCCGGACGTGGTGCCGGACGCGCTGCCGGGCGTGCTCGGGCGGGCCGAAGTCAGCGGTACGAAAGCCTGGTCGGTGCCGGACGCCTGCGGAGCCGGCGCGCCCGGACGCGCCGGGGTCAGGGGGATCGCGTTCTGGCCGGCGCCGGCGCCGGGGGCGGGGCGGCCGGGGTCCGTCGCCGGGCGCGCCGGGCTCTGGCCGCCGTCAGGCGTGGCCGGGGACGCGGGACCCTGCCGCTCCGGGGCGCCCAGGGTCGGGCGCTCGGGGGTGCGGGGGGTGGCAGCCGGGCCCGCCGGGGCGCGCTGTGCCGTGGGACGCGTGTCTGCCGGGGTGGGGCGCGCGGGGGTGTCCTTGGCGGCGGTGCCGGGCGTCTTGGGTGCGTGGGTGCTCGGAAGGGCCACGGTCAGGGGCGCCGCGCCGGCGGGCCCGCCGGTCGGGGCCGGGTCCGTGGTCGCGCGGCGCTGGACGACGGCGTCGGGCGTCGACTCACCGGCACCATCAGAGCCACCCAACAGAGGCTTCTGCGAGGGCGGTTGTGGCGTGGGCGCGGTCGACCGCCGCACCGGCGCCTGTCCGGACCGCTGCCGGCTTGCGGGCACGTCGGCTGTCGGAGGCAGCTCCGACAGCGGTGCCCCCAGACCCGACCGGACACGGGGAGCCCGGGGCTCGGCCCGGCGCTGGACGGGCTCGGTGGACGGCGCCTGCCGGTCCCCGGCGGCCGTCGTCCCGGCCTGCACCACGGGAAGCGCGGGCGCCGGAGTGATCCCCTCCGTAGCCCCCTGCTTCATCGGCACCGCGGTGGGCGGGAGTTGGGTCAGAGGCTCGCCCAGCGGGGGACGGCTCCCCTCGCGCCGCTGAACCGCCGCGCGGTCCGCCTGCTCGCCCTGAGCGGCCTGCGGCTGGGACTCGGCCTGCGCGGCGGGCGCGGCCGTCCTGGGCGCGGCGGGCACCACCGGAGTCACCCGGCGCACGGGACCGGCCGGCCGCCGGGCCACGATCAGCGAGCGGCCCACCGGAAGCGGACGCACGGAAGCGGCGGTCGGCGCCACGGCGCGCCCGCCGTCACCGCCGGACGGCGCTGAAGCGGCCTCGGTACGAGCGGCAGGACGCGTCGGCACCGGACCCGCCGAAACAGCCCCGCCCGAACGGGGTTCCACCACCGCGACGCGCCGCACCACAGGGAGCGACGCCTTCGGTGCCCCGGTCGGCACAGCCGCCGCCCGCTGCACCGGCGCGGCCGCCTCCGCGCCGAGCACGGCCGGAGAACCCGCAGAAGTGAGCCCCCGCTGCTCCTCGACAGCGTCGGCAGGGGCGGCAGAGGCGGCGGAGGCGGCAGCGTCGGCAGAGGCGCCGGAGTCGGCAGCACGCCGCTGCACCGAGGGTGCACCGGTACGCCCGGCCTCGGCGCCCCTCCCGGACGCCGGCCCGGACCCCGCAGCCCGCTCCCCCTGCCGGGGTCTGCCGGCGACCACCCTCTCCAGCCGCTCCCCGACCACGGGCGGGGCCTCCTCCGCCTCCTCCCGCCGTACCGCACGCAACAGCAGCGGTCCGCCGCCCCCGAACGTCTCCCCGGTCCCCGAGGCGGCGCGGGCGACCCCCCGCACCAGACCGGCCGGAGCCGAAGGCAGCACCCCGTGCGCGAGCCCCGTGTCGAAGGACGGGTCGCGCCAGGCCGCCAGTCCCGCCCGGAAGCCGAGCCCGTCACTGACCGCCAGCGGGGCACGGGAAACCGTCAGTTCGGGCGTGGCAGCCGCACGCCAGCCGCCGTCCCAGCCCTCGGGCACGCCGACGCCGGCAGGCGCCTGCTCGATCGGACCGGAGCCGGCGCCGCCGACGTTCTCGGCGGCGGGCGGCCGGGGCCGACGCACCCTGTCTCGCCATCCCATGCGGTCAACCGCCTTCGTTCACGCGGGTGTTGATGCGGGCGATCTCGGCGACCCACTCCCGGCGCTCGGCATGCGTGAGGTCGAGGATCTCCTCGCGGCTCCAGTGGAAGTGGTAGGCGACGTACGCGATCTCCTCCCGCAGCCGGGAAGGCGCGTACGTCACGATTCCCCCAGGCGCCCACCCGAGAGGTCGACCTCGAAGCCGCCCTCGCAGTGCGGGCAGGTGACCGCCGCACGCGTGTGGCCCTCGCTGTTGACACGCCGGTAGAAGTCCTGGAGGAACGCGACATCGGTCGCGTACATCCGCTCCACGATCCCCGCGTGCACGTCGGTGACCGTGCCGATCCGGGTGATCACCTGGCTGAGCAGCACGACACTGAGGTACGCGGGGTTCTCCTTGACCCGCAGGTCGATCTGCGGGCGCAGCTCGTCGCGGGCCGTGGCCAGCCGCATCGACCCGTGCCGGTGCACGGTGCCCGCCTCGTCGACGTACCCGCGCGGCAGCTCGAACTCGAACTCCGTGCGCAGCGCGGGCTCCTGGCGCGGCGGCGCCGCGGGCGTGAACGGCTTGGACACCGCCTCCGCCTCGTCCTTCGCGGGAGCCGTCGCCTGGAGGATCTCGTCCAGGTTGCCCGCGGTCACCGTACGGCGCCTCATTCGACGATGATCTCCTCGAACACGATGGTCACGGACTCGGTGGCGGCCGACGACTCGCCCGCCTTGAGGGACGGGCCCTCCCACTTGGACGCCCAGCCCTGCATGAGCTGGATGCGCCGCACGGTCTCACCGGTGGAGTCCTTGATCTCGATGGTGAGGTTCTGCCGCGCCGTGTCCACCGCGCCGTTGTTCAGCGTCTCCTTGATCCAGGAGGTGAACTCGCTGCTCTGGTCGAGTCCCCGGGTGATCGTGATCTCGCCGGCCTGGCGGGCGCCCGGCTGCTTGCGGATGATCTGCTTGCCCTCGGAGCTGACCTGCCGGACCTCGACCACCTCCTCCTCGACGCTCAGGCCGCTGATCTCCTGGATGGATTCGACCAGGTAGCCGCCGAGCTGGACGCCGAAGATATGGGTGGAAAGAGCATCGCCCTCAGCCATGACTGTCTGTCACCTTTCTGGGTGGATAAGTGCCGGAAGCGACGGAGGTCACTCGTCGACGAGGCTGGTGCTGTCGGAGAACTGCGCCAGCCGGAACACCACGAACTCGGCCGGCTTGACCGGCGAGACACCGATCTCGCAGACCACGCGTCCCTGGTCGATGGACTCCTGCGGGTTGTTGTCCCGGTCGCACTTGACGTAGAACGCCTCCGCCGCCGTGCGCCCGAACAGCGCGCCCCGGCGCCACTCCTCGGTGAGGAAGGCGCTGACGTTGCGCCGGATGCTCGACCAGAGCCGGTCGTCGTTCGGCTCGAACACCACCCACTGGGTGCCGAGCAGGATCGACTCCTCCAGGTAGTTGAAGAGCCGGCGCACGTTCAGGTAGCGCCACGCCGGGTCGGAGGAGAGGGTGCGCGCACCCCAGACCCGCACACCCCGGCCGGGGAAGGTACGGATGCAGTTCACGCCGATCGGGTTGAGCAGGTCCTGCTCACCCTTGCTCAGCCGCAGCTCCAGGTCGACCGCGCCGCGGATCACCTCGTTCGCGGGCGCCTTGTGCACCCCGCGCTCGGTGTCGCTGCGGGCCCACAGGCCGGCGACGTGGCCGCTCGGCGGGACGGTGATGTTGCGTCCGGCGGCCGGGTCCAGGACCCGGACCCAGGGGTAGTACAGGGTGGCGTAGCGGGAGTCGTAACCCGCCTCGTCGTTGCGCCAGTTGCGGACCGCCTGTGCGGAGAGGCCGGGAGGGGCGTCCAGGACGGCGACCCGGTCGCCCATCTGCTCGCAGTGCGAGATGACGGCGAGCTGCACCGTGCGCAGGCCCTCGGCGTCGATGTCACCGCGCTGGTAGGCGCTCATCAGGTCGGGGACGGCGACCATGGTGATCTCGTCCACGCTCTCCAGGCCGGCGAACCCGGTACGCGCGTCGGCGTCACCGACGTACTCGGCGGGGTCCAGCCGGGCCACCGTGCCGGAGGCCGAAGGCGCGGGGGCGGCCGGGGCGTCCGGCACGGCGATCGTCTGCGCGGACGGCCGCGTCTGGTTCCCGCCGCGCTGCTCGGTCACCTCGATCAGCTTCGAGTTGCGCGCCTGGGTGGGCAGATAGCCCTTGACGTTCCGGCGGGTCGAGGCGTCGTAGCTCTCGGCCACCTGCTCGCCCTGGCGGACCAGGACGCGGAAGCGGTCCTCCGGCGGGTTCTCGCCCTCCGGGTCGGCGATCTCGATGGACACACCGGTGACGCCGGGCTTGGCCGCGATCTGGAAGCCGCCGACCTCGACGGCGAGCGCCGCCTGCTCGCGCCGCGCGCCGTCACCGTTCCCGGCCGGGGCGGAGGAGTCGTCGGCGGAGCCGCCGATGCGCACGACGTAGGCGGAGCCGCCGCCGTTGGCGAAGTAGCCGTAGACGGAGTGCGGCAGGTACGCGCCCTGCACGAAACCGCCGAAGATCCGGCTGTACTGGTCCCAGCTCGTCACCAGCGTGGGCTCGTGGAACGGGCCGTCCTCGGCGAAGCCGACGAACGCGGCGACCGCGGTGCCCACACCCTCGATCGGGCGAGCACCGGACTGCACCTCCTCCACGTAAACACCTGGGGTGAGGTACGTCGGCATGCTCGCTCCTTCACGGGTCCTGCGGTCCGGGTCTCCTCCACCCTTTCCTCGGGCCGTGCCCCGGGGCAGGGGACATCGGGCCCTGCCCGGGGGCAGCACGACTGCCCGCGCGGGCGGGCACGCCGCACCGCGCGTGCAGGATCAGGCGGCCGTGACCTGCGCGAGCCAGGGCCCGAACTCGGCGGCCAGCACCAGCCGTCCGAGCTTGCGGTACTCCTGCGCGACCGACTCCACGACCTGCCGCATCGTCAGCTCATTCCCCGAATCCGCCGCGAGATACGCGGCCGTCACCGCGCACGACCGGATCGAGCCGCCCGCCAGCTCGAAGCGGTCCGCGCAGAACGCGAGGTCGACGTCCCCGGCGCGCGGCAGCCGCTCGCCCAGACACCGCTCCCACAGCGCGAGCCGCTGGGCCGCGTCCGGCACGGGGAAGTCGGCCACCACGTCGAGCCGCCGGGTGAACGCCTCGTCCAGGTTGGCCCGGAGGTTGGTGGTCAGCACGGCGATCCCGTCGAAGGACTCCATCCGCTGGAGCAGGTACGCCGACTCGATGTTGGCGTGCCGGTCGCGGGCGTCCTTCACCTCGGAGCGCTTGCCGAAGATCGCGTCCGCCTCGTCGAAGAGCAGGACCGCGTTGACCGCCGACGCCTCGGTGAAGATGCGCTCCAGGTTCTTCTCGGTCTCGCCGATGTACTTGTCCACCACGGTCGACAGGTCGACCACGTACAGATCCATGCCCAGGTCGGTGGCGACCACCTCGGCGGACATCGTCTTCCCGGTGCCGGACTCGCCGGCGAACAGCGCGATCACACCGCGCCCCCGGCCGCCGCCCGGCCGCATCCCCCACTGGCCGAGCACCTGGTCGCGGTGGCGGGCGCGCACCGCGAGTTCGCGCAGGCCCCGCAGGGTCCTCGGCGGCAGCACCAGGTCGTCCCAGCCCACCGCGGGCTCCACCCGGCGCGCCAGCCGGGCCAGCCCCGCCCCGTTCTGCGCCCGCACGGCGGCCCGTACGTCCTCCGCCCCCACCGGCCGCCCAGCCAGCGCCGCCGTGCGCACCGCGGCGTCGGCCGCGCGCCGGAGCTGGCCGGAGCCGAGCCGGTGCGCGGCCACGGCACGCGCCAGGTCCGAGCCGTCCGAGCCGTCCGGGGCCCCGGCCGCCTCCAGCGCGAACCGCCACCGCACGGCCTGCTGTTCGGGCGAGGAGGTGCCCACCGTGAAGGACACCGGGGTGCGGACGGCCCACGCCGGGTCCCAGACCTGCGAGCCGTAGGTGAACAGCGGGATGCCGGACAGCGCGGCGCATACCGTGCGCAGCACGTGGGTCCGCTCGGAGGGCTTGTCCGGGAGGTCGTCCAGCGGCCCGAGCACCACCCCGGCGCCGGTCAGCCGGGCCTCGCGGGCGGTGGCGGCGGCCAGATGGGGCAGGTCGCGGGCGTGCCGGGCCAGGGCCACCGGGTCCAGGACCAGCGGGACGCGGCCCGCCTCACGCAGGGCCGCGTCCGCCAGGCCCTCGGGGGCACCGCCGGCTGCCCGCAGGTGCACATGCCCGGTGCCGCTGCGGACCCCGGCGGCGGCCCGGCGGACCAGCGCGGGGTCGGCCGCCGGGTCCGCCGTGTGCTCCCCGAGCACGGACCCCAGGCGGGCGTCCGGCGCGGTGTCGCCCAGCAGATGCGCGGTCACCCGGTCGGGCACCGCCAACACCCGGGACAGCGGCGGCCGTTCCGGCTCCTGCACCTCCAGCAGTCCGCCGGCGAGCAGCGGCGCGCCGGGGGAGAGGCGGAAGCGGGCCGGGGACAGCCCGGTGTGCCCGCACAGTCCGAGGGCCAGCCCGACCGTGGGCCGGCGCCGGGTGAGGTCGTCGTTCAGATAGCCGTAGAGCTGCTCGAAGCGGGCGTCCAGGTCCGGTGCCAGGACGACCAGCAGCAGCTCCACGTCGAGCGGGGAGAGGCCGAAGTCCCGTGCCAGGCGGCCGAGCGGAGAGTCGGCCGCCGACCGCTCCGGCTCGGCGGCGGACGGTTCGCCGCGCGTGTCGAGGACGCGCTGGGCCGCCTCGGGGGTGAGGTACTGGCCCCGGTAGGGGTCGTCCGGGTCGGGGTCGACGGCACGCCGCGCGGCGACCGCCTTCCGTACCCGCTCCTCCACGGTGTGCAGCCGCCGCCACAGCTCGGGTTCCACGGTGTGCGTCATGGCTGGCGGTCACCCCTCCTGCGGCGCCGGGCGGGGGCGGGACGCCGCTCGCGGGACCCGCCGAAGCCCTCCCCGCCGGGGTCGTCGATCTCCGTGTAGCGCAGCCGGCGCGCCGACTCCGCCTCGTCCGGCAGGGAGTGAGGCACCGACCGCACGACCAGGCCCTCGGTGACCGGCGGCGCGGCGACCCGCTCGATGCCGGCCAGCGGGGCGCGCACCCGCACCCCCAGCGACGGTCTCAGCTCGCCGCCCAGCGCGGACCACACGTCGGAGGCGGCCGGGGCGTCCAGGCCGGTACCGCCCGCGTCCAGACCCACGATCAGGCCCAGTTCGGCGAGCGTGCCGGTCAGCAGACGGGGGGCCAGGGTGTCCGTGGACACCAGGGTGGCGAGCACCTGGGACAGCAGCCGGTGCTCGTCCTGCGGCCTGCTCGCCCACGCGGTGACCAGATAGGTCAGCTCGAACCAGCGGGCGGGCGCGCGGCGGGCGACGACGAAGCCGTCCTCGTCGTAGATCTCGCCCGCGCTGCTGTTGCGCCGGGAGTTGTCCTCGCGGATGTCGTACAGGAACGCGCACACCGTGGGCGCGCTGCGCCGGGCCGCCCAGTCGCTGGTCGGCGCGTCGAAGACCACCTCGACGCCCGACGCGGCCAGTCCGGACTCCTCCAGCAGGCCCCGCAGGGCCTCGTCGACCTCGTGGATCACCGGCGGGTCACCTCGTCCGGGGGCTGCACGCTGCCGTTGACGACCAGGAAGTCCGTCTTCACCGGGGAGAAGCCGGGGCCGCTCGCGGTGATGGTGCGCGGACCCGTCTGGTCCTTGGCGAGGATCAGCAGCTGCCCGATGAACGTGCCGTCCGGCAGCGGCACCGTCGGCGCCGCCGCGGCCGTGATGCCGGGCTTCCAGCGGAACCGGACCGGTACGCCCGGCGGGAAGTCCTTGCCGCGCACCGAGGTCACGAAGCCGGGCTTGCCGATCGGCGGCACCGCGACGATCTTCGGCTGGAGAACACGCAGCCGCTGCCGGGCGGAGTTGTCGCTCCGGTCGGCGTCCGTGCCGGTGGTGGTCAGGGTGCCGGTGACCGTGGCGGTCAGCGCCTTCTTCGGGCTGAGCACGACCTGCAGGGTGCTGCGGGCGCCGGGCGCGAGGTCGGGCAGCGCGCACAGCCAGCCGGCGTCACAGCCGGGCGGGCGCCCGTTGTTCGGCACGTCCGCGGGCAGCCCGATGCGCAGCCGGAGCCCGGTGGCCAGCGCGTTGCGGCCGTTGCGGACGGTGTACGTCACGACCACGCGGCCGCCGACATAGCCGGGGTCGGGGTTGGCGGTGACCGTCACGCCCGGCCCGGCCTTCGGCGCCGGGGGTTCGGGAACCGGCGGCGCGGGCGGCGCGGGAGGCACGGGGGGCGTGGTCGGCGGAGTCGGTGTGGGCGGAGTCGGGCTCGGCGTCGGCTCGGGCGGCGCGGGTGCCTCGCGCACCGGGACCACCGTACGGTCGGTGTTGTCGCTCGGGTCGGGGTCGATCACGGCGCCGGTCACCGACCAGTCGACCGGCTGGTCGCCCGGCGTGACCCCGGTGAGGGTGACGGTCACCGGGACGGTGGCGCCGGGCGGCACCACGCCGAGGTCGCAGGTGAGCCCCCGCACGTCGCAGTTCCGGCCGGGCGCGGTCAGCCCGGTGACGGTCGCCCCGAGAGGCGGCGCCACGGTGAACCGGGTGCCGGGCGAGGCCGCGGGCCCCTGGTTCACGACGTCGACGCGGACGGTGCCGGTACGGCCGACGACGACCTGCCCCGAGGTGTCCGGAGCCCGCACGGCGAGGTCCACGGACTGCTGCACCGAGGGCTCCTTCTGGCGGCCCCCCAGCGCGGTGGTGAGCGGGGTGAGGGCACCCGACTCCACGTCCACCCGGCTCAGCTTCTCCGGGCTGTTCGCCGCGAGCCCGGCACGCGAGCTGAACACCAGAGCCGTGCCGTCGGCCGTCCAGGCGGCGTCCCGCGGCTGGAACGGACCCGTGGCCGAGGCGTCCGGCAGCTCCCGGCGGCACGCACCCGGCAGACCACGGCCGGCGGCGGGCAGCAGCACCCGGCAGTCGTCGCCCGACACCGAGGTCAGCAGAAGCCCGCCCTGCTGGTCGACCCGGCCGCCGCCGGCCTTGCGGTTGAAGGCGATGGTCCGCCCGTCGGGGGAGAAGGCCGGGCTGTCGTCGATGACGTCGCAGGCGCCGGGGCAGTTGGCGGAGCTGAGATCGCGCTGCTGGTCCAGGTGGTCGACCGGGACGGTCCAGATGTGCTTGTTGCCGTTGCCGCCGCCGATGACCTGCGTACGGGTGAAGGCGAGCCGGGTGCCGTCCGAGGACCAGGTCGGCTGGGCGTCGGTGCCCTGCGCCTGCCCCGCCGGCGGGGTGATCCTGCCCCGGAGCGCGCCGGTGGCCACGTCCGCGATGAGCACCTGTCCCGGCCCGGCCGCGTCACCGGTACCGCCGGGCGACGTACGCCGGAAGGCGAGGGACTTGCCGTCGGGGGAGAAGGTCGGATCGGTGTCCCAGTCCTTCGGGCCGCGCCCGGCCAGCGGCAGGGCCCGCGGGTTGGCGCCGTCGGCGTCGGCCAGCCAGATCCGCTCGACGCGTCCGGCGTCGGAGTCCTCGAACCGGGTCAGCACGATCTGCCGTCCGTCCGGCGTGTAGTTCTGCCGCTCCGTCCACGGGTCGGACCCGGCGGCGGGCTGGAACAGCGGGTCCTTCGCCGGATCGGTGTTGGTGTCGGCCGCCGGGTCTTCCTTGAGGATGGTCAGACCCAGGTCACGGGGGTCCGAGCCGTCCGCGCGGGCGTCCTGGAGGGTCACCACGTGCGGTCCGGCGGCGGTGGTGCGGTCCACCACGGCCCCGCCGCCGTCCACCGGCCCGAGCCAGGTGACCGTGCCGACCTCGCGGTCCTCGGTCAGGACGAGCGACCGGTTGCCGTCGTCGTCGGAGTGCACGACCGTCCTGAAGACGTGGTCGAAGTCGCCCTCACACGTGCAGTCGCGGTCCGGGCTGAGGAACAGCAACTGGTTCCCGTCGGGCAACCAGGCTGCCCCGTGGGTACGCCAGCCTGCCTCCGTCGCGCCCAGCAGCGGACCGCCGTCCCCCGAACTCGCGTAGGCGTAGCGCAGCTTGGGGCCATCGGCGGTGGTGGCCGTGTAGGCGATGATGTCGCGCTTCTCGGCGCTGTCCAGCGGATTCCACGCCGGCTCGCCCGCCGTGCCGTTCGCCGGATCGGTGACCCGGTTCGCGGTGCCGCCCTGGAGCGGGCGGACGTAGATCTGCTGCCCCACCAGGGGGTCGGCGTCACTGGAGTACGCCAGGCGCTGCCCGTCCGGCGACACCGTCGGGCACTCCTCGTCGGCCGGGGTGTCGGTCAGCCGGGTCAGGCCAGTGCCGTCGGTGCGCACCAGCCACAGGTCGCGCTGGGTGGCACCGCCGGGGCCGCCGGGCTCGGCCGAGTCGAAGACCACCGCCCGGCCGTCCGGCGTCAGCCGCGGATGCGCCGCGTCCCGGCCGCCGGTCAGCTTGGTCACGGAACCGTCGGCGGCCCGGAGGTAGACCTGTGGGTTCCGCTCGTCCCGGCGGCTGGCGAACACCAGCCGGTCGCCCAGCGCCGAGGGGTCCACGTCGTAGTGGGTCGCGCCCTCCCCGAACAGCGGGGTGCTCGACTTCGTCGTCGCCACCCGGCCCAGGCTGCGGTGCCGGGTCCCCGCGAAGGCGATGCGGGTCACCCCCGCGTCACCGGCTCGGGGGCGGGCCTTCGCCGTACCGGGACCGGCGGCCGCCGTCACCGCCAACAGGGGGACCAGCAGCAACAACGCCAGGCCGATCCGCTCCAGCGGGTACCGCCACCCGCCGGCCTTGTCCGTGCCCGTCACGGGCCCACCTCACCGTCCGCACTCCGCTTTCGCACAACCGCCCGCCATCCTGGGCGTCGCCGTCCCTGGTGCGGCAGGGCCGACGGGACGCTCCCGGGGGAAGCGGCGGAGGGGCTTTCGGGCAGTGTGCCGACAGCCGGTGGTCAATACACCTGTCAGATCAAGCCGTTGCGCAGTGCGTAGCCGACCGCGTGGGCCCGGTTGCGGAGCTGCAACCGGGTGATCACCTCGTGCAGCACGTTCTTCACGGTCCGCTCGGAGTACGAGGTCTTACGGGCGATCTCCCCGGTGTCCAGGCCCTCCGCCACCAGTCGCAGCATCTCCGTCTCGCGGGGCGCCAGCGTGGACAGCGACGCCGCCCGCGGGTCGAGCGGGGAGGAGCGCTGCATGCTGCCCACGTGGGTGAGGAGTTTGGCGAGCAGATCACCGGGCAGCATGCCCTCGCCGTTGGCTATGGCGAGAACCAGGCGCAGCAGCCGGTCCTGGTCGGCCTCGGCGCGGCGGAGCACCGCGGCGACCCCGTTGTCTATGGCGCGCTGGAGAGCGTCACCCGACTCGAAGGTGCCGACCACCAGGCCGGTGCGGGTGGCGGAGTTGTGGCGCAGCCGGTTGAGCAGCGCCGACGTCTCGTCGTCCACCGTGTCGACGGTGATCAGCGAGACCTGGGCGCTGTCGGCGGCCCCGGCCTCCACGAACTCGATCTCGGGACGCTGGCGCAACTGGTGCACGATGCCCACGTAGAGGACGGGGTCGGGGGCGTAGACGGTGACGGAGACCCGCTCGGGGCGCCTGGCCGAGGTGGTCCAGGGTGCGGTGTGGGCGGCGGGAGCGGGATGGTTGGCCTGAGGGCAGCTCGTGGTCATGAGTCCTGTTTCCATCGAACGTGTGGGGGTGGTGCGGCGCGCCGGTGGAGCAACGTGCGGGACCGAGCGGCGGAAGTCGGCCCGCGCACGGTCTTCGAAGGTCAACTGGTGCTATCCGAAAGGGAGTAGGCGAGCGTTGTCCGGGGCACGAGCGCTGCCCGCGGGCTTGCCCTCGCGTCTCTCCGAAAGGAAGGGACCGCGTCATACGGTCGCCGGGTGACGTCTCCAGCATCCACCCCCAGCCCCGGCGTGCCCGGTTCCGACATCCCCGCGGTGTCGGTGACGCCCGGCGGGCTTGCCACCACCACCCTGACCGTCCGCAACGACAGCGACATCGTCGAGGCATACGGCCTCGAGGTGGTCGGCGACTGCGCGGCCTGGGCCACGGTGGAGCCCGCACGCGTGTCCCTGTATCCGGGCACCTCCGAGACGGTGACCATCCGCCTCGAACCCCCGAGGTCCCCCGAGGTCCGCGCCGGTGAGGTGCCGCTCGCCGTACGCGTGCTGCCCACCGAGCACCCCGAGGCGGTACGGGTGCCCGAATCGACCGTGCGGGTCGAGGAGTTCCGGGAGCTGCGCGCCGAGATCGCCCCGCGCCGCCGCCGGGGCTGGCTGCGCGGCCGCTACCGGCTGGCGCTGCGCAACGAGGGCAACTCCCCGGTGACGCTGGGCTTCACGCCCGCCCAGCCCGGCGAGGAACTGCGCTTCACCCTCAAGCCCGCCGAACAGACGCTGGAGCCCGGCGAGTCGGCGGAAGTGGGTCTGCGGGCCCGTATCGGCAAGCCGGTGTGGTTCGGTGCCCCCGTCATCTGGCCGTTCACGGTCACCGTCGCCGAGACGGCGGCACCGGACGCGACCCTGCCGGAACCCGCCGACGCCATCCGCACCCCGCTGGACGCCGAGTTCGTCCAGATCCCCGTCTTCCCCAAGTGGCTGCTCGCGGTGCTCGCCGCGTTGATCGCCCTGCTCCTGGCCTGGTTCACCCTCGTACGGCCCGCCGTGCGCAGCGCCGCCAAGGAGGCGGCCGACGAGGTCGTCCAGCAGCGGCCCACCCCCGGCGGCAGCGAGCAGGCCGGGCAGGGCACGGGAGCCGACGGCGGGCAGCCCGGCGCCGGCAGCGGCGGCGCGGGCAGCCGGCCGGGCACGGGTGGCGGCGACGGTACGGGTACCGGGACCGGAACCGGGACCGGCGACGGCGGCGGTGGCGGCGCGGCCGGAGGCGGCCAGAGCTCGGCCACCATCGACGTGCAGACGGGCGGCGGCGCGGAGAAGACCGGCACCTACACGGTCCCCGCGGACAAGGTCTTCCAGGTCACCGACATCGTCGTGGCCAACTTCCAGGGCGACGAGGGGGTGCTGACCATCAACTTCGGTGACCGGAAGATCACGACGATCGCGCTGGAGACCTTCCGAAACCAGGACTATCACTGGGTCACCCCCATCAGGATCGCCGCGAACGACACGGTCACCGCCCAGGTCACCTGTGCCAAGCCCGGCACGCCCGCCACCGGCAGGCGGGCCCAGGAGTGCCACGAGGTGCTCAACGTCAGCGGAGTGCTCAGCGACATCAGGTGACTTGGGGCGTCACGCCCATGCTCTTCGAGACGCGCCGTGATGCAAAGCCGCGACAGGGCCGGGCGTCCGGAAAACGGACCTCCGGCCCTTTCGGTCATCTGACCGGATTACGTTGATATGTTCAGGTGTCTTGCCTGAATTTCTCTCGGTAACCGCGTGTAGGCGCCATTGGCCATGAATCAAACTTGGCTTGATCTCCGCTAAGCACCGGAGCGGGTTCACCGTCATGATCCGGTTCCGTTCGAGGTGGGGTGAGGGAGCGCGTTGCGCACACACAGGCACGGGACGGACCGGGACGGAACCCATGGGCCCGACGCCGGCCGCACGCGGCCGGGCGCACCCGCGGGCCCTCCGCTTCTGGCCCTCCAGCGTTCGGCGGGCAACGCGGCGGTGTCCCGCCAGGTCGCGGACGCCCGGTCGGAGGATGCCGTCCAGCGGTCGCCGCAGTCCTCGCGGCCCCCGTCGCGCACCTCGCAGAAGTCGGGGGACTCGCAGGAGACCGAGAGTTCCCAGGAGTCCGCCCACTCCATGACGGTCGCCGACCGGCGGCAGATCAAGTTCGCCCAGGACAAGGACGAACTCCTCAAACGCGTCGGCAGGATCCAGGTGCTGACGACGATGCCCGACTTCATGTCCGGCATCCACGGCTTCCTCGACAACATCGAGGCCGACATGAGAGCCGGACAGCCCACCGGGGTGGACGGCGGCGCCATCGACCGCATCATCACCGGCTTCCACGACCCCCGCGTGCAGGGCCACCGCGTCCAGTACGCCTGGTACGCCCGGCAGCAGGGTAAGGAGGGCTTCCAGCAGGCGCTCGACCGGGTCGCGGCCGCCTCGGCGGAACACGGTCAGCTCTGGGCCAAGATGAACTCGGCCATCCCCACCGAGGACGCGAGCGTGGGCCGGGGTGTGGTGCTGGAGGCGTCGGTGCAGGGCCGCATCTTCGACGGCCTCCTCTTCGGGCTGCCGACCTGGAGCGCCTCCGACGCCCTGGCAGCGCTGTGGAAGCGCCTGTCGACGACGTACGTCCAGGCCCTCACCGGCACGGTCACCGCCCACGCCCTGGACGGCACCGTGGGCTCCAGCGTGCTCAGCACCCTGGAGTGGCCCGAGCTGCGCGCCTCCATCGCCAAGGGGGACGTGGACGGGCTGGTCTTCGTCGTCTACCACTCCCACGAGGACTCCTCGGGCGGCCCGGCGGTCCTGGAGCCGGTGGAGAGCTTCCACGTCCGGACCCAGAAGGAGTTCGAGGACCTGCCCGAGGCCCCGGCCGACCAGGCGTGGCGCGACAAGCAGCGCGTGATCGACCAGGAGCAGCGCGCCGCCCTCGCCGACATCCACTCGCGCGAGGAGGAGATCGAGGCGCTGGACGAGTTCGTCAGCGACCTCTTCCGCCGCCATGGCCGCGACCTGCGCTTCCGGGACGCCGACACCCCGCCCAACACCCGCTCCAACTCCGCGCGCGAATCGCCCCGTTCGGACTCTCCGGGCGCCGCCTGAGCGGGTGCCGGGCGGCCGGCTCAGGGAGAGGTCGACATCTGGTCGTCGGACCCCTGGTACTCGTCCCCGCTGCTCTGTGAGTCGAAGGTCATGGTCATGAACGGCTGCCCCTGCGACTGGGACCCGTCGGACATGTCCACGTCCGAACTGCTGGAGGAACTGGAGTCGCTGTCCGGCGACGGGCCCGGCGCGTCGTGCAGCGTGTAGGTGGCCTTGTCCCCCGTACCGTTCTGCGTCACCAGGCCCGCCGCCACATACCGTTCGAGCTGCTTCTTGCGGCGGTCGGCGGGGATGACCGACTTGGACATGCCCGCCGCGTGCTGCTCGGCGGCATCGGCGGCCGGGGTCGCGCCCTGGGCGCGCGCGTCGTGGTAGTCGTTGTGCGAGAGCATGTCGGCCCGGTCGGTACCGAGCGCGCGCAGCACGAAGTCGTCCATCTGCGCGGACGTCAGGGTCTCGCCGGAGCGGTGGTCGAGGTCGTCCATCGTCTGCTCGTAGAAGAAGAACAGGTCGCTCGGGTCGACGCCGGCCCTGATCAGGTCGTTGGTGTCCGGCTCGTTGTCCCACTGCTTGTACGGCGCTCCGTCGTGGAAGACGTCGATCCGGGTCGGCACCATCACCGCGCGGTGGTTGCCGTTCGCCGACGCGTAGTGCACCACGAAACGCACGGTGCCCGAGTCGATGTCCGCGAGCGCCTGCTCCATCCGCCGCCACATGCCGGTGCCCTGGTTGAGGGACCACTGCGGGACGATGTTCCGGGGGTCGTCCACACCGCCGACCTCCAGTCCCATGACGTGCCCGCGGTCGTATCCGGCGCCGCCGAACAGGTCCCGCCACACGTCCGGCTCACTGGGCACCTTCCACTTGTGCGCCGCCGCCTGCCCCTTGTACGCCTGCTGGAGCTTGCGCACCGCGATCGGGTTGGGGGCGGCGGGCCGGCCCTTGGTGCCGCTCTTCTTGACCGGGCCGCTCACCTCGTGCGGACGCTCGATCCGCAGGTTCTGCGCTGCCCCGGCCCCCTTCTTGGTGGGCGCGTAGTGCGAGACCTGCGCGTTCTCCAGGTCCATGGTCAGGGCCCGCTGCACCGTGCCGGGGTCGGCGGCCCGCCGTACCGGGTCGGAGCCGCCTCCGTGGTCCGGCACCGGGCCGGACATCACCCGGTGCGCGTTGGCCTCCGCGGCCCGCTCGAAACGGTCACCGGGATCGGACAGGGCGAACCCCTGCCCCGAGTCGGTCCCGGACACCGGCCCCTGCCGCTGCTGCACGACATGCGTCAGCTCGTGCGCCAGGGTGTGCTTGTCCCCGCCGCCGCGTCCCAGTACGACATGACTGCCCGCCGTGTAGGCGCGGGCACCGATCTCGGTCGCCGACCGCTCCGCGTCCGGTCCGCTGTGCACCCGCACCTCCCCGAACCCGGTCCCGAAGCGCGCCTCCATCTCCCCGCGCACCGAGGCGTCCAGCGGCCGCCCGGGTCCGCGCAGCACCCGGTCGACCGAGGACCGCTGCACGGCGGCCGCGGCCGCGGCGTTCCCGGCCGACCGCTGGAGCGCCGCGACACCGGCCGGACTCACCGCCCGCCCGGGCCCGACGGGCCGCACGGCCCCGGCCCGGCCCCCGGAAGCCGGGCTCAGGTCCTCCGTCGCCTCGTTCCGGGCGTCCTGCCGGTTGTGCCGCTGGTGTGTCGCCATCTCGCACCTTTCCTCGGTGGACCCATGGTGCCGACCGCGCACGGAAGGCACCAGGGGCGAACGAGGCCCTGTGCGGGCATCGCGGATGCCCGAACGGGACGGCTCCGCGCCTCCGGGCCGGCCGGGTGCGGCCCCGCCCGAGGACGGGACCGCACCCGGGTGCTCAGACCGCCGGAAGGGTCCACTTCTGGGCCGCCGACCCGTTGCAGGCGTAGATCTGCAGCCGGGTGCCCTCCGCCGTGGCGGAGTTGGGATCGTCCAGGCACAGACCGGAGTTGGCGTTCTTCAGCGAGCCGTCCGAGCCGGCCGTCCACTTCTGCGCTCCGGTGCCGTTGCAGGCGTAGAGCTGGACGGGAGTGCCGTTGGCCGTCCCGCTGTTGGTCACGTCGAGGCACTTGCCGAGCGTACGCAGGGTGCCGTCCGAGGCGACCGTCCAGTCCTGGGCGTACGTACCGTTGCAGGTCCACAGCTGGATCGCCGTGTGGTCCGCCGTACCGGAGTTCGCGTCGTCCACGCAGAGCGAGGAACTGACACCGGACTTCACCGGACCGACCCGGGGCCTGGCGGGGGCGGAGGTGTCGCCGGGGTAGGACGGGGGAGCGGCGGAAGTCCCGCTCGCCCACGCGGTGTCGGCGGTGGTCCCCAGGGTGAAGCCGAGGGTGCCGCCCGAGGTGAGCGCGGACGCCGGGGCGTAGGCGTTGTCCCACGCCGAGCCGTTGAAGGTCGCCGACTGGACATAGGGCGCGTTGTCCGCCGCGCCGGAGCCGTTCACCGTGAGCGTCCTGCCCGAGGGCAGCGTCACCTGCGCCTGCGGGAACAGCGGCGAACCGAGGGCGAGATCGGCCGTGCCCGGCGTCATCGGGAACATGCCGAGCGCCGACCAGACGTACCAGGCACTCATCGCACCCAGGTCGTCGTTGCCGTCGGCGAGGCCCGCCGGTGAGTTGGACCAGATCTGGTCCTGGACCGCCCGCACCGTCGCCTGGGTCCTGTACGGCATGCCGATGTAGTCGTACTCCCAGGGGAGTTCGATGCTCGGCTCGTTGCCGACCCAGGCGTAGCCGTTCGCGCCGGTGTAGCTGCGCAGCACGGTGTCGAGGTAGTGGCCCATCACCTTGTCGCCGCCCTTGGCGGTGGCGAGCCCGGCCACGTCGAACGGCACCATGCCGGTGTAGATCCAGGAGTCGGCCTCCACCATGTCCGTCCCGCTGGTCGGGTCGAACCCGCCGGTCCAGGTGCCGTCGAGGTTGCGCGGCTGGACGAAACCGGAGGCGGGGTTGAGGACGTTGCGCCAGGCCTGCGCCCGGTGCGCGTACGTCTTCTGGCTCCCGGTGTCGCCCAGGGCGCCGGCGAAGGCGGAGAGGGCGAAGTCGGCGGTGTCGTACTCCAGGGTGGTGGCTACGGGGCCGTAGAAGTTGCAGCATCCGTAAGCGCCGTCGTGGGGCTCGTATCCCGGACTGCCGAGGTAGTTGAGGCCCGGCCGGTCGTTGTTGGCGGTGCTCGCCTGCTTCAGCAGGCCCGCGAGCGCGGCCGAGGTGTCGAAGTTCCGCGCGCCGAAGGCGTAGTAGTCGGCGATGATCGCGGCGGCCGGGTCACCGACCATCACATAGGACTCGCCGTTGTTCTCCGACCACTTGGGGAAGATCCCGGTCTGCTGGTAGTCGTCGACCATCGACTGGGCCGTGTCCGAGGCCACTTGGGGACTGACCAGCGCCTCCAGCTGGGCCTGGGAACGGTAGATGTCCCAGCCCGAGTAGTTGGCGTACGCGGCCCGGTGACCGGAGTCCACCGTGTGCGTCCTGCCGTCGAAGCCGAAGTACTGGCCGCCCGTGTCGCTGATGACGTTCGGGTGCAGCAGCGAGTGGTAGAGCGCGGTGTAGAAGATCTTCTGCTGGTCCGAGGTCCCGCCGCCGATCAGCACCTTGCCCAGTGCCGAGTCCCAGGCGTCGTGCGCCGCGGTACGGACGGCGTCGAAGTTCCAATTGGGGTTCTCCGCAGCCCGGTTGGCGCTCGCGTTGGCGACCGAGACGTACGAGACGCCCACCTTGGCCTGGACGACCTGGCCGGCACTGGTGTCGAAGGTGACGTGGGCGTTGGACGCGGCGGCCCGGGGCGTCGCGCCGCCCTTGACGGCCTTGGGCGCGGTGCCGTGCAGGCGGGGGTGGTTGGGCCTGTCCGCCGCGTTCTTCCCGGCCCGCTCGGTGCTCGGCGCCGGCTTCGCCGCCGCGAGCGAGCTGCCGCTGGTGGCGAAGGGCCGGTCGAAGACCATGTCGAAGTAGACGGTGTAGCTGTTCCCGGCCCCGCAGAACCGGCCGCTCGTCACCTGCCCGCTGACCTCGGTGCTGGACACCACGTTGAACTGGGTCGAACTGGCGCCGTTCTGGCTGCCGTTCAGCTTGAAGAGCAGGTTGGCCCGCGTGGTCGCGGGGAAGGTGAACCGCGCCATCCCGCTCCGCGTGGTGGTGGTCAGCTCGGTGGTCACCTTGTTGTCCAGCGCGACCTTGTACGACCCCGCAGTGGCGGATTCGTTGGCGTGCGAGAAGGAGTCGGTCGCCGAGTTGTCGACGGCCCCGACCGTCGGCAGCACCGGTACGTCCCCCGCCGCTCCGCAGCCGGGCCCGGCGATGTGCGTGAGGCTGAAGCCCGTGATCGAGGAGTCCTTGTACTCGTACCCTCCGCCGGGCGGCCGCGAGGAGGTGTCCGGACTCCACTGCACCATGCCGAACGGCACGTCCGCGCCGGGGAAGTCGTTGGCGTCGTTGGACGTGCCGATGAACGGGTTGACCAGATCGGCCGGATGCGTCACGAGATCGGCGACCCGCGCGGGCGCCGCCGACGCGGGCAGCGCGTACGCGCCGACCAGTGCGGCCCCTGCGACGGCGGCAGCCGCCGCGTAACCCCGGCGCGCACGCCGGGGTCTGCCTAACGAGATCCAGGACATCGTTCTGTGCCTCCTGTGGGAGATGGGGGAGAGCGAGGCGGAACCGGGAACCTCCGCGATGGGGTGACAACGTTGTCTCAGCGCTGGGGCAACGTAGTGCTGGGGCGTGCTCACGTCAATGCTGTGGGTGAGGGCGGCGCGGAGTTCCGCCGGGTTCAGATTCCCCGCGGCAGCCGCAGCGGTGCGCCGAAGCGGACGGGGACACCGGGCGCGTAGAGCACGCTGACAGGGTTCTCGCGTGGGGCGCGCAGCCCGGCCGCCGCGATGGCGGTCTCGTCGTACGAGGTCAGCTCGGCACGGGTGAAGATCCACCGGGGGTGGGTGTTCGGCAAGTAGTAGGTGCGGCCCCGGAGTCGGGCGTGGAGCCCCCATCGGCAGGTGAGGAACTCCTCCAGGGTGTTCGCCTCGTACGGCTCGGGGGAGACCTCGGCCCGGACGCGGGCGCCAGCCCCGCAACCGTCGCGCCGGAGGGAGTCGTAGGAGATCTGGGAGTCGGTACGGCGGGCCCGGATACGGGCCCACCGGTACGGCAGCCCGAACGCCGCCCGCGCCGTCAGGACGGGCAGCAGGCGGTCGCAGTCCAGGGAGCGGAACACCACCCCGCGCCGCCCGAGGGCGTCCCGGCTGTACAGGCGGACGTTCACCTCGCCGAAGCTGCCCAGGTAGGGGAGGGCCGGCCCCCGGCCGAGGGCCAGCTGGTCCATGCGGAAGAAGACGAGGCCGACGTAGGTGCGGCCCAGGTGGAGGTCGGGGGAGGTGCCCGGCGGCAGCAGCCGTGCCACCTCGTCGGGGTCGGCCGCCCAGTGCAGGAAGACCAGTTCACGCCACCATTGCCGGAAGAGGACGTGGGAGAGGGGGCGCGGGGACAGGGGCGTGACGTCCTCCACGTGACCGGACGCGCCTGCCGTCATGCCGTACCCCGCTTCGACCCGGCGGGGTCCACGACCCGCGCGCCCGTACGCACGCCCGCCACGATCACGTCGACGGCCTCCGCCACCGTGATGCCCGGGGGCAGGGCCGGAGCGGCCCCGGTCACCGCGCGGCCGGCGAACCCGGAGTCGACATGGGGCAGGCAGATCTCCAGCACCCCCACCCCGGAGCGCCGCAACTCCCGGCGAGCCGACGCCAGCCAAGTGGCCAGCGCGGCCTTCGCCGCCGCGTAGTCCGCCATGCCGGCCGGTGCCGAGCGGGCGACGGTGCCCGTGACGGCGGCGAGCAGACCGCCCGAGCGCACATGGGTCGACCCGGAGCGCAGGATCGCCATGGGCGCGAGCGCGTTCACCGCCATCACGTGCTCCGCGACCGCTTCCCCGACCTCACCGACCGGCCCGAACGCCGCCACCCCCACACAGACGACCACGGCGTCGAGCCTGCCCAGCTCCCGCGCCGCCCACGCCGCCGTACCCTCGGCGCCGTCGAGGTCATACGCGTCGAAGGTGCGCGACGGGCCGGGCCCGCACCGCTCCCGCACGCCGGCCAGCCGGTCCGGGTCCCGCCCCGCGAGCGCGGTCACCGCCCCGAGCCCGGCCAGCCGCTCCGCCAGCGCCGAGCCGATGTCACCGGTCGCCCCGGCGACGAGCATGCGTGCGCCCCGGATCTCCACACCGCGCCTCCCGCCTCACGTCCTCGGAACACTTCGCCCGGTGAGAGCCGGACGGATGCGGCGGGGCGGCCTTGCGTGTCGCCGTCGGCGGGGGCCGGCCCGGTCCGAGGCCCGGTGCCTGGAAGGACACGGATGCCACCCGTACCGCCCGGCATGCCTGGTGACTACCAGGGCAGCTCCCCGCTCTCGTCCTGAAGCGTCCCCGTGGGACCGTCCGCGCCCTGCGTCGCCAGGCGGACGACGACCTTCGCGCTCTCCTCGGGCGGCCGCCCGATACCGAAGTCCGCGGTCATGTCGGTCGCGGTGGTACCCGGCTCGACCGCGTTGAACCTGATCTCCGGGTAGGCCTTGGCGTACTGCACCGTCAGCATGGTCGCCGCCGCCTTCGACGCGGAGTACAGCAGGGTCGGCAGGCTGAATTCGGGCCGCTCCGGGTTGTTCACGGCCCAGAAGGAACCGGCGCTGCTGGAGACGGTGACCACGGTGGGGTCGGCGGACCGGCGCAGCAGGGGCAGGGCCGCCTCGGTGACGCGTACGATCCCCACCGCGTTGGTGTCGAACACGCGCAGGGCGCTGGGGCCGTCCACCTCGCCGAGCCCCAGGACGCCCGCGTTGTGCACCAGGACGTCGAGCCGGCCCTCGTCCGCGTCGATCTTCTCCAGCGCGCCGGCGACTGACGCGTCGTCGGTCACGTCGAGTGGGACGAACCGCGCCCCGAGCAGGGCCGCGGCCTTCTCGCCGCGCTCGACGTCCCGCGCGCCGATGTAGACGGTGTGGCCCGCGGCGACGAGCTGCCTGGCGGTCTCGAAACCGATGCCCTTGTTGGCGCCGGTGATCAGCGTGATGGTCATGCGGAGTCCTCCGTGATCGGTGATGCGCGCGGCCTTTGCGTGGAGACCCTCAGATCTGGTTGAGACCGCCGTCGACGTACAGGCTCGACCCCGTGACAAAGCTGCTCTGGTCCGACGCGAGGAAGGCGACGGCGGCGGCGACCTCCTCCGGCCGCCCGAGCCGGCCCAGCGGCACGCGCGACGACAACTGCTCCTTGAACCGCTCCGCGTCGGGAGTGAGCGCCGAGAGGGCCGGGGTGTCGGTCGGGCCCGGCGTCACCGTGTTGACCCGGATGCCGCGTCCCTTGAGCTCGTTGGCCCAGGTCCGGGCGAGCGAGCGGGTGGCCGCCTTGGTCGCCGCGTACACGCCGAGCCCCTCGTCGCCGACGTCCACGTTGGTGGAGCCGTTCAGGATCACGGAGGCGCCGTCGTTGAGCAGGGGCAACGCCTTCTGGACGGTGAACAGCGTGCCCCGGACGTTGATGCCGAAGAGCTTGTCGAAGTGCTCCTCGGTGACCTCTTCGAGCGGTACGAGATCGGCGACGGAGGCGTTGGCGAACAGCACGTCCAGTCCCCGCCCCCGGCTGCGGACGGCCTCGTAGAGCCGGTCCAGGTCGGCCAGGTCCGCGATGTCACCGGTCACGGCGGTGGCGGCCGGGCCGATCTCCTCGACGGCCGCGTCGAGTTCGTCCTTCCGCCGCCCGGTGACGAACACATGCGCGCCCTCGGCCGCCAGCCGTCCGGCGGCGGCGAAGCCGATCCCGGCGCTGGCCCCGGTGACCACAGCGGTCTTGCCTTCGAGCAGTCCCATGTCGACCGGCCTCCACATTGTGTAGTGATCGATGCAGAATGTCAGCCTAGCACTTTCGTATCGGTCGCTACAGAAGGGATAGAGTGAACGGGTGAAGACGGAGAAGAAGGGCCCGAGCGGCCGCCCCCGGGGCTTTGACACCGGCGAGGCCCTCGAACGCGCCATGCTGGTCTTCTGGGAGTACGGCTACGAAGGCGCCAGCCTGGGCCGCCTGACCAGCGCCATGGGCATCTCGGCCACGAGTATGTACGCGGCCTTCGGCAACAAGGAAGAGCTGTTCCGCAAGGCTCTGGAGCGCTACACGCAGGGGCCCAGCGCCTACCTGGACGAAGCGCTCAAGGAGCCGACCTCCCGGGGGGTGGCCACCGCGATCCTGTCCGGGGTCATCCGGACCACCACCGCTCCGTCCCGGCCCCAGGGGTGCCTGGGCATCCAGGGCGCGCTGGCCGCGGGTGAGTCCGCGCAGCCGGCCCGTGAGCTGCTCGTCGGCTGGCGCAACGACGGGTACCTGCGGATTCGGGAGCGGTTCGAACGGGCCGTCGAGGAGGGCGACCTGTCGGCGGGCACCGATGCCGCACTGGTGGCCCGGTATGTCACCACGCTGGCTCACGGCATCGCCGTCCAGGCGGCCAGCGGGGTGTGCAGGGACGAGCTTCAGGCGATGGCCGACGCGGCGCTGCGGGTGTGGCCGCCCTCGTAGGGGGGCTGCCTCGGTCGACGGGTCGACGAGGTCGACCGCAACCACCGCCGGGCGCACTGCCGTCCCCTCTCGCGGCGCGGCGAGTGAGACACGGGAGACGCGTGATGGCTGGTGGGCCCTGCGCGCCTACGTCCGCCGGCGCAACGCCAACGCCCGCCACCGCGACGTCCTGGCCGCCGAACGCGAGGAACGCGCCCGCATTCGCGGCGAAAAGGCATCCGCTGGGGCGGACGCCCCCTCGTCATCGCGGCTTGAGCAGCCTGCCCCGATGATCCGCGTGGTCACACACTCATGCCGTAGCCAAGCTCCTCAGCCCCGATGTGCCAGAAGGAGTTCTCGTCGGCAACGGCCTCGGCGTCAAGCATGCCGAATCGCTCCAGCAGCGCTTCGGTGAGCGCGTCGGCGGCCTGCTCGGCCAGGTCCACGGTCTCGTCTTCGCTCAGACCGTCACCGGGCCCCTCGTATGCGGCGGCCTCGACAGCGGCTTCCTCATAAGCGCGGTTGAAGGCGACGAACGCCTCAACGCTGGAGTTCACGAGTCGAGGAACACCGCCCTCCGACACACACCACAGCGAGCCGTCATCACGCCGTACGGCGAGCGCGCTCAGCCCTGGGTCGACCGCGACCAGGGCATACCGCGCACCCTCGACCGTGCGTTCCGCAAAAGGGGAGTCCAGCCACACCCCGGGGTACGGGCACCGAGCGCACCCGGCCAAGAGCGAGGCGACTTCGGCATCGTTCATGCCGAGAACCTAGCCCGCTCCGGAGCGGGGGAGTCGGGTTCCGGCGCTGCGCCCGCGTGCAAGATCCCTTCGACACCGTCCAGGAACGTCGCACAGATCAGCGTCGGGTCGAAGAGGCAGCCGGCGGCCATGGCGCCGTCCCGGAGCATGACGAAGTGCCGCCCGGTCATGTCGGCGGGGGCACAGCCGGCGTCTTCCATGAGCTGCGTGGCGGTTTCCAGGAACCACTGCCGGTGGTCCAGCACCGCTCGGTGGACGGGGTGCGCCGGGTCGGGATACTCGGCCGCCGCGTTGAGGAAGGCGCAGCCACGGAAGCCCGGGGACTGGATGCCGTCGGCGATGGATCTGCCCACGGCCCGGACGGTCTCCGCCGCCGGAAGGCCCTGGGCCCGGATGGCGGCCACCTGCCCCCGGATGCCGTGATCGGCCCGCTGGAGGTAGGCGAGGATCAACTCGTCCTTCCCCTTGAAGTGGCGGTACAGGGTGGCGCGGGTGACCTGGGCCTCCGCGATGATCCGGTCCACGCCGACGGAGTGAATGCCCTCGGCGTAGAAGATCCGGGTCGCCGTGTCGAGCAGCCGCGCCCGGGCCTCGGACGTGCTCTTGCCTTCTGTGCGCGCGCTCATGCCGGCCACGGTAGCAGGTGGTGAGGGAGAACGTTCGGTCTTGACAGTCGGAGACAGGGCCCTTTAGATGAAAGAGCGAGACCGAACGTTCTCCCTCTTCCGCCTCGCCTTCTTCCTCGCCGAAAGGGCACCTCATGCCTGCATCCACCGCCACCCCCGTCCCCGCCAGGGACCACACCGGGTCGCTGCGCCGCCTGTACTTCCTGCGCTTCGCGTTCGCCGCGGTATGGGCCGTCCTCCTGTTCGCCTCCGCTCACGCCCTGAACCCCCTCAGCGCGACACTGCTGGTGGTCTACCCCTTGTTCGACGTGGCGTGCGCGGTCCTCGACATCAGGTCCGCCAAGGCGAACCGCGGGCCGGTACGCGGCCTGTACGCGAACGTCGCGCTCAGCGCCCTCACCACCGCAGGTCTGGTCGCGGCGGCCACCTCGGGCATCCCGGCGGTCCTGCGTGTCTGGGGCGCCTGGGCGGTCACCGCGGGAGCCGTCCAGCTGGCCGTCGGCGCCCTGCGACGCCGGCGCGGCATGGCGGGCCAGTGGCCGATGATCCTCAGCGGAGCCATCTCCACCTTCGCCGGAGCCTCCTTCGTGGCCCAGGCGGGGAAGGAGAACGCCTCCTTGGGCGCGCTGGCCGGCTACGCCTTCCTGGGCGGAGTCTTCTTCCTCGTCTCGGCCTTCCGCCTGGGGCAGTCCGACAGGGCCGACCGAATCGGCGTGTGAGGTGTCGGCGTCGGTCCCGCGCGGTGGGCGCACGCGGGGCCGGCTTCCTGCGGCGACCGGACTCGGCGGCCCGTCGCCGGCGTGATCGCGACGCGACTCAGGCCCTGCTCCACCCGGTCGCAGGGGAGTACAGGTCCAGCAGGTCCACCACGAACACCAGGGTCGAACCCGCCGGGATCAACGGCGTCGGCGACTGCTTGCCGTACCCGAGTCGCGGCGGAACGATGATCTCGCGCCGGCCGCCGACCCTCATCCCCTTGATCCCCCGGTCCCAGCCCTTGATGACCTTGCCGCTGCCGAGGGCGAACTTGAACGGCTCCCCCCGGTCCCAGGACGCGTCGAACTCCTTCCCGGACGCGAAGGTCACCCCGACGTAGTGAACCCGGACGACCATGCCCGACCTGACTTCGGCCCCGTCCCCGACGATCAGGTCCCGAACGGTCAGCTCACCAGGAGCAGCACCCTCCGGAACCTCGACCACGGGCTTCGCCGGCTCACTCATTCCCACCTCGCCACTCCCCGCCGAAGGCCCTCGGACGGACCAGGCGAACACATCACGCATCTGATGCCCACGCTACCGATACCGCGGGTCGCGCGTCCGACGTGGTGGCGATGAGGACACCGATCGCTGCGACGGCCGGGCGGCCACCGCCACATCGACACCGGTGCGGCCGGCGGACCGATGGCTGCGGGGGCGTTCGCACACCTAGACGAGCCGCTCCACGGTCCGCGAGCCGGTGTCGTAGCTTCGCGCCGCCGTGAACCGTCCCTCCCAGGGCGCGGACAGCTCGGCGGGCAGGAGTGCCGCAGGCCATGAGCCGGGTCCGGACCGCGTCCGGCCGAGGCTGAGGTGGGGTACCCAACTCGCCGGCTCGAACAGCGGATTCCCGCCCCCTGGCAGCAACTCCCGTACGCGCCGCTGCAGGGCGGCCAGCCCGGGGTCGGCCACCACACGCCAGGCCAGTACCGAAGTCCGCCCCTCGAAGCGAAGCGTGCCCTCCAGGCGCAGCGGCAGGGGAAGTACCGAGAGCGTCTCCGTGAGCGCGGGCCGCGCGTCCCACGGCAGCTCGGACGCGGTGGTCAGGGTGAGGTGAGGCCGATTCGTCGCATGCGCGTGACCAGCCAGACTCGGCATCCCCATCTCCGCGAGCCGCCCCCAGACCCGCCGCACCCGCGCCTCGGTCGCTTCATCGGGCAGCAACTCCACTGTGCGCACAGGGTCAGCGTAGGACGCCGGCCGGACACGACGCTCGGACGGCGTGACCCGTGCCGCCGGCCGAACGTCCCGCGCGGCGGTGACGTCGGGAAGTGCCGAAGGGCCGGCATCCCGCCCGTCTTCCCCGAAGCCGGTTCCGGGCCGCACCCGGAGTCCTCGCCCGCACGGTCGCACAGGACCAGCCCCGCAGGTCGGCCGAAGGGTGCCCGGCCAGCAGGGTATTGACAAATCATTCAGTGGGCCAGAGTCTGCATGGCAATATGCAGGACGGGTGGGCGAGCACGCGGAGGGCAGACGATGACCGGGGCGGGTCGTACGGACCACAGGGACGCGCACACCACGGATGACCCCGGCCGAGCCGACGGCGTGATCGAGCGACATTCCATCGATGTGGTGCCCGACAGCGAACGACACGGTCGCGCCTTCAACCAGTTCACGCTCTGGCTCGGTGCGAACCTTCAGATAACCGCCATCGTCACCGGCGCCCTCGCTGTCGTCTTCGGCGGTGACGTCGTCTGGTCGCTCGTGGGGCTCGTCGCCGGCAACCTCCTGGGCGGCGCCGTCATGGCGCTGCACTCCGCGCAAGGTCCGAGACTGGGACTGCCGCAGATGATCCAGTCGCGGGCACAGTTCGGCGTCCGGGGCGCCGCGGTGCCACTGCTGCTGGTCATCCTGATGTACGTCGGCTTCTTCGCGAGCGGGAGTGTGCTCGCCGGGCAGGCCACCGCCCGCCTCACCCATACCGGTGACACCACGGGCATCATCGTCTTCGCCCTGCTCACCGCCGTCGTGGCGGCGATCGGCTACCGCGTCATCCACGTCGTGGGCCGAGTCGCCAGCGTGGTCTGCGCCGTCGCCTTCGTCTTCCTGGGCATCCGGCTGCTCGACCGCGTCGACGTGGGCGCGCTCCTCGGCGACGCCCACTTCTCCCTGCCGATGTTCCTGCTGGCCATGTCGCTGTCCGCGTCCTGGCAGCTCGCCTTCGGCCCCTACGTCGCCGACTACTCGCGCTACCTGCCGCGCACGACCAGTGCCCGGGCGACGTTCTGGTGGACGCTGTCCGGCTCGGCGCTCGGCTCCCAGTGGTCCATGACGTTCGGCGTGCTGGTGGCGGCGAGCGCCGGGGAACGGTTCCTCGACGACCAGGTCGGTTACGTCGTCTCGCTCGGCGGCGCCGGGGCGGCCGCGTCACTCCTGTACTTCGTCATCGCCCTGGGCAAGCTCACCATCAACGTCCTCAACACGTACGGCGGCTTCATCTCCATGGTCACGGGGATCAGCGGCTTCCGGGGGCAGCGGACCCTGTCGCCGCGCGGCCGAGCCGTGTACATCAGCGCGATCATGGTGGCCGGCACGGCGATGGCCCTGCTCGGCAAGGACAGTTTCCTCGTCTCGTTCAAGGACTTCCTGCTGTTCCTGCTGACCTTCTTCACCCCCTGGTCGGCCATCAACCTCGTCGACTACTACCTGATCTCCCGCGAGCGCTACGACATCCCCGCCCTCTTCGACCCCCACGGCCGCTACGGCGCCTGGCGCGCCAACGCGCTGATCGTCTACGCGATCGGCATCCTGGCCCAACTCCCCTTCCTGGCCACGTCGTTCTACACGGGCCCCCTGGTCGCCCCCCTCGGCGGCGCCGACGTGTCCTGGATCGTCGGACTCGCCGTGCCGGCCGCCCTGTACTGGCTGCTGGCAAGGTCTGGCAGCACCGCCGAGGACCCCGCTCCCGCGCGCGAGGCGACGGCTCCGGGCGAAGTCGGCGCGGCGTCGGGGGTCGGTGACCGCTGACGGGACTGGGGCCGGCGAGGCGGAGGCTCTCGGACGAGGCGCAATCGCGGGTTCGACCCGCCACTGGCGTCCCGAGAGGTTCACAGCGGCCGGCAGGGACGCTGGGACCGCGTACGAGTCCACTTCCGACGTGCGGCGAGCAGGCGGGCGCAGGGCGCCGACTGGGACGGACCGGGAGTTCCCCGGGCGCGTCCTGGCCGGTGCCCGCGATCTCCTTGGCATGATGACCGCCCGGGTTCCCTAGGGCGTGTCCGCAAAGTCCCGCCTGGCTCGCGGCGTCCGGCACGCACGCTCGCGGCGTTGTCGGGTCACCCCCGTACGCCCGGTACGAGGGCGACCCTCCGCCTTGCGATCGCACGCACAGACGCCGCGAGCCCTGCCCCCCGGGCAGACGGCGCTACTTTGCGGACGCGCCCCAGGACAGAATGGAGCCGGTGTCGTGCCCTTCGCGGAGTCGACCGGTGGCGGCGCGTCCGGGCCTCCCGGAGCCCCGCCGGCCGTGCGGCGGTCCCTGGCGCCGCTGCTGGCCGTCTGCACGGGATACTTCATGGTCATCCTGGACGTCACGGTCATCAACGTCGCCGTGCCCGTGGTGGGCCGGGAGCTGCCGGCCTCCCTGACCGGCATCCAGTGGATCACTGACGGGTACACCCTGGTCTTCGCCGGATTCCTGATGACCGGTGGCGCGCTGGGCGACCGCCTGGGCAACCGGCGCGTCTTCCAGGCGGGCGTCTCGGTGTTCACGGTGGCCTCGGCCGCCTGCGCGTTCGCGCCGAGCGCGGCCTTCCTCGTCACGGCGCGGCTGGTGGAAGGACTCGGTGCGGCGCTGATCGTCCCCGGCTCGCTCGCCCTGCTCCAGGAGGCGTACCCGCGGCCCGCCGCACGTTCGCGGGCCTTCGGACTCTGGGGGTCGATGGCGGGTGTCGCGGCCTCCGCCGGGCCGCTGCTGGGCGGCCTGCTCGTGTCCACCGTGGGTTGGCGCTGGGTCTTCCTGATCAATCTGCCCGTCGGCGTGGCCTGCCTGCTGCTGACGTGGCGACACGTGGCGCCCTCACCGCGTCACGCCGGCCGGTCCCTGGACTGGCAGGCGCAGTGTGCCGTGGTGCTGGCGGTGGCCCTGCTGACCGGCGCGCTGAACGAGGCCGGCCGACGCGGTTGGTCCGATCCCCTCGTGCTCGCCGGGCTCGGCCTGGTCGTGCCCGCCGTCGCGGCGTTCGTGTGGCGCGAACGGGTCGCCCGTTCCCCCGGCCTTCCACCGCGCCTGCTCGGTTCCCGCACGCTGGCCGGCGGGGCCGTCATCGGCCTGCTGTTCAACTTCGGTTTCTACGGCATGGTGTTCACCGCCAGCCTGGACTTCCAGCACCAGCGCGGCTTCGGCGCCCTCAGGACCGGACTGGCGCTGTTCCCGGCCGTGGCCATGACGATGTTCGCCTCCATCCTGTCCGGACGGCTCGCCCGCCGCACCGGTCACCGTCCCCTGGTCATCACCGGCATGCTCCTCGGCGCGCTGGGGCTGGCCGGCTGGGCCGCGGCGGGCACCGATCCGGCCTACCCCCTGCTGGTGGCACCGATGATGGCCGCCGGATTCGGTACGTCCTTCGCGCTCACCGGCTCCACCGCCACGGTGATGGGTGCCGCGCCGCAGGAGTACGCGGGAGCCGCCTCCGCACTGTTCAACACCGCCCGCCAGATCGGCAGCGCGGCCGGCGTGGCCCTCGGCGGCAGCCTGCTGGCCACCGCCGCCGACTACGGCACCGGAGTCCGCACCAGCATGGCCCTCGGAGCCCTCGCCTATCTGATCGCGGCGGCCCTCGCGTGGCTGTGCGTCCCACCTGGGCCGAAGGCACCGCCGGAACGCCCCACCTCCCGCTAACCGCGCGTCCCGCTGATCGAACGTGCCCCGTCTCCCGCCCCCACCGACCGCCGAGCGAGCTTGGTGGGGTGCACAGGACAGGCCGGGCGGGGCGGGGCGCCCGGCCGTCCGGTCCACCTGGCCGGCCGTACGAGCCGGTCACCGCTTCGCGCCATCGCGGTTACTCAGCGCGGCCGCCTCCCGGATGCCCAGGACGGGCGGGGGAGAGGATGCGACGCTGGAGTGAGGGGCCCGCGAGTGGAGGTCCGCGTGCGTCTCATCCGGTCCGGGGCCCTCGTCGTCCGTCCCGGCGCCCATGTCCGCGTGAGCCTCAATGGGTGCGACGCGGCTGGTTCGGTCAGTCGGTGAGCCCACCCGTCGGCGCACCACTCGCCGAGCGTGGCCAGCCGGCCTCACCGCGCGGATCCGGCCCGCCGGGACCTGACCGCGCGACCACCCAGGAAAGCAGGTGTATCCCATGCGCACGCCGACCCGTATCGCTGGTGCCCTCACCGGCTTGACCCTCATCCTCGGCGGGGCGGTCTTCGCCGCTCCCGCGGTCCGGGCGGACATCCCCGCCTGCACACGGATGGCCGAACTGGCCGGTGCCACCGCTTCCGACTCCGTCACGGGGGCTTGTAGCCGTGGCGTGGTCGGAGACCTGCAGGGTTGTGTGACCGGGCTGACCGGCGCCGGAGTGGCGGGCGGCGCCGCGACCGGTGCCTGTCGGGCGGCGGCCCACGAGCCGCGCTAGCAGACCGCGTGGGGCAACCGCCCGCCGGTACCGGTCGCATGCAGGCGCACGCGGCGTACCGAGGCGGCCGATCAAGGGCACCGCTGCAACGCCGAAAAGGGCGAAGCGGAGTCGTCGCACCCGGGCGCCCGTACGCCTCTGTGCCGTAGATGCCCCGCCGACCGCGGTCCCGTACCCTCGCCGTCGAGCGAAGCAGGACCGTCTCCGCGGGACCTCCCTGGGTGCGGTAGTAGGTCCGCCGGATGTGCGGCGGAGTGACACATCATGCATGCGTCATGCGGGTGGCAGTGCTGTCGGGTCCGGAGCCGGTGACGCGACCCGTCGGACAGGCTCTGGAACGAATACGACCCGAGCCGAACAGCCTTACAGGGGGGAGCGTCCTCAACGGGCCAGGCTCACGGCCCCACCCGCGATTGATCGTGGATGCTGTGGTGCCTTGTTGGGCCAGGGCTAGGCTCGTGGCTGATCACAGTTACCGACGAGGGGGTTCCGAGGTATGAGCGGGAGAGTGACGGCGGTCAGCAGCAATGGGGAGTACTCGTTCGCGAAGCCGAACCGGGACAGCGTCAGGTTGCTTGCCGGACTCGGTGTGGAGGGGGATGTGCACGCCGGTGTGACGGTCAAGCACCGCTCGCGCGTCGCGCAGGATCCCACTCAGCCGAATCTGCGCCAGGTCCACCTCATTCATGAAGAGCTCTTCGCCGAGGTCGGCGAAGAGGGGTTCAAGGTGGCGCCCGGCGACCTCGGCGAGAACCTCACCACGCGTGGCATCGATCTGCTCGGTCTGCCGGTCGGCACCTTGCTGCGCATCGGCGACTCCGCGGTCCTCGAAGTCACCGGGCTCCGCAATCCCTGCCTGCAGATCGACAACTTCCAGGACGGGCTGCTGAAGCAGGTTGTCGGCCGCGATGAGGCGGGGAACATCGTGCGCAAAGCCGGAATCATGAGCATCGTGAGGGAAGGCGGCGTGGTGCGCCCAGGCGACACGATCGAAAGGGAACTTCCCAGCGGTCCGCACCGACCCCTGGACCGGGTCTGACCAGCCTCCAGGACAGGCCGTGCCATCACGACGGCCGCGCGGGTTCTTGAGCTGTTAAGACCAAGCAGGCCCGCGCGGCCATGGCCCCTCCTGCCTTCTTCGGCGTCGCGCGCCGACATCTCGGCGAATTGCTCGAAGTACTCGCGTCGCGCTGGGAAGCGCACTGCGAGTCCGTGCGGCACGAGCGGCGCCAACGCGCGCGCCGGAGGCAGGCCGGGGCCGGGCCGAAGTACGAACTCGTCTTCACCGACCGACTGCTGGCCGCCTTGGTTCATCTGCGCACCGGCCTCACCATGAGGCCCCCGGCGCGATCTATGAGGTGGGCTCTTCCACCATCGGCCGCGCCGTCGGCGAGATCCGCCCGCTCCTGGCGGAGCGTGGACTCGCCATCCCCGACCGGGCGGGCCTGCGACTGTACACGCGACCAGCGGTATCCCTCCCGGCCCGCAGACCAGGCGGCGGTTACTTGTCGTGGTCCTACCCGGGAGGGGCACCTGCCGGACATCTGCCCTGGTCAGGCGCCCCTTTTACGTGTCTAGAAGAAGCCCAGCCTCTTCGGCGAGTACGACACCAGGAGATTCTTCGTCTGCTGGTAGTGCTCCAGCATCATCTTGTGGTTCTCCCGGCCGATCCCGGACTGCTTGTAGCCGCCGAACGCCGCGTGGGCCGGGTAGGCGTGGTAGCAGTTGGTCCAGACGCGGCCGGCCTGGATCGTGCGGCCGGCGCGGTAGGCGGTGTTGATGTCGCGGGTCCAGACGCCCGCGCCGAGGCCGTACAGCGTGTCGTTGGCCAGCTTCATCGCGTCGTCGAAGTCGTCGAAGGACGTCACGGAGACGACCGGGCCGAAGATCTCCTCCTGGAAGATCCGCATACGGTTGTCGCCCTCGAAGATGGTGGGCTGGACGTAGTACCCGCCCTTCAGCTCGCCGTCGTACTCGATGCGTTCGCCGCCGGTGAGCACCTTGGCGCCCTCCTGCCGGCCGATGTCCAGGTAGGAGAGGATCTTCTCCAACTGGTCGTTGGACGCCTGAGCACCGATCATCGTGTCGGTGTCGAGCGGGTGCCCCGGCTTGATCTGCCGGGTGCGGGCCACGGCCGCCTCCAGGAAGTCGGTGTAGTGGCCGCTCTGGACGAGCGCTCGGGAAGGGCAGGTGCACACCTCACCCTGGTTGAGCGCGAACATGGTGAAACCCTCGAGCGCCTTGTCCCGGAAGTCGTCGTCGTGCGCCCACACGTCGTCGAAGAAGATGTTGGGCGACTTGCCGCCCAGCTCCAGCGTCACCGGCTTGATGTTCTCCGAGGCGTACTGCATGATCAGCCGCCCGGTCGTGGTCTCCCCGGTGAACGCCACCTTCGCCACCCGGGCACTGGAGGCCAGCGGCCTGCCCGCCTCCGCACCGAAACCGTTGACGATGTTGACCGCGCCCGGCGGCAGCAGGTCGGCGACCAGGCTCATCCAGTAGTGGATGGACGCCGGGGTCTGCTCAGCGGGCTTGAGGATGACCGCGTTGCCCGCCGCGAGCGCGGGCGCCAGCTTCCAGGCCGCCATCAGGATCGGGAAGTTCCACGGGATGATCTGTGCGACGACCCCGAGCGGCTCGTGGAAGTGGTACGCCACGGTGTCGTCGTCGATCTCGCCCAGCGACCCCTCCTGCGCGCGGATCGCCCCCGCGAAGTACCGGAAGTGGTCGATGGCCAGCGGGATGTCGGCGGCCAGCGTCTCGCGGACCGGCTTGCCGTTCTCCCAGGTCTCGGCCACGGCCAGCGACTCGAGGTTCGCCTCCATACGGTCGGCGATCTTCAGCAGGATGTCCGAGCGCTCCGTCACCGATGTACGGCCCCAGCCGGGCGCGGCCGCGTGCGCCGCGTCGAGTGCCCGCTCGACGTCCTCCGCGGTACCGCGCGCGATCTCGGTGAACGGCTGCCCGTTGACCGGCGACGGGTTGTCGAAGTACTGCCCGCGCGCCGGCGGCACGTACTCACCGCCGATGAAGTGGTCGTAGCGCGGCTGGTAGGAGACGATCGAGCCCTCGGAGCCGGGCGTCGCGTAACGGGTCATGCTGGTGTGCCTCCCGGTGCAGCGCTGCCCGCCATTGGGCAGCTCCCGTCGTGCACGCTAGACGGGCGGACGTTGCGAATATGTTGCACCGCTGGTCAACCAGGGCGTCCGACGCACGTGAGCGCGTCGGCCCGGTACCCCCGGTGCGGCCAGCTCGGCCTCCAGCGCCGCGATCCGGGCCCGCACCGGAGCGGTCGGCCGCACGGCCGCCAGGGCCCGCCAGACCAACAGGTCGTGCTCCCCCCACGGCGCATGGGCCCAGTCCGCGAGCAGATCCGGGTCGCCCCGGGTGACGAGGGCCGTTCGCAGAGCCGCGGTGAGTCGGCGCCGCAACCCCACCACCGCCGGAGCCTGTGAGTTCGGCAGCAGCGGGCCGCGATACGCCCGTACGGCGGCCGTGAGCGCACCCGCCTCCAACTGCCGTTCCACCAGGTCCGCGTCGCACTCGACCGGCACCGAGAGCCGGTAGGGCCGCGACGCCAGCAGCCCAGGCGGCAACAGCGGGCGCAGCCTGGCCAGCTCGGCCCGCAGGGTCACTGGTGTCACCGACTCGTCCTCGTACAGCGCGCACAGCAGCTCGTCGCCGGTCATGCCCTCGGGATGCCGGGCCAGGAGCACGAGGACCTCGCTGTGCCGACGGCTCAGCCTGATCCGACGCCCGCCACCCGGACGGAGTTCGGCCTCGTCCCGGCCCAGCGCGCTCAGCGTGACCGTGTCCTGTGCCCGCTGCGGCGGGGCGACCAGGCTGAGCTGGGACTCGGCCGCGCGTGCCACCGCTTGCACGAAGCCCAGGCTGTGCGGATGTGCCAGACCGTCCCCTCCGGTGATGTCGACGGCTCCCAGGACCCGGCCGGTGTGCGGATCGTGGATCGGCGCGGCCGCACAGGTCCACGGCTGCACCCGCCTTATGAAGTGCTCCGCCGCGAAGACCTGCACCGGACGGTCCACCGCCACCGCCGTGCCCGGCGCGTTGGTGCCGACGGCCGCTTCCGACCAGCGCGCCCCGGGAACGAAGTTCATGCGGTCCGCCCGCCGCAACGTCGTCGGATGTCCCTCGACCCACATCAGCCTGCCGTGCGCATCGCACACCGCGAGCAGATGCGAGCCATCGGCGGCGAACGTGCCCACCAGCTCCCGGACCAACGGCATCACCTTGGCCAGGGGATGTTCGGCGCGGTACGCGCCCAGGTCGTCATCGGTCAGTTCCACGCAGGCAGTGCCGTCCGGCCCGACGCCGGCCCGTGCGCTGCGCCGCCAGGACTCGGCCACCACCGGCCGGACCGGACGCGCGACCGTGCCGGCGGTCGTGAAGGTCTCATGCGCTCGGCGTAGCGCCCGGACTCTTTCGTCTGGGTCGGCTCCCGGCTCCAGAGCCACCCACTGATCGGTCAACTCGTCCTCCCTGCGAGGGAACCAACTGGGCCATCGTCACGCGCGGGTCCGCTCCGGACAACCGGGCCGACGCGAGGTCAGGAGAAATTGACGAGTCTGATGTAGCGGACCCAGTCCCAGTTCAGCCCCGGGTCGGTGTGATCGGTACCGGGTACCTGGTAGTGGCCGATGATGTGCTCCCGGTCCTTCGGGATGCCGTACTTGTCGCACACCGCGGCCGTCAGTCTCGCGGACTGCTCGTAGAGGGCGTTCGTGAAGTAGGCCGGCTGGTCCACCCAGCCCTCGTGCTCGATACCGATGCTCCGGGTGTTGTACCCCCAGTCGCCCGCGTGCCAGGCGATGTCCGCCTCCCGGACGCACTGGGCGACATGGCCGTCCGCCGAGCGCACGAGATAGTGCGCGGACACCTTCTTGTCGGTGTTCCGGAAGATCGCCAGAGTGTTGGTGTAGGTCTCCTGGGTGACATGGATGATCACCCGGTCGATCTTGTAGGCCGCCGGCCGACTGGACACCGTGTAGTTGCCGCTGCTCGCGGGCTGCCATTCGCCGGACGGGTAGTCGACCGCCGCCTGCGCGGCCGCCTGCGGGCCGGGGAGAAGCGCATAGGGGACAGCGGCGAGTGCCGCGCCCTTGAGGACGCCGCGTCGGGTGAGGTGGGTACGGGGCTGGTTCATCTCCATCGTCGGCTGCCCTTCAGCGGTGTGAGGTGTCATCTGCCATGTCCCACAAGGCGCTTGGGGATGCGGGAGCGTGGGATCGCGGTGTGTGCGGATGCGTCTGTACGGCGGGGGTGCACGTCCGGCTCGGTGGAGCCCGGCACGTATGTCCGACACAGTGTCAGCTCCGGTCCGCGGGAACCGGGAATGGTCGTCGTGGTGTCGGTTGTGGCGTCGTGAGCCGGTCGCTTTCGCGTACATGTATCCCCCGATGCATGCGGCAGATGGTGCTTGGCATGTGTGCGGCCGGGGCTTTTGCCGTTGAGGTCCAGCGGTTGCGGCTCGCGTGAATCACGTTACGGCGCGGGGGAGTTGGGCAGAAGGGTGTGCGCCGAGTCCGTGGACAGCTGGCGGATTGTGGATAAGTCGACCACCCGTTCGAGGGACTCCGGGCGTCGGTGGGCGTGGCGGGCTTCCGCCACGGGCATCCGCCGAAGTGTCAGGGCCGTTCCGCCACCATCGCCGGATCATCCAGCACGGCCCGTACCACCGAATGCGCCGCACCGAGCAGCGGGCCTTCCGGCCCCAGCTCGGACACCGCCACGGGACATGCCGGACCGGCCGTGCGACTACGCAGCTCATGTTGCAGAGAGGGGAGAAGCCAGGGAGAGAGAGCCGCCAGCGCGCCACCCAGGAGGACAGTGTCCGGGTCCAGGAGATTGACCGCTCCGGTCAGGGCGATGCCGAGCGCCGTACCCGCTTCCCGCAGCGCCGAGCGCACGTCCCCGTCGCCCGCTTCCGCCTGCTCCGCGAGGACTCCCACCACGTCGTCGCGTGGTTCGATTCCGGCCGCCCGCAGTACGGCCTCCTCGCCGGCGTACTGCTCCAGGCAGCCGCGTCCGCCGCATGGGCAGGGAGGTCCGTCCGGCCGGACCGGAACATGGCCCAGCTCCCCGGCGAAGCCACGGGTTCCACGGAGCAGCCGGCCGTTCACCACGATCGCCGCGCCGATGCCGATCTCCGCGGACACATGGAGGAAGTCTTCTGGTGTATCGGCACCGAGCCACAGCTCCGCCAGCGCTCCGAAGTTGGCCTCGTTGTCCACGGTCAGGGGAACGCCGTCGGGCAGCACACCACCGAGGTCAGTGTCGTGCCAGCCGAGGTTGGGAGCACGCACGACCGTTCGTCCGTCACGGGCGATCAGGCCGGGAACGGCCACCGCGAGCCCGGCGACCCATAGGCCGTCCTTCTCCACCTCGGCGGTGACCTGCTGGAGAAGGGAGGTCAGATCCTCGGCCACGGATTTTGGGGAGCGCCCTCGGTTCGTGCCGCGCCGCACGGCTCGCGCTCGAACCGCGCCCCGCAGGTCGACCGCGCACACTGCGAGATGATCCACACCGATCTCCGCCCCCACCCCTGCAGGGCCACACCCGCTCACCGCGAGCGCGGAGCCGGGCCGTCCCACCCGGCTCGGCCGCTCGGGGCCCAACTCCTCGAGCAGCCCCCAGCGGATCAGCTCGTCCACGAGGGACGACACGGCCGCCCGGGTCAGACCGATGCGCGAGGCGACCGTGGCGCGCGACAGCGGGCCGTCCGAGCTGACGGTGTGCATGACCCGGGACAGGTTGCGGCGACGCATGCCCTGCTGGGTGTCCGGCAGGGCACGTCCGCTCCCCGTGGGTCGGCTGTCGTGCGGCGGTGCGGTCATGCCTCCGTCGATTCTCGGTGTTCCGTGGCCCCTGCCCGGCTCGCGGTTCGGCCGCCCGTTGGCGGACCTGATGCGCAATCCTCTTGGGGGGCGGGGTCAGTGGGAGTCCGCACCCCGCTCCAGCAGCGGGGATGCGTCGGAGAGTACCCCGGCGATCCGGTCCAGGGCTTCCTCGTCCCGCTCCACGGCCTCCAGGACCCTTCCCTCCGTGGTGTTCCAGCGGCGGGCGACGGCCGCCGGGTCCTCGCCGGTCAGCAGTCCCGCAGCCTGAGCCGCCGCGCCGAGGGCGACCAGTTCCTTCGCCTCGGGGATCTGTACCGGTCGCCCGGACAGCCGGCGAACCGTCTCCTGCCAGGCGGTGCCGCGGGCGCCGCCGCCGATCAGCAGCAAGGGAGTGGTGCGATCGGCGTCCTCGTCCAGGACCAGGTCGAGTGCGCCGAGCAGCGAGTGCACCGCGCCGTCGTAGGCGGCCTGGAGCACCTGGCCGGCGGTCGTGTCATGCCGGAGGCCGTGCAGCAGACCCGAGGCGTGGGGCAGGTTGGGAGTGCGCTCACCGTCGAGGTACGGCAGCAGGGTGACCGACGTGCCGGGCTCCACGGCCTCCCGGTCCAGCCCCAGCAGGGCCGCGACCCGGTCCACAGCGAGGGTGCAGTTCAAGGTGCACGCCAGCGGCAGCCAGTCGCCGTGCGCGTCGGCGAATCCCGCCACCGTGCCGGTCGGGTCCGTCGAGCGGCGCTTGGAGACCGCGTACACGGTCCCCGAGGTGCCGAGGCTGAGCACCGGAGTGCCGGGTCGCAGGCCCAGGCCCAGGGCGGCTGCGGCGTTGTCCCCGGTGCCCGGCGCCACCAGCGTGCCCTTGGAGAACGGCAGGTCATGACCGTCGCGCACGGTGCCTGCCACCTCGCCGGGCCGCACCACCCGAGGCAGTAGCGCCGGGTCGAGTCCCAGGTGCGCCAGGGTCTCCTCGTCGTACGACTCCGTCGCGGACGCCCACCAGCCGGTGCCGGAGACATCGCCGCGGTCGGTCGTGCCGAGGTCGGTGAGGCGCTCGGTGAGGTAGTCGTGGGGGAGACGTACCGCCCGGGTGGCACGGACGGCGTCCGGCTCGTGCTCCGCCAGCCACGCCCACTTGGTCACCGTGAACGAGGCGCCCGGCACGCTGCCCGTGCGCTCCGCCCAGGCGTCGGGGCCACCCAGTTCCTCCACGAGACGGCGGGCCTGCGGCGCCGAGCGCACATCGTTCCAGAGCAGCGCGGGACGCACTGGCTCGCCGTGTGCGTCGAGCGTGACCAGGCCGTGCTGCTGGCCGCCGATCGACACCGCGGCCGCCTCGTGCGCCGCGTCACCGCACTGGCGCAGCGCCTCGCACAGCGCGTCCCACCACTGACGCGGATCGCTCTCCCGTCCCGCGCCCGATGTCACCGTGTGCGCGGCCTGGCCGCTCGCCACCACCTGCCCGGTGGACGCGTCGACGACGAGTGCCTTCGTGGACTGGGTGGACGAGTCCACACCGACGACGAGCGGACCCTCGGCTGCTGACATCGGGCTCTCCCTCTTCCGCGGCGTCATCGACCGGCAGCGACGCCGTTCATCGATGGCGCCCCGGCGTCGAGGACATCTGGTCTCTTCCCAGAGGCGCCTTCGCATACTAATTTGTAAACGGCCATGACGAAATAGTCGTACGCACCAAGGAGCCGCGGCATGAACTACCAGCCCACCCCCGAGGACAAGTTCACCTTCGGCCTGTGGACCGTCGGCTGGCAGGGGAGGGACCCGTTCGGCGACGCCACGCGCCGCGCCCTCGACCCCGTCGAGTCGGTGCAGCGCCTGGCCGAGCTGGGCGCCCACGGCGTGACCTTCCACGACGACGACCTGATTCCGTTCGGCGCCTCCGAGACCGAGCGCGAGTCGCACATCAAGCGCTTCCGCCAGGCCCTGGACGCGACCGGTATGGCCGTGCCGATGGCGACCACCAACCTCTTCACCCACCCCGTCTTCAAGGACGGCGCGTTCACCGCCAACGACCGCGACGTGCGCCGCTACGCGCTCCGCAAGACGATCCGCAACATCGACCTCGCCGCCGAACTGGGCGCCAAGACCTATGTCGCCTGGGGCGGCCGCGAGGGCGCCGAGTCCGGTGGCGCCAAGGACGTCCGGGCGGCCCTGGACCGCATGAAGGAGGCATTCGACCTCCTCGGCGAGTACGTCACCGCGCAGGGCTACGACATCCGCTTCGCCATCGAGCCCAAGCCGAACGAGCCGCGCGGCGACATCCTCCTCCCCACCGTCGGCCACGCGCTCGCCTTCATCGAGCGCCTGGAGCGTCCCGAGCTGTACGGCGTCAACCCCGAGGTCGGGCACGAGCAGATGGCCGGGCTCAACTTCCCGCACGGCATCGCACAGGCGCTGTGGGCGGACAAGCTCTTCCACATCGACCTCAACGGCCAGTCGGGCATCAAGTACGACCAGGATCTGCGCTTCGGAGCCGGTGACCTCCGGGCCGCCTTCTGGCTCGTCGACCTCCTGGAGAGCGCCGGCTACGAGGGACCCCGCCACTTCGACTTCAAGCCGCCGCGCACCGAGGACCTCGACGGCGTCTGGGCTTCGGCAGCCGGATGCATGCGGAACTACCTCATCCTGAAGGACCGCGCGGCCGCCTTCCGTGCCGACCCGGAGGTCCAGGAGGCGCTGCGCGCGTCGCGGCTGGACGAACTGGCACAGCCCACGGCCGCGGACGGCCTCGACGCCCTGCTGGCCGACAGTTCGGCCTTCGAGGACTTCGACGTGGACTCCGCCGCTGCGCGGGGCATGGCCTTCGAGCGGCTCGACCAGTTGGCGATGGACCACCTGCTCGGCGCCCGCGGCTGACGGGATCGGGCGTGACCAGTCTGCCGTGGCTGGTCACGCCCGTCCTGCGTCTGCCTTCGACCCGGGTGTCGGGGGTTCCTCGGGGTCGGCTTCGGGGATGTCTCAGGGGCGGGGGCCGGAACCGCGAGGCGCTCGGGACCGTTTCCCATGCAGAGAGCGGCAGTGGGTCGTGACGTAGGAGGCGGAGTTCATGTCGAGAAACACGAAGATCGCCGTGGGTGGCGTGGCGGTCGGGCTGATCCTGCTGATCTGGCTGCCCTGGTGGGTGGCGCTTCTGATCATCGTGGGCGTGCCCGCCGCCGCGTACCTGACACTGGACCCTTCGCAGCGGCGCAGGCTGCGCCGGGTGGCACGCAAGGAGATAGGCCGCTGACGCCTTCGGGCGGCGCTTCGCACGGGGTCACAGTGGGCGTACGGCGATCTTGTCGAGCCCTTCCAGGAGGCCGGGCAGTTCCGGCCCCCGTCCCACCGGGATGACCTGGCCCGGCTCCGTGTCGAGCAGGATGAACGCGATGTCGTCGGTGCGGGCCACGATCGACCACCCGGGACCGTCGGCCCGCAGAGTGCGCGCGTCTCCGGGGGCGAACGACGAGCGCACGCGTCCGAGGGGCGGCGGGGCGTCGATGTAGGCGCGCGCCTCCGCCAGTACCTGACGGACGCCGGGGCGGCCCGGCCCGGCGGCGCCTTCCGGCTCGGTCTCCGATGCCGCTCCGGCCTCCGGATCGGATGGCTCGATGGCCGAATCCTGCTTCGGCAGGACATCGGCGTCATCGAGCCGGCCGCGCCACTCGGCCCACTGGAGCGCTATCTCGTCGGCGCCGAGGCGTCGCTGGGCCGGCCCCCAGGTGCTGGTGTCGGGTGGAGCGAGAGGAGGGGCGTCCGTGGCCTCGGTGTCCGGGTCGTGCGGGGCCGGTACATCGGAAGCCGCGACTGCGAGCGCCAGGGGCCAGCCGGGCAGGGCCGCCACCAGCGTGCGCTCGTCGGGCGACAACTCGTACTCCATGCCGCAGTCCCAGGAAGCTATCGCCACCGCGACCAAGGACACGTCGTCGATGACGGCCGTCCACCGGGCTCCGTCTCCGTCCTGCCCGAGAACCAGACCGTACCCCTCGTCGAGCGGCGTGAGACCCAGCGCGGCGCAGGCCGCCGGATAGTCGTCACCGAGCACGCTCGGGAACTGCGCCGGTGTCAGCAGCACCGCCGTCAACACGTAGAGCGCCTCGTCCGCGGCAGCCACGGGTGCATCGTCCGACCCGGCCATCCCAGCCTCCCCAGTGGTTCGTCCGTCGGCGCGCACCCTAGTGCGCGGGGGAGAGGCTTGTCACGAGTCCGCGCATCGGGCGGAGCTGCGGTTTTGCTGCCGGACGGGGGCGAAACACCCCTTGGCCGGCGAGAGTCTCCTCAGTCCGCCGGCAGGCCCAGCAGATCCCGGGCCACCGCCCGAGGGGTCGTGGAACGCTCACGGGCGAGTGCGACCACCGCGCGGCTCGCCAACTCGCCCACACCGAAGGAGAGTGCTTCTGGAGACACCCACGAAGACGCCTCATCGACTCCGTCCTGGTCGTCCCGCGCGCGGGCCGCCACATAGGCAGCCGCGGCCTCGAAAAGGTTGTGCGCCCGCGGCCTGGGCCCGGTGACTGCCTCCCCGCGCGCGGAAGGACCCAGCCTGGCGACGTACTTGCGGATCATGTCAAACACGCGAACCACCTCTCCCCGGCCCGGGGCTCGCTCCTCACACATGTCTCGTTACTCAAAGTAGAGTTGGAACTTCCGCGGCAGAAGGGGACCTGACGGTGAAACGCTTCGAGCGACTCGACCGGATCCGGCGGATGGATCCGGTCACCGACGCCCCGGAGATCTACCGGCTCAGCGCCGCGTTCGAATTCCCCTGGGACTACACACGAGCGTTGGAACTGGCCCTCTACCGCACCTATGCCGTCCCCAGCATCGGCCGGCTGCTCGCCGATACGGCGGAGCTGACCGAGCGCTCACAGCGGCGGTACGACGACACCGCCCTGCTGCTGGACGCCGTCATGGAGCACGGCTTCGACGCGGTGGAAGGCCGTACCGCGATCCGGCGCATCAACCAGATGCACCGCAGCTACGACATCAGTGACGACGACATGCGCTACGTGCTCTCGACCTTCGTCGTCATGCCCAGACGCTGGATCGACACCTATGGCTGGCGGCGGCTGTCCCGGCACGAGATCGTCGCCACCACCGAGTACTACCGCACCCTCGGGCGCCACATGGGCATCCCCGACATCCCGGAGACGTTCGAGGAGTTCGAGTCTCTCCTCGACGCCTACGAGAGGGACCGATTCGCCTGGGACCAACGGTCCCGGCAGGTGTCCGACGCGACGCTCGACCTCATGACGTCCTGGTATCCACGTCCGCTCGCACCGCTGTTGCGTACGGTGACGCTCGCCCTCCTGGACGAGCCTTTGCTGCGCGCCTTCCGCTACGAGGCGCCGGGCGCGACCGCCACCTCCCTGGTGCGCCGTGCCGTGCAGGCCCGCGGACGGCTGGTCAGGCTGCTGCCGCCCCGCCGTGCCCCTCACTTCGCCCGCCAGAACTGGGAGATCAAGAGCTACCCGAACGGCTATCGCACCGCCGACCTGGGCACCCGCCCGGTGCCGGGAGCGGGCGGCTGCCCGGTGAGGCAGGTGAAGTCGACCGGCGCGGTGGACTGAGGCGAGCAGCGGCGGTCGGTCCTCTTTCAGGGCTCGCGGACCGCCAGCGCGAGGAAGTGGCCGGGCTCGTCGGCGTAGGAGGTCATGCGCCAGCCGGAACGCGCCAGGAGAGGACCGAGGTTGGGCTCGGCGCGCAAGTCCTCCGGCGTCAGTTGCCTGCCCTGGCGGGCGGCCAACGCGGCCCGCCCGATGGGGTGGAACAGCGCCAGCGTGCCACCGGGCCGCACCACGCGCGCCAGTTCGCGCAGGTTCTCACTCGGCTCGGGGAGGTGGGCGATCAGACCCGCCGCGAAGACGGCGTCAAGAGTTCCCGTCCGCAAGGGAAGGGCGGTGACGTCGGCGAGCAGCAGGGCTCCCTCCCGACCTCGCCCAGCCTGCGAGGCGACCTCAAGCATGGCCGAGGTGAGATCGGCCCCGATCACCGTCCCGGACGACCCCACGGCGGCACGCAGCGGCGGCAGCGCGCGGCCCGTGCCGCAGCCCGCGTCGAGCACCCGGTCGCCCTCGCTCAGCCCCATCGCGGACACCGCGGCCGCATAGGCGGGCCCGTCGTCGGGAAACCGGCTGTCCCAGTCAGCCGCCCGCGCGGCGAAGAACTCCTGGACGTGCGTGTGGTCGTCACTCATACTCCGATGATCTCTCACCACCCCCGTTGACGCCGCACGCACGTGGACCGGCCGCGATGTGGTCCTTTCACCGCAACTCCACGTCATGTTCGGACACCCGCTGTGTCATGTTGTGACAGCTTTCGAAATGCGCCCCCTGTGTACGCCCCAGCCCCGGCTAGCGTCCGTGGGCCATGGGACACCTTGACCACGCGGCCTTCGGCTGGCTGACTCCCGCGCTCTCGTATGCGATGGCCTGCATCGGCGCCGCACTCGGCCTGCGCTGTACCGTGCGCGCGCTGGCGACGACCGGCCGGGCCCGCCGCAACTGGCTGATCACGGCCGCCTCGGCGATCGGGACCGGCATCTGGACCATGCACTTCGTGGCGATGCTCGGCTTTCGCGTCAGCGGCACCGACATCCGCTACGACGTGCCGCTGACGATCCTGAGCCTCGTCGTCGCCATGGTCGTCGTGTGCGCGGGCGTCTTCGCGGTCGGCTACAGCAAGGACCGCAACCGCGCCCTGCTGGTCGGCGGCCTCACCACGGGCCTCGGCGTCGCCAGCATGCACTACCTGGGCATGGCCGCCGTCCGGCTGCACGGGGACGTGAGCTACGACCCCGTGCTCGTCGGGCTGTCGATCGTGATCGCGGTGGTCGCGGCGACGGCCGCGCTCTGGGCGGCCCTGAACATCAAGTCCCCGCTCGCCGTCACCTTCGCCTCCCTGGTCATGGGGCTGGCCGTCAGCAGCATGCACTACAGCGGCATGTTCGCGGTGAGCATCCAGGTCGACCCCTCCGGCGCGACCCTGCCGGGCGCCACGGCCATGCAGTTCATCTTCCCGCTCGCCGTGGGCCTCGGCTCCTACCTCTTCATCACCTCGGCCTTCGTCGCCCTCTCGCCCTCGGCGGACGAGCGCCAGGCGTCCGCCACCGCTCAACGGCCCGTCGAGGGCGCCGCCCGCTAGCCAGAGCCCAGCCCGAGAGCCCCGACCCACTGCCCGAGCGAGGAGGCCATGCGCCCACCCCGTAGCACCCCGAAGGCCGGACCACCGGCGCAGTCCCCGACCCCGCTGCGCGGCCGGCGCGCACACGCCGGGCCTCCGGCCGACGAGGACCCCGAGGCGTACCTCGACATGGCGCCGGACTACGCGCCGCCGCGTCCGAGCCGCCGGCACATGCGCCCCCGGACCGTGCGCGCCAAAGTGGTCTGCCTCCTGATGGTGCCGGTGGTCTCGCTCCTCGCCCTGTGGGCGTACGCCACCGTGACCACCGCTCAGGAGGTGTCCAGGCTGCGCCAGTCCCAGCGGGTCGACGCCGAGCTGCGGACGCCCGTCGCGGTCGCCGTCGGCGCGCTGCAGGCCGAACGCGCCGCGGCCGTGAGGTACGCCGCCGAACCGAACACGGCCCGCGGAAACGATGTGCGCGGTCTCGCGGCCACCACCGACCGGGCGGTGGCGAAGCTGCGACTCGGCGACGACAGCACCGTCGCCGCCGGCCAGCAGCTTCCTGCGGGAGTCGGCAGCCGCATGCAGACCTTCGTGGACGATGTCGGGCAGCTCCGCTCGCTGCGGACCGCCGTACTCGGCCGCGAGGCGGACTGGGCCACAGCGTACGACCGGTACTCCAAGACCATCGACGCCGCGTTCGCCGTGGACGGAGCCCTCTCCGGCATCCAGCGGGCCGACGTCGGCTCCGACGCGCGCGTACTGCTCGAGTTCTCCCGCGCCGCCGAAGCGCTGTCCCAGGAGAACGCCGTCCTCGGCAGCACGGGCCCGGACGACACCCTCCGGGGCCGACGAGCCCTGCTGCTGGACGGCGCCGTCGCCAATCGGCGCGCCCTCACCCAGGTCGCCGTCGCCGACCTGCCGGCCGCCCAGCGAGCGGCCTGGAACCGTCTTGCCCACGGCAGCGCCTACTTCGCCCTCACTGCCACTGAGGACCGTGTCCTCGCGGCCGGCTCCGGCGCCAAGGCGGTCGACACGGAGCCGGGTTCGGCCTGGGCCGGCGCCCACGCACGCGTGCGGGCCGACATGGCAGCCATCGCGGCGGACACGAGCCGGGCGGTCGCGGGCCGCGCCGACCCCTTCACGCACGGCGTGCTGAGCCCGGCCGGCGCCGCCGTGCTCTTCGGCCTGGCCGCGGTCGTCGCCTCGCTCGTGATCTCGGTCCGCATCGGACGCGCTCTCGTCGTCGAGCTGGTGAGTCTGCGCAATGACGCTCTGGAGATCGCCCGCCGTAAACTCCCGGCGGCCATGCGGAAACTCCGGGCAGGTGCGGAGATCGACATCCGGGCCGAGGCGCCCGCCGGACCGCCCGCCGAGGACGAGACCGGGCAGGTGGCGGAGGCCCTGACGACGGTGCACCGGGCCGCCCTGCACGCCGCTGTCGAACGCGCCGAACTCGCCAGCGGCATTTCCGGGGTCTTCGTCAACCTGGCCCGCCGCAGCCAGGTACTGGTCCACCGACAGCTCAGTCTGCTGGACAGCATGGAGCGCCGCTCCGACGATCCGGACGAGCTGAGCGATCTGTTCCGGCTCGACCACCTGACCACGCGCATGCGACGCCACGCCGAAAGTCTGATCATCCTCTCCGGGGCGGCACCCGGCCGGGCCTGGCGCATGCCGGTGTCCCTGACCAACGTCGTCCGCGCGGCCGTCTCCGAGATCGAGGACTACGCGCGCGTAGAGGTCCGTCAGCTCCCCGAAGCGGCCGTCATCGGCGCTGCCGTGGCCGACCTCACGCATCTGCTCGCGGAACTGGTCGAGAACGCGGCCCAGTTCTCGCCGCCCCACACGCGCGTGCGTGTGTCCGGCGAACCGGTCGGCAACGGCTATGTCCTCGAGGTCGAGGACCGGGGCCTCGGCATGAGCGGCGAGACGCTCGTGGAGGCCAACCGGCGCATCGAGCAGTCCGAGACCCTCGACCTCTTCGACAGCGACCGCCTCGGCCTCTTCGTCGTCAGCAGACTCGCGGCCCGCCAGGGCATCAAGGTGCACCTGCGCACGTCCCCCTACGGCGGCACCACCGCGGTCGTGCTGCTGCCAACCGCCCTGGTCCATCAAGGGATTCCGGAGGAGCCCGCCGAGGCACCCCCAGCCCCTCAGGAACCGGAACCCGAGTACGCGCGCGTGCCCGAGGCACCCGCCCCGGCCGCGGTGACCACCCAGACCGAGCGACCCGCCCTGGTCGCCACCGTGCCACCGCCCGCCGAACCCGCCCCGGCCACACCGCCTCCCGGAGTCAGCACCTTGAGGCCCCACCGCCCGTCCACCGACTCCGAGTCCTCGGACGACCTTCCGCGCCGCGTGCGCCAGGCCAGCCTCGCGCCCCAGCTCCGCAAGGAGCGCCCCGCCGAACCGGCAGCGGAACCCGACCCACCCGACGACGAGGGACGCACCCCGGAAGTCGTGCGGGACCGCATGGCGGCCTACCGCGACGGCTGGGTACGCGGCGGCGGACGCCGTCCCGGCCGCGTCGCACCGTCGCCCGCAATGGGCGGCGACAGCACCGAAGGAGAACCCGCATGATCCAGGAGCCGAACACGACCGCGCACCAGCGATCCGGCGAACTCGACTGGCTCCTGGACGACCTGGTCAGGCGAGTGGGCGAAGTGCGCCACGCCGTAGTGCTCTCCAACGACGGCCTCGCGGTCGGCGCCTCCACCGGCCTCGGCCGTGACGACGCCGAACACCTGGCCGCCGTGGCCTCCGGATTCAACAGCCTGGCCAAGGGCACCGGACGCCACTTCGGCGCGGGTGGTGTGCGCCAGACCATGGTGGAACTGGACGACGCCTTCCTCTTCGTGGTCTCCGCCGGCGACGGCTCCTGCCTCGCCGTCCTCACGGCCGCGACCGCCGACATCGGCCTGGTCGCCTACGAGATGGCACGCCTGGTCAGACGCGTGGGTGAACACCTCTACGCGGCACCGCGGGTCGCCTCACGGCCGCCCGCGGCAGGCTGACCGGGAAGGCCGAGAAGGATGACCGAGAACCCGCCGGGCGACCTCCACGACGAGGGCAGCCAGTGGTACGACGGCGAGGCCGGACCCTTGGTGCGCCCCTACGCCATGACCGGCGGACGCACCCAGCCCGGCCCGACCGGGGTGCCCTTCGACCTCATCGCCCTGGTCACCCTCGACCCCGCCGCGCCGGGCATGGACGGCGACAGCGCGCTGGGCCCGGAGCACCGGGCCCTGATCGAGCTGTGCCGCACCGAGACGCAGTCGGTCGCGGAACTCGCGGCCGACGCCGACCTGCCCGTGGGCGTGGTCCGCGTGCTCCTGGGCGACCTGCTGGAACTGGGCTGCGTCACCGTCAGCCGCCCGGTGCCGCCCGCGCATCTGCCGGACGAGCGGATTCTGCGCGAGGTCATCGAAGGGTTGCGGGCCCTGTAGATGAACGTTCACGACCGACCCGGCGCCTCTTCGGCCGCCGTTCCGCACGCTACCGGAGGTCAGTCAGCCGGAAGTCGGTCACATCTGGTGCTTTTCAGTCCGAACCCCCGAGGCGGTGTCGAAGTTGTCATGATGCTGACCTCACGCCCGAGCACGTCGACCGCAGCCGGCCCTCCCGAGAGAAGTGATCATGGCCTCTGAGCACGTCGAAGCCGCCGACGACATCTCCGCCCTGGCGCTGAAGATACTGGTGGCGGGGGGATTCGGCGTCGGCAAGACCACGCTGGTCGGCTCCGTCAGCGAGATCCGGCCGCTGCGCACCGAGGAACTGCTCAGCGAAGCGGGTCAGCTGGTCGACGACACCGACGGCCTGGACCACAAGGTCACCACCACCGTGGCGATGGACTTCGGCCGGATCACCATCCGTTCCGGTCTCGCCCTCTACCTGTTCGGGACGCCGGGACAGGACCGCTTCTGGTTCATCTGGGACGAACTCTCCCAAGGAGCCCTCGGAGCCGTGGTGCTCGCCGACACCCGCCGCCTGGAGGACTGCTTTCCGGCGGTCGACTACTTCGAGCACCGGCGCATCCCGTTCGTCGTCGCCGTCAACTGCTTCCCCGGCGCGCGCCCCTACGGCGCCCAGGACGTCTCGCGCGCCCTCGACCTGGACCAGGGAACGCCCGTGGTGCTCTGCGACGCCCGTGACCGCGACTCCGGCAAGGAGGTACTGATCCGCCTCGTCGAGTACGCCGGGCGCATGCACACCGCCCGGCTTCTCGACTCGGTGAGCTGAGGCCGCCTCAGTCCGCGAGGTCCTGCACGGCCACCACGTGGTCGATGTGCACCCTCACCAGCAGCTCACCCGGAACGCCGTTGCGGGCGCCGAACTCCTCGGCGCGCTCCTCGCCCATGTACCGCGCGGCGATCCGGGTGGCCCACCGGCGGATCTCGTCCAGATCCTCGGACAACCGGGCCTGTCCGTTCAGCACCACGAACGAGAACGGCGGCCGGTCGTCGTCCACGCAGAGCGCGACCCTCGGGTCACGGGCGAGATTGCGCCCTTTCACTGTCTCCTCACCGGTGTTGAAGACCAGCTCGTCACCGTCGAGCAGGAACCAGATCGGGGCGATATGAGGGCTTCCATCGGCCCTTACGGTCGCCAGCTTGCCGGTCCGGGTGCCGTAGGAGACGAACGCCCGCCATTCCTCGTCGGTCATCTTGTGTGCCATGAGCCCATCCTGCTTGCCCGGACGCCGGAGGTGGGGAAGGCTTGCGGAAAGCTCCTCCAGCCAGGGGGAGAGGCCACACGGGGAGAACGAACATGGCGCAGAACCAGGGACTGGGCTGGCTCCTGGACGATCTCACCCAGCGCGTGGACCACGTGCGGCACGCGCTGGTGCTCTCGAACGACGGACTGGTCACCGGGGCGAGCACCGGACTACGGCGAGAGGACGCGGAGCATCTGGCGGCCGTCTCCTCCGGACTGCACAGCCTGGCGAAGGGCTCGGGGCGCCACTTCGGTGCGGGCCGCGTCCGGCAGACCATGATCGAGTACGACGACGCCGTACTGTTCGTCACCGCTGCCGGACCCAGCAGTTGCCTGTGCCTGCTCAGTGGTGCGGAGGCGGACATCGGCCAGATCGCCTACGAGATGACGCTGCTGGTGAACCGGGTCGGCGAACACCTCGGAGTGAACGCCCGGCAGCCCGAACACTCTCCGGTGTCCGAGCTCTGACCTTCGAATTCACGGGAGTGCGGAAGGTTATCCACAGGCCCGGCACGGAGTGCGCGGATGTGGCTACGGTGTGTGCACGGCGAACGCACAGGACGTGAGCCGACCACTCCACGGGGGAGCAGAGCCATGCCGGGAACCACCATCGCATCCGTGACCACACTGACCCCCGAGCGCCCCGCGCTCTGCGCACCGAGCCGCGCGGCCCGGGAACTGGGCCTCAAGCGCTACGAGTTCGACCTGGCCGTCGAGCTGGGCCGCATCCGCGTCGTGTCCGATGAGGGAAGCGGCACCCGACGGGTCGCTCGGACCGAGATCGCCCGCCTCCAGGCGCAGGCCGGCTTTCCCCAGACGCTCCGCGAGCGAGTGCGCGTCGTGGGCACCAAGGAGGGCGCCTCACTCATGGGCGTATCCGAAGGCAGGTTCGCCAGGCTCGCCCGACTGGGGCTGCTGGTGCCGATCCGGTTCTATCTCAACCGGTACCGAGCCGTGGTCTGGCTGTATCCGGCCGAGGAACTGCGGGAGTTCGTGGCGAACGGCGAGCACGCCGGTCTGATCACGGGCAGGACACCCGAGACACTCAGGAGCCAGTTGACGGCGGGCCTCGACCTGCGCCCGAGGAACTGGCGGGGACGGCGCCTCGGCTTTCTGTTGCGTCAGGCCGAGGACCCATGGGCGCGAGCCGCAGCCATCGCCACCTTCCTGCCGAGCGAGAAGATCGCGGAGATCGTCAGAATCCCTTATGAACGGGCCCGGTTGGACCGCCTGAGGCCGGCCCTGCCCGAGCACGGCGCCCCTGGATCACCCTCCGCGCTCCTCGGTGAGCAGATCATGACCGCGCAGGACACGGACGAGATCGCCTGGCTGAGCGCGGACCTGGCGCGGCAGTTGGAGGCGACGCGCGCACCTTGGTCCGCATCGTCACCCGCGCCGGGCCCGCAGGACCATGCCGTGCGACGGCCGCGTGTACGACGAGCGCCCCCCTTGCCAGTACCGCGACCGTCCGCCCCGGCAGCACCGGTCGACATCGCCACGGCGCGGGCATGCCCCGACATCCCGGTCGCCCCGCCGCGGCCACGAAGCCACCACCGGCCCGGGGCCCACGGACCGCACCCGCCTCGAGGGCTGCTGACCTGGCTGCGTCGCAGAAACCCCCGGAGCGCCCCGGCCGGCGATCACCCTAGAGGGACCTGAACAGGCCCTCCTGGACGACCGACACGAGCAGTTGCCCGTGCACGTCGTAGATGCGCCCACGGGCCAGGCCGCGGCCGCCGATGGCGATCGGGGACTCCTGGTCGTACAGGAACCACTCGTCGGCGCGGAACGGACGGTGGAACCACATGGCGTGGTCCAGCGAGGCCATGTCGAAGTTCCGCTGACCCCACAGCGGCTCGACCGGGATGCGGACCGCGTCGAGCAGGGTCATGTCGCTCGCGTAGGTCAGCGCGCAGGTGTGCACCAGAGGGTCGTCGCCGAGCGGACCGACCGCGCGCATCCACACCGCGCTGCGCGGCTCGGCACCGTCGATGTCGTCGGCGTTCCAGCGCAGCCGGTCGACGTAACGGATGTCGAAGGGCTGGCGGCGCGCCATCAGCTCGAGCTGCTCGGGAAGCGCGCCCAGATGCTTCCGGATCTCCTCGGCCACCGGCGGCAACGACTCAGGGTCCGGCACCACACGGGCGGGCGGGAGCTGGTGCTCGAACGGTCCTTCCTCGGGCTTGTGAAAGGAGGCGGTCAGATTGAAGATCGTGCGGCCCTGCTGCACGGCCGTGACCCGGCGTGTGGTGAACGAGCGTCCGTCACGGACCCGCTCCACCTGGTACACGATCGGCACGCCCGGCCGGCCCGGACGGAGGAAGTACGCGTGCAGCGAGTGCACGGGACGGTCGCCTTCCGTGGTGCGCCCCGCGGCGACCAGCGCCTGGCCCGCCACCTGCCCGCCGAAGACCCTCTGGAGGGACTCCTGCGGGCTGCGGCCGCGGAAGATGTTGACCTCGATCTGCTCCAGGTCGAGCAGATCGACCAGGCTCTCGGCCGGATTCGTCATCGGTGGGTTTCTCCTGTGCTCACAACTGACCGACATCGGTGACACGGATGACCGCACGGCCTTCCGCGTCGGATGCGGCGAGATCGACTTCCGCGCTGATGCCCCAGTCGTGGTCACCATTCGGGTCGTCGAAGATCTGACGGACGCGCCACAGCTTGTCCTGCGGCTCCTCCTTGATCACCAGCAGCTTGGGGCCGCGGGCGTCGGGGCCGGTGCCGAGGTCCTCGTACTCGTCCCAGTACTTGTCCATGGCCTCGCCCCACGCGTCCGCGTCCCAGCCGGAATCGGCGTCAAGCTCGCCGAGCTCGTCGACCTGGTCGAGGGCGGCCAGCTCCACGCGGCGGAAGAGAGCGTTGCGGACCAGCACGCGGAAGGCGCGGGCGTTGGTGGTGACCGGCTTCACCTCGTCGGCCTTCTCCTGAGCCTCCTCGGCGGTCATCACCTCCGGGTTGGCGAGCTGCTCCCACTCGTCCAGGAGGCTGGAGTCGACCTGGCGGACCATCTCACCGAGCCACTCGATGAGGTCCTGGAGGTCTTCGGACTTCAGGTCGTCCGGGATGGTGTGGTCGAGGGTCTTGTAGGCGCCGGCGAGGTAGCGCAGCACGATTCCCTCGGTACGGGCCAGCTCGTAGAGCGAGACCAGCTCGGTGAAGGACAGGGCGCGCTCGTACATGTCGCGGACGACCGACTTCGGCGACAGCGGGTGGTCGCCGACCCAGGGGTGGCTCTTGCGGTAGGTGTCGTAGGCGTGGAAGAGCAGCTCCTCCAGCGGCTTGGGGTAGCTGATGTCCTGGAGCCGCTCCATGCGCTCCTCGTACTCGACACCGTCCGCCTTCATCAGGGCCACGGCCTCACCGCGCGCCTTGTTCTGCTGGGCGGCGAGGATCTGACGGGGGTCGTCGAGAGTGGACTCGACGACGGACACCATGTCGAGGGCGTAGGACGGCGACTCGGGGTCGAGGAGTTCGAAGGCCGCGAGCGCGAAGGTGGACAGCGGCTGGTTGAGCGCGAAGTCCTGCTGGAGATCCACCGTGAGACGGACGATGCGGCCCTCGGCGTCCGGCTTGTCGAGCTTCTCCACGATGCCGCCGTCCAGCAGCGAGCGGTAGATGGCGATCGCGCGGCGGATGTGCCGGAGCTGCTGCTTGCGCGGCTCGTGGTTGTCCTCCAGCAGATGGCGCATCGCCTCGAAGGCGTTGCCCGGCCGGGCGATCACCGACAGCAGCATGGTGTGCGTCACGCGGAACCGCGAGGTCAGCGGCTCGGGCTCGGAGGCGATCAGCTTCTCGAAGGTGTTCTCCGTCCAGCCGACGAAGCCCTCGGGGGCCTTCTTGCGCACCACCTTGCGGCGCTTCTTCGCGTCGTCCCCCGCCTTGGCGAGGGCCTTCTCGTTCTCGATGACGTGCTCGGGGGCCTGCGCGACGACGAGTCCGGCGGTGTCGAAGCCGGCGCGGCCGGCCCGTCCCGCGATCTGGTGGAACTCGCGGGCCCGCAGCGTGCGCACCCGGTTGCCGTCGTACTTGGTCAGGGCGGTGAACAGCACGGTACGGATGGGCACGTTGACGCCGACGCCGAGCGTGTCCGTACCGCAGATGACCTTCAGCAGACCGGCCTGGGCCAGCTTCTCCACCAGGCGCCGGTACTTGGGCAGCATGCCGGCGTGGTGGACGCCGATGCCGTGCCGTACGTATCGGGAGAGGTTCTGGCCGAATTTGGTGGTGAAGCGGAAGTTGCCGATCAGCTCGGCGATCCGGTCCTTCTCCTCACGGGTGCACATGTTGATGCTCATCAGCGCCTGCGCGCGCTCCACGGCCTGCGCCTGTGTGAAGTGCACGATGTACACCGGCGCCTGCCGGGTCTCCAGCAGCTCGGTGAGCGTCTCGGTGAGGGGGGTGAGCCGGTACTCGTAGGAGAGCGGGACCGGGCGGGTGGCCGAACGGACGACGGCGGTGGGGCGCCCGGTGCGGCGGGTGAGGTCCTTCTCGAAGAAGGACACGTCACCGAGCGTGGCCGACATCAGGATGAACTGTGCCTGGGGCAGCTCCAGCAGCGGAATCTGCCAGGCCCACCCCCGGTCGCCCTCCGCGTAGAAGTGGAACTCGTCCATCACCACCTGGCCGATGTCCGCGTCCTTGCCGTCCCGCAGCGCGATGGACGCCAGCACCTCGGCCGTGCAGCAGATCACGGGCGCGTCGGCGTTCACGGAGGCGTCGCCGGTCAGCATGCCCACGTTCTCGGTGCCGAAGATCTTGCACAGTTCGAAGAACTTCTCCGACACCAGCGCCTTGATCGGAGCGGTGTAGAAGGTGACCTCGTCGCGGGCCAGCGCCGCGAAGTGCGCGCCGGCGGCGATCATGCTCTTGCCGGAACCGGTGGGCGTCGAGACGATCACGTTCGCCCCGGAAACCACCTCGATCAGCGCCTCTTCCTGGTGGGGATAGAGGGTGAGGCCGCGCTCCTGGGCCCACGACTCGAAGTTTTCGTACAGGGCGTCGGGGTCGGCGGTCCGCGGGAGCTGATCGATGAGGGTCACGCCCCCATCTTGCCTGCCCATGCCGTCAACCGGGGAATCGGCTGCGAGCGTCAAGATCATGGAGGCTACGCTGTGTCGCCGGCGGATCATCAGCACCGCAGGTCAACTGGACAGCGGCACACGAGGAATGGGGCGGGACGCGGCCATGATGGGACCAGCACACTCACTGTCGGGGGCCGCGGCCTGGCTCGGTGTCGGAGCGGCGGCCGCCGCCTTCGGGTACCCGATGCCCTGGCCGGTCCTGCTGGTGGGCGCCCTGGTCTGTGCGGGTGCCGCGCTCGCCCCCGATCTGGACCACAAGGCGGCCACCATCTCGCGGGCCTTCGGACCGGTGTCCCGCTGGATCTGCGAGATCGTCGACAAGCTGTCGTACGCCGTCTACAAGGCCACCCGGAAGCCGGGCGACGCGCGGCGCACGGGCGGGCACCGCACGCTCACGCACACCTGGCTGTGGGCGGTCCTGATCGGTGTGGGCAGTTCTGCCGTGGCGATCACCTGTGGCCGCTGGGGCGTCCTGGCCATCCTGTTCGTGCACATGGTGCTGGCCATCGAGGGCCTGCTGTGGCGAGCGGCTCGTGGTTCCAGCAGCGATGTGCTGGTCTGGCTGCTCGCGGCCACCAGCGCCTGGATTCTGGCAGGGATGCTGGACAAGCCCGGCCAGGGCGCCGACTGGCTGTTCAGCGAGCCGGGCCAGGCGTACATGTGGCTGGGTCTGCCGGTCGTGCTGGGCGCCCTGGTCCACGACATCGGGGACGCCCTGACCGTCTCCGGCTGCCCCGTTCTGTGGCCCATCCCGGTCGGCCGCAAGCGCTGGTACCCGCTCGGGCCCCCGAAGGTGCTGCGTTTCCGGGCGGGGAGCTGGGTCGAGCTGCGGGTGCTGATGCCCGTGTTCATGGTGCTCGGCGGCGTGGGCGGCGCGGCGGCGCTCAACTTCATCTGAGGGCCCGGACGAGTTCGTCAGGCGCTCTCGTCCGGACGCTGCCCACCGTACCGGCGTTCGAACCGGTCGATGCGGCCTTCGGTGTCCAGCGTCCGGGCCTTGCCGGTGTAGAAGGGGTGGCTCTCCGAGGAGATCTCCACATCGACCACCGGGTAGGTCTCGCCGTCGTCCCACTCGATGGTCTGCTCGCTGCTCGCGGTGGACCGGGTGAGGAAGGCGTAGCCCGCCGAGCGGTCGCGGAAGACGACCGGGCGGTACGCGGGCTGCTTGTCCTGCTGCATGGCGGCTCCTCGCACGAGTGGGTGGGGCGGGAGGCTTCCGGATCAGCCGGGAAGGGGGTTCTCGTCGACGATGTGGACGGCGGCCTCCTCGGCGGAGGCGGCGGCGCCGTCGATGCCCACATCCGTGGCCACGAGCGCGCTCTCGTCGTCCTCGTGCACGCCCTCGTCGGGAGCGACCAGACGGCCGGAACGTCGGAGGCCGACCTCGTTGTCGAGCAGTTCGCCGTCACTGCTCTCGCAGTCGCCGAGGCCGTCGCCGTCGGCGGGGGCCGAATCGGGCAGCTCCTCGGCGAGCCGCTGGTCGAGCGTTTCGCCGGCCGCGCGTTCCGCCGCAGTCACCCCGACGTGCTCGACCGCCCAGGGCCGCTCGGGAGGGGACCAGCCCCGGTCGAGGGGATCTTCGACACCGTCGTCGTCCAACGTGTCCTCGACGTCGAGCACCCCCGAGTCCTCCGGGATCTCGTCGGGGTCGGGCTGGTAGACGTCGTCACCCCATCCGTCGGCGCTGTTCACGTGGACCTCCATCCGGTAAGCACGACCCGACGCCGTGAGGACGGGCGCGGGCCCATCGGCACACACGGCCCTGTTGTCCCCGGAAACGGCCGGGAAAACGTCCCCCGGACTCCGGGCCCGGTGCCTTCATCCAGCCTTCCACCCCTGTTCGGGACCGCGCAACGCCAACGCCGGGCAACGGGGGAGTGGCGGCCGCTTGCCGGCCGCGCCACCCGGGTCCGCCTCATCCCGGTGGGCCGCCTCTCACCCGTGCCAGGAACGCCAGAGCGCCGCGTAGGCTCCGTCTGCCGCGACCAGCTCGTCATGGCTGCCCAGCTCGCTGATGCGGCCGTTCTCGACGACCGCGATCACATCGGCGTCATGCGCGGTGTGCAGGCGGTGGGCGATGGCGATCACCGTGCGCCCGTCGAGGACACGGGACAGCGAACGCTCCAGGTGGCGGGCGGCACGCGGATCGAGGAGCGAGGTCGCCTCGTCCAGCACCAGTGTGTGCGGGTCGGCCAGCACCAGCCTGGCGAGCGCGATCTGCTGGGCCTGCGCCGGGGTCAGCGGCAGACCGCCGGAACCGACCTCGGTGTCCAGTCCCGTGTCCAGCGCACGCGCCCAGGTGTCCGCGTCGACCGCGCCCAGTGCCGCCCACAGCTCCGCGTCGCGTGCCTCGGTGCGGGCCAGCAGAAGGTTGTCGCGCAGGGAGCCGACGAAGACGTGGTGCTCCTGGTTGACGAGGGCGACGTGCGAACGGACGCGTTCGGCCGGCATCCCGGACAGCTCGGCGCCGCCCAGAGTGACATGGCCGTCCCGAGGCGCGTACACACCGGCGAGCAGCCTGCCCAGCGTGGACTTGCCCGCGCCCGAGGGGCCGACCAGCGCCAGCCGGGTGCCCGGCGCGACCCGAAGGGATACCTCGCGCAGCACGTCGACGCCCTCGCGGTAGCCGAAGTACACCCGGCCGGCGTCCACGTCCCGTCCGTCAGGCACCAGCGACGCGTCACCGGCGTCCGGCTCGATGTCCCGTACCCCGACGAGCCGGGCCAGCGACACCTGGGCGACCTGCACCTCGTCGTACCAGCGCAGGATGAGGTTGATCGGGTCGACCAGCATCTGGGCGATCAGCGCGCCCGTGGTGAGCTGCCCCACGTCCATCCAGCCCCGCAGGACGAGGACACCGCCGACCATGAGGACGGAACCCAGCACGATGATGTGCACGGCGTTGATCACGGGGAACAACACCGAGCGCAGCCAGAGTGTGTACTGCTCCCAGGCGGTCCACTCTTTGATTCGCCGGTCCGAGAGAGCGACGCGGCGGGCGCCGAGGCGGTGGGCCTCCACGGTGCGCCCGGCGTCCACGGTCTCGGCGAGCGAGGCGGCGACGGCCGCGTATCCGGCGGCCTCCGAGCGGTAGCCGGAGGGGGCGCGCTTGAAGTACCAGCGGCACCCGGCCACCAGCACCGGCACCGCGAGCAGGACGGCGGCCGCGAGCGGCGGGGCCGTGACGACGAGGCCGCCGAGCAGCAGAAGCGCCCACACGACACCGATTGCGAGCTCGGGAACGGCCTCCCGCATGGCGTTGGAGAGACGGTCGATGTCGGTCGTGATGCGGGAGAGCAGATCGCCCGTCCCGGCTCGTTCCAGCACACCCGGTGGCAGCCGGACCGAACGGACGAGGAAGTCCTCGCGCAGATCGGCCAGCATCCGCTCCCCGAGCATCGTGCCGCGCAGCCGCACTTGCAGCGTGAAGAGCGCCTGCACGGTCGACGCGAGCACGAAGAGACCGACGGTCGGTCCGAGTCGAAGATCGGAAGCCTGGTCGGCGACACGCTCGACCAGGCCGCCGAGCAGGTACGGACCCACCATGGAGGCGACGACCGCGACGGTGTTGACGCCGATGAGGAGCAGGAAGGACCGGCGGTGGCGGCGGAACAGCTCCGACACGTAGTCGCGCACGGTCGACGCCGCGCCGACGGGCAGGGTGGTGGCGGTCGTCGGGGCCGCCGGGTCGTAGGCCGGTGGCGCTACGCCGATCATGCGCTCTCCTCGATCTCTTCGAGCGGTTCGAGAGCGCCCGGGACAGGGGCTCCGTCGCACGGGTCCGGGCGTTTCGGCGGGGGAGGCGGGGCCGGGGTTCCCACGGCGCCCGACTCGCGCTGCTCCTCCTCGGTCTCGCGCGTCACGACGGCGCGGTACCGGGGTTCGGTGCCGATCAGCTCGCGGTGCCTCCCGGTCGCCGCGACCTCGCCCTCGTGGAGGAAGACGACCTCATCGGCGCGGTCCAGCAGCAGCGGTGAGGAGGTGAGGACCACGGTCGTACGGCCTGAGCGCAGTCGGCGCAGCCCGTCAGCGATCCTCGCCTCGGTGTGCGAGTCCACGGCGGAGGTCGGTTCGTCCAGGACGAGGACTTCCGGATCGGCGACGAGGGAGCGGGCCAGGGCGAGACGCTGGCGCTGGCCGCCGGACAGGGAGCGTCCGCGCTCCGTGATCCGCGCGTCCATCGGGTCGGACGCGTCCAGAGACCCTTGCACCAGGGCCTCCAGCACGTCCGCGCACTGGGCGGCCGCCAGGGCGTCCCCGGCGCGGACGGTGCCGGAAGCGGGTACGTCGAGGAGTTCGCGCAGGGTGCCGGACAGCAGCACCGGGTCCTTGTCCTGGACCAGGACGGCGGTGCGGGCCTGGTCGAGGGGAAGCTCGTCCAACGGCACGCCGCCGAGCAGGACCGACAGGCCGGGCTCGGGGGCGTGGCCGCCCAGGCGATCCGCGAGGCGCCCTGCCATGTCGGGGTCGCCGCACACCACTGCGGTGAACCCGTGCGTGGGGACGCGCAACCCGGTAGCCGGGTCGAACAGGTCGCCACCCGGCAGCTCGGTCGCGCGCTCGGTCGCGCGCGAGCCCTCGGTGTCCGTGAGGCGTTCCAAGGACAGCACCCGCGCGGCCCGTTGGGCGGAGGGCCGGGAGAAGGAGTACGCCATGGCGATCTCGACGAAGTGCCGCAGCGGATAATTCACGATCATGACCGCGCTGTAGACGGTGACCAGCTCACCGACCGTGATCCGGCCCTCGCGGGCCAGCTGGACGCCGCGCAGGACGACCACGATCAACAGCAGGCCCGGCAGCAGCACTTGGAGGGCCGAGATGGCCGACCACATCCGGGCGCTGCGCACGGCGGCGTGGCGTACCTCCTGCGAGGCGCGGCGGTAGCGGTCGAGGAACAGGTCCTCGCCACCGATGCCCCGCAGTACCCGCAGCCCGGCCACGGTGTCCGATGCCAGTTCGGTCGCGCGACCGCCCTTCTCACGCTGGACGTCGGCGCGGCTGGTGGCCTTGGGCAGCAGCGGAAGTACCGCGAGCGCGACCACCGGCAGGCCCACGGCGACGACCACGCCGAGCGCCGGCTGGTAGGCCAGCAGCGCGACGCAGACCACCACGACCGTCAGCGCGGCCGCGGTGAAGCGGGACACCGCCTCGACGAACCACCCGAGTTTCTCCACGTCCCCCGTGGAGACGGTGACCACTTCGCCGGCCGCGACCCGTCGGGTCAGTGCGGAACCGAGGTAGGCGGCCTTGCGCGCCAAGAGTTGCTGGAGGCGCGCGGCCGCCGTGATCCAGTTGGTGACGGCGGCGCGGTGCAGGAAGGTGTCGCCCACCGCGATCGCGGTTCCGCACAGCAGCATCAGAGCGCCCGTCAGGGCGAGTCGGCGCGCGGACCGATCGACGGCGGCCTGAACGGCCAGGCCGACGCAGAAGGGCAGGGCGCAGACCGAGGCGAAGTGGAGCAGGCCCCACAGCAGTGCCCTGCACTGGCCGCCCAACTGGTTGCGGCCGAGCCACCACAGCAGACGGGGGCCGGACCGCGCGTCGGGTACGCCTGGATCTACGTAAGGAAGGTCTTGGATCTGCATGGCGTCCCAGTGGCTCGTGTCAGGGAAGGGCATGCTGCGGCGACACCCGGAGGCGGCGGCAAGCCGTGAAAGGTTCGCCTTGCGCGGAGGTGAATTTCAAACGGTTTTTCCGGAGTGGCACGGCCCCCACCGGGTTCCGGCCACGTGCCGCCGCCCCGCTACGCCCGGTCCGGCGGTGGGCGGACGGCGGGGGAGCCGGGCGGAGGGTTCACCGCTTCGGGATGTCGCCGTCGACCAGGGTGTCCAGCAGGACACCGAGCACCTGCCGCTCCTTCTCGGTCAGCGGGGCGAGGATCTCCTCGGCCGCGGAACGGCGTGCTCCGTGCAGTTCGCCCAGGGTGGCGCGCCCCTCGTCCGTGAGCTCGATCCGGGTGACCCTGCGGTTTGAGGGGTCCGGCACCCGGCGGACCTTGCCGTGCGCTTCCAGGCCGTCGACCAGGGTCGTCACCGCACGGGGCACGACTTCGAGGCGCTGGGCGAGGTCGGCCATGCGCGGCGGGGAGTCGTAGTGCGCGAGGGTGCGCAGCAGGCGGGACTGGGCGGGAGTGACGCCGAGATCACGCCATTCGAGGTGGCGCTTCTGGATGCGGTGCACCCGGCGGGTCAGCCGCAGCAACTGCTCGGCGAGCACGCCCTCGGGATCTGGGGTCGACATGGGGGAACAATATCAGGACGCCGTTCATTGTGAGTACAGGTAACAGTGAGCTATGCTCAATGAGTCAGAGTCGGCCGTCCGTCGGTCCGGCCCTTCTCGCTTTCCTAGGAGTCCTTTGAACCCCGAACGAGAAACGCCCTGGACGCCGCCACCCGACACCGGGGAGCAACCCCGGCAGGTGCGCCGCATCCTCAGACTCTTCCGTCCCTACCGTGGCCGGCTCGCCGTCGTCGGCCTGCTGGTCGGTGCCTCGTCGCTGGTCTCGGTGGCCACACCCTTCCTCCTGCGCGAGATCCTCGACGTCGCGATCCCGCAGGGCCGTACCGGGCTGCTGAGCCTGCTCGCGCTCGGCATGATCCTGAGCGCGGTCCTCTCCAGCGTCTTCGGCGTCCTCCAGACGCTGATCTCGACCACTGTCGGCCAGCGCGTCATGCACGACCTGCGCACCGCCGTCTACGGCCGCCTCCAGCGGATGTCCCTCGCCTTCTTCACCCGCACCCGTACGGGTGAGGTGCAGTCCCGCATCGCCAACGACATCGGCGGGATGCAGGCGACCGTCACCTCCACCGCCACCTCTCTCGTCTCCAACACCACCAGTGTGGTCGCCACGATCGTGGCGATGGTCGCCCTCGACTGGCGGCTCACACTCGTCTCGCTGGTCCTCCTCCCGGTGTTCGTGTGGATCAGCCGCCGGGTCGGGGACGAGCGTAAGAAGATCACCACCCGACGGCAGAAACAGATGGCCGTCATGGCCGCCACCGTCACCGAGTCGCTCTCGGTCAGCGGCATCCTGCTCGGCCGCACCATGGGCCGCTCCGACTCGCTGACCGCCGGCTTCGCCGAGGAGTCCGAGCGTCTGGTCGACCTGGAGGTCAGGGCGAGCATGGCCGGCCGCTGGCGTATGGCTGTGATCACCATCGTCATGGCGGCGATGCCCGCGTTCATCTACTGGGCCGCGGGTCTGGCTCTCCAGTTCGGCGGTCCCGAGGTCTCGCTGGGCACGCTGGTCGCCTTCGTCTCGCTGCAGCAGGGCTTGTTCCGCCCCGCTGTGAGCCTGCTGTCCACCGGTGTCCAGGTCCAGACGTCCCTCGCGCTCTTCCAGCGCATCTTCGAGTACCTCGATTTGCCGATAGACATCACCGAGCGCGAGGACCCCGTCCATCTCGACGAGGTCAAGGGCGAGGTCCGCTTCGAGGGGGTCGAGTTCCGGTACGACGACAAGAGCGGCCCTGTCCTCGACGGCATCGACCTCATCGTGCCCGCCGGGGGGAGTCTCGCCGTGGTGGGGCCGACCGGTGCCGGCAAGTCGACGTTCGGCTGCCTGGTGCCCCGGCTGTACGACGTCACCGGCGGCCGCGTCACCGTGGACGGGGTGGACGTCCGCGACCTCGACTTCGACACCCTCGCCCGCGCGGTCGGCGTCGTCGCGCAGGAGACCTACCTCTTCCATGCCTCCGTCGCCGACAACCTCCGCTTCGCCAAGCCCGACGCCACCGACGACGAACTGCACACGGCCGCCCGCGCAGCCCAGATCCACGACCACATCACCGCCCTGCCGGACGGATACGACACGATCGTCGGCGAACGGGGACACCGGTTCTCCGGTGGGGAGAAGCAGCGTCTGGCCATCGCCCGCACCATCCTGCGCGACCCGCCCGTCCTCATCCTCGACGAGGCGACCAGCGCCCTCGACACCCGCACGGAGGCGGCGGTCCAGGGCGCGATCGACGCCCTGTCGGCCGACCGGACCACGATCACCATCGCCCACCGGCTCTCGACCGTCCGGGACGCCGACCAGATAGCCGTCCTCGACTCCGGCCGGGTCGCCGAACTGGGCACGCACGACGAACTGCTGGAGCGCGACGGACGGTACGCGGCGCTGGTGCGCCGGGACGCTCAACTCGAACCGAGCAACTGACGTGCCGTCATGACGGGCGATCAGGAGTCGACAAGCTGAAGATATGTCGGGTTTACGGTCATATGCGTATTACCGTGCCCGCATGCAGACGAAGACTCGGTCACGGAGCATGATGCGGCTGACGCGCCGGGGCAGGCTCGCCCTCGTCGGGGTCGGCGCCGTTCTGGCCGGCACCGCCGTGGTGGTGCCGCTGAGCCTGGGCGGATTCGGGGACGACGAGCCCACCACCCTGGTCATCCCGGAGGGCTGGCGCGCGAGCCAGATCTACGACGCGATCGACAAGGCGCTCGCCTTGCCGCCCGGCAGCGCCCGCAAGACCGTCGCCAAGGCGGGGCTCAAGCTGGAGTCCGCCGCCGACGGCAACCCGGAGGGCTACCTCTTCCCGGCGACCTACACCCTCACCGACGACACCACCGCCGAATCGCTGCTCCGACAGATGGTCGAGACGGCCAACCGAAGGTTCAACGGCGCACCGGTCGCGGCCGGAGCGCAGCGGAACGCGATGAACGTCTACGAGGCGGTCACCGTCGCGAGCATCGTGCAGGCCGAGGCGGCCACCCAGAGCGACATGGGGAAGGTGGCCCGCGTCGTCTTCAACCGGCTGGAGCGCGGGATGCCGCTCCAGATGGACTCGACCCTCAACTACGCCCTGAAGCGCAACACCATTCACACCAGCATCGACGACACCCGGATCGAGAGCCCGTACAACTCCTACCAGCGCATGGGGCTGCCGCCGACGCCGATCGACAACCCCGGCGAGGACGCGATGCGGGCGGTGACCAACCCGCCGAAGGGGGACTGGCTGTACTTCGTCACCGTCAAGCCCGGCGACACACGCTTCACCGCCGACTACACCCAGCACCTGCGGAACGTGGCCGACTTCAACGCCCAGCACAAGGCCGCGACCCGCTCGGGCACACCGTCCGGGAGCCACGATCCGGTCACCCGGCCGCCCCGGTGAGCGGCCGGGGCGGTCAGGGGTGAGCGCGGCCCGGAGGGCTCAGCGGCCGCGGGCGACCAGCAGCGGGGCCGGGCGCCCGGTGGCCCGGGACGCGGTGTCGGGGGACAGCAGCCCGCGGGCGGCCAGTTCGGGGATCACACCCTCGCCGAACCAGTACGCCTCCTCCAGGTGCGGATATCCAGAGAGCACGAAGTGCTCGACACCGAGGGCGTGGTACTCCTCGATCCGGTCGGCGACCTCCGCGTGGCTGCCGACCAGGGCGGTGCCCGCGCCACCCCGGACCAGTCCGACGCCCGCCCAGAGGTTGGGGTAGATCTCCAACTGGTCGCGGGAACCGCCGTGCAGTTCCAGCATTCGCCGCTGGCCGACCGACTCGCTGCGTCCCAGGGCCGCCTGGGCGGCGGCGATGGTGTCGGAGTCGAGGTCGTCGAGGAGCCGGTTCGCCGTCGACCAGGCTTCGGCGGAGGAGTCGCGGGAGATGGTGTGGAGCCGGATGCCGAACCGGACCGTGCGCCCCTCCCGCTCGGCCAGCGACCGAATCCAGTCGATCTTCTCCTTCACCTGGGCCGGCGGTTCGCCCCAGGTCAGGTACACGTCCGCGTGGCGGGCGGCCACCGGGCCGGCGGCCTGGGAGGAGCCGCCGAAGAAGATCTCCGGCACCGGGTCCGGCGGGAGGGAGGTGAGGCCGCCGTTCACGTCGTAGTGGACGCCGTGGAAGTCGTAGGGCTCGCCCTGCCAGACGCCGCGTACGACGGACAGGAACTCGTCGGTGCGTTCGTAGCGCCGGTCGTGGTCGAGGTGGTCGCCGAAGCGGCGCTGTTCGGCGGAGTCGCCGCCGGTGACGACGTTGAGCAGGAGCCTTCCCCGGGTGAGGCGCTGGTAGGTCGCGGCCATCTGGGCGGCCAGGGTGGGGGAGAGCAGGCCGGGCCGGAAGGCGACCAGGAACTTCAGGCGTTCGGTGTGCTGGGCCAGGGCCACCGTGGTCAGCCAGGCGTCCTCGCACCAGGTACCGGTCGGGGTGAGCACCGCCTCGAAGCCCAGTTGCTCGGCCGCCTTGGCTATCTGTGCCAGGTACTCGATGTCGGGGGTACGCAGGCCGCGGGTCTCCCGGCCGATGTTGGAGCCGTAGGCGTGCCGGTCGACGAGGGTGCGGCCGTCGCCGCCGGTCGGCAGGAACCAGTGGAGTCGTACGGTCATGAGGGGGCCTCCCGTGTCAGTTCTTGGCCGGAGTGGTGGACGGCGGCAGGTCGCCGTTGAAGCGCGGGTCGACGAAGTCGCCGAAGTCGACCTTCTTCGGGATGAGGTCCAGCTCGGTGAACGCGTCGGCGATCCGCTGCTCGGAGGTGATCAGAGGCTTGTCCACGGCGACGGCGACACGGGTGGCGTTGGTACGGCGTACGGAGGCGAGCGCCACGTCGTACGGCAGACCGGTGTCCTTCGCCCACACCTTGGCCCACTCCGCCTGATGGCCGTGCACCCAGTCCTGCGCGCGCCGCAGCCGCGCCAGGTAGTCCTTGACGGCGGCGGCCTTCTTGGAGTCCCGCAGCGCGGAGGGTGAGGCGACCTGGAAGGAGAGACCGTTGGTGACACCGTCACCGGTCGTGAGCACCCGGCCCCGCTTGCCCTGGAGCACCTGCGAGGTGTACGGGTCCCAGACCGCCCAGGCGTCGACCTTGCCGGAGTCGAACGCGGCCAGCGCGTCGGCCGGCTGGAGGTACTTGACCTTGATGTCCTTCAGGCGAAGCCCGGCGGCTTCGAGGGAGGCGAGCAGTTGGTAGTGGGCGGAGGAGCCCTGGGCGACGGCCACGGACTTGCCCTTGAGCTGCTTCGGGCTGGTCAGCTTGGAGTCGTCGCGGACGAGGACGGCGTCGCCCCGGGACGTACCGTGCCAGGCGGCCACCACCGAGATCCTGGAGCCGGCGCCCGCCGCGAAGACGGGCGGGGTGTTCCCGACGCCGCCGACGTCCACGGCCCCGGCGTTGACCGCCTCCAGCAGGGGCGGCCCGGAGGTGAAGGTCGACCACTTGATCCGGTAGTCGAGGTTCTTCAGCTCCCCGGCGGCCCGCAGGATGGCCTCGGAGCCGCCCTTCTGGTCGCCGACGGAGAGGGTCACGGAGCCGGAGCCGTCGGTCCGCGCGCCCGTGTCGGCGGCGGAGTCCCCACCGCAGGAGGTGAGCAGGAGGGCCAGCGGGAGGAGCAGTGCCGCGGGGACCAGGAGTCGTCGCATGAAGGGTCCGTTCATGGTGCGGAGGTCATGACGCGAGGGTCGGGGGAGAGGAAGCGTGCCGAGGATCAGGCAGCTCGGGCTGCCGGTGTGACGCCGAGGCGGGCCAGCAGATCGGCGCGGATCGCGGCGAAGCGGGGGTCGGTGAGTTCGCGGGGCCGGTCCAGTGCGATGCGCTGCTCGTGCGCGATGCGGCCACCGTCCATCACCAGGACGCGGTCGGCGAGCAGTACGGCCTCCTCCACGTCGTGTGTGACGAGCAGGACCGCGCAGCCCCGGCGCTGCCACAACTCGCCCACCAGCCGCTGGGCGTTGATGCGGGTCAGCGCGTCCAGCGCACCGAACGGCTCGTCCAGCAGCAGGAGATCGGGCTCGCGGACCAGGGCACGCGCGAGGGAGACGCGCTGGGCCTCGCCGCCGGAGAGGGTCTTGGGCCAGGCGGTCACCCGGTGACCGAGCCCGACCTCCTCCAACGCCTGCTCGGCCAGGGCACGTTCGGGCTTGCCCGGCAGGCCCAGCAGGACGTTGCGCCACACCCGCTTCCACGGCATGAGGCGCGGTGCCTGGAAGGCGACCGCACGGCGGCTGGGGACCAGTACCGTGCCGTCGATCTCCCGGTCGAGCCCGGCGAGCACCCGGAGCAGCGTGGACTTGCCGCAACCGCTGCGGCCGAGCAGGGCGACGAACTCGCCGGGTGCGAGGTCCAGGTGGAGGTCGTCGATGACGGCGCGACCGTCGAAGGCGCGGGTCAGCCCCTCGACATGGACGGCCTGGGCGACCGGGGTGGTCGCGGGGCTCAGCGGCCCGTGAACGTCGGTCGCCATCGCAGCAACAGCCTTTCGAGGGAGCGGACGATGAAGTCGGCGAGGAGGCCGAGGAAGGCGTAGACGATCAGGCAGACCACGATCACGTCGGTCCGCAGGAAGTCGCGGGCCTGGACCATCAGGAAGCCGATGCCGGAGTCGGCGTTCACCTGCTCGGCGAAGACCAGCGCGAGCCAGGCGACGCCGAGGGAGTAGCGCAGACCGGTGAGCGCGCCGGGCAGGGCACCCGGCAGCACCACATGACGGACGAGGCCCCAGCGGGAGAGCCCCAACGACTCGCCTGCCTCGATGAGCTGGGAGTCGACACCGCGAATGCCCGCGTAGACGTTCAGGTAGAGCGGGAAGGTCACGCCCAGCGTGATGATGGCGATCTTGGGGGTCTCGCCGATGCCGAACCAGATGATGAACAGCGGGATCAGTCCCACGAACGGCACGGTGCGCAGCATCTGCACCGGCGCGTCGACCACGTCCTCGCCGATGCGGAACAGCCCTGATATCAGGGCGAGTCCGGTTCCGACGGCGGTACCGAGCACCAGTCCGGCGGCGACGCGGCGCAGGGAGATGCCCATCGCGGAGGGCAGCGAACCATCGGCTATGAGGTCACCGGCGACCTGGGCCATCCGTCCGGGTGAGGCGAGTACATCGGGTGCCAACACGCCGGTGGCGCTGAGTACTTGCCACAGGACTAGGAGGGCGAGCGGGCCGGTGGCGCGGCGCAGCCAGCGGGGGAGCCGGGCGCGCCGGGAGGAGGCGGGGACGAGGCGTTGCAGGGCGGGGGAGGCGGGCGGCCTGGCTGTGCCCGCCGCGTCGGACGGCTGCGGTGGGGCATGGCTGATGCTCATGGGTGCTCCACACGGTGGAGAGCGGAAACGAGGGTGCGCCCGTCGCCGCCACGGCGCCCTCGGCTCAGCGGAGGGTCATGTGCGGCGGGCGGGGGACGCGAGGCTGCCCGGGAGAAGGGCGGAGGTGGAACGGGAGAAAGGCGTCAGCGGCCGGGGCGACACGCGGCGGAAGCCACCCGCAGCAGGTCGATGTGACCGCGCGTGGTGAGCAGGGCTGAACGCGACATGCCGGTGAACGTAGCCAGGCGGGTGTTCGCCGGTCAATGGCTGTCTCGGCCAGTGGACTGTCCGTCTCGGGGAACAGCCGTGGCGGAAGGCGTGAAACGTGAACGGTGGGTGAGGATGGAGGTATGTCGGATGCCTTCACCACGCGCGTGCTCGATGTCGCCACCGGGTCCCGTGAGCGGGTCGTGGACCTCACTCAGGAATGCGAGCACTTCCTGGGCGAGGTCGCAGCGGGCCGCGACGGCCTGCTCAACATCTTCGTCCCCCATGCGACCTGCGGCGTCGCGGTCATCGAGACCGGCGCCGGCAGCGACGACGACCTGCTCACCGCCCTGCACACCCTGCTCCCGGCCGACGACCGCTGGCAGCACCGCCACGGCAGTCCCGGCCACGGCCGCGACCACGTACTCCCGGCGATCGTCCCGCCCCACGCCACGCTCCCCGTGATCGGCGGCAGTCTGGAGCTGGGCACGTGGCAGTCGGTGTGCCTGGTGGACACGAACAAGGACAACCCCCACCGTCAGGTGCGGCTGAGCTTCCTCGGCGGGTGATGCACCCCGGCCGCGCACTGACGGAACGCGTGCGCCTCACCCGCGAGTTGCACCGGACATGGTGCACGGGATCGCCGGCCCGGATCACTGGCTGACGCGACTTTGCCGATCCTTTACAACCCCTGCTGAGCCTGTCTCGTCTCTCCGCTCGATTCCTCACGCAGCCGTGCCGGCCACCCGCCGGACCGGCCGACGAAAGAGAGCGATACATGCGCCGAACAGTCCTCAGTGCCACGGCAGCCGCGTGCGTCGCCGTGCTGGCGAGCACGGTGCCCGCGTTCGCCGACGGGGCGACCTCGTCCGCTACGCCCCGCCCCACCGACTCCGCCACCCCCCGCCCCACCGCCTCCGCACCGTCGGCTCGGCCGAGCGCACCGGCCGGTGCGGAGCCGAGTGCGGTCCCCACCCGGACGCCGGGCCGGGCGGCCACCCCCGTGCCGTCCGTCGCGCCGGGTGAACGACGCGGCCAGGTCGGCGTCGTGCCGAGTGGCGCGCCCGACACCGGAGTTGTCACCGGCCCCGCGAGCTCCGGCTCCGACAGCACGCTGATCGGCGGCGGTTCCGCCGGTGCGCTCGCGGTGGGCGGCGCGGTGGTCTTCCTCGTGCGACGCCGTCGGGCGACCGGGGCATGACCCATCTCTCCAGGCGTGGGTTCGTCACCGCGGCGGCGGCCACGCTGCTCGTGAGCTGCGCCGGGCACGGCGGTGACGGGACGGCTGACGCTCGCCCCGCCGGCCCGCGCGTGACGCCCCGGTCCTTTGCCGGGCCGTCGAACGCGTCGGCCGCGCCGAGCGGTTCGGTCCCGGTGCGCCTGCGCATCCCCGGCATCGGTGTCGACACCCCGGTCATGCGGCTCGGCCTGGCACGGGACGGCAGCGTCCAGGTGCCCCCGATCACCGCGCACGACCAGGCGGGCTGGTACCAGAGTTCCCCCGCGCCCGGGCAGACGGGCCCGTCGGTGATCCTCGGTCATGTCACGGTCGGCGCCTACGGGGACGGTGTCTTCCGTCGGCTCGACCGGCTGCGCCGGGGCGACGAGATCGCCGTGCGCCTGGAGAACGGCACCTCGGCCGAGTTCACCGTCACCTCCCTACGGACCGTCGCCAAGAGCGCGTTTCCCACGGAGGCGGTGTACGGCGATGTCGGCCGGCCGGAGCTGCGGCTCATCACCTGCGGCGGCCCCCGTACCGGCGACGGCTACCGCGACAACGTGATCGTCTTCGCCGCGTCGCACACCACGCGCCGCTGACCGGTGGCCGCCTTGATCCCGGGCCGACGGAACGTACGCCGTGGAGCGTGCGGCCTCGGTCCGGGGTCTTCCCCACGGGCAGCCTCGCGCAGCTGGGCGCCGGAAGTACCCCCACCCCCATGGAGAGTGTTGAAACGGTCCCGTGAGAAGGCGGCAGCAGAGCTGTTCGCCGTTCTCTATCCGCGCCTGGCCGGCTGGTGCCGCCGTCTGGTTGACGACGACGAGACCGCCCACGAGATCGCCTCGGAGGCGTTCACCCGCCTCTGGGCCCGCTGGACGTCAGTGTCGGAGCCCCGGGGCTTCCTCTATGTCACGGCCGCCAACATCGTCCGCGACCACTGGCGCCGTCTGGAGCGCGAACGCAGGGCCATGCGCCGCGCCACGGTGGAGGCGTCCGTCCTCCCGCCCGCCGAGCAGAACGATCCGTCGGTCCGCCTGCTCGTCCAGGCGCTCCCCGAACGACTGCGCATACCGACCCTCCTGCACTACTACGCTGACCTGCCGATCCGGGAGGTGGCCGCGCTGACCGGGCGCAAGGAAGGAACCGTCAAGGCCGACCTGCACGCGGCCCGCGAACTGCTCCGCGCCCACTTGAGGAGAAGCCTTGATCACATACAGTGACGACGGTCCGGACTTCGAACCGGACGACCCCCTCGCCGTCATCATGCGGCCCCCCTCCGGACACCTCCCACCTCCACCGGGCCGGTACGAGGAGATCCGCCGTGGCGCGGCCCGCCGCCGTGTCCTGCGCACCGCTGTCGTGGCGGGTGCGACCTGCGCGGCCGCCGCTCTCCTCGCCGTACCCTTCCTGCGCGGCGCACTCCAGGAGCCCGTATCCCGGACGGTCCCCCTCGCTCCGCCCCCCGCGAGCACTCCCACGGCCCCGCCGACCCCTACCGGGCCGGCTCCGGTCCTTCCACGCCCCGACGCCCGCTCCCCGACCGGTACGCCGAGCAGGCCGGCCGGTACGCCGACCGGGCCGGCCCGTCCGCCGGCAGTCACCGCCTCGCCCTCGGCCGTACCCTCGGCCACCCCGACGGAGCGCCGGCCGTCGACCCTCACCCCACGTTCGCGCACGGGGCGGCCGTCGGCGGACCCGACGCGCTCCTCGGTCGCGACGCCCGCCGCGAGGTGACCTGCTGCCACTCGCGGAGGCGTCCACCAGGTCGTCGAGTCCGCGCAGGGCTCACTCCGCGTCCGGCCGAGGTGCCGCGGACAGGCTCTGCTTGACGTACCGGCTGGTGTCGTCCGCGAGGATCTCGGGCAGGCCGGTCTCGATGCCGTGCAGGGCCTGGGCCGCGACGTCGGCGGCGGCGACCTTCTGATCGGCGGGCACGGCGGAGGCCATGTCCGTGTCCATGTAGCCGACGTGCAGCGCCGAGACCGCGATGCCCCGCGGCGCCAACTCCTCGCGGACGGCATCGGTCAGCGCCCAGGAGGCGGCCTTGGAGGCGGCGTACGAGCCGAGCCCTGCCGGGTGGAGCCAGGACAGGACGGACAGGACGTTGAGCACGGCGCCGCCGCCGTTGCCCTCGATGACGGGGACGAAGGCCCGGGTCGCGGCGAGCAGGCCGAAGTAGTTGGTCTCCATCTCCCGGCGGACCTCGGCCGTCTCGCCGTCGATCAGCGAGGCTCCGGTGGAGATGCCCGCGTTGTTGATCAGCAGGGTCGCGTCGGACGCCACGCGCGCGGCCTCCTGGATCGACGCCTCGTCCGTGACGTCCAGCCGCAGCGGGACGGCACCCGGCACGTCGACCGTCTCGGGGCGCCGGGCCGCGGCGTACACCTTCGCGCCGCGCTCGACGAGCTGGGCGGCCAGGTGCCGCCCCAGGCCCCGGTTGGCGCCGGTGACGACCGCGACCGCGTTGTTCAGTTCCATGCTCGCTCCTGGATACGGAGGACACCGGCGGCACCCTCTCCGGAAATTAGATTATGGATGAAATCTAAACACGCGCCTATGATAGATGCCAGTCGACATCCAAGCGGGAGGTGTTCATGGGTCGGGTATCGCAGGCGCAGGCGGAGGAGAATCGCAGGCGGGTGGTGGAGACCGCTTCCCGGCTGTTCCGGGAGCGGGGCACGCAGGTCAGCGTCGCCGACGTGATGGCGGCGGCCGGTCTGACGCACGGCGCCTTCTACAAGCAGTTCGCCTCCAAGGAGGCACTCGTCGACGAGGTGACCGCCTACGCCTTCGCCGAGCTCGCTCGGCGCCACGGTGCCGGGCTGGAGGACGGCGACGGGCGGCGAGCCGCCCAGCAGTCGCTGATCGACAACTACCTCTCCGTCGAGCACCGCGACGACCCTGCGGACGGCTGCCCGGTCGCTGCGCTCGCCACCGACATCGCCCGCGACGGCGGTGGGCGCGAAGCGCGTCGTGTCTACACGGAGGGGGTGGCGGAGTTCGCCGATTTCCTGGCCGGTCCCGACCAGGACGGCATCCTCCGGCTGTGCACGCTGTTCGGCGCGTTGGTCCTCTCCCGGGCCACCAAGGGCTTCCCTCTCTCCGAGGAGATCCTCGCCGCCGCGCACGCGGCCCTGACCGAACCGGGCTGACCGGGACCCGAGGCGCGGGCCATCCGCGCGGACCGATCGGCCGGCGGGCTGTGTGTCGTGCCTGCCGCCGCGAACGGCCGGGCCCGTTCCGGCGGTGGCTCACCGAAGGCATCCGGCTCCCTGTCGGTCACCCGTGTCGCATGGCCCGACCACCGTGCGGTTAGCTTGTGGGGGTCAGGTGGGCCGGTCCGTGGTGGCAGAGGTGTGCGTGGAGAGCGGGAAGTCGGAAGCGGTGTCGCTGCGCGAGAGTGATCCGGCCGAGATCGGCGGTTATCCCCTGCGGGCGCGGCTCGGCTCGGGAGGGATGGGCACGGTCTTCCTGGCCCATACCGCTTCGGGTCGGCCTGTCGCCGTCAAGTTGATCCACCGGCACTTCGCGGAGGACGACGAGTTCCGCATCCGTTTCCGACAGGAGGTGGCGGCGGCGCGGAGGGTGAGCGGCGCCTTCACCGCCGCCGTGGTCGACGCCGATCCCGGGGCGGAGCAGCCGTGGATGGCGACGGCCTACATCGAAGGGCGCACCCTCGCTCAGCAGTGTGCCGCAGAGGGCCCGTTGAGCGGGGCGAAGCTGCGGAATCTCGCCATCGGGCTGGCGGAGGCGCTGCGCGACATCCACCGCGCCGGTGTCGTCCACCGCGACCTGAAGCCCTCGAACGTCGTCCTCTCGCCCGAAGGTCCGCGCGTCATCGACTTCGGCATCTCGCGTGCCGCGGACCAGGAGACCCTCACGATGACGGGGCGGATCATCGGTACGCCGCCCTTCATGTCGCCGGAGCAGTTGCGGTCGCCGCGCGAGGTGGGACCGCGGTCGGACGTCTTCTCGCTGGGCACCCTGCTGGTGTACGCGGCGACGGGCCGCGGGCCCTTCGAAGCCGACAGCCCCTACCTGATGGCGTATCAGGTGGTGCACGAGGAGCCGTCGCTCGGCGCCGTGCCGGAAGCGCTGCGCGCGGTCGTCGAGCCGTGCCTGCGCAAGGAGCCGGGGGAGCGCCCCTCCTCGGACGAACTCCTCGTGCTGCTGCGGAACCTGCCGGTCGACCTCGGCGGCGCCGAGGCGGACGGAGCCGGCGCGGTCCGGCCCGGTGACATGGTCACCCAGCATCTCTCCCCGACGCCTGCCCCTGCCGCCCCGACCCCCGGACCGGCCGGTCCCGGCACGGGGGACGGCCTCGGTGGCCGCCGCCCGCGTCACCGGTGGCGCACCGTCCTCGCGGTCGCCGTCGCGGTGGCGGCCATCGGCGGGGCCGTGGCCGTGCTGGACGCGGTCCGGTCCGGGAGCGCCGACGGCCAGGGCGGGAGCGTCGCGGCGTCGGTTGCGGCCCTCCCGGACGGCTTCAGGCCCTGGCGCAAGGCCGTGCCGGGCGGTCGCGAGGACATCCCGGACGAACTGCGCTGCGTCGCGCGCGGGGACGCGGTGTACTGCGGGGGCGGCGGCGTCGTCGCGGCCCGTCTGCGGGCCCAGGACGGCTCGCGGGTGTGGACCGTGAAGAGTCCGGGCGTCCCCGCCCAGGGCGTGCACCTGGTGGGCGCGACCGACGACACGGTGCTCGGCTACCGCATCGCCGCCCAGGACGACCCGAGGTCGCCGCTCACCGAGGTGGTGGCGGTCGACGCCGGGACGGGCCGCGAGCTGTGGTCCGCGCCGTCCGGCGCGCAGTCGCAGGCCGTCACGGGCCGGACCCGGGACGCCGTCGTGGTCGGCTCCGACGTGGTGACGGTCGACGGCTCCAACTCCCGCCTGGAGGACCGGGACGCGCACAGCGGCGTGGTCCGGTGGACGGCGCCCTTCCCCGCGGGCGCGCAGTGCGCTCCCGTCCCCGTCGGTCGGCACCTCTTCGCGATGTGCGCGACCGACGAGGAGGTGGACGCCGTGGCGGTGCTCCACCCCACCCTGTACGAGGTCGACCGGGCGACGGGGAGACTGGGCGCGCCCCTCGCGATCGACGGCCCCGCCGTGCCGATGGGCGTCGCGGGCGGGACACTCGTCCTTCTCCGGGAGCACCTGGAGGGAGTCGCGTCGGACGGGTACGACGGGGTGGTGCGGGTCGACCCGGCAGCGCGGAAGGTCACCCACTCCCGGCTGACCAGGACGTACGCGGGGACACCGGGCATGGTGGACGGCACCGTCTATGTGAGCGGGCAGACCGGTCGGGTCACGGCGATCGACCCCGCGACCGGCCGGAGCAGGTGGTCACGCCAGACCGCCGTGGAGGGCGCGTCCGGACCTGCGGCGGGAGGCGGAGCACTGTACTTCAGCTCGGCCACCGGCCGGGTCGTCGCCCTGTCACCGCACGACGGCACCCCCCTGTGGACGACCGGGCCGCAGGCCGACGGGCTGACCGGCGAGCAGGGGGCGAGCCCGCGCGTGACCGTCGCGGGACGTGCGGTGATCGTGGCCGCGGCGGACAACACGCTCTTCGCCTTCGACACGCGGAAGCCGCCGAAGACGGGCTGATCCGCACCGCCCTACGACGCCCGGCGGAGGACGAGCAGCGTGATCTCGCTCGGGGCGAAGACGCGGAACGGCGGGCCCCAGAAGCCCGTGCCGCGGCTCGTGTAGAGGCGGGTGCGGACACCGTGGTGGGTGAGGCCGGCCAGGGCCGGCTGGTCGAGGCGGACCAGGTGGTGGAAGGGCCAGATCTGGCCGCCGTGGGTGTGGCCGGAGAGCTGGAGGTCGACGCCGTGGGCGGCCGCGCGGTCGATGAACTTGGGCTGGTGGGCGAGGAGCAGGACGGGGAGGTCGGGGTCGGCGCCTTCCAGGGCTTCGGCGAGGTCCGCGCGGTGGCCCGCAAGGCCCGAGGACTCCGCGGTGACGTCGTCCACGCCCGCCACCACGAGGGTGTCGCCTCCGCGTTCCAGCAGCACATGGCGGTTGCGCAGGGGCTCCCAGCCCAGTTCGTCCATCAGCTCGACCCAGCCCTGGGCCTCGCTGTAGTACTCGTGGTTGCCGGTGACGTAGACGCGGGCCCGCGTCGCCTCGACGGTGCCCAGCGGAGCCGCCTGCGCGCGGCGGCGTTCTGCCGTGCCGTCCGCGATGTCGCCGGTGTGGCAGACCAGGTCGGCCCCCAGGGTGTTCACCCGCTCGCAGACCCGTTCCGACCAGCGGGCCCGGTCGAGCGGACCGTAGTGGGTGTCGGTGATCAGGACCACTCGGGTGCCGTCCAACCCGGCTCCCAGGCGCGGGAGTTCCACGTCCACTCGGCGCACCCGCGGCACCCGCCGGGCCTCGGCGTACCCCCAGGCGAGCAGCACCGCGGTCACCCCGAGGACGGCCCAGGTGACGATGCGCGCCCGGTCCTGTCCCTCGCCCACCCCGGCCACGGCCAGGGCGAGCCGCAGCAGGACGCCGAGCAGAACGGACCAGGTGAAGAGCACCCACGCGCCGCCCAGCAGGGTGTCCCCGACGATCGCCGCCCAGTCCTGCTGGCGCCGGCCATGGCCGCGCGCCATCGCCAGGGGCATGCCGGTCAGGCCGAGGACGAACAGCGCGGTACCGGTGAGGGTCACGGGGAGCGGCCAGTGCTGGCCGGTGTACAGGAGCACTCCGCACGGCACGGCCCACAGCAGGACGGGGGCGACCAGGGGGAGGTAGCGCATCAGGCGTTGCAGTCGGCCGCGCGGCGCCTCTCGCGCGTCACCGGCGGTGGATGGGGTGCTGCTGGTCTCGGTCACGCTTCCCCTTCGCTGGAGTCTCCCCGTGGAGCCCATTGTCCGCCGCCGCGAAACGGGCCGCCCTTTGGGGCTCGGCCGGTCCGTTCCGGGCGATCGCGAGTGAATCAGCGCTTGCCCGACAGCGACGTCCAGGCCACCGGGAAGTCGAAGTACGTGTCCGGGTACGGCTCCGGCTTGTACGTGTAGTGCCACCACTCCTCGGCGAGGTTCACGAAGCCGAGCTTCTCCAGGGTGTTCTTCAACAGCATCCGGTTCGCCCGCTGCCGGCCCTGGATACGCGGGTCCAGGGTGTGGGCGAGTGGGTCGAAGCAGTCGAAGCCGGTACCCATGTCCAGGGAGTTGTCGGGGAAGCGCTGCTGCTTGGGCGCGTAGCAGGGGACGAGGGGCTGGCCGGGGGTGTAGGGGCGGGTCGGCCGCGCCGGGAGCCGGACGATCGTCAGGTCCATGGTCGAGCCCCGGCTGTGGCCCGACTTCTCCGCGATGTAGCCGTCGGCGAAGAGCCGGGTCTTGTCGACCTTCGGATAGAACTCGGCCTTCATGGCCTCGTCGTCCAGGTCCTCGGCCCAGCGCACGAAGTGGTCGACGGCACGCTGCGGCCGGTAACAGTCGTACACCTTCAAGCTGTAACCGTGGCGCAGGAGTTGGCGCTGCGCCTGGTGCAGTGCCTCGGCGGCGGGGCGGGTGAGCACGCAGATCGGCCGGCGGTAACCGTCTATGCGCTCGCCGACGAAGTTGTGCGGGGTGAAGTAGCGCATCTCCTGGATGATCGTCCGGTCCACCGTGCTCAGCGCCACGAAGTCCTTCGGAGCCTTCGGCTCCGGCGTGGCGCGGGCCGTGGCGGAGGCGGCGGTGACGGTCAGCAGGGCGGCTACGGCGGTGACGACACCGCGTGCGGCGCGGGAGAGTCGTGTCATGCCTCCTGCGTCTATCAGGTGTCGACCATGGTGGGGAAGTACCGGTGACCGGTCAGAGCGGCTTCCGCCAGACCGAGATGTGCTTGGCCGAGGTGTCCGTGAACGGGGTCCCGGTCCAGTCCGCCACCCGCCGCTCCAGGTCCAGCCCGGCGATACGGGCCATCAGGTCCAGCTCCGCCGGCCAGGCGTAGCGGTGGCGGGAGGCGGAACGGCGGTACCGGCCGTCCTCGCTGTCCTGGGTGAGGTGGTGCGAGACGAGGACCTGTTCCACCAGGTCGAAGGTGTCGAAACCGACATGGCGCGCCGACACATCGAACGGCACCGCCACCTGTGTGGGCGGCAGCAGCCGCAGCGGAGGCACCCCCAGCTCGATGACGAAGCGGCCACCGGGCGCCAGATGCCGGGCGGCGTTGCGGAAGCACGCCACCTGCTCGTCCTGCGTGAGCAGGTTGGAGATCGTGTTGTAGACGAGGTAGACCAGGCTGAACTCGCCCGGTACCACCGTCGTGGCCATGTCCCCGAGCGCGACCGGCAGCGTCTCCTCGTCCGCCTTCCGGCGGAGCACCGCCGCCATGTGGGCGGAGAGCTCGATCCCCGACACCGGCACCCCGCGCTCCCGCAACGGCACCGCCACCCGCCCGGTGCCGACGGCGAACTCCAGCGCGGGCCCCTCACCGGCGAGCCCGGCGAGGAAGTCGAGGGTCGGACCGAGCACCCCCGCCGAGGACATCTCCGTCTCCTCGGCGTCGTAGCGCTCGGCACTGGCACGGTCCCACAGCTCGCTGCTCGTCACGGGCGGCCACTCTGCCGGGGGCGGCGGGGGATTGTCGACGCAATTAAGAACGCGGCCGCACCCGGGGCGCGGCCGCGTCGTCAGCGCGGGAGCGTCAGCTCTCCTTGGCTTCCTTCTCCTCGTGCAGCTTCTTGACGCGCGCGGTCTCCTTGCGGACCTCGGCCTGGGTGGCGCGCTCCTTCTCCAGCCACTCGGGGCTCTCCTCGCGGAGGTCCTCGATCTGCGCGGTGGTCAGGGGCTCGGTGACACCGCCGCGAGCGAGGCCCGCGATGGAGATGCCGAGGCGGGCCGCGACCACCGGGCGGGGGTGGGGGCCGTTCTGACGCAGCTCGCGCAGCCACTCGGGCGGGTTCGTCTGGAGCTCGTTCAGCTCGGCGCGCGAGACCACACCCTCCTGGAAGGCGGCGGGGGTGGCGGGGAGGTACACACCCAGCTTCTTCGCCGCCGTGGCGGGCTTCATCGTCTGGGGGCTCTGCTGCGAACTCATGAGGTCAAGGGTATCGGCCGTGTGCGTGGCAGCCGACCACGGCCGGTAGCCTGGCCTCGTGACAGGCTCGGAAGAATCACCGTCGTTCCGGCTCGCGTACGTCCCCGGAGTGACGCCCGCCAAATGGGTGCGGATCTGGAACGAACGCCTGCCCGGCACCCCCCTCGTCCTCACCCAGGTCCCCGCCGCCGAGGCGGACGCCCTGCTGCGCGCGGGAGAGGCGGACGCGGGCTTCGTACGGCTGCCCGTCGACCGCGACTTCTTCAGCGCGATCCCCCTGTACACCGAGGACACGGTGGTCGTCGTCCCCAAGGACCACGTGATCACCGCGGCCGAGGAGGTCACGCTCGCCGACCTCGCCGACGAGGTGCTCTTCCACCCGCTGGACGACGTCTTCGACTGGGACGCCCCGCCCGGTGAGCCCGGCTTCGAGCGGCCCGCCACCACCCCGGACGCCCTGGAACTGGTCGCCGCCGACGTCGGCCTGCTGATCGTCCCGCAGTCCCTCGCGCGCCTCTACCACCGCAAGGACCTCACCTACCGCACGGTCGTCGACGCCCCGCAGTCCCGGATCGGCCTCGCCTGGCCCGAGGAGGCCACCACCGACCTGGTGGAGGACTTCATCGGCATCGTCCGGGGCCGCACCGTCAACAGCACCCGGGGCCGCGGCACGCCCCCGGAGCCCAAGCAGGAGAAGAAGAAGCCCGCCCGGGGGGCCTCCCAGCAGAAGAGCGGCAAGCCCACCGGGCGGCCCGCGCGCGGGCGCTCCGGTGGGCGTCCGGGGAAGCCGCGCCGCAAGTCCTGAGGGCTCACGCCCTCGACGGCGTGCGCCCGGCGGGCTCCGGCGCCGGGCCGTCGCCCATCGGCGGCTCCGGGTGCGTCTGCCGTTCCCGCAGGTCGGCGATGGCCAGCACCAGCGCGACCAGGATGATCCCGACCGCCGTGAGCAGCCCCAGCTGCAGCGCGCGCGTGGAGGTGCCGTGGTTGGCCAGGTGGGCGAAGTACACCGCGCCCACGGCCGCGATCCCGGCCGCCGAGCCGATGCGCTGGGCCGTCACCAGGATGCCGCCCGCCGCCCCGGCCCGCCGGACGGGGACGCGGGTGAGGGTCAGTGTGGTGTTGGGGGAGATCGTCACCCCGGAGCCCACCCCCGCGAGCAGCAGCGGCAGCGCAGCCGCCCAGGCCGCGCCGGGCCCCGGGACGAGTTGTACGGCGCCGACCACGGCGAGCAGGCCCACCGCCACCCCGGCCAGCCCGACGACCACCAGCTTGCGGCCGTGCCGCACCACCAGCCGGCCGCCCAGCGCCGCCCCGGCCGCCGAACCGATGGCGAACGGCAGCGAGGCCAGGCCCGCCGCGAGCGCGCCGTAGCCGAGGCCGTTCTGCAAGTAGAGGGTGTAGACGAAGAACACCGTGGTGAAGCCGCCGAAGTACACCAGGTTCAGCAGCACGCCCAGGGTGAAGGAGCGCAGGGAGAACAGCTCCAGGTCGATCAGCGGATCGTTTCCGCGCCGGCCCTGCCGCCGCTCCCACCGCCAGAACGCGGCCAGCAGCAGCGCCGCCACCGGCATCAGCGCCCACTTCGTCCGGCCCGTCCACTGCTGCTCCTGCACCAGCGGCAGCATCAGCGCCAGCACACCCGCGCCGAGCAGCAGGACACCCGTGAGGTCCGCGCCCTCCCGCCGCTTCTCCGCCACCGGGGTGCGCGGCAGCAGCCGCAGCGCCGCGCAGAACGCGGCCACGCCGATGGGCAGGTTCACATAGAACACCCAGCGCCAGCCGTCGTCGACGCCGAAGGCCTGGATCAGCAGGCCGCCCGCCGGCGGTCCCACCGCCGTGGAGATCCCGACCACGCTGCCCAGCATGCCGAACGCGCGGGCCCGGTCGGCGCCCTGGAACATCTGCTGGATCAGGCCCGTCGTCTGCGGCGCGACGATGCCCGAGGCCGCGCCCTGCAGCAGTCGGAAGACCACCAGCCAGCCCGAACTCGGCGCCAGCCCGCACGCCACCGAGGTGACCGTGAACAGCGCGAGCCCGAACAGGAACGCCGCCCGGCGCCCGCGCACGTCGCCGAGCCGGCCCGCCGGGACGAGGGCGAGGCCGAAGGTGAGCGCGTAGCCCGACACCACCCAGGACACGTCGGCCGCGTCGGCGCCGAGGCCGCGTTCCACCGAGGGCAGCGCGACGTTCACGATCGAGCTGTCGAGCAGCGTCATGAAGCCCGCCACGAGACAGACCGCGAGCGCCTGCCAGCGCCGTCGGTCACCGGCGTCGGCAGGGCGGGCCTGGACTGTAGTCATGGGGTCACGCTATGCAGTGACCGTCACCGCCGCACCACGGGAAACGGGCCCGCGCGGGCGGTCAGGGCTTCGCCGCCGACCGGCCCACCGACTCCACCAGGGGGAGCAGCCGGTACGGCACCCGCTCCCGCAGGGCCACCTCCGTACGGGTGCGCACCACGCCGGGCACGCTGATCAGCTTCTGGATCACGTCCTCCAGATGGGCGTTGTCCCGGCCCACCACCCGCGCCAGCAGGTCCCCGCCGCCGGTGGTGGAGAACGCCTCGACGATCTCCGGAACGGCCGCCAGCGCCTCCCCGACATCGTCCATGTGGCCCTGTGTGACCTCGATGTGCACGAACGCCAGCACGGGGTGGCCGAGGGCGGCGGGGGAGAGGGAGGGGCCCGTGCCGGTGATCACACCGTCCCGCTCCATCCGGTCCAGCCGGGCCTGGAGGGTGCCCCGCGCGATGCCGAGGAGGCGGGCGTACTCGCGCACGCTGGTGCGCGGCTGCTCCAGCAGCAGGCGCAGGATGCGGGTGTCCAGCTCGTCCACGGCCATCGTGGTTCGGCCTCCTCGGGTTCGTCGATCAGCGTGACTGTACCAATGGCTCAGTGTCCCCCGGTTCCGGGATGCTCTGCGACCTGGGCCGTTGGCTCGCGGGGCGGCTGAAGGGGCGCATCTTTCCTAGGCCAATGGCTCAGCCAAAAGGGAGGCAGTTGAGCCAAACGGACTTGAGGTGCTGTCATAGAGGTGTCGATGGCGCTGCGGATTCCCGCGGCGCCTTTTTCGTGCGAACGGCCACTAGGGGGCGGACGAGCAGTGCTGAAGAAGGTGTTCATGGCGCCGGACCCGGGGCGGGTGCGGCTGCGCTTCGCCGCGCGGGCCGTGCTCGGCATCGGGCTGGCCGTGGTGGTGTGCGGGCTCGGGGGGCAGTCGCTGACCGGCGTGGTCGCGGGCGGGCTCGCCGCGCTGCTCGCCCTGTTCACGGTCGCCGACGCCACCGTGCGCGGGCAGGCCGTCACCACGGCGCTGCTGCCCGGGGTGGGCGTGCTGGTACTGGCGGTCGCCGCCGAGCTGCACGCGTATCCGGTCGCGCGTGACCTGGCGTTCCTCGCGGTCGTCGGCGCGGGGGTGTACGCGCGTCGGTGGGGGCCGCGGGGGCACAGCCTCGGGGTGTTCGCCTTCATGATGTTCTTCGTCGGGCAGTTCCTGCACGTCACCCCGGTGCAACTGCCCGAGCTGTACGCCGCCGTCCTGTTGTCCGTGCTCAGCGCCGCCGCGGTGCGCTTCGGCCTCTGGTGCTACGAGCGAGGGCTCCCGGTGCCCGTGGCGCCGGCCCCGCCGGGGGGTACGGGGCTGGCCCGCGTGACCACCCGGCAGGCCGCGCAGGCGGTCGCGGGCGCCGGGTTCGCGCTGGTCCTCGGACAGGTGCTGTCCGGGCAGCGCTGGTACTGGGCCGTCGGGGCGACCTGGTGGGTCTTCGTCAACACCGCCTCGCGCGGGGAGACGCTGGTACGGGGGTTCCGGCGTGTGCTCGGGACCGTGCTCGGGATCGGCCTGGGACTGCTGGTGGCGCTGCCGGTGGACGGGGCTGTCGTGCCGTCCGTGGTGCTGGTCGCGGTCGCGGTGTTCGGGATCTTCTACTCGGCCGCCGTCTCCTACACCTGGATGATGCTGTGGGTGACGTTGCTGGCCGAGGTTCTGTACGGGCTGCTCGGGGTGCTCACGCCTTCGCTGCTGGCGCTGCGGGCGGCCGAGACGGCTGTCGGGGCGGTGGGGGCGATGCTGGCCGTGCTGGTGGTCCTGCCGGTGACCACGCATGCCACCACCGACGCGTGGATCCAGCGGGCCTTGCGGTGTGTGCACGCGTGTACGGCTGAGGCGGCGGCGCGGCTCGCGGGTTCCGCCACGGCCGACCCCGCTCCGCGGGTGGCGGAGCTGGAGCACTTGCTCGGGCGGGTGCGGATGTCCGTGGCGCCCTTGGTGCATCCGCTGAATCCGCTGGTGGGGCGTAAGGGGCGGGCTCTGCGGGTGCTGGCGCTTCTGGACCAGTGCGCGCGGGAGGTCCGGGGGTTGGTGGCGGTCGCCGCCGACCCCGAGGCGTCCCATGACGCTCGGCTGGCGGCGGCCTGCTGGCGCGTGGAGGCGGCTGTGGAGGCGCTCACGGACGGGGGCTCCGAGCCGTTGCACCGGCCCGGTGAGGCTCCGGTGGAGCCGGCGCTGGTCCATATGCATGGGCTTGAGCACGCCCTGGCCGATCTGGCGGAGCCGCTTCGGGAGGCTGCGGGGGTGGGTCGGCTGGTGGGGGCTTGAGGGTGCGGGTGCGTGGGGGCTGGTCGCGCGGTTCCCCGCGCCCCTGGGGTGGGCTTGGGTGGGGCTTGCCCGGGGGGTGAGGGCGGGGTTGTGGCTGGGTGCGCGGGCCCTCGCGCCCCTCGGTGAGTAGCGCGAAGGGCCCGCTCCGGGGTTACCGGGGCGGGCCCTTCGCGGGTGTCTGGTCCTGTCAGAAGGCCGGGGCGCCCTGGGGCTGCTGGGCGATGCCCAGGGAGGCCGTGTACTTGGCGAGGGCCAGCTTGCCTATGGCCGGGTAGGCGCCGAGGGCCTCGGAGGTGGCGCAGTCGACCTCGGCGGCCGCAGCCGTGAGGAGCGCGGTGTCGATCTCCGGGCCGATCAGGTACGGCGCGAGCGCGAGCTGCTGCGAACCCGAGGCGCGGAGCTGCTCGGCGATGGAGGCGATGGAGCCCTCCTGGTCGAGCGCGGCCGCCATCACCGGCACGGCGAGGCGCGCGGCGAGCAGCATGCCCGTGATACCGGCGGCCTGCACGGCCTCCTCGCCGCCCACCGACGCCAGGATGATGCCGTCGGCCGCGGTCGCCACCGTGAAGAGGCGGGCGCGGTCGGCACGGGCGAGGCCCGCCTCCGACAGTCGCACGTGCAACCCCTCCGCGAGCAGCGGGTGCGGGCCGAGGACGTCGGTCAGCTCGGCGGCGACGCGGCTGTCCATCACGGCCTGGCGGGTCTGCCGCAGCAGGGCGTTGTCGGGACCGGCCAGCAACGGAACGACCACGGCCACCGGCCCGTCCGGCGCCTTCGCGTCGGAACCGGCGGCGACGGCCTGCTCGTGGCGGGCCGTGCGCTCCTCGGCGGCACGCGCCAGAATGGCGCTCAGGGTCGGGAATTCGTCGTCGTCCCCGTCCAGGTAACCGATCCGCGCGTCGAGGCCGGGCAGCTCGGAGCGGGCGATGCTCACGACCTCCTCGGCGAGGCTGCGCGTGGCGGCGCTGGGCGCACCGGGCACCGCGAGGACGAACGCGGGCGCGTCCTCGGGAGCCACCAGCGGCTCCGGACGGCGGTGCCGTCCGGGCTGGCGGGGTCGCGGCATTCGTACTGGCAGGCCGGACTCGGGTCCAGTGGGGGAGCTCATGGCGCCGCATGTTACTGGTTTCCCGGGCACCCCTCTTCGGGGAGGGTGCAGGTGAGCGGTATCCGTCCGGTTTTGTCGGATGAGTTGCGTACATGCGGCGGCTGATCCGGTCCCGTATCGGGTAGTTGAGGGATCGGTGAGATGGATTTCCCTTATGTCGCTCTCCTTCGTGCGCCGGACACGCACAGCAGGCGGGGGTCCTCGGGCCAGACGGCGTCTCCGGCCGCGAGTGCCGCCGCGAGCCGGGCCGAACCGCGCAGGGGGTCGCCCTGGGGTGCCGTCCGTCTGGCGTGGGGTGCCTGGTGCGCCAACTCCTCATGCAAGAAGGAGAGAAGTGGCTCCCCCATCTTCAAGAGGCCGCCCGTGCACGCGACTTCGGGCTCACCTGCGTCCGGGCACACGGCGGCGACGGACTCGGCCATGTGGCGGGCGGCCGCGCGCAGGATGCCGGTGGCCACGGGGTCGTGCGGGGCGCAGGCGGCGACGTCGGGGGCGAAGGAGGCGAGTACGGCGGCCCGGTCGGGGCGGGGGTAGATCAGGCCCGGCAGCTGCGGCGGCTGTCCGAACCGCTCCCGCGCGCGCTCCAGCAGGGGCGCGGAGCCGCCCGCGCGGCCGTCGTACGCCCGTAGCGCCGCCTCCAGGCCGGCCCGTCCGATCCAGGCGCCGCCGCCCGAGTCGCCCAGCAGGTGGCCCCAGCCGTCCGCGCGGCGCCAGGTGGTCAGGTCCGTGCCGATGGCGATCAGGCCGGTGCCGGCCGCGAGGACGGCGCCCGGACGTGCGCCGAGGGCGCCGATGTACGCGGTGACCGCGTCGGCGGCCAGTGCCACGGTCCGTGCGCCCAAGCCGCGGGTCAGCGCGTCCGGCAGCTCGGCGCGGAGGGCGTCGCCCAGGGTGGCGAAGCCGGCTGCGCCGATCACGGCCGTGGTCAGCTCGCCCACCCCGGCCTCGGCCGCGACGGCGCGCGCCAACGGCAGTAGCAGCTCCAGCAGATGCGCCGGGTCGATGCCGCGCTCCCCGGTCCGCACCGGCTGTCCGGAACTGCCCTCCACCGGGGGCGCTCCGTCGTACGTGCCTACGGCCACGCGCAGACCGGAGCCTCCGGAGTCGACCGCGAGGTAGCCGGGGGCGGCCGGGTGCACCGCCGTGCCCTCTGCGAACAATGGGATGCCCTTCTCCTCGCCGGAGCGCGTGCGACGGAGGCAGGGTAGCGGGCAAGGGGGCTGACGCGGGGGCTCATCCACAGCCGTTCGGGTGATGTCGGTGGTGGCCACTAGAGTGACTTGACGTGGCACGACGACCGTTGAACGAACTTGTAGAGGCCGGCTGGGCGAAGGCCCTGGACCCGGTGGCCGACCGCATCACGGCCATGGGGGACTTCCTGCGTGCCGAGGTGGCGGCGGGGCGGACCTATCTGCCGTCCGGGGCGAATGTCCTGCGGGCCTTCCAGCAGCCCTTCGACGAGGTGCGGGTCCTGATCGTGGGTCAGGACCCGTATCCGACGCCGGGCATGGCGATCGGGCTGAGTTTCGCGGTGGCGCCGGAGGTGCGGTCGCTGCCGGGCAGCCTGGAGAACATCTACCGGGAGCTGAACACCGACCTGGGTCTGCCCCGGCCCTCCAACGGTGACCTGACCCCGTGGACCTCGCAGGGTGTCCTCCTGCTGAACAGGGCCCTCACCACCGCGCCCCGCAAGCCCGGCGCCCATCGCGGCAAGGGCTGGGAAGAGGTCACCGAGCAGGCCATCCGCGCGCTCGCCGCCCGCGGCAAGCCCCTGGTCTCCATCCTCTGGGGCCGCGACGCCCGCAACCTCCGCCCGCTCCTCGGCGACTACCCGGCCATCGAGTCGGCCCACCCCTCACCCATGTCGGCCGACCGCGGCTTCTTCGGCTCCCGTCCCTTCAGCCGGGCCAACGAACTGCTGACGGACCAGGGCGCGGAGCCGGTGGACTGGCGCCTGCCGTAGCGCGTCCGAGGTGGGCCGGGGTACCCGCGTCGGCCCACCGGACAGGTCCTGGCCCGGGTGTGGCGTCCGCCCGCAGGGGGGGCAAGCCCCCTCAGCCCACCACCGCCGCACGTACGCACAGCACGTCCGGCAGATGGGACGCCAGCTGCTCCCAGGTGTCACCGTCGTCCGCGGACGCGAACACCTCGCCGTTCCGGTTGCCGAAGTACACGCCCGCCGGGTCCGCGTCGTCGGTGCAGAGGGCGTCGCGGAGCACGGTTCCGTAGTGGTCCTCCTGCGGGAGGCCCCGCGAGAGGGGTTCCCAGGACTTGCCTGCGTCGGGGGTGCGGAAGACGCGGCAGCGGCGGTCGGCCGGGACGCGGTCGGAGTCGGCGGTGATCGGAAAGACGTAGGCGGTGCCGCCCCGGTGCGGGTGGGCGGCGACGGCGAAACCGAAGGTCGAGGGGAGGCCCTCGCCGATGTCGCTCCAGTGCGCGCCCGAGTCGTCGCTGCGGTACACGCCCCAGTGGTTCTGGAGGTACAGGCGGTCGGGGTCGTCCGCGTCCCGGGCGACCTTGTGGACGCACTGGCCGAACTCCGGGTCGGGATCGGGGAGGAAGACGGCCGAGACCCCGGAGTTGGAGGGGGTCCAGCTCTCGCCGCCGTCCGTCGTGCGGAAGACCCCGGCCGTGGAGACCGCCACCGTCACCGCGCGCGGATCGCGGGCGTCGGTGAGGACCGTGTGCAGCCCCTCCCCGCCGCCGCCCGGCACCCACTGTGAGCGCGTCGGGTGCTCCCACAGCGGGCGTACCAGCGCGAAGGTCTCGCCGCGGTCCTCGGAGCGGTACAGCGCGGCCGGTTCCGTGCCCGCGTACACCACGTCCGGCTCGGCGGCGGCCGGGTGGAGCTGCCAGACCCGCTCCAGCGAGGCGCCGGTGTCCTTGGGGAACCTGACGGCGGGCCGGGCCGGCTCGGTCCAGGTGCGGCCCAGGTCGTCGGAGTGGAACACCGAGGGGCCCCAGTGTGAGCTGTCGCCGCTGGCCAGCAGGCGGGGTGTGCCGCCGCGGGTGTCGATGGCGACGGCGTAGACCGCCTGGGCGTTGAAGCGGGGGCCGTCGTCGAACTCCCAGGCCCCGCCCCGCCGTCGGCCGATGAACAGGCCCTTGCGGGTTCCCACGGCGAGCAGTACCTCGGTCATGACGACCACCTCCGGGACTTCGTCGTCCACTGTGCCGCACCGGTGTCGGACACGGCATCCGCTGATTCCGCCCAGTCTGCACCCCGCCACTGACAGTGACCCTGAGCAACCGGCGACGGGCGTCCGTATCGGAGGGCGGTCCGGTCTTTCGGCGCGCTCGGGAGGAGGCTGGCCTTGGAGGTGTTCCGTGGTCCGCGTCGGTGGCTCTGGCGGTGGCGGAGGAATCCACTGCGGCGCCGTGCCGACGTGGTGGAGGGGTGGGTGCTGGTGGGTGCCTGGCTGCTGACCCTGCTGGCCGGGACGGTCGCGGGGCTCATGGCCGCCCGGACCGTCGAACGCGACCTCGCCTGGGAACGGGCCGCCGCGCATCCGATGGTCGCCTACGTCGTCGCGCACGCCCCCGGCCGCTCCGGCGCCCGCGGCTCCACGGGCGAGCGCGTCTGGGCGGAGGTCCGCTGGACCGCCCCCGACGGCTCCCTTCGCACCGGCCAGGTCCGCGTCACGCCGGGCGCGGCGACGGGCGCCCCGGTCGCCGTCTGGACCGACGGCCACGGCCGCCTGGCCAACCGCCCCGCCACCCCCACCGAGGCCGCCGTGCGCGCCGCCTTCATCGGCACCCTGGCCGCCACCGCCGCGGCCGCCGTCCCCTGCGCCGCCGGCCGCCGCCTGCTGACCCGCCTGGAACGCCGGCGCCTGGCCCGCTGGGACACCGAGTGGTCCCGCCTGGGCCCGCAGTGGGGCCGTATGACGGGCTGACGGCGCGTCCGCGCGGGCGCCCCCGGACACGCCCTCCTGTTGGCGGCGCCTCTCAGACCGGCAGCCCCCGTTCGAGGATCGCCGCCAGATCCACCCCCGAAGGCAGCGTCCCGAACGAGTGCCCCCAGTCACCCCCCAGCCGCGTCGCGCAGAAGGCATCCGCCACCGCCGGAGGTGCGTGACGGACCAACAGCGACGCCTGCAGGGCCAGGGCCATCCGTTCCACCACCCGCCGCGCGGTCACCTGGTCCGCCTCCGCCAGTTCCCGCTTCAGCGACGTCACCGCCGCGTCCAGGTGCGCGTTCGCGCCGTGCGCCAGGGCCAGCTCGCCGAAGAACGACTCCGCGCTCTGCGGTGACCGGCCCAACGCCCGCAGTACGTCGAGAGCGTTGACGTTGCCCGAGCCCTCCCAGATGGAGAGGAGGGGGGCCTCGCGATAGTGGCGGGGCATGCCGGAGTCCTCGACGTAGCCGTTGCCGCCGAGGCACTCCAGGGCCTCCGCGGTGAAGGCGGGGCCCCGCTTGGTGACCCAGTACTTGCCCACGGCGGTGGCGATCCGCCGGAACGCCCGCTCGCCCTCGTCGCCGCGTACCGCCCGGTCCGCGGCGCCCGCGAGCCGGAGCGTCAGCGTCGTCGCCGCCTCCGACTCCAGCGCCAGGTCGGCGAGGACGTTCCGCATGAGGGGCTGGTCGAGCAGGCGGGCGCCGAAGGCGCTGCGGTGCCGGGTGTGGTGACCGGCCTCGACGAGGGTCTTGCGCATCAGGGTCGCCGAGGACATCACACAGTCCAGCCGGGTGCAGTTGACCATCTCGATGATCGTCTTCACCCCGCGCCCCTCCGGCCCGACGAGCCAGGCCACCGTGCGGTCGAACTCGGGCTCCGAGGACGCGTTGGAGCGGTTGCCGAGCTTGTCCTTGAGGCGCTGGATGCGGAAGGTGTTGCGGGTGCCGTCCGGCAGCACCCGCGGCACCAGGAAGCAGGAGAGCCCGCCCGGAGCCTGCGCCAGCACCAGGAACACGTCGCACATCGGAGCCGAGGTGAACCACTTGTGCCCGCGCAGCGTGTACACGCCGGGCTCGTCCGTCGGCGTTGCCGCGGTGGTGTTGGTGCGGACGTCGGAGCCGCCCTGCTTCTCGGTCATGCCCATCCCGGCGAGCAGGCCCCGCTTCTCGGTGGGCACGCGCAGCCCCGGCTCGTACTCCCGGCCGGTCAGCAGGGGTTCGTAGACCTTGGCCAGGTCCGGCTGGGCGCGCAGGGCGGGGACGGCGGCGTACGTCATCGAGGTCGGGCAGCCGTGCCCCGCCTCGGTGTGCCCCCAGACCAGCCCGCCCGCCGTACGGGCCACGTGCGCGCCCGGGCGGTCCTCCGCCCACGGGGTGCCGGCCAGTCCCTCGGCGACGGCGGTGCGCATCAGGTGGTGCCAGCTCGGGTGGAACTCGACCTCGTCGACGCGGTTGCCGTACCGGTCGTGGGTACGCAGCTCCGGCTCGTACCGGTTGGCCAGCTCGCCCCACTCCTGCGCCTCGGTTCCGCCCGCCCGCAGCCCCAGCAGGCGGACTCCGTCCTCGGCCCACCCGGCGCCCTCCCGGCGCAGCCCCTCCAGCAGGGCGGCGTCGGCGGACGCGTCGTAGGGCGCCAGCGGCGGGGGCTGGTTGGTGACGTCGTGGGTGGCGGGCGGCGGCGACTGCTCGGGCATCGGGACCATACCGCCATGTTGCACTCTCCGTACGATTGTAGCAATGACGCAACACGGATCGGCGCACGTACAGTACGTCCCCATGCGCATCAACCCGTCGGCCGAGCCGGTGACCAGGCCGTTGTCCGCGCGGTCGGTCGTGCTGAGCCTGCTGCTCGGCGCGCACCCGCCCCGGCTGCCGGTACGGGACCTGGTGCGGCTGGTCGAGCCGTTCGGCGTGGGCGGCTCCACGCTGCGGGCCGCGCTCAGCCGGATGGTCGCGGCGGGCGACCTGCGCCGCACCGACGCCGTGTACGGACTCAGCGACCGTCTGCTGGCCCGGCAGCGCCGCCAGGACGAGGCCGTGGCGCCGCGCACGCGCGCGTGGGACGGCGACTGGGAGATGGTCGTGATCACGGCGACCGGACGCGGTCCGGCCGAGCGCGCCGAGCTGCGTGCCCGGCTGACCGCGCTGCGCCTGGCCGAACTCCGCGAGGGCGTCTGGCTGCGCCCCGCCAACCTCGCCCGGCCGCTCCCCGAGGAGCTGGCCGGGGTGGCCCTGACGTACACCGCCCGCCCCGACGAGCCCGCCGCCGGACTGGTGGCCCGCCTGTGGCCCCTGGGCGCCTGGGCGGCCGAGGCCCGCGCCCTCCTCGGCCGGGCCACCGGCGCCCGCCACCCGGCCGATCGCCTCACCGCCTACGCGGCCGTCGTCCGCCATCTGCTCACCGACCCGGTGCTGCCCGCCCCCCTGCTCCCCGCCGACTGGCCGGGCGACGCGCTCCGGGCGGCCTACGCCGGGTACCAGCGGGAGCTCGCCACGTCCTAGCGGTGGCCCGGGCCGAGTGGCGCGCGCCCGGTGCTTGGCGTCTCCTGGGAGTGGAGGGGGTGACCAGCGTGCGCGTGCTTCCGGGCACCGGGGTGGGCACGGCAGGCGATCTCGCCCGAGGAGAGTCATGGCTGAGCACACGTCGTCGTCGGTCCTCACCGCGCCCCTGCGCGGCGCCGCCTCCGTCCTGAGCAAGGTGCCCGGCGCGTCGATGGTCAACAAGGCGGCCCAGGACACGCTGGACGTGCTCGGCGTGGTCTCGCCCCGAGGGCGCCGCCTCGCGGTGTACGCCGGGGCGGGCGTGCTCGGCGTCGCCGGGGTCGTGGAGTGGCCCGTGGCGCTGACCGGGGCCGCCATCGCCTGGCTGACCCAGCCCCGCCCGCCGCTCGTCACCCCGGTGGCCGAGACCACGGACGTCGTGATCGAGGAGGCCGCGCCCGCGAGTGACGCCGAGGTGGGCGAGGCGGCGCTGCACCCCGGGCACCACGACGCCCCCGGGCCGGTGAAGGTGACGGACACGGAGTCCGCGCACCCGGAGTCGGACAAGAAGCACGGCAAGAAGTCCGGCAAGCACCCCAAGGGCGCCACCGGCCATCTCGGGCCCACCGCCCGCCCCGAACGCACCAGCCTCTGACGGCCTCGATGGTCCTCAGCCTCCTCACCGCCCCCTCGGCCGCCGCCCGCGTGCCGCGGCTCCTCGCCGACGCCGCCGCCCCCCTGATCGGCGCGGCGGCCGGCGCCGCGGCGGGCACCGCGCGGGCGGGCGTACGCGGCGCGGACGCGGCCGTACGCGTGACCCGCGTCGCCCGCACCGCGCTGCCCGGCGGCCCCGCCCACTGGCGCTCCGGCGCCCGCGTCCACCTCCCGCTGCGCACCGCGGAACCGGACCGGGTGCGGGGCGAGGGCGGCCGCGCCCACCTGGCCCGCCGGATCGCGGCGGCCCTCGCCGACCGGCCCGACGTGCTCCTCGCCTACTGGGACGAGGGCCTGGGCCGCCTCGTCCTGACCCTGGCCGAGGACGCCGTCACCGACCGGGTAGTGGACCGCGCCGCCGAGCTCGCCGTACGCGAGGGACTCCTCGTGGCGGGCGGCGACCCCGAGGAGTACGACCATCCCGCCGACCCGGCCGGCGTACGCGCCGCCGCCATCACCCTCGGCGTCGACCTGGCCGGCATCGCCGCCGCCCTCACCGGCTACGCCCTGCGGCTGCCCCCCACGCCCCGCGCGGTCACCGCCTGCGTGACTCTGCTGCGGGAGAACCCCCGCGTCCGCGCCCTGCTGCGCAGCCGGATCGGTGCCGCCCGCATGGACCTCCTGCTGGCCACCGCCAACGCGCTCGCGCACGCCGCCGGGCAGACCCCCACCTCGCTCGTCCTCGACGGCACCCTGCGCTCGCTCCAGCTCGCCGAGACCGTGGCCCGCGCCGCCGCCTTCGACTCCCTGCACGACGAGCTGTGCGGACCCGAGCGCCTCAGCGTCGCCCCCACCGGCTCCCCGCGCCCCCTGCTGCGCGAGTCCCCGGCGCAGGTGTACGCCGGTCACGCCTCGGCGGGCAGCGTGCTCGGCGCCGCGGCCGCGCTGCTGGTCAAGCGGAACCTGAACGCGGCCGCCGAGGCCGCCCTCTCCGGTTCGCCCAAGGCCGCCCGGTACGCCCCGGCCGCCTTCCACGCCGTACTCGGCACCGCCCTCGCCCGTGCCGGTGTGCTGGTCCGCGACCCGGAACGGCTCCGACAGCTGGAGATGGCCGGGACCCTCCTGCTGCACCCGAGCGCGCTGCGCACCGACGAGGGGCTGCCCGACCCGTGGACCGAGGCCGTGCTCGACGCGGCCCGCCGCGCCCGGCTGCGCGTCGTCCTCGTCGACGATCCCGCGCTGGAGGACTTCACCGGGCTCGCGGACCAGGTCGTCGACGCCAGACGGCCGTTGGACGACGTCGTGCACGCCCTGCGCGGAGAGCTGGACGCCGAGGACGAGGAGGGCGGCGAGGAACGCGTCGTCATCACGGTCGCCCGGCCGCGCGCCCTCGCGGAGACCGACGTACTGGCCGGGCTCGACGCCGCCGACATCGCCGTCGCCCTCACCGACCTGGAGGGCGCCGTCGTCTGGGGCGCCGACATCCTCGCCCCGCACGGCCTGCCCGACGTATGGCGGCTGCTCACCGCGATCCCGGCCGCCCGGGCGGTCGGCAGCCGGGGCCAGATCCTCGCCCGCTCCGGCGCCGCGCTCTCCGGGCTGCTGGTGGCCATCGGCGAGGCCCGGCGCGGCCGGGGGCGGCGCTCGGTGCTGCCCGGCATGCGGCACGCCCCCGTCGACACCGGCGCCCTCACCGCGCTGGTGTACGGCGTCTGGGCCGCCCTCAGGGTGTCCGCCGCACGCGCCCCGCACCCGCACGCCCGCGTGCGCTGGCACGAACTGGACCCGGACGAGGCGGTGGAACGCCTGGACCGCGAGGCACCCCCAGAGCCGGGCATGCTGGAGCGGGCCGCCACCGGGGCCCGCAGGACGGCGGACCGGATCGCCCGCGTCCCCGCCCTCGCCCCGGCCCGCTTCGCCTGGCAGCTCGGCCGGGCCGTACGCGGCGAGCTGGACGATCCGCTCACCCCGGTGCTGGCCGTCGGCTCCGCCGCCTCCGCGATCCTCGGCTCGGTCGTGGACGCGCTGCTCGTCGTCGGCGCCCTCGACCTGAACGCCCTGGTCGGCGGGGTCCAGCGGCTGCGCGCCGAGCGGGCGCTGTCCGGGCTGCACGCCGACCAGCAGCGCAAGGCACGCGTCGCGCCCCCGCCGAAGGAGGCGCCCGCGGGCGGCACCCGCACCGTCGACGCCGGACAACTGCTGCCCGGGGACGTGATCGAGCTGAAGGGCGACGACGTGGTCCCCGCCGACGCCCGGCTGCTCCGGCAGGACGGCCTGGAAGTGGACGAGTCCGCGTTGACCGGTGAGTCCCTGCCCGTGCACAAACACGTCGGCGCCACCCCGCACGCGGCCGTCGCCGACCGGCGCTGCATGGTCTTCGAGGGCACCACCGTCGTCGCCGGCACCGCGCACGCCGTCGTCGTCGACACCGGCGAGCGCACCGAGGCCGCCCGCGCGGTCCACCTCGCCGCCCGCACGCCCCCGGCGGCCGGGGTGCAGGCCCGGCTCCAGGAACTCACCCGCAAGGCACTGCCGCTGACCCTCGCCGGCGGCGCGGCCGTGACCGGGCTCGCCCTGCTGCGCGGCACCCCGGTACGCGAGGCGGTCAGCGGTGGCGTGGCCGTCGCGGTCGCCGCCGTGCCGGAGGGGCTGCCGCTGGTCGCCACCGTCGCCCAGCTCGCCGCCGCCCGGAGACTGAGCCGGGACGGCGTCCTGGTCCGCACCCCGCGCACCCTGGAGGCGCTGGGCCGGGTCGACACCTTCTGCTTCGACAAGACCGGCACCCTCACCGAGAACCGGCTCCGGGTCGTCCGGGTCTCCGACGCCGAGGGCACCGAGTGGGCGGCCGGCGACGCGGGCGAGCCGGGCCCCGCCGCGACCCTGCGCCGCGCCGCACGGGCCTGCCCGCGTGTCAACGGCGGCTCCGGGCGCCCGGTGCACGCCACCGACGAGGCCGTCATCGACGCGGCCGCCGCCGACCCCGGCTGGACCCAGCTCGGCGGCCTCTCCTTCGAGGCCGCGCGGGGCTACGCCGCCGCCGTGGGCCGCGACGGCGACGGCCCCCGCACCCTGGTCGTCAAGGGCGCCCCCGAGACCGTCCTGCCCGGCTGCGCGGACCTCTCCGATCGCGCCCACGACAGCGCGCACTCCCTGGCCGGTGCCGGACTGCGCGTCCTCGCGGTGGCCATGCGGCGCCTCGACGAGGGTGAGACGGAGTCCGACGCGCTCCAGGGGCCGCTGCACGGACTGGAGTTCACCGGCCTGCTCGCCCTCTCCGACGTACCCCGCGAGACCTCGAAGGCGCTGGTGCGGGGCCTCTACGAGGAAGGCGTACGGCCGGTCATGCTCACCGGCGACCACCCGCAGACCGCCCGCGCCATCGCCCGGGAACTCGGCTGGCCCGAGGACACCGAGGTGGTCACCGGCGACGAACTGGCCGCCGCCGATCGGCGTACCCGCGCTCGCATGCTGCGGGACGCCGGGGTCGTCGCCCGCGTCGCCCCCGAGCAGAAACTCCAGGTCGTGGAGGCGCTGCGGGACGCCGGGCGGGTGGTCGGCATGGTCGGCGACGGCGCCAACGACGCCGCCGCGATCCGGGCCGCCGACATCGGCGTGGGCATCAGCGCGCGGGGCTCGGCCGCCGCGCGCAACGCCGCCGACATCGTCCTCACCGACGACGACCTGACCGTCCTCATCGACGCCATCGGCGAGGGGCGTTCGCTGTGGCACAGCGTCGCGGACGCCATCGCCATCCTCATCGGCGGCAACGCGGGCGAGGTCGGCTTCGGCATCCTGGGCACCCTGGTCTCCGGCACCGCCCCGCTGTCCACCCGGCAGATGCTGCTGGTCAACCTCTTCACCGACCTCTTCCCGGCCATGGCGGTGGCGGTGACCCCGAAGGACGGCGACGACACCGAGGTACGCAACCGCACCGCCTCCCCGGAGGACGCGGCGGGCGGGGTCCTCGGCGCCCCGCTGATCCGGCAGATCCGGCACCGTGCCCTGACCACCGCGCTGGGCGCCGTGACCGCCTGGCTCATCGGCCGGTTCACCCCGGGCACCTCCCGCAGGGCCAGCACCATGGCGCTGTGCGGCGTCGTCGGCACCCAGCTCGCGCAGACCCTGCTCGACCGCCGCGACAGCACCCTGGTCCGGGTCACCGCCCTCGGTTCCGCCGCCGTCCTGGTGGCCGTCATCCAGACCCCCGCCGTCAGCCACCTGGTCGACTGCACCCCGCTCGGCCCGGTGGCCTGGGCGGGCGTCGCCGTGGCCATCGCCGCCGCCCTGGCCGCCCAGCGGACGCTGCCCCGGCTGGAGGAGATCGTCGCGGGACTGGTGCCCACGGAGGATGCGCCCTAGACGCTCTCCTCGGCCGGCGCGGGAGCCTCCTCGGGCTTCCGCCCGGGCAGGTGGTTGAACAGCAGGTTCAGCACGATGGCCGTCAGGCACCCCGCGCTGATGCCGCTGTTCATGACGGTCTGGAACCAGTCCGGGAACCTCGCGTACACCGTCGGCACGCCCACCGGGAGCATCCCGACCGCCACCGACACGGCGACGACGGTGAGGTTGTGGTTGTCCCGGAAGTCCACGCGGGCCAGGGTGCGCAGGCCGCTCGCCGCGACCGTGCCGAACATGACCAGGCCCGCTCCGCCGAGCACCGGCGCCGGGACGGCGGCCACGACGGCGCCCAGCTTGGGCAGCAGCCCGAGGAGGACGAGAAGGGCACCCGCGGCGGCGACCACCCACCGGCTGCGGACCCGTGTCATGCCGACCAGGCCGACGTTCTGCGCGTACGCGGTGTAGGGGAAGGTGTTGAAGACCCCGCCCAGCACGGTCGACAGGCCGTCGGCGCGCAGCCCGTCCGCCAGGGAGCGCGGCTCGACCTCGCGGCCGGTGAGCTCGCCCACCGCGATGAGGTCACCGGTGGTCTCGGTCATCGTCACCAGCGCCACCACCAGCATGGACACGATCGCGGACACCCGGAACTCCGGCGCCCCGAAGTGGAACGGCGTGCTGATCCCCACCCAGTCCGCGTCCGCGACCCCGCCGAAGTCCGTGAAGCCGAACGGCACCGCGACGGCCAGACCCACCACGATGCCGGTCAGCACGGCCACCCGGGCCAGGAAGGGCGGGGCGAGGCGCTGCACAAGGAGCACCACCAGCAGGACGAACGCGGCCAGCGCCAGATTCCGGGGCGCCCCGAAGTCCTTCGCGCCCGCTCCGCCGGCCGCCCAGTTGCCCGCGACCGGCAGCAGGGAGACCCCGATGATCAGGATGACGGTGCCGGTGACCAGCGGCGGGAAGAACCGCAACAGCCGGCCGAACACCGGCGCCAGCAGCATGATCGCCAGCCCCGCGACGATCACCGAGCCGTAGATCGCGGGCAGACCGCCGCCTGTCGTACCGATCAGCACCATCGGCGAGACGGCCGCGAAGGTGCACCCCTGCATGATCGGCAGCCGTACCCCGAACCGCCAGAAGCCGACGCACTGGATCAGCGTCGCCACCCCGCACACCAGCAGGTCGGCGGTGATCAGATACGCCAGGTCGGCGGGGGAGAGCCGCAGGGCGCCGCCCACGATCAGCGGCACGGCCACGGCGCCCGCGTACATCGCGAGCACATGCTGGAGTCCGAAGGCCGCGAGCTGCCGTACCGGGGGTATCTCGTCGACGGGGTGCACTTCGGCGGTCGTGGCCATGGGGCCTCCTGAAGGGGCGGGGCGGGGAGTGGAAACCGGACAGCACGAGACGGTAGGGGCCTTGAACAATTTGTTGATTTCCGGTGCGTTGCCGCTGTGTGTCATGCCCACGTGAAGAGGGGCGACACCCTCCGCCGAGTCACCGTGACCGCGCCGCCGCCCACAGCGCGTCCCAGTCGGACAGCTTGACCGGGTTGCGGCCCAGGCTCGCGCCCAGTTCCGCCTCCGCCCGCTCGATCGCCAGCCAGCCCGGCCACGCCACCGGGTCGGCGCCCGCCGCCCGCAGCCCCGGCAGCGGGTCCTCGGGCACCGCGCGGGACTCCAGCGCGGCGGCGTCCTCCAGCAGCGAGGTCACCGTCTCCTTGGCGCAGGAACGGTTGGTGCCGATGACGCCGGTCGGGCCCCGCTTGATCCACCCGGCCACGTACTCACCCGGCACCGGTACGCCGTCGCTCAGCACCCGGCCCGCCAGATGCGGCACCATCCCCGTCACCGGGTCGGACGGCAGCCCCTCTGGCGGCATCCCCCGGTACCCCACCGAACGGAGCACCAACTGCGCGGGGACGTCCTCGAAGACGCCCGTGCCCCGCACCCCGCCCCGCCCGTCCGGCTCGGTGCGCTCGAAACGGACACCGCCCACCCGGCCGTCCGCCTCCAGCACCTCCACCGGACGAAGGAAGAACCGCAGACGGATCGTCCGCTCGGTGTCCGGGGGAGAGAGCGCGGCCCAGTCGCGCAGCACCTCGGCGTTGCGCCGCTGGGCGGCCGGCAGCGCCGAGAGGTCCGCGAAGCCGGGGTCCAGCGCCAGCTCCGCCGGGTCGACCGAGACGCCGACGCCCGGCAGATGCCCCAGCTCCCGCAGCTCCTTGGTGGTGAACCGCGCCTGCGTGGGCCCGCGCCGCCCGGCCATCAGCACCTCGCCGACCCCGCCCCCGGTCAGCGTCTCCAACGCCGCCTGCGGCATGTCCGTCCCGTGCAGCTCGGCCGCGCCGCGCATCAGCATCCGCGTCACGTCGACGGCCACATTGCCGACCCCGATGACCACCGCCGAGCGCACGTCGCGCAGGAAACCCTCGTCGGCCGCGTCCGGATGCGCGCTGTACCAGGACACGAACTCCGACGCCGACCAGCTCCCCGGCAGTTCCTCGCCCGGAATGCCCAGGGGGCGGCCCGCCGCCGCGCCCACGCAGTACACCACCGCGTGGTACAGCTCCCGCAGCCGCTCCACCGGCACCCCGTCCGGGCCCCCGGCCCCGACCCCGCCCAGGAACCGGACCCGGTCGTGCTCCAGCACCGTCCGGAGGCTGCCCTGGAGCGACTTGATCTTCTCGTGGTCCGGGGCGACGCCGTAGCGCACCAGCCCGAAGGGGGCCGGCAGCCGGTCCAGTACGTCCACGTGCACGTCGGGGTGGCGCTCCACCAGGTTCTGCGCGGTGTAGCACCCGCTCGGTCCGGAGCCGACGACGGCGACCCGCAGCACGGCGTACTCCTCACCCCGTGGGCATCGGGTGACAGCCCTGACGGCTCCAGCATGGCACCGCGCGGCGCGGTCGGCAGGGAGGGCGCGCTACGCGTCGCGGTCGTCGGGCTGCTTCTCCGTGGCGAAGAAGCGGGACAGGTCGCCCCGGCAGGGCTCGCCGCCCGGTGGCCGGCCCAGCTCCCCGTCGAGCCCGTAGCGCTCGAACAGCTCCGCCCGCAGGACGGGGATCGGCATGGGCACGCCCGGTACCAGTGCCGCGTACACCGCGCCCATCAGCAGCGCCCGCAGCATCGGATAGCCGGCCGTGACGTCCTCGGCGCCGCTGCGGGTGATCGTGTCGCCGAGGAGTTCGGAGAGACGCTGCTGCTCCGGGCACTGAACGAAGCCCTCCTCGTGCAGCAGGCCCGCCATGTGCTGGCGCATGAGCACCGGATGCTCCCGGGCCAGGCCCAGGATTGCGTCGATGGCACGGGCCAGCCGCTCCCGCCCGTCCTCGGTACGCGGCTCCCGCTCCAGCGCCTCCTCCAGCGTGCGGTGCATCAGCCGGTGCACGGCCGACTGCACGAGCCGGCGCTTGCCGGGGAAGTAGTACGAGACGAGTCCGCGCGCCGATCCGGCGCGGTCCGCGATGTCGCCGAGGGTCGTGGCCTCGAACCCGCGCTCGTCCACCAGTTCGACCGCTGCCTGCAGGAGCCGCTCGCGCGAACGCCGCCGCAGCTCTTCATTGACCGAGGCGCTGCGCGGGGACATTGTCGAACTCCTGCGTTGACTGGCTGTCAGCCAACTATACTCAGGGCGTGAGGCACCGCATCGCGCGGGGCCTTTTCAGGGCTGCCGTTCGTCTGAGCGCCGCGGGGGAGCGCCTCAGACGGGCGGCAGTTCCGCGTCTTTCGCCAGGTCCAGCACGGGCAGCAGGGCGTCCGGGCGGTCGCGCACCGGCAGATGGTCCACGAAGTGCACCTGGCAGCCGAGCGCGGCGGCGCCTCCGTCCGCCGTCCTGCTGTCTCCGACCATCAGCGTGTGCTCGGGCGCCACCCCCAACTCCGCGCAGGCGGCGGCGAACAGCCGGGGGTCCGGCTTGCGTGCGCCGTGCTCGTAGGACAGCACGTACGCGTCCACGTACTTGTCGAGCCCGTACTGCCGGAAGACCGGGCGCGGATCCCAGCCGATGTTGCTGACGACGCCGACGGCGATCCCGCGCCGGCGCAGTTCTCCGAGGACTCGGGGCGCATCGGGGTACGGGGTCCACGCGGCGGGGGTCACGGCGCGGTCGTACAGCGCGTCGTGGAGGGAGTCCGCGGGCAGGGGCACCTGCCGGGAGAGGCCGGTGTACGCGGCTCGGTGCGACGCGGTGTCGAGATCCCGCTCGGCCCAGGCCGCGGCCAAATCCGCTGGGACATCGGCCGGTTCGGCACCCCCGGGCAGCGCGCCCGCGACCTCCAGCGCGGCCGCCGCCTCGACGAGTCGGCGCTCCTCCAGTCTGGTGCCGGTCGCCGCCAGGGTCGCCCGGAGCCAGGACTCGGTGGACTCCACGCGGCACAGCGTGCCCGAGAAGTCGAACAACACAGCGGTCATGGGCGGACCTTACTCCCGCGCCCGTGCACCAGCACGGCACCGGCCACCACCAACGCCCCGAACAGCCAGCCCCCGAGCACGTCCGAGAACCAGTGCACGCCCAGCCAGACCCGGGTGAGGCCGACGCCGAGTACGCAGACGAGGGCCACGGCGACCGCGCCGTACCAACGGGGCCCGCGCACCCCGTATCGGCGGATCAGCCAGAGGAGCAACCCGCACACCACCGTGGCCGTCATGGCATGCCCGGACGGGAACGCGGCGAACCGCGCACTGTCCACGGGGTCGGGCCAGACGGGGCGCGGCCGCCCGATCCCCGCCTTCACCGCTTGCTGCACCACGGCCGCGACCGCGCAGGTGACCAGCAGCCACAGTGCCGTCCACCAGGCCGCCCTTCTCCAGACCAGCCACAGGGCGACCCCGGCACAGAGCAGCCGCATGGTCACCGGGTCCCAGACCCAGTCGGTCAGCACCCGGAAGGCCTGGGTGAGACCCCGGTTCCCGACCGCCCAGCGGTGGGTGGTGCGGGCGATGTCCTCGTCCAGGCTCATCAGGGGGGACCAGTGGAGAGCGACTAGGGCGAGGAGGAGGCCGGAGGGGAGCGCCAGGAGCAGGGTGGTCCGGGGGGATCGGCGGGGCATGGGGGGATCTTCGTCGACGAGGGGGCCGGGGCGCCGCCCGACGCGTCGGCCCGGGGCGGTGCCCGACCCTAATGCAGCGCCCGAAGTCCCGGAACGAAGGCGACGATCACCGGAAGTACCGGTACCAGGGCGGCGGTTGCGGTGAGGCGGAGGCGCTGCGGGGCCGGGAGGCGGGGCGGGGCCGCGAGCAGGCGGTTGACGCGCTGGGGGAGCTGGGCGTGCGGCGTCGGGGTGGGTCCGAAGACGCCTCGGTCCTCGTTGAGGTCGACCAGGGCGAGGGCGGTGGTGACGCGGCCGAAGCGGCGGGAGGCGGTGTCGTCGGCGGCCAGTTCGACCAGGCGGTGCATCTCGTCGCGGAAGGCGGCGAACACCGGGACCTGGGGGAAGCCGCCGGCCAGCGCGGCGGAGCAGTGCAGCAGCCAGTCGTGGCGGAAGCGGGCGTGGCCCTGCTCGTGGGCGAGCAGGGCGTCCAGGCGGCTGCCCTTGAGGCGGCGGAGGGCGGCCGTGGTGACGACGAGCCGGGGTGTGGCGCCGGGCAGCCAGTACGCGTCCGGGCGGTCGCCCTCCAGGACCACCAGGCGTCCACCGGGCTCCTCGCCCGGCAACAGGGGTGCCCGCTTCAGGAGTTAGGTCCGGCTCGTCCGCCGGCGCCGCCGCGCGCCCAGTACCTCGCCGGCCAGCATCGCCAGGGTCCACAGCCCTCCGCAGGCGAGCGTCACGGCGGTCGGCGCGGCCCAGGGACCCGCCGCGCCGAGGGCGTACGCCTCGACGACCCCGTGCGGAGCCCCGCTGAACAGATGTCCGCGCACCTCCTGCCAGGCCGCCGCCGCGCTCAGGGTCATCGACAGCGCGCAGCACAGCAGGACGGCGGCCACCACGCACTGCCAGGCCCACAGCGCCACCACCGGCTCCCGGTCCGGCCAGTCGGCCCGGGCCAGCAGGCGCGGGGCGGCGACGGAGGTCAGGATGCCGAGCAGCAACAGTGCCACGGGGACGCTCATGGGCAGCACCCTATGAGCACCGGGGCGCTGGCCGGCGCCGAAGTGACGCAGGCAACTCCCGCGCCCCGCACACCGTTTGAAGTGTCACATCGTCAGAAGCATCGCCAGCATGCCTATCCCCATCGACAGCCGGCACACCCGCGACAGCTCAGGCCGGTCGCCCCACCGCACCGCGCCGGGGCCGCCCCGTACGGTCACAGGCACCAGACGGGCGCCGGTCAGCAGGACGTAGCCGGTGAAGTACAGCAGCAGCGCACCCGTCAGCCAGGCCGGGCCGGAGCCACCCGTGTGATGGTGGTGAGCCGGGGCCGCGGCCATCAGCACCGCCATGTACACCATCGCCGTACTGCCCAGCAGATGGTGCAGATGGTGGGCGCTCCGCCGCGCCGACCACAGCGCGCGCAGGGCGGCCAGCCCGAAGACGGCGGCGTACAGCGGCCACACCCAGCGCGGCGGGGCGAAGACCGCGGCCGGGATCGCCATCGCCGCCATCCCGAAGCCCATCAGGGCCTCGCCGCCCGCCGCCCGGCGCTGCTCCTCGACCCCGCTGCGCATCCGCAGCAGGCAGTAGGCGCCGGTCGCCGCGCACAGCGCGACCAGCAGCCAGGCCGGTGACACCGGTCCGTGCACGCGCACCACCCCCGTTCGACGCCATGTCGAGGGATGCGATGCCCACGCCACGCGCAGCGCACGCGAGCGCAGGGGGGTGTACGGGGAGCGTTCACCGGAGCACGGCGTGTGACCAGGGCGGATGCCGGGCGGCGATAAATCGTTTACTGGTGAAACACCTGTTAAATTATTCGCATGAGCAGCCGCCGCCTCCCCCTCACCCAGGCGCTCCGCCTCCAGGGACCCTCCGCCATCTGGTTCAAGCCCGCGCTCAGCGTGGTCGTGTCGGCGGCCCCGCCCAACCTCCTCCTGCTGGCCCTCGGCCGCCTCGACCTCGCCCTCTACACGATGGCCGGCTCCCTCTGCGCGCTCTACGGCCATCAGCGCCCCTACGCGGCCCGCGCCCGCGTCCTCACCGGGGTCCTGCTCGGCATGACGGCCGGACTAGCCGTCGCCCTGCTCGCCTCGGCGCTCGCCCCGGGCCCCGTCGTCCTGGTGCTCGTCGGGGCCCTGCTGGCCGCCGCGCAGAAGACGGTCTGCGAGTCCACCCGCGTCGGACCGCCCGGCAACGTGGTCGTCACCTTCATCAGCTCCGCCGCCCTGTTCATCCCCCAGACCCCCGGCCAGGTCCCCGCCCACCTCGGACTCACCCTCGCGGCCGGAGCCTGGGCCTGGCTCGTCTGCATGGCCCCCGGAGTGCTCCGGCCGCACGGGCCCGAGCGCCGGGCCGTCGCCGCCGCCCTCCACGCCGCCGCCGACCTCGCCGGCCGGGGCGAGACGCCCGCCCACCCGGCCCTGCACACCGCCTGGCAGGCCCTCCACTCGCCGGGCGTCCGCCCCGACCCCACCCGGCGAGCCCTGGAGAACCTGCTGCTCCGTGCCGAGGCCGCCGACGCCGACCCCGGCCGGCTGCGCGCCTGGGCCCGGGCCCTGCGGGGCACCGGTCCGGTACCGCACGCGGAAACCATCGGCTCGGCCGTCCCGCACCCCCGCCCCGCCCGCATCCCCTTCGAGCACCTGGCCCCCATAGCCACCCGTACCGCCCTGGGCTGCGCGCTGGCCGGTCTGGCCGCCCTCTCCCTCGGCGTGGGCCGCCCCTACTGGGCCCTGGTCACCGCCGCCTCCCTCTACCAGGCCAACGTCACCCTCACCTGGAACCGGAGCGTCCAGCGCGTCGTGGGCAACCTCCTCGGCGTACTCGTCTTCGCCGCGCTCACCCCGCTGACCCACCTGCACCCGGTCACCCTGGTCCTGTGCTGCCTGGCGTGCAGCTTCGGCGCGGAAGCGCTCATCGCCCGCAACTACTGGCTCGGCACCGTCTGCGTGACCCCCATGGCGCTGCTCATCACCGAGTTCACCCACCTCCAGGACCCGGGCACGCTGATCACCCAGCGGGTGCTGGACACCCTGGTCGGGGCGCTGGCCGGGCTCGCCGCCGCCGTGCTGGTCACCAACCGGCGGGCCGGCGACCGCGTGCACGACGCCCTGACCGCCGTCGAGGACACCCGCGCGCACACCGAGCACCTGCTGACCCACCCGGAGCCCCACGCCCTGCCCGCCGCTCGCCGCGCCCTCGCCGTCGCACTCACCGACCTGCGTGCCGCCACGGCCGCCGCGCAGGGGGAGTGGTGGCAGCGGCCCTTCCCCGCGGAACGCCTCGCGCTCGCCGAGCAGGCCGGACACCGTACGCTCGCGGCGGCGGTACGACACCGGGCAGTCGCACCCTTGAAGCAGGACCTGAAGCAGGACTGACACGGCACCACGGAGGACACGCGGCCATGACGGACACGGGAGACCAGCAGCCGAGGACGGACACCGTCGCCTCGGTCGTCCGGCAGTGGCGCGCCGTGCACCCCGCGCTGAACACCGGGCCCATGGAGGTCATCGGCCGGATCAACCGCTGCGCCGCCCTCCTCCAGCAGGCCGAGGACGCCCCGCTGCGCCGGGCCGGGCTCAGCCGGGCGGAGTTCGACCTGCTCGGCGCGCTCCGCCGTACCGGGCACGAGCTGACCCCGGGGGAGCTGGCGCGGGAGACCTTCTCCTCGGGCGCGGCCGTGACCAAACGGGTCAAGCAGCTCACCGGGCGCGGACTGGTCGAGCGGCGCGGCGACACCCGGGACCGCCGCGTCTCCCACCTCCGCCTCACCGACGCCGGACGCGAGCTGGTGGACGGCATCCTGCCCGAGCAGCTCGCCTACGAGGAGGCCGTGTTGTCCGTACTCACCCCCGCCGGCCAGGACGAGCTGTCCGGTCTGCTCGCCGGCCTGCTCGACGGACTGGAGGGCCGGCTGAGCGCCCTGCGCGGCTGACCGGGGGGTCTCAGATCCCCGGCCGGTACCGCAGCGGATGATCCGCCGGGGTCTCCACCAGCACGATCGGGATGCCGTCCGGGTCGGCGATCCACATCTCGATCAGCCCCCACGGCTCCCGGACCGGCGCCCGCACGATCTCCACACCCTCGGCGAGCAGCTCGTCGTGCGCGGCGGCCGCGTCCGGCACCTGGAGCCAGAGCCGCACGGACGGCGCGAGCGGTGTCTCGGAGCGCCCGGAGAGTTCGAGGAAGCCGCCGCCCAGGAAGTAGACGGTCCCGCGCTCGGGCCCCTCCCCGAACTCGCGGTACACGGCGAGCCCCAGCTGTCCGCCGTAGAAGGCACGGGAGCGCTCGGGTTCCGTCGGGCGGATGAGGGTCCGGCTGCCCAGTACATGCACCATGCGAGGGGAGCCTAGCCGCCCGACTAGGCTCGTCCCCGCTCAGCCGCGCCCCAGATCGGAGTACATGCCATGGACACCCCCACCGGACCGACGTTCCGCGACGCCACCGACGCCGACGTGGACGATCTCGTCGCGCTCGTCGAGTCGGCGTACCGGGGGGACGCCAGCCGGGCCGGGTGGACCACGGAGGCGGACATCCTGGACGGGCAGCGCACCGACCCCGAGGGCGTGCGCCAGGTCATCAAGACGCCCGACAGCAGACTGCTCGTGGTGGAGCGGGAGGGCCGGATCGTCGCCTGCTGCCAGCTCGAACACCGGGGCGCCCACGCCTACTTCGGCATGTTCGCGGTCAGCCCCGCCCTGCAGGGGGAGGGGCTGGGCAAAGCGGTCATGGCGGAGGCGGAGCGGCGGGCGCGGGCCGACTGGGGCGCCATCGAGATGCACATGACGGTGATCTCGGTCCGCGACGACCTGATCGGCTGGTACGAGCGCCGGGGCTACCGCCGTACGGGCGAGACGACCCCGTTCCCGTACGGCGACGAGCGCTTCGGCATCCCGCGCCGCCCCGACCTGCGCTTCGAGCTGCTGGTCAAGCCGCTGGCGTGACGGTGGGCCCGCTCAGGCGGTGAAGCGGCCGGTGCGCTTGATGTCCGGAAGGTCCGTGGTCGCGCCGTCCAGCTGGAGGGCGCGCACCAGCCGCAGCTCGTCCTGGGTGTTCACCACCCAGGCGAAGACCCTGAGGCCCGCGGCGCGCGCCTTCTCCACGACCTCCAGCGTCAGCCTGCGGACGTCCAGACAGAGGGTCGCCGCGCCGACCGCGACCGCGCGGTCCACCACCTCGGGGCCGTAGTGCTCGGCCACCAGCGCGGTGCGCACCCCCGGCACCAGCCGGGAGATCTCGGCGAGCGCCTCGTCGTGGAAGGAGATGACCTCCACGCGGGAGACCAGGTCGCGCCGGAGCATCACCTCCGCCAGCGCCTTCGCGGCGGCCACGTCCTTGATCTCGGCCTGGATCGGCGCCCGGACCGCGTCCAGCACCTCCTCGAACACCGGCACCCGCTCACCGAGCCCCGCGTCAAGGGCGCGCAGTTCCGCGAGGGGCTTCTCGGCGATCCGCCCGGTGCCGTCCGTGGTGCGGTCGACCTCGGCGTCGTGCATGACGATCAGCGCACCGTCCTTGCTCAGGTGCAGATCGAGTTCGATCAGGTCCAGCCCGGCCTGCTCGGCGGCGGCGAAGGAACGGAGTGTGTTCTCGGGCTCGACACCCATGACCCCACGGTGCCCGATGGTAAGGAAGTTCAAGGTTCAACTCGCTTCCGTCGACGGCGGATCGGCCTGTCGCGGACCCGACGGAGTGTCGTCGTCCGCACGCCTGGCTCGCAGCCTAACGGCGATGCCCTCACCTGGGCGATCGCGTGGTTCCCGGCGCGGCGCCGGAGGCGTCATGGCCGAAACGGGGTGCTCGGTCACGCTCCCGGACCGTCTCGGCACCCGCAGCGAAAGTGAGCGCGGTCACGGTTTGAGGCGGGAAAAACAGCGGCGACCAGGCGGTCGCACAGAATAATTTCCCGAGCCCCCTCTTGTTAGGCAAAACGGGGTATGCATACGGTGTCCATACGCGAGGTTCTCCCGTGGAGGATGGGACATGACGGAAATTCTTGTGCAGGCCGGTCCGGAGGGACAGGTTCCTTCACTGACCAGGGTGGTCGAGCACCCGGCGTGGCCCGCCCTCAAGGGCGCGGTGGAGCAGATCCGGCCATGGCAGTCGAAGGACGGCTCGATCGACTTCACCGCCGAGGGCGCCCCCGAGCGGGCCGAGGCCGAGGCGGCCGTGAGCCGGGTCGTGGACGCGGTGGAGCAGCTCTCCCCGCTGGTCCCGCACGACGTGGCGTACCACCGTGCGCTCGTGGCCGACCTGCGCCGCTGGGCCGAGGGCGGCTTCGGGGTGCCGGACTTCCTGGACTCACTGCTGGCCTTCCAGCCGGCGGCGAACCGCGCGGACGGCCTCCAGCACCTGGTGGTCTTCCCGATGTACACGCAGAACGGCAACCCCGACCGCAATCTCGAGGCGGTCGTGCTGCGCATGGTCTGGCCCGACTGGCTGGCCGAGCTGGAGCGCACCCGGTACGACAACCCGCTGTTCTGCGGCATCACCTTCGAGGACTTCACGGCCGGGTACGACACCAACTCCGCCGTCCTCTTCCCGGAGACCATCGCCGTCCGCGAGGCGCCGGAACGTTTCTCCTGGGGTGGCATCTTCTGCGACCGCGAAGCCGCCCGCTTCCGCCGGGTCACCGACGCCGCCGTGGGCATCCTGGGCCTTGAGCTGCCCGAGGACATCGCCGCGATGGTGCACGACCAGAAGCGCTGCGAAGAGGCGTTCGTGCTCTGGGACATGGTCCACGACCGCACCCACAGCCATGGCGACCTGCCGTTCGACCCGTTCATGATCAAGCAGCGCCAGCCGTTCTGGATGTACGGCCTGGAGGAACTGCGCTGCGACCTCACCGCCTTCAAGGAGGCCGTGAAGCTGGAGGCGGACGGCGTCCCGCAGGCCCGCGACGTGCAGTACGCGGTGCTCTTCGACCGGATGTTCCGCTTCCCGGTCACCGGCGACCGCGTCCGCAACTACGACGGGCTCGGCGGCCAGCTCCTCTTCGCCTACCTGCACAAGCACGACGTGGTCCGCTGGACCGACAACAAGCTGGCCATCGACTGGGAGCGCGCCCCGCAGGTCACCAACCAGCTCTGCGCCGACATCGAGCAGCTCTACCGCGACGGCATCGACCGCCCCAAGCTCGTCCACTGGTTCGCCGGGTACGAACTCGTCGCCTCCTACCTCTCCCCGCACCCGGGCTCCAAGTGGGCCAAGGGCCCCGACGCCCTCGACCTCGGCCTGCCCCCGCGCAAGCTGGTCGACGACGTGCTCCCGGACGAGTTTCCGCTGAGCATGTTCTACGAGGCGCTGGCCAAGAAGCTGAAGAATGTGATCGCCGAGACCAAGGGCATCACGGCGGACGGCGCCGAGCGGATCGCCGCGTGAGCGGGCGCGGCGACGACACGGCAGTGGGAGAAGGGAAGACGATGCAGAACGGGGCTCTTCGGGGCGCGGTGATCGCGGTCGCCGGTGCGGGCGGACCGGCGGGCCGGGCCACCCTGATCAGGCTCGCCGAGGCGGGCGCGACCGTGGTCGGCGCGGACAACGACCCCGCCCGGCTGGCGGAGGCCGTGGACGCGGCCCGCTACGCCAACGGCGGCGCCACGGTCACCGGTGAGACGGTCGACCTGCTCGACCTGGACTCCACCCGTGCGTGGGCCTTGGGCATCGAGAAGGAGTTCGGCCGCGTCGACGGCCTGGTCCACCTGGTCGGCGGCTGGCGCGGCGGTGCCAGGTTCGAGGACACCGCCCTCGCCGACTGGGACCTGCTGGAGAAACTGCTCGTCCGCACCGTCCAGCACACCTCGCTGGCCTTCTACGACGCCCTCCAGCGCGCCGGTGACGGCCGCTACCTGCTGATCAGCGCCGCGGGCGCCTCCAAGCCGACCGCGGGCAACGCCGCCTACTCCGCCGCCAAGGCCGCGGCCGAGGCATGGACGCTGGCCATGGCCGACGGCTTCCGCAAGGCGGGGGGCGAGGACGGCCCGAAGGCGGCGGCTGCCATTCTGGTGGTGAAGGCGCTGGTGCACGACGCGATGCGCGCGGAGCGTCCAAGCGCGAAGTTCGCGGGCTTCACGGACGTCAAGGAGCTGGCCGAGGCCATCGAGGGCGTCTGGGGCAGGCCCGCCGCCGAACTGAACGGAAACCGTCTGTGGCTGACCGAGAAGCCGTGAACCCTCCCAGGACCGACGCCCGTCGCCACCATGACCCGCAGGTCCGCGGTTTCGCCAGCGACAACTACGCCGGGGCGCACCCCGAAGTGCTCGCCGCCGTGGCCCTGGCCAACGGCGGCCACCAGGTCGCGTACGGCGAGGACGAGTACACCGAGAACCTCCAGCGGATCATCCGCAGCCACTTCGGCGCCACCGCCGAGGCGTTCCCGGTGTTCAACGGCACCGGGGCCAACGTCGTCGCGCTCCAGGCGGTCACCGACCGCTGGGGTGCGGTGATCTGCGCCGAGAGCGCGCACATCAACGTGGACGAGGGCGGCGCTCCCGAGCGGATGGGCGGGCTCAAGCTGCTCACCGTGCCCACGCCGGACGGCAAGCTCACCCCGGAGCTGATCGACCGGCAGGCGTTCGGCTGGGACGACGAGCACCGGGCGATGCCCCAGGTCGTCTCGATCACCCAGTCCACCGAGCTGGGCACGCTCTACACGCCCGACGAGATCCGCGCGATCTGCGAACACGCTCACGCCCGCGGCATGAAGGTGCACCTGGACGGCTCCCGGATATCCAACGCCGCCGCCTCCCTGAACGTCCCCATGCGGGCGTTCACCAACGCGGTCGGCGTCGACATCCTCTCGATGGGCGGCACGAAGAACGGCGCCCTGTTCGGCGAGGCGGTCGTCGTCATCAACCAGGACGCCGTCTCGCACATGAAGCACCTGCGCAAGCTGTCCATGCAGCTCGCGTCCAAGATGCGCTTCGTCTCGGTGCAGTTGGAGGCCCTGTACGCCAAGGACCTCTGGCTGCGCAACGCCCGCCACGCCAACGAGATGGCCCAGCGGCTCGCCGAGGGCGTCCGCGCGGTGCACGGCGTGGAGATCCTGCACCCGGTGCAGGCCAACGGTGTCTTCGCCCGGCTCCCGCACGACGTGAGCCTCCGGCTGCAGAAGCGGTTCCGCTTCTACTTCTGGGACGAGGCGGCCGGTGACGTCCGCTGGATGTGCGCCTTCGACACCACCGAGGACGACGTCGACACCTTCGTCGCGGCGCTCAAGGAGGAGATGGCCCGCTGAGGGCCTCGCCGGCACACGGGAACGGCCCGGCCGGACGGTTGAACCGTCCGGCCGGGCCGTCGTCGTCTCAGAGGGCCTCGGCCGCGCGCAACTGCTCGTTCGTCGGGGCCGTGCCGCCCAGGTGGGCGGGGAGCCACCAGGAGTCCTCGGCACCCTTCGGGCGGGCCGGATAGGCGCGCTGGGCGGCGTCCAGCAGCTCCTGGACCCGCTCACGCAGCCGGCGGGTGATCGCGCCCGCGTACTGCTCGCGCGACGCCTCCAGCGCCTCGCCGACCCGCATGGTGATCGGGGTGTGGCTGCGCTTGAAGTTCCGCGGCTGGCCCTTGGTCCACAGCCGCTGGGTGCCCCACAGCGCCATCGGCACCAGCGGGACGCCCGCCTCCTGGGCCAGGCGCGCGGCACCGGACTTGAAGCTCTTCAGCGTGAAGGACTGCGAGATCGTCGCCTCGGGGAACACCCCGACGATCTCCCCGGCGCGCAGCGACGCCAGCGCGTGCGCGTACGCCGTCTCGCCCTGCTCGCGGTCGACCGGGATGTGCTTCATGCCGCGCATCAGCGGACCGGACACCTTGTGCCGGAACACCGACTCCTTGGCCATGAACCGCACCAGGCGCTTCTGCGGCAGCGCGGCCAGGCCGTTGAAGATGAAGTCCAGGTAGCTGATGTGATTGCTCACCAGCACGGCGCCACCGGAGCGCGGGATGTTCTCCGACCCCTGGCAGTCGATCTTGAGGTCCCAGACCTTGAACATCGTCTTGGCGAGACCGACGACGGGACGGTAGACCAGCTCTGCCATAAGCGGGGTGGTCCCTTTCTGCTCTGCTCGGGAAAGGGGGCTCCCGGCGGGAAGTTACGGAGCCGTAGGTTTACGGCTCTCGCAGATCGTGCCCCAAGAACGGACGGGTGACCAGTCCTGGTGCCCGGTGGCGGCGAGATCCTCGTCACGTCCGCCCTCGACCCCCTCTTTCGGAGGCGGGGAATCCATTCGGCCCTCGATGTGCTGGTGTTGAGGACGGATCGGACGAGCGGCGCCGCGGCGGCGGCAGGGCGGAGGAAACGGGTGCGCGGGGCGGACGATGTACGGCGGCTGACGGCGGCCGAACTCGGCGGCGAACCGGGGGAGCGGGCCACCCTCGTGCAGTTCTCCTCCGCCTTCTGCGCGCCCTGCCGGGCCACCCGGCGCACCCTGGCCGAGGTCGCCCGGATGGTGCCCGGCGTCGCGCACGTCGAGATCGACGCGGAGGCCCGGCTGGAACTCGTCCGCGAACTCGGCATCGTGAAGACCCCCACCGTGCTCGTCCTCGACGCGGACGGCACGGTGGTGCGGCGCGCCCAGGGGCAGCCACGCAGGGCCGATGTCATCGCGGCGCTCGGTGAGGCCGTGAGCGGGCGGCACGGTGGCTGACCCCTCCCGGGCGCTTCGGCGGCGACTTGACTGCGCCCGCCGTGTGTCGTCAGCCTGGCCCGGTGCCGATCGAACACCTTCTCGCCGGACGGGTCGCCCCCAGTGGCCCGGCCCGCCTCGGGAGCGCCCGCTGCCGGGGCCGTTGAACAGCACCGGACCCCACCAGCTCGCCCCTGTCAGCAGAAGGACCACCCCATGACGGCCACTCCCGGCCTCGGTTCCCGTCAGCCCGCCTCGCCGGACCTGCTGCGTTCCGTCTTCCGCCGGCACGCGGCCGGTGTCGCGGTGATCACCGCGCGCGGCGAGCACGGCCCGGTCGGCTTCACCGCCACCTCGCTCAGCTCGGTCTCCGCCGAGCCGCCGATGATCTCGTTCGGCATAGGCACCGGCGGGTCGAGCTGGCCCGCCATCGAGCGCACCGACCATGTCGGCGTGCACCTGCTCGCCGAGCACCAGAGCGACCTCGCCGCCACCTTCGCCCGCAGCGGCGCCGACCGGTTCGGGGCGTCCACCGCGTGGCGCGAGGGGCCCGGGCGGGTGCCCGTGCTGGACGGCGTGCTCGCCTGGCTGGTGTGCCGGATCGTGGGGCGGGTACCGGCCGGGGACCACCGGATCGTGCTCGCCGAGGTGCTGCTCGGAGACCCGTCCGGCGACGGCCGTCCGCTGCTCTATCACCAGGGCCGCTTCAACGCCCTGCGGGACTGAGCGGGTTGGGCCCCGGCTCCGCGGAGCCGTCGGGTTCCGGTTACGCTGCGTTGCGAAGGTCACAGTTCAAAGCGCTTGCTTAGCGGGCAGGAACTGGGTGTACTGGCGAGTAATATTTTGGTCGGAGCGCACGGACGCCCCGACCGCGATCGGCCGCTTGAGGCGCCTATGCTGCACTTCAAGAGGCAGCCCGGAAAAGACGATGCAGTAGGAGAGCCGGCGTGAGCTTGAGGATCGTTGTCACTGTGAAGTACGTGCCCGACGCCACTGGCGACCGGCACTTCGCCGATGACCTGACCGTCGACCGCGACGACGTGGACGGTCTGCTCTCCGAACTCGACGAGTACGCGGTGGAGCAGGCCCTGCAGATCGCGGAGGACGCGGACGACGCCGAGGTCACCGTGCTGACCGTCGGCCCCGAGGACGCGAAGGACGCGCTGCGCAAGGCCCTCTCGATGGGCGCCGACAAGGCGATCCACGTCGAGGACGACGACCTGCACGGCACCGACGTCATGGGCACCTCGCTGGTGCTGGCCAAGGCGATCGAGAAGGCCGGTTACGACCTGGTGATCTCCGGCATGGCCTCCACCGACGGCACCATGGGCGTGGTTCCCGCGCTGGTCGCCGAGCGCTTGGGTGTGCCGCAGGTGACGCTGCTCTCCGAGGTCTCGGTCGAGGACGGCACCGTCAAGGGCCGCCGTGACGGCGACGCCGCCTCCGAGCAGCTCGAGGCCTCCCTGCCGGCCGTGGTCTCCGTGACGGACCAGTCGGGTGAGGCGCGTTACCCGTCGTTCAAGGGCATCATGGCGGCCAAGAAGAAGCCGGTGGAGTCCTGGGACCTGTCCGACCTCGACATCGAGGCGGAGGAGGTCGGTCTCGAGGGCGCGTGGACCAAGGTCGAGGCCGCGACCGAGCGCCCGGCGCGCACCGCGGGCACGATCGTCAAGGACGAGGGCGAGGGCGGCAAGCAGCTCGCCGAGTACCTCGCGGGCCAGAAGTTCATCTAAGGCCCCGCGCCCAGACCGCCCCTCAACTTCGTTACGCAGGAGAGCAATCCCATGGCTGAAGTCCTCGTCTACGTCGACCACGTGGACGGTGCCGTCCGCAAGCCCACCCTGGAGCTGCTGACGCTGGCCCGCCGCATCGGCGAGCCCGTCGCCGTCGCCCTGGGCAACGGCGCCGCCGACACCGTCGCCGCCCTCGCCGAGCACGGCGCGGTGAAGGTACTCACCGACGACGCGTCCGAGTACGCCGACTACCTGGTCGTCCCCAAGGTCGACGCGCTCCAGGCCGCCGTCGAGGCCGTCTCCCCGGCCGCCGTGCTGGTCCCGTCCTCCGCCGAGGGCAAGGAGATCGCCGCCCGTCTGGCGCTGCGCACCGGCTCCGGCCTGATCACCGACGCCGTCGACATCGAGGCCGGGGCCGACGGTCCCGTCGCCACCCAGTCGGTGTTCGCCGCGTCGTACACCACCAAGTCCCAGGTCACCAAGGGCACCCCGGTCATCACGGTCAAGCCGAACTCGGCCGCCGTGGAGGCCGCCCCGGCCGCCGGCGCGGCCGAGGCCCTGTCGGTGACCTTCTCCGACAAGGCGACCGGCACCAAGGTCACCGGCCGCACCCCGCGCGAGTCCACGGGCCGCCCGGAGCTGACCGAGGCCGCGATCGTGGTCTCCGGCGGCCGTGGCGTCAACGGCGCGGACAACTTCGCGCTGATCGAGGCCCTCGCCGACTCGCTCGGTGCCGCCGTCGGCGCCTCGCGTGCCGCCGTCGACGCCGGCTGGTACCCGCACACCAACCAGGTCGGCCAGACCGGCAAGTCGGTCTCGCCGCAGCTCTACATCGCCAACGGCATCTCCGGTGCGATCCAGCACCGCGCCGGCATGCAGACCTCGAAGACGATCGTCGCGGTCAACAAGGACCCCGAGGCCCCGATCTTCGACCTCGTCGATTACGGCGTGGTCGGCGACCTCTTCGAGGTCGTCCCCCAGCTCACCGAGGAAGTCAAGACCCGCAAGGGCTGACCCCTCCGACGCCGCACGAGGCCCCCGGGACCCACACGGTCCCGGGGGCCTCGCCCTGTTGTTGACCCGCAGTACCGCCCTGGATAACGTCCTTCGACCGTTTGTCGAGGCCGGAGGGTGCGGGATGGGTCGGCAGGAGCAGGTGAGGACGAGTCTCGGCGACGAGGTCGGCAAGGAGGTCGACGGACTTCTCGCGCCCGTCGACGCCGAGTTGGCGCTCCGATACCCCGGCGATCCGGGCACGCGCCAGCCCGTGCACACCGTGTATGTGCCGGGTGACGTGTTCGGCGCGGGCACCGTGCGCGAGTGGGGCGACCGGGCGCTGGCCGCGCTCGACGAACACGCCCCGGACGCGGGCTCGTTCGCGGCCGTGCTCGGACTGGACCGGGAACTCGCCGGGCCGGTGTACGAGCGGGTCCGGGCGAAGCTGGAGCGGGAGCCCGTGGAAGACCTGCGGGTCGACTTCGAGGACGGGTACGGGCACCGCCCGGACGCCGAGGAGGACGAGGACGCCGCCCGCGCCGCCCGACTGCTCGCCGAGGACGCGCCCCCGTACCTCGGTGTGCGGGTGAAGTGCATGGAGGCGGGGGTACGCGAGCGGGGCATCCGTACGCTCGACGTCTTCCTCACCGGCCTGATGGCGGCCGGCGGCCTGCCCCGGGGGCTGAACCTGACGCTGCCGAAGGTGACGTACGCGGAGCAGGTCGCGGCGTTCGCCCGCGTGCTGGACGCCTTCGAGCGGACGCACGGACTGGAGGCCGGACAGCTGGGCTTCGAGATCCAGATCGAGACCAGTCAGGCGATCCTCGCCACGGACGGCACCGCCACCGTCGCCCCCATGATCCAGGCGGCGGCAGGCCGGGCCACCGGACTGCACTACGGCACCTTCGACTACAGCGCCGCCCTCGGGGTCTCGGCCGCCCACCAGGCACCCGACCACCCCGCCGCCGACCATGCCAAGGCGGTGATGCAGGTCGCGGCCGCCGGGACCGGCGTGCGCGTCTCGGACGGCTCCACCAACGTGCTGCCGGTCGGTCCCACCGCCCAGGTCCACGACGCCTGGCGGCTGCACTACCGGCTCACCCGCCGCGCCCTGGCCCGCGCCTATCACCAGGGCTGGGACATGCACCCCGGCCATCTGCCGACCCGGTACGCGGCCGTCTTCGCCTTCTACCGCGAGGGGTTCGCCCGGGCGGCGGCCCGGCTCGCGGCGTACACCGCGCGCACCGGGGGCGACGTGCTGGACGAGCCCGCCACCGCACGGGCGCTGAGCGGCTACCTGCTGCGGGGGCTGCACTGCGGCGCCCTGGACAGCGCGGAGGTGACCGCCGCGAGCGGGCTCGGCCGGGCAGAGCTGGAAGACCTGGCGGGGGCCCGGCCCCGGTAGTGCCCTCAGTCCGCCGGCGGCAGCTCTCCGGAGCCCCGCGTGATCAGGCGGGTGGGCAGTTCGAGGCGTTCCGGGGTGCCGGGGGCGCCGTCGAGGCGCTGGAAGAGGCGGTCGGCGGCGGTGCGGCCGAGCGCGGCCGCGTCCTGCGCGACCACCGTCACACCCGGCTGGAGCAGGTCTGCCAGTTCGAAGTCGTCGAACCCGACCAGGGCGACCGGCCGGTCGTGCTCGGCCAGGACCCGGATCACGGTGACCGTCACCCGGTTGTTGCCGGTGAAGACGGCGGTCACCGGGCCGGGCCCGGCGAGCATCTCCTCCGTGGCCCGCCGCACCCGCTCCGGATCGGTCGCCCCGAGGGACATCCAGCCCTCCGCGACGGGTATCCCCGCCTCCTCCATAGCCGCCCGGTAGCCGCGCAGCCGCTCGGCGGCCGTGTGGATGCGGGGCATGTCGCCGATGAAGCCGATCCTGCGGTGGCCGTGTGCGATCAGATGGGCCACCCCGTCACGGGCGCCGCCGAAGTTGTCCGACAGGACCACGTCCGCGTCGATGCCCCCGGCCGGCCGGTCCACGAACACCGTGGCCACACCCGCCCGGATCTCCGGCTCCAGATAGCGGTGGTCGTCCCCGGCCGGGATCACCACCAGACCGTCCACCCGCCGTGCGCACAGAGCGAGCGCCAGCTCCTGCTCCCGCTCCGGGTCCTCCGCGCTGGACCCGTTGATCAGCAGCGCCCCGTGGGCGCGGGCCACCTCCTCGACGGCGCGGCTGAGCGGCCCGTAGAACGGGTCCGCGAGGTCCTCCAGCACCAGCCCGATGCTCGCCGTACGGCCCTTGCGCAGCACCCGGGCGCTGTCGTTGCGCCGGAAGCCCAGCGCGTCGATCGCCTCCCGGACCCGCCGCTCGGTGTCCGGGGTGACGCCCGGCTCGCCGTTGACCACGCGGGACACCGTCTTCAGGCCGACCCCGGCCCGCGCGGCCACGTCCTTCATGGTGGGCCGGTTGCCGTAACGGCTGCCGTTGGCGCGGTCTGCTCGGCGGGTGGTCTCGGGCACGGTGCGGTGTCCTGTCCTGTTGTCCGGGGGTGTCGCGGGGTGGTGCGGGCAATCAAAGGCCGGTACAAGCATGTGGCGTCGAGCATAGAGCCTGGACAACGTTGTCAGGTGCGAGAGAGACTGTCCACCGCCGTCCCGGCCCGCGCCCCCACCGCGACCAGGCGGGGGAGGCCCACCGGATCACCACCTACGGCTCGACGGGGAGACCAGACTCAGATGCACACCGACCTCGTGGCGGCCCTGGACATCGGCGGTACCAAGATCGCCGGTGCGCTGGTGGACGGTCATGGCCGGATTCAGGCGCGCACCCAGCGCGCGACACCCGCGCGACAGGATGGCGAAACGGTCATGCGGGCCGTCGAGCAGGTGCTCGGCGACCTCGCCGCTTCGCCGCTGTGGGGACGCGCCTCCGTGATCGGCATCGGCAGCGCCGGCCCGGTGGACGCCTCGGCGGGCACCGTGAGCCCGGTCAACGTGCCGGGCTGGCGCGGCTTCCCGCTGGTCGAGCGGGTACGTGCGGCCACCGGCGGCCTGCCCGTCGAGCTGATCGGCGACGGGGTCGCCATCACCGCCGCCGAGCACTGGCAGGGCGCCGCGCGCGGCCATGACAACGCCCTGTGCATGGTCGTCTCCACCGGCGTCGGCGGCGGACTGGTCCTCGGCGGTCGGCTGCACCCCGGCCCCACCGGCAACGCCGGTCACATCGGCCACATCAGCGTCGACCTGGACGGCGAACCGTGCCCCTGCGGCGCGCGCGGCTGTGTGGAGGGCCTGGCCAGCGGCCCGAACATCGCCCGCCGCGCCCTGGCCGACGGCTGGCTGCCCGGCCCGGACGGCGACACCTCCGCCGCCGCCGTGGCGGACGCGGCCCGCCGGGGCGACCCGGTCGCCGTGGCCTCCTTCGAACGGGCCGCGCAGGCCCTCGCGGCCGGGATCGCGGCGACCGCGACCCTGGTCGAGATCGACATCGCGGTGATCGGCGGCGGCGTCGGCAAGGCGGGGGACGTGCTCTTCGCCCCGCTGCGCAAGGCCCTCACGGACTACGCCACTCTCTCCTTCGTCCAGCGGCTCACCGTCGTACCCGCCCAGATGGGCACCGACGCGGGGCTGGTCGGCGCCGCGGCCGCCGCGCTGGCCCTCCGGCCGGACACCACCGCCGCCGGGGTCTGACAGCCGCGCGTGGCCACGGGGGCAATACCCCCGTGGCCACGGCCGGTTCAGCAGCTCAGCCGGGCCTTTGCCCAGTCCGCGTGGTCGGAGTCGATCCCGTCGCCCCCGTCGGTGACGACCAGCCGCACCACCTGCGCGCCGGTGACCTCGGCGGTGAGCGGCCGGGCGGGGTCGGCGTTGGTCAGCACGCCCGTCGAGGCGGCCTTCACCCCGTCCGCCCAGATCTCGAACGCCACGCTCCCCTTCGCGCCCTTCTCGTCGTCCACGCCCACCTCGGCGGTGACCGTCGAGCAGTGCCGCCCGGCGTAGTAGGCGACCTCGCTGGCCGCGTGCACCCCGAGACCCTTGGCGTACACCGTGGAGCCGATGGTGAGGGGGGCGCCGTCGCCCGCCGCGTCCTCCCCGTTGCTGGTGTCCCGCTCCACCGGACCCCACCCGCTGACCGCCGAGAGCCACGGCAGGTCGCTCAGGTAGGAGGCCCCGGCAGGCGGCGCCACCACCACGGACGCGGTCACCGGCAGCTCAGTGGTGACCCGCTCCCCGGCCGGCGAGCGGTACCGCACGCGCAGCGAGAAGGCGTACGACCCGACCGGCGTCCCCGGCGGCGCCGTCACCCGCCAGCGGGTGCGCAGGGACGCCCCGTTGGGCAGGGCCGCCGCCGTGGCCGGGGACAGGGCGCCTACGGTCCAGCCGCCCGGGCCGGTCAGCGCGGCCGAGACCTCGCGGGCCGGGGTGCGGCCCAGGCCGGTGACGGTGGTGGTGAGCGTCGCCGGGGTGTCCCGTTCGATGAACGGGGCCTCGTCCAGGCCGAGTTCGACGGCGGGCGGGTGTTCCGCCCAGTTGCCGTCGGCCGACACCCGGAGGAGGACGGTGCCGTGGGCCGGGACGGTGGCGGCGATGGTGCCGGCCGTGTTGGTGTCCCGGTGCCGCCAGAGGTCGCGCTGGGTGTAGCCGGCGGCGCGGGGCAGCCCCACGGCGGCGGCGCTGGTGGCGACGCGCTGCGCGGTCCCGGACTCGTTGAACAGGGCGACCGCGCGGCTGCCGTCGGCCATCTCCTTGACGACCACCCAGCGCCCCGCCTCACTGGAGACCACCGTGCCCTGCTTGCCCAGCGGGTCCTGGTCGACCGCGATGACCTCCTTGTTGCCCAGGATCTCCAGCGTGGCGGGGGAGGCGGTGCGCAGGTCGGTGCCGATGAGCAGCGGGGCCGCCATGACCGACCAGAGCGAGAAGTGGGAGCGGTACTCGGTGTCGGTCATCCCGCCGTTGCCGACCTCCAGCATGTCGGGGTCGTTCCAGTGGCCGGGACCGGCGTACGGGGCGAGGGGGAGGTTCTGCTTGAGGATGGAGAGCATCGAGCCCCAGCTGTCGCTGATGTCCCCGGTGGTGCGCCAGAGCTGGCCCACGTCGGCGGCCCACTCCCAGGGCTTGTTCTCCCCCCACTCGCAGATGCTGTACACGATGGGCCGACCGGTGGCCCGCAGGGCGTCGCGCATGGTGCGGTAGCGCTGCCGGGCGTCGACACCCTGGTTGTTGCAGTTGTCGTACTTCAGATAGTCCACGCCCCAGTCGGCGAACTGCCGGGCGTCGCTCTCCTCGTGGCCCAGCGCGCCGGGGAAGCCCGCGCCGTCGCAGGTCTTGGTGCCCGCGCTGGTGTAGATGCCCAGCTTGAGGCCCTTGGTGTGGACGTAGTCCGCGACCGCCGAGATGCCGTGCGGGAAGCGGGCCGGGTCCGGCACCAGCTTGCCGTCGGCGTCGCGCTGGGGGAGCGCCCAGCAGTCGTCGAGGTTGACGTACTGGTACCCGGCGTCCTTGAGGCCCTCGGACACGAAGAGGTCGGCGATGCCCTTGACCATGTCCTCGTTGAACTCGGCACGGCAGTGCGTGGAGTTCCAGTTGTTGAAGCCCATCGGCGGGGTGGGCGCCAGGTTCTCGGCAGGCGCCGCGGGAGGGGGCGCGGCCGTGGCCGGGGCGGCGATACCGCCGGCGCTCAGCAGCGCCGTCAGGAACAGGGCGGCTGCTCGGATGCGGTGCGTGCGGGGACGAGGGTGACGCATCGTCGACGTTCCTCCGGCTCGCGGCAGACAGGGGACGGGCACCGGTGCGCGATCACGGTAGGACGTGTTCGACTCTGTTGGAAGAGCTGAGACGGAAGCGTTCGATCCTGTTGGTTGAGCTGGCCGAAACCGGTACCGCGTGACCCCGCGGGCAGTACGGCAGTTGATCACGGCATGAAGAAGCGCAGCATGCTCGCCATCGCCAGCCTCGCCACCGGATTCGTCGTGGCCGCCCTCACCCCGTCCCACGCCGCCGAGAACGCCGGCCTGAGCGACCTCAAGGTGGACGACACCCTGAGCACCGTCGACCACATCGTGAGCCAGGACAGCTTCGACGTGGACGAGGGAGCGCTCGGCCGGTAACGGCCGGAACCGACCGCCCGCACGGTGCCGGGACCCCTGCCCCCGGGGGCCCCGGCACCGTGCTGTGCGCCCTCAACTGCGCGTGGTTTCCGTGACAGGGTGGAACGGGCAAGCCCCAGGGGGCCGACAGAAGAGGGGGAACCGTGACCGTCGTCTGGATCAACGGCGCGTTCGGTGCGGGCAAGACCACCACCGCACGGGAATTGATCGAACTGATCCCGAACAGCACGCTCTTCGACCCCGAGCTGATCGCCGCGGCGCTCCCGCGCCTGCTGCCGGCCAAGCGCCTCGCCGAGGTCGACGACTTCCAGGACCTGCCGATCTGGCGCCGGCTGGTGATCGACACCGCCGCCGCCCTCCTCGCCGAGCTGGGCGGGACCCTGGTGATCCCCATGACCCTGCTGCGCCAGGAGTACCGCGACGAGATCTTCGGCGGCCTCGCCGCCCGCCGGATCTCGGTGCGCCATCTCCTGCTCACCCCGGCCGAAACGATTTTGCGCCAGCGCATCGCCGGGCGCGAGCCCTCGCCGGGCGTGCCCGACGCCGAGATGCGCGAGCGGCAGTGGGCCTATGACCACATCGAGCCCTACCGCGCGGCCCTCGCGTCCTGGCTCACGGCCGACGCGTACCCCGTCGACACCAGCCGGCTCACGCCATACCAGAGCGCCGTCCGGATCACCGAGGCCGTGGGCAGCGGGGCGGCGCGGCCGTGCGAGATCGTGCAGACGCCCGAGCCGGCCGGGGAGACCCTGGCCGCCGGGGTGCTGCTCTTCGACGCGGAGGACCGCGTGCTGCTGGTCGACCCGACCTACAAGCCGGGCTGGGAGTTCCCCGGCGGAGTGGTCGAGCGGGGAGAGGCCCCGGCCCGCGCCGGGATGCGCGAGGTCGCCGAGGAGGTCGGGATACGGCTGCGGGAGGTGCCCCGCCTGCTGGTGGTCGACTGGGAACGCCCCATCCCGCCCGGCCACGGCGGACTCCGGCTGCTCTTCGACGGCGGCCGGCTCGGCCCCGACGAGGCCGCCCGAGTGCTGCTGCCCGGCCCGGAGTTGCGCGCCTGGCGCTTCGTCACCGAACGCGAGGCCGCCACCATGCTCCCGCCGGTCCGCTACGAGCGCCTCCGGTGGGCCCTCAGAGCCCGCGAACGCGGCGCCGCGCTGTATCTGGAGGCGGGGGTCCCGGTCGGCTGAGCGGGGCGCGGCGACGGCGCGCCCCCGCCCTGACGGGAACGCGCCCTCGCCGACTTGTTCAGTTCGCCGCGTAGTTGTTCAGGAACAGGGCCTCCGCGACCGAGAGGCGCTCCAGTTCCTCGGGGGAGACGCTCTCGTTGACCGCGTGGATCTGCGCCTCCGGCTCGCTCAGGCCGATGAGCAGGATCTCGGCCTCGGGGTAGAGGCCGGCGAGAGTGTTGCAGAGCGGGATCGAGCCGCCCTGGCCCGCGTACTGCATGGTCTCGCCCGGGTAGGCCACCGCCATCGCGTCGGCCATCGCCTGGTAGGCGGGGCTCGTGGTGTCGGCACGGAACGGCTGGCCCTGGCCGACCTGCTCGATGCTCACCCGCGCGCCCCACGGCACATGGGCCTCCAGGTGGGCGGTGAGCAGCTTGGTCGCCTCGGCGGCGTCCACGCCCGGCGGCACCCGGAGGCTGATCTGCGCGCGGGCGGTGGCCTGCACGGACGGGGTGGCGCCCACGACGGGTGGGCAGTCGATGCCGATGACGGTCACGGCCGGCCGGGCCCACAGGCGGTCGGCCACCGAGCCGTCACCGATCAGCCCGACGCCGTCCAGCACCTTGGCGTCCGAGCGGAACTGCTCCTCGCCGTACTCCAGGCCCTCCCAGCGGGTGTCGGTAGCGAGGCCGTCCACCGTCGTCGAACCGTCCTCGGCGCGCAGCGAGTCCAGCAGGCGGATGAGCGCGGCGAGCGCGTCCGGGGCGGCGCCGCCGAACTGGCCCGAGTGCAGGTTCCCGGCCAGGGTGTCGACCTGGACCCGGAGCATCGTCATACCGCGCAGGGTGGTGGTCGCCGTCGGCAGGCCGACCCGGAAGTTGCCGGTGTCGCCGATCACGATGGTGTCCGCCGTCAGCAGCTCCGGGTGCGCCTCCGCGTACCGCTCCAGACCGCCCGTGCCCTGCTCCTCGGAGCCCTCCGCGATGACCTTCACATGGACCGGCACCCCGCCGTTCGCCTTCAGCGCGCGCAGCGCCAGCAGGTGCATGATCAGGCCGCCCTTGCAGTCGGCCGCGCCGCGCCCGTACCAGCGGCCGTCCCGCTCGGTCAGCTCGAACGGGGGCGTGGTCCAGCCGGCCTCGTCCAGCGGGGGCTGCACGTCGTAGTGGGCATAGAGCAGTACGGTCTTCGCGCCCTCGGGGCCGGGCAGGTAGCCGTACACCGACTGCGTGCCGTCGGGGGTGTCCAGCAGTGCTACGTCGGTGAAGCCCTCGGCGGTGAGCGCGTCCACGATCCAGTTCGCGGCGCCCTCGCTCTCGCTCCGCGGGAACTGCTCGAAGTCCGCCACCGACCTGAAGGCGACCAGCTCGGCCAGCTCCGCCTTGGCGCGGGGCATCAGCGAGGCGACGGTCTCGGCGACCGGATTCGACGACATGGGCACGGCTCCTCGTGGGTTACGACGTTGAACTGCTGGAATACACCGATCCTCCCACAGGGGCCCACGCCGGGGACCGGCCGTAGGATGCGTGGGACAGGGGGGTCCCCCGCCCCGTGTCAGCGGTGCACCGGGGGAGCGGCAGCGGCTTGATCGGAGCGATGGACCATCGTGAGCGGCGAGAACACTTCGGCGGAGGATGAGCGGCGGGTCTGGGACGTCGTCGTGGTCGGCGCGGGACCCGCGGGCGCCTCGGCGGCCTACGCGGCGGCCGTCGCCGGCCGCCGGGTGCTGATCCTGGAGAAGGCGGAACTGCCCCGCTACAAGACGTGCGGCGGGGGCATCATCGGCCCCTCCCGCGACGCGCTCCCGCCCGGCTTCGAACTCCCCTTCCAAGACCGGGTGCACGCGGTCACCTTCTCCCACAACGGCCGTTTCACCCGGACCCGCCGCTCCCGGCAGATGCTGTTCGGGCTGATCAACCGGCCCGAGTTCGACCAGCGTCTGGTGGAGCACGCCCAGAAGGCGGGCGCGGAGGTGCGCACCGGCGTCACCGTGCAGCGGGTGGAGCAGCACGGCTCGGCCGTCCCCGACCGGCGCACCGTCGCCGTGGTCCTGCAGGGCGGCGAGACGGTACTGGCCCACGCGGTCGTCGGCGCCGACGGCAGCGCCAGCCGCATAGGGGCCCATGTCGGCGTCAAGCTCGACCAGGTCGACCTCGGTCTGGAGGCCGAGATCCCGGTGCCGGACACCGTCGCCGAGGACTGGAAGGGCCGCGTCCTCATCGACTGGGGCCCGCTGCCCGGCAGTTACGGCTGGGTCTTCCCCAAGGGCGACACGCTCACGGTCGGTGTGATCTCCGCGCGTGGCGAAGGGGCGGCCACCAAGCGGTACTTGGAGGACTTCATCGCCCGGCTGGGCCTGGCCGGCTTCGAACCGAGCATCTCCTCCGGGCACTTGACGCGCTGCCGCGCCGACGACTCCCCGCTCTCCCGCGGCCGGGTGCTGGTCTGCGGGGACGCGGCCGGACTGCTGGAGCCCTGGACCCGTGAGGGCATCTCCTTCGCACTGCGCTCCGGGCGCCTGGCGGGGGAGTGGGCGGTGCGGATCGCCGAGGCCCACGACGCGGTCGACACCCGCAGGCAGGCCCTGAACTACGCCTTCGCCATCAAGGCGGGGCTCGGCGTGGAGATGAGTGTCGGCAAGCGGCTGCTGGCCGCCTTCGAGCGCCGTCCCGGTGTCTTCCACGCCGGGATCACCGGGTTCCGGCCCGCGTGGAAGGCGTTCCGGGACATCACCACCGGCGCGACGACGCTGGGGGAGATGGTCAGGTCCCGTCCGCTGGCCCAGCGGACGCTGGCCGCGCTGGACCGGGGGCGGACCACGCCGGACGTTCCGGCCGAACAGCCGGAGCAGCCCGAGCGGGGGGACACCGTCAGTCCGTGACGGTGAGCGCCGTCAGTCCGTGACGGTGATCCGGAACACCGGGTGGTCGGAGGCGGCCGCGAGGATCTCCGCGTCGGAGCTGCCCGCGGTCACCCCGGCGAAGAACTTGTCGACCTGCCAGCCCCAGCGCTCCAGATAGGTCCGCAGGATCGGGAGCTTCTCGTCGTCGGGCAGCTCCACCGCGCGGAACGGCCGCACCTTGCGGCCGACCCGCAGCTCACCGCCGTGCGCCGCCCGCATGTTCCGCACCCACTGGGAGTGGCCGCGCGCCGAGACGAGGTACCGCTCGCCCTCGTAGGTGTGCGGGTTGACCGGGATGCGCTGCATCTCGCCGCTCTTGCGGCCGCGCACCGACAGCTCCGCGCTGCCCGCGAGGCTGACACCGAGCCGGGCGAGCTTGCCGACCAGCCCGTTGAACCACGTGCCGAGCGGGCTTGCCTTCAGGTAGTACGGCGCGGACGACATGACGGCCCCCAGGGGTTCGGGAGAGCGGTGCTCTCGCTTCTGCCTCCAGTGTGCCGAGATCAGTGCTCTCACGCAAGAGCAGTGCTCTGCTTTGTGTGCACTGCTCTGTCGCATGGCACACTGACCCGCATGAGCACCGCTGAGGGCGCCCGCGCGCGGGCCAGGACCGAGGTCACCGCGGCCATCAAGGACGAGGCCCGCAGACAGCTCGCCGCCGAGGGCGCGGCGAAACTCTCGCTGCGCGCCGTCGCCCGCGAGCTGGGCATGGTGTCCTCCGCGCTCTACCGGTACTTCCCGAGCCGCGACGACCTGCTGACCGCGCTGATCATCGATGCCTACGACTCGCTCGGCGCGGCGGCCGAGACCGCCCACGCGACCGTCCCCAAGGGGGAGTTCCTGCGCCGCTGGACGGTCGTCTGCGAGGCGGTACGCGGATGGGCGCTGGCCCACCCGCACGAGTACGCCCTGATCTACGGCTCGCCCGTACCCGGATACGCGGCCCCCGCCACCACCATCCCGTCCGCCGCGCGGGTGGCCATGGTGCTGGTCGGCGTCGTCCGCGACGCCGACCGGGGGCCCGGCCTCACCGGGCCGGCGCTCCCCGCCGAACTGCGGCCCGAGGCCGAGCGCATGGCGGCCGACATCGCCCCCGAGCTGCCGCTGGAGGCCGCGCCCGCCATGGTCGCCGCCTGGGCGGAGCTGTTCGGGCTGGTCGGGTTCGAGCTGTTCGGGCAGTTCGAGCAGGTGGTGCTCGACCGCGAGCGCTTCTTCCGGCACGCCGTGACCCGGCTCGGTACGAGCGTGGGCCTGCCCGCCGCCTGATCCGGACGGCTCAGACGGCCAGCACCCGCACGCCCGCCTCCTCGAACCGGCGCACCGTCTCCGGGGCGACCGATGCGTCCGTCACCAGGGTGTCCACCGGCTCCGGGCCGCAGATCCGGGCGAACGCCCGCCGCTGAAGCTTGCTGGAGTCGGCCGCGACCACCACCCGCTCGGCGCGCTCGCACAGCAGCCGGTTGACCGCCGCCTCCGACTCGTCGTGCGCCGCCGCGCCGTGCACCGGGTCGAAGGCGCCCACCCCGAGCACCGCCACGTCCAGCGTGACCCCGCCGAGCACCCCGTCGGCGAGTGGCCCGACCAGCTCGAACGACTGCGGACGCGCGACCCCGCCGGTCACCACGATCTTGAACTGCGGCCGCACGGCGAGTTCCCCGGCGATGTTCAGCGCGTTGGTGACCACGGTCAACGCGGGCGAGCCGGCGGCCAGATCGGGACGCAGGGCCAGCGCGCGGGCCACCTCCGTGGTCGTCGTGCCCCCGGTCAGCCCCACCGCCTCGCCCGGCGCCACCAGATCCGCCACCGCCGCCGCGATCCGCTGCTTCTCGGAGGCGTGCCGGGCCGTCTTGTAGCGCAGCGGCAGCTCGTACGACACGCCGTGCGCCACCGCCCCGCCCCGCGTGCGTACGAGCATCCGCTGCTCGGCCAGCCCGTCGAGGTCCCGGCGGATCGTCGCCGCCGACACCGCCAGCTCGGCCGCCGCCTCCTCGACCTCCAGCCGGCCTCGCTCCGCGAGGAGTTCCAGCAGTGCCTGCCAGCGGGTCTCCCGCGCCATCGGGTCTCCGTTCCTGTGCTCTCCCGGCGACCCTAACGCACCGCCGATCTACGTCCTGATGCTTGATCGTGCTCGAAAGTCGGCAGTATCTTGCATGAACGATCAGCCTGGGGAGGGTGTGGCATGATCCATGTCGAGGACGAGCTGAACAGCCAGCCGGAGTGCTGGGAGCGGGCGGCACGGGAGGCGGACCGGTACCGGGCGGCTCTGCCGGTGCCGGGGGAGCGGGTCGCGGTCGTCGGCTGCGGGACCTCGTACTTCATGGCGCAGGCCGTGGCCGCGCTGCGCGAGGACGCCGGGCAGGGCGAGACGGACGCCTTCGCCGCCTCGGAGTTCCCGCGCGGCCGGTCCTACGACCAGGTCATCGCCCTCACCCGCTCGGGCACCACCACCGAAGTGCTGGACCTGCTGGCCCAGTTGAAGGGCACGGCACGCACCACCGCGATCACCGCCGATCCCGGGACACCCATACGCCGGGCCGCCGACGAACTGGTGGTCCTCGACCACGCCGACGAACGCTCCGTCGTGCAGACCCGGTTCGCCACCACGGCCCTCACCCTGCTCCGCGCCCACCTCGGGCTGCACACCCCGGCCGCCGTCGCCGACGCCCGCGCGGCCCTCACCGTCCCACTGCCCGAAGGACTGGTGAAGCGGCGGGAGTTCACCTTCCTCGGCCGGGGCTGGACCGTGGGACTGGCGAACGAGGCGGCGCTGAAGATGCGCGAGGCCTCGCTGTCCTGGACCGAGGCGTACCCGGCGATGGAGTACCGGCACGGCCCGATCAGCATCAGCGGCGAGGACACCGCGACCTGGACGCTCGGTCCGGCGCCCGAGGGGCTCGCCGAACAGGTGCGCGCCACCGGCGCGTCGTGGATCGAGGGCGGACTCGATCCGCTCGCCGAACTGATCCGCGTCCAGCGTCTCGCCGTCGCCGTGGCCGCCGCCCGGGGACTCGACCCCGACCGGCCCCGCCATCTCACCCGCTCGGTGATCCTCGCCCCCTGAACACGGAAGGGACCAGCCGCCGTGCCCCTCACCACCACCGGTGAACTGATCACCCGAGCGGCCCGGCTCCGCACCGCCGTGGCCGCGTTCAACATCATCACCCTCGAACACATCGAGGCCGTCGTCGTGGGAGCCGAGGCGGCCGGAGCGCCCGTCGTGCTCCAAGTGAGCGAGAACGCGGTCAAGTTCAGGAGCGGCCACCTCCGGCCCCTCGCCCGCGCCGCCGTCTGCGCCGCCGAACAGGCCGCCGTACCCGTGGCATTGCACCTCGACCACGTCCAGAGCGACGACCTTCTGCGCCGCGCCCCCGACGCCGGGTTCAGCTCGGTGATGTACGACGCCGCGCGCCTGCCCTACGCCGAGAACCTGGCCGCCACGCACGCGGCCGCCGACTGGGCGCATGCCCGAGGTCTCTGGATCGAGGCCGAGTTGGGCCAGATAGGCGGCAAGGACGGCAGACCGCCGCTGGACGCCCACGCCCCCGGCGCCCGTACCGACCCCGCCGAGGCGCGGGACTTCGTCGCGCGGACCGGTGTCGACGCGCTCGCCGTGGCCGTCGGCAGCACCCACGCCATGACCACCCGCACCGCGTCCCTGGACCACGCCCTGCTCAAGCGGCTCGCCGCCGGACTGGGCGTACCCCTGGTGCTGCACGGCTCCTCGGGCGTGCCGGACGACGAGCTGGTCAGGGCGGTCGAGGGCGGCATCGGCAAGGTCAACGTCGGCACCGCCCTCAACGCGGCCCTCACCCGAGCGGTCCGCGAGCATCTCGGACGGCACCCCGGGGCCGTGGACCCCCGCACCTACCTCGCCGGCGGCCGGACGGCCATGGCCGACGAGGTGGCCCGGATCATCCGGGTACTCGCCCGGGCGGACGTCAGCCCTTCTTGACCGCCTTCAGCACCACGAACTTGGGGTTGCCGGCCACCAGTTCACAGTTGCCGAACAGCCGCTTCAGCTTCACGTGGTAGCCCAGGTGCCGGTTGCCGATCACCCACAGCTCGCCGCCCGGCCGCAGGGCGCGCTCGGCGCCGGTGAACATCCGCCAGGCCGTGGCGTCGCTGGTGGCCTGGTGGGAGTGGAAGGGCGGGTTGTTCAGCACCAGGTCCACGCTGCCGGACGCCACCCCGGCCAGCCCGTCCCCGACCCGGAACTCCGCGTGCCCCGGCACCCCGTTCGCCTTGTACGTGGCCTCGGCCGAGGCGACGGCCTGGAACGACTCGTCCACGAACAGGACCTCGGCCTCCGGGTCGGCCAGCGCCACCGCCGTACCCACCACGCCGTTGCCGCAGCCGAGGTCCACCACCCGGCGCCCGCGTGTCTCGGGCAGGTGTCCCAGCAGGAACCGGGTGCCGATGTCCAGCCGGTCGGCGCAGAAGACGCCCGCGTGATTGACCACCGGCCGTCCCGACGCCGCCCCGATCCCGTCCGGCAGGGTGTAGCCGTAGGGCCACGGGTTGTCCGCCACGACGAGCGCGGGGTCCGGGGCGCAGAAGATCAGCCGGGCCTTCTGCTCGGCCAGCGAGGTGCGGGTCGGCCCGAGAACCCGCTCGAACAGCTTGAGCGTGGAGGTGTGGATCTCCTTCACCATGCCGGTGCCGATCACCACCGTCCCCGCGTGCACCGAGGGCGCCAGCCGCAGCAGCTGGTCCTCCAGCAGCGCCAGGCTCTTGGGCACGCGCACCAGCAGCACGTCCACCCGCTCCGGCACCGGGTCCTGCGTGGTCAGCAGCCGTACCGCCCCGGGACCGACCCCGGCCCGCGCCAGGTTGGCCCGCGTGGCCTCCTGGCTCAGGAAGGAGTCGGTGATCTGCGTCGGCCGGTGCGCGGCGAGCGCCGTCGCCAGCGCGCCCCAGCGGTCGCCGAGCACCACGACCTCGCCCGACAGATCCACCCCTTCCCCGGCCAGATGCCGCAGCAGATACGCGTCGGAGGCGTCCCAGGCACGCAGCCGGTCGCGGGGGTCGTCGGGGAAACGGGACAGCTCGGTCTCGCCCCACGGAGTCGTCATGCGGTCGTTCATCGCCCCCCAGGCTAGCGGAGCCCCAGCTCAGGCCCGGTCGGCCGCTCAGGGGGCGTCCCGTCGGTCAGGCCGGGCCCGCGGCGTTCGGCCTGACCGACGGGACACCCCTGCCCTGGGGGAAAATGGACGCATGGACGTGGAACTCTTCCCCAGGGAGCGGACCGAAGCCGCGCCGGGCGCCGTGCACGTCCCGCACTGGCTGGACGAGGAACGGCAGCGCGCGCTGCTCACCGCCTGCCGCGAGTGGGCCCGTCCGCCGGCCGGACTGCGCACCGTCCGCACCCCCGGCGGCGGCACCATGACCGCCCGGCAGGTCAGCCTCGGCTGGCACTGGTACCCCTACGCCTACGCGCGCACCGTCGTCGATGGCGACGACGCTCCGGTCAAACCCTTCCCGGCCTGGCTCGACGAGCTGGCCAGGAACGCGGTCGCCGACGCCCTCGGCCCGGACGCGGTCCCCGGCGACCCCTACGACATCGCCCTGATCAACTTCTACGACGGCGACGCCCGCATGGGTATGCACCGCGACGGCGACGAACGCTCCGAGGCCCCGGTGGTCTCCCTCAGCCTGGGCGACACCTGCGTGTTCCGCTTCGGCAACACCGAGACCCGCACCCGCCCCTACACCGACGTGGAGCTGCGCAGCGGTGACCTCTTCGTCTTCGGCGGCCCCTCCCGCCTCGCCTTCCACGGCGTCCCGCGTGTGCTCCCCGGCACCGCGCCGGCCTGGCTGGGCCTGACCGGACGGCTCAACATCACCCTGCGGGTGAGCGGCCTGGCAGCCCCCGCGGGCTGACCATGTCACATCGGTCACGAGACAGGTCCGGGCCGGCGCGGATCATGCGAGACTCGCCCCCATGAGCGGTATGGCGGACCCCCGGAAGTCGGGGGCAGGACCCATCTCACGGGCGCGGCTGGACCGGGGACGCGGTGCCCTCGGCCCCGCGCTGGAGCTGGTGCACACCAAACGCGCCCCGACCCGCGCCGTCCTCACCGCCGAACTCGGCGTCACCCGCGCCACCGCCGGTGCGGTCGCCGCCGAACTGGAGGCGCTCGGCCTGATCAGGGTCGACGCCCGCCCCAGTGCCCCCGCGGGTTCCCAGGGCCGCCCGTCGCACCGGCTGGAGGTCGCCGAGGACGGGCCCGTCGCGCTGGCCGCGCAGGTGCACACGGACGGCTTCCGGGCCGCCCTGGTCGGCCTCGGCGGACGGATCGTGGCGACCACGCCCGGCTGCGAGGCCGTCGACGCCGACCCCGCCAAGGTGCTCGGCGCGGTGGTGGAGGCGGGCGCCGACCTGCTGCGGGCCACGGGCCGCCGCTGCGTGGGCGCCGGGCTCGCCGTGCCGTCCGCCGTCGCCGAACCCGACGGGCTCGCCCTCAACCCCCTCCACCTGGCCTGGCCGGCCGGGGAACCGGTGCGCCGCATCTTCGCCGACCTCGTGCACGCCGCCGGGATCACCGGGCCCGCCTTCGCGGGCAACGACGTCAACCTCGCCGCCCTCGCCGAACACCGGCACGGCGCGGGCCGGGGCGCCCGGCACCTGCTGGTCGTGGCCACCGGGCACCGGGGTGTCGGCGGCGCGCTCGTCCTCGACGGCCGCCTGCACACCGGGAGTTCGGGTCTCGCCCTGGAGGTGGGCCACCTCACCGTCAACCCCGAGGGCCGTGTCTGCCACTGCGGCAGCCGGGGCTGTCTCGACGTCGAGGCCGACCCGCTCGCCCTCCTCACGGAGGCCGGGCTCGAGCCCGGCCCCGAGGTGTCCCTCCTCGCCCAGGCCGACGAACTGCTGCGCACCCGGTACGCCGAGCCCGCCGTACGCGCCGCCGCCGAGACCCTGATCGACCGGCTCGGGCTGGGGCTGGCGGGGCTGGTCAACATCCTCAACCCCGACCGCGTCATCCTCGGCGGACTGCACCGGGGCCTGCTCGACGCGGACCCCGAGCGGCTGCGCGCCGTGGTGGCCGAGCGCAGCCTGTGGGGACAGAGCGGCAGCGTGCCCATCCTGCCGTGCACCCTGGACCACGACAGCCTGGTCGGGGCCGCCGAACTCGCCTGGCAGCCGGTGCTCGACGACCCGCTCGCGGCCCTGCGGTGACGGCGGAGCTGTGGGAGGTCTCCCGCCTCCGCTTCGAGGAGACCGCCCCGCCCGGCCTCACCGCCGCCCAGCGGACGGCGATGGACCACCGCTGGGCCGCCGCCGTGACCGCCAACCCGGCCCTGTTCGACGGTCCGGTGGCCGCGCTCGCCGGATACGAACGGGACGGCGCGGGCGGCCTGTCGGTCTCCTGGACGAGGCTGACGTACCGCTACCGCGGCCTGCGCGGGCTGCCGGACGCGCCGGCCGTGGCGGCGCTGTTCGTGGCGGTGCTCCAGCCCTCTGACGACGGGCGCCTGCTGGTGGGGCGGATGTCGCCCACCACATCGGCCCCCGGCCTGTGGCAGCCGCCCGGCGGCACGCTCGAACCTCCAGGCGACGGAGCCGCGTTGGACCTCGGTCTGCTCCGGTCCCACGCGGCCCGCGAACTGGCCGAGGAGACCGGCTCCGACACCGCCGCCCACGCCCTCGTACCGGGCCCGGTGGTCCTCGACGCGCGGGGCAGCCTGGGATTCCTCTTCGTCGCCCCGCCGCGTCCCGCCTCCGAACTACGGGACCGGCACGCGCGATCGGCGCGGGCCGAGGTCGCCGCGGGGGTGGAACCGGAGTTCGACCGGGTGGAGTTGATCGGCTCGTTGTCCGAACTCCGGGCACTGCCCGGCCCGTCGGCGTCCTACCTGGAGTTGGCGGCAGGGCGGTACCTCGGGGCGTAGGGCGGCCCGGTACGGCGCTCGGGCGCGGTACCGGGCACGCGTTCCGTTCGGTCAGCCGGGGACGGCCGACGTCGCGGAAGCCGCTGCCGCCACCACGGGCGGTGCCGGTTCAGGGGCCAGGGGCTCGGCTGCCGCGTGGGCCAGGGCGGGTTCCGGTGCCGGGGTGCCGGCCGGCGCGTGGGCCACGGCGGGCTCGGGGGAGCGGGCCGGACCGTGCGCCACCGAGGGCTCGGGCGCCGGGGCGTGGACCACGACGGGTTCGGGTGCGCGGACCGGTGGCTGAACGGTGAGCGGCGCGGGCTCGGGCCGCAGCTCCGCCGCCCGGAGCGGCTTCGGCGCCGGTGGACGCGGGGCCGCGGTCGCGGACAGCGCGAACCACACGACCTTGCCGTCCTCGCCGTCCGGCCGGCACCCCCAGCTCTCGCTGACGGCGGCCACCATCACCAGCCCCCGCCCGCAGGTCGCGAGGGGTCCGGCGTCCGAAGCCCCGGCGCTGTCGGCCACCACGGGAAGACGTGGATCGCGGTCGCGGACGGAGACGGTGAGCCGGTCGGACTGGAACTCCAGTTCCACGACGCACGACTTGTCGGGCCGGGCATGTCGGTGGACGTTGCTCAGCAACTCGGTCACACCGAGCGCGGCGCGGTCTATCAAGGGGTCCAGACGCCAGTAGCGCAACTGCGCAGATACGATTCTGCGGACCTGGCCGATCCGCGACGGCAGGGCTTGGAGCTCCACCGTGCAGTGCCTGTTCGGGTGACTGATCACGGCTGCGACTCCCCGGTGTGAGGTCCGGATTGACCGGAGGAACACGGAGAACAACGGAAATCCGGGAGGGCGCCGGCGTCCCTGTGACCGCCGCCGTCGAGGCCGACGGGCTGGTCCGCAGCGTTACCTCCGGTAAACCCAGAGTGACGTGAGATCAGCGTGCCGCAGTGCCCGCCCTCCCGCAACTCGCCACGGTGGCCCGCAGGTCAGCCACCCCGGCCGGCCGCGCGGCGCACCGCGTCGACGAACCGGCTGGCAGCGGGCGGCCCCGGCTCACCGGGGGCGGCGTCACGCTCGGTGAGCGTGAGTTGGTAGCGCCGGCCGTTCAGCTCGGCCTGCGCCCGCCCTTGCGGGGCGAACCACGGTCTGGAGGCACGTACGGTCCCGACGGGGGCGCTGTCGATCTCGCTGCCCTCGCTGGTGAGCAGTGCCACCCTGCCGTCGCCGACCCGGACCCGGCCCGCCCGCGTCAGCGAGCGCACCCCCTTGCCGATGCGCACGCCTCTCGCCGTGAACTCCGGCTCCGCCATCCCGTACCGCCCCCTCGCGCCTGCCGGTCCACCGGCCCCCGCACGGCGGCCGGTCCACGCGGTGCAGTCTGCCCCGGCGCGGACGGGAGCACCAGTGCGCGCGGACGGGGCGCACGTGGCGCTGGAGCACTCGCGCCAATGCGCCCCCGCGCCCCTCGTACGGGTGTGCCCCAGGCTCCCTTTGAGTGGCTCAAAGATGCGTTGATGCAGGTGAGAAGCGGTGCGACTGATGCCTATGATCGGGCTGCCGACCGCGCTGGGCGTCGTCGGCGCCCAGCGTAAGGAGCCCCGCCGTGAGCACCACCCCACCGGCCCGGACCGGCGCCACCCTCGATGTCGACCGCAGCGACGCGGCCTACCGGGACTGGCTGAAAGAAGCCGTACGCAAGGTCCAAGCGGACGCGAATCGCTCGGCGGACACGCATCTGCTGCGCTTCCCCCTGCCCGAGGAATGGGGCGTCGACCTCTATCTCAAGGACGAGTCGACCCACCCCACCGGCAGCCTCAAGCACCGCCTCGCCCGCTCCCTCTTCCTCTACGGCCTGTGCAACGGCTGGATTCGCCCCGGCCGCCCGGTGATCGAGGCGTCCAGCGGCTCGACCGCCGTGTCCGAGGCGTACTTCGCGTCCCTGATCGGCGTGCCGTTCATCGCCGTGATGCCGCGTACCACCAGCGCCGAGAAGTGCCGGCTCATCGAGTTCCACGGCGGCCGCTGCCACTTCGTGGACGACCCGCGCACCATGTACGCCGAGTCGGCGCGGCTCGCGGCCGAGACCGGCGGCCACTTCATGGACCAGTTCACCTATGCCGAGCGCGCCACCGACTGGCGCGGCAACAACAACATCGCCGAGTCGATCTTCCGGCAGCTCGCGCTGGAGCGGTACCCGGTGCCCGCCTGGATCGTCGCCACGGCCGGCACCGGCGGCACCTCGGCGACCCTCGCCCGCTATGTGCACTACCTCCAGCACGACACCCGGGTCTGTGTGGCCGACCCCGAGAACTCCTGCTTCTTCGAAGGCTGGACCACCGGCGACCCGGACGTCACCTGCGACTGCGGCTCCCGCATCGAGGGGATCGGGCGGCCGCGTATGGAGCCCAGCTTCGTGCCCGGCGCGATCGACCGCATGATGAAGGTCCCGGACGCCGCGAGCGTGGCAGCCGTACGCGCGCTGGAACGGGCGCTGGGGCGCAAGGCGGGCGGGTCCACCGGGACCGGGCTGTGGAGCGCGCTGAAGATCGTCTCCGAGATGGTGGCCGAGGGCCGGAACGGCAGTGTGGTCACCCTGCTGTGCGATCCCGGTGACCGCTACCTCGACAAGTACTACTCGGACAGCTGGCTGGAGGAGCAGAACCTCGACATCGGGCCGTACACGACCGCGATCGAGTCGCTGCTGGCCACGGGGGTGTGGCCGGACTGAGGCGGGGATGCCACCGGGAACCGGGGCGGGGGCGCCACCGGGCGCCGTCAGTCCTCCTCGGGGCCCTCGGGCTCCTCGTCGTCCTCCGGCTCACCGGCCACCACCAGCCGCCGCAGCCGTTCGGAGATCTCGGCACGGGCCTCGGCGGGCAGCCCGCCGTCCGTGACGAGCGTGTCCACGTCGTCCAGCGCGGCGAACGAACTAAGGCCCACCGTGCCCCACTTGGTGTGGTCGGCGACCACCACGACCCGGCGCGCCGAGCGCACCAACTGCCGGTTGGTCTCCGCCTCGGCGAGGTTCGGCGTGGACAACCCCGCCTCCGCCGATATGCCGTGCACGCCGAGGAACAGCAGATCGAAGTGGAGCGCGGCGATGGCGCGGTCCGCGACCGGCCCCACCAGGGAGTCGGAGGGGGTGCGCACCCCGCCGGTCAGCACCACCGTGGCCGCGCCCGGCCGCCGGCCCGAGGTGCGCTGCGCGGTGTGGAAGACGTCCGCGACCCGCACCGAGTTCGTCACCACCGTCAGGTCGGGCACCTCCAGGAGCTGCCGGGCCAGCGTGTAGGTGGTCGTACCGCCGGACAGCGCGATCGCCGAACCCGGTACCACCAGGCGCGCGGCCGCCCGCGCGATCTCCTCCTTGGCGGTCGGCTCCAGGCCGGACTTGGCCTCGAACCCCGGCTCGTGCGTGCTCGCCTCGACCACCGGGACGGCGCCGCCGTGCACCTTCTCCAGCACACCCTGCCGGGCCAGCGCGTCCAGATCGCGGCGCACGGTCATGTCCGAGACGCCCAGTTGACGGGTCAGTTCATTGACCCGGACACCGCCCCGCCGCCGGACCTCGTCCACGATCAGAGCGCGCCGCTGCTCCGCGAGGAGGTTCTGATTCTCGCTCACGTACGCTCCGGTCCTTTCGCCACACCTGTCCGAGCCGCCTGGCGCGCCCGCGGTGACCTGCCCGATCCCGGGCCCCCACCACATGCGTCGGCGTCTCATCTTGTCACGGGCCGCCATGGGGCGCGCCACTGGCTGTCACCACGCACGCAGAGGGGACGCGCACATGTGTACGGACACCATGGCCGCCGTGGTCACCCGGATCGGGGAGATTCCGTGACAAGCCCCGCCGCCAGGTGTACGCCACCCCGGAAACGGAGAACCTGAAGCCCGCACGGACTTGAGACCCCTCAGGTGACGACGGAAGTGCGGACGACAAGTGGAACACGCGCGGGAACGCATCACCGAGCCCCGGCCGGCCCTCACGGCCCCGCCGGTCCCGGCGGCCGCGACGGCGGAACGCGGCCTGGAACTCCTGGTGCACGGCGTCGGCGGCACCACCCCCGAGAAGATGCTCGCCGATCCCCGCACCGTCCGCGTCACCGGCGACGACACGGCCGCCGTCTACCGCCGCGCCGAGGACGTACCCGAGTCCGCCGGGGGAGCGGGACCCGCCCTGGACGAACGCCCCGGCGAGGGCCCGGTACGCGAGGCGTACGTCTGGTGCAACCTCACCTCCGGCAACGGCACCCGCGCCCTGTGGCTGCTGCTGGTGCCCTTCATGGTGGTCAACCTCGCCCACTGGATGCGCCCCTCCGCCGAGCGCCCCGGCCGCTCGGTCCGCTTCTACGGACTCCTCGTCCGCCTGGCCGCGCTCACACTGACCGTGCTCCTGGTCGCCGCCGCCTGCGAGGTCGCTCTGGACCTGGTGGCGTGGCAGTGCGCCGGTGCCCGCGCCTGCGCAGGCCGCCACACGTGGCTCACCTTCCTCTCACCCGCCCCCTCCGGTGGTGGCTGGTGGAGCCCGCCCGGCCGCCGGCTCGCCCTCGCCGCCCTGGCGCCCACCCTGCTCACCGCGCTGCTCTGGTACCTCTCCCACCGCACCTGGAGCGCGTACGAGTCCCACCGCCCCCTGACCCCCACCGCCGAACCCGCCGCCGACGAGGGCGCGCTGGCCCGCCCCGGCTTCTGGTACGGCCGCCGCCTCGGCGCCCGCCTCCGCGCCGCGCACACCGCGGCGGGGCTGCTCACCGTCGCCGCCGCCGTCACCCTGCCGGCCACCCGCTTCGACCTCCGCCCCGGCGGACCCGCGCTCCTCCACCTCCTCGGCGTCCTGCTCGGCGCGGGCATCCTCGCCTGGAGCTGCGTGGCCGTCACGGTGGTGTGCCGCCGGGGCCGCAGCGAACGCCAACTCGACCAGACGCTCGACCGCCACCTGCTGCGCGCCCTCCCGCTCGGCGCCCTCGCTCTGCTGCTGCTCGCCGTCGCCTACGCCTGCTGGTCCCGGCCCGGCTGGCAGTCCGCCGGGAGGCTGCCCGGCGACCCGGCGTTCGGCACGATCATGCTGGCCCAGGGCGTCCTCGTCCTCACCCTCGCGGTCGTCGCCCGCCGGCTGCACCGGCGCCTGCCCGACGCCCGCGCCGCGATGCGCGGCCTCGGCGGCCCTGCCGTCGCCCTGCTCGCCTGCGCGCTCGGCGGAGTCGCCTCCGGCGGGGTCGCCCAGCGCGTCGCCGACTGGCTGGACGGCACCCGCGCCTCGATCGCCGGGCCGCCCGTCACCCTGACCTGGCAGGCGTCCGCGATCCCGCCCGTACTCGCCGTGCTCCTCGTCCTGCTCGCCGTACTGGCCCGGAGGACCGCGCGCCTCGCCCGCGCCGAGCGTCGACGGGTGCGCGCCGAGCACCCCGGTGAGCCCGAGGACCCGCACCGCACGAGGCGCATCGCCCACGTCCGCGCCATGGCCACGCTCACCGACCGCGCGCCCCTGATCCTCGCCGTCGGCTCCGTCGCCACCCTGATCGCCGGCGCGGGTGCCCTCACCGGTGCCCTCGCCACCGGGCTCGCGCCCGCCCATGCCGCCCGGGACGCCGGTACCCCCGTCCGGATCACCGCCGAGATCTGCCAGACGCTCGGCTCCTGGCTGGTCGGCGTCGGCTTCCTGCTCTTCGTCACCTGGGGGCGCCGGGCCTACAAGGACGCCTCGGCGCGCCGGACCATAGGCATCCTCTGGGACGTCGGCACCTTCTGGCCGCGCGCGGCCCACCCCTTCGCGCCTCCCTGCTACGCCGAGCGCGCCGTGCCCGACCTGACCTGGCGCGCCGCGACCTGGACCGAGCGCACCGGCGGCCGGCTCGTCCTCTCCGGCCACTCGCAGGGCAGCGTCCTGGTCGCCGCGGCGGCCTGGCAGCTGCCGCCCGCCGTACGGCAGCGCGTCGCCCTGCTCACCTACGGCTCACCGCTGGAACGGCTCTACGGGCGCTGGTTCCCCGCCCACTTCGGTCCGGCCGCCCTCGCCGCCCTGCACCGGGACATCTGCTGCTGGCGCAACCTCCACCGCCGCACCGACCCCATCGGCGGCCCCGTCCGGCTGCCCGCCGGTCACGGCACCGAGGTCGACCACGAGCCGCTGCCCGACCCGCGTGCCTACGGCCGTACCCCCGAACACCCGCTGCCCGCGCCGATCCTCGGCCACTCCGACTACCAGGAGGACCCGGTCTTCACCCGCGAACGCGACCGCCTGCTGGCGCGCCTCCACCCCGACCTGCCCGCGCCCCGGCCGGAGCCGGACCGGACCTGACGCCGCCTCACGGCAGTTCGGGCAGGTCCTCCGGGTACAGCAGGGTCAGGTCGTCGGTGCTGGGGTCGGCGAACTGGGCCACCCGGCTCGCGTGCCGCTCCACCATCCCCTCGAACGTCTGCCGCGCGGTACGGCCGTTGCCGAACGCGGGACCCTTCGGGAGCGCCGTGAAGTACTTCAGCAGAGCCTCCGCCGTGCCGGAAGCGAGTTGGTACTCGTGCTCCTCGGCCTGCTGCTCCACGATCCGCAGCAGCTCTTCGGGGCCGTAGTCCCCGAAGGTGATCGTCCGCGAGAAACGGGACGCCACGCCTGGGTTGACCGAGAGGAAGCGCTCCATCTCCGCCGTATAGCCCGCCACGATCACCACGACCGCGTCCCGGTGGTCCTCCATCAGCTTCACCAGGGTGTCGATGGCCTCCTTGCCGAAGTCACGCCCGGCGTCCTCCGGGGACAGCGCGTACGCCTCGTCGATGAACAGCACACCGCCCCGCGCCCGTTCGAACGCCTCCTGGGTGCGGATCGCGGTGGAGCCGATGTGCTCGCCCACCAGGTCGACCCGCGACACCTCCACCAGATGCCCTATCTCCAGCACCCCGAGCGCGGCCAGGATCTCCCCGTAGAGCCGGGCCACCGTCGTCTTGCCGGTGCCGGGGGAGCCGGTGAAGACCAGGTGCCGCTTCACCGAGGCCGCCTTGAGGCCCGCCTTCTGACGGCGTCTGCCCACCTCGATCATGTCGGTCAGCGCCCGCACCTCGCGCTTGACGCTCTCCAGGCCCACCAGCGCGTCGAGTTCACCCATCACGGCCTTCGACGTACGGGTCTCCCGCTCCGGCAGGGGCGGCGCCGCCGACGGCTCCGCGTCCACGGCACGCTGCCCCGGAATGGCGCCCAGCAGCCCGCCGGTGGACGCCGGGACCGTCTGCACCGTCGTGTCCTGCGCCGCCGGGGGCCGCAGCGCGCCGCTCTCGTCGCTGGAGCACTCCTCCACGACCGGCCCGGCCCCGGTGGCCGCGTCCGGGCCGCCGCCCTCGGCGAACTCGTAGCCGCCGCGCACACACCGCTCCGTGCGGCACCTGCGCAGCGTCGTACGGCAGCCGTCGAGCACATGGAAGCCGTAGCCGCCGCTGCCGGTCACCCGGCAGTTGACGAAGCTGCCCCGGCCGCCCGCCGAGACGTAGAACCCCGCCTCGGCCGGGCTCTCCACCGCGCAGCGCTCGATCGTCGGGTCGGCGCCCTTGGTGACGATCACGCCGGTCTGGGTGCCGTCCACCGTGCAGTTGCTCAGGGTGCCGCCGCTGCCGTGGTCCCGGAACCAGGCGCCGGTCGCGGCGTCCCGGATACGGCAGTCGTCGAGCTGGGCGGTCGCGCCGTCGCTCACCGAGACCGCCGTGTTGCGGACCTGGGAGAGGTCGCTGTCCACCACGTCCGCGCGGGAGCCCCGGTCCAGCACGAACAGCGCGTCCGGCACGTCGTGCACCCGGCAGGAGTCCAGCACGGCCGTCGCGCCGTCGCTCACCCAGACCGCCGGGTAGTCGCCGGTGCTGTCGAAGATCTCGCACTGGTTGGCGTCCACACGCGTGCCGGGGTCCCACACCGACAGGCCGTTGCGCCCGAACTGGCGCACCGTGGTCCGGGTCAGGGTCAGCACCGAGCGGGAGCGCAGGTCGACCGCGTTCTCCGGGATGTCGTGGATACGGCAGTCGGCCAGCGTCAGCACCGCGTCGGTGTCGAGGGTGACGCCGTCCGCCGAGGTGCGGTGCACCTCACAGTCGGTGAGGTGGGCGGTGGCCCGCTGGGTGACCTGCACCCCGGCGCCGCGCACCTCGTACACCTCGCAACCGAACGCCTCCAGCGCGGAGTTCTCGCCGGTCACGCTGAGTCCGGTGCCCGAGGCGTGGTGCACCCGGCAGCGGTCCAGGCGCGGATGCCCGCCGCCGCGCACCGCCACGCCCGCCTGGCCGGCCGAGACGACCTCGCACTCCTCGAAGACCCCGGCGGCGCCGTCGAGGACGAGGACACCGATACCGGCCGGGTTGTCCACGGTGCAGCGGCGCACGGTCGGCCGGGCCCCGCCGCGCACCTCGATGCCGGAGGCGGAACGCGTCACGATCCGCACGTCCAGCAGCTCCGGCGTGCCCTCCTCCACCAGCAGCGCCGGGGCGGCGCCGTCCTGGCCCTCCACGTGCAGGCCCTGCACCACGGCGGAGGCCCGCACGGTCAGCGGCACACCGTCCACGGGGGCGATCCGCACCGATCCCGGCGCGTTGTCGGGGCCCCGCAGGGTCACCTCCCGCCGCACGACGAGGTTCTCCCGGTAGGTGCCGGGGGCGATGGTGAGGACGTCGCCGTCGGAGGCGGCCTCCAGCGCGGCCGCGAGCGACGCGTACTCACCCGTGCGGCGCCGCCACCGCGATGTGCCGGTGTGCGTCACCTGGACCGTGCCCTGTGCCATGGCGTTGCCGTGCCCCCACCTCGTGGTACTTGTGCTCGTCCGCCTCAGGGGCTCCGCAGCCGGTGCCGGGACGGCGACCGCGGGGCGCCCCAAGGGCGTTCGCGGGTGCGCGTGTTCCGGACTCCGGCGCGGCCTTCGGCTCGCTCGCGCGCGGGTCGATGCCGAAAGCGAGTCGGCCGGTCCACCGTAGCGTGCGCGCGGGTGGCGGACCGACCAGAGCCGGAACCCCGGCCCCGGAGCCCGGACCGGTTCGGGCCGTGGGGCGCCCCCCGGCCCCGGCCTGCCCGATCCGGAAGAAAGGTCCTAGCTGCTGCCCGTACCGGCCTTGCCCCAGTCCGGGCCCGCCCGGTCCCAGGCGCGATCCCAGCTCGCGTACCGGCGGCGGAACATGCGCCAGAGCACGAGGCGCCGCACACTCTCGATGAGCCCGGCCGCGACCACGGCGGCGCCGAAACCGGCCAGCACCGCGTGCGCACGCGCGGTGGCGGAGTCCAGCGGACGGGTCGTTATTCGCCCGGTCGGGTCCGTCCACAGCCTGAAGTGCTCACCCGCGTGGGGGGACTTGACGTCCGCCAGCACCGCGCCCCGGCGACGGGTGCCGTCCGGCGCGGTCCACCCGGCCAGGACCCGGCTGCGGGAGGTACGGGCCGCTCCCGCGTCGGGATCGGCCTCGGGCGGGGCCTGCGCGAGGGTGCGCAGTACTTTGGCCGTGACGAGATGACGGGTGTGCCGCTGCTCGCGCACCGAGCGCCGCAGCGAGTCCTGCGCGGCGAACCCGGTGACCGTGCCGGCGACGGGCATCGCCACGAGCGTCAGCAGCAACGCCAGGAGGCACACCCATGCCTCCGCCACATCGGTCGGGCGGCGCAGCGGATTGCCGCGCCAGCGCCACACCCCGCTGATGGTCCGCACGTCCCCCGCCCCCTTCGCTCCGACGCCCCCTGTCCTGCCCCGTGCCGGCCCCGCTCACCCCCCGGACCGGCGAAGAGGGCACGGGAGAAGGACATCACGTCCCGGCGGTTTCTCTCACGGAGTTCTCATGTCCGCCCAACGACCCGGGTGCGGCGGGAGTTCCCGGTTCCCCCGTCCGAACAGCCGACCAGTGGTGACGGGGTGCCGGATGTGGACGCGTACCGGTCCAGGCGGTGGGAAAAGCGACCGGCATGTTCCCGGTGTGACGGGGTACGGACACCGTCAGGGAGGACGAGCGGGGGTGGACAAACGAATGCCGCCGCCGGGCTGCGGCTCGGCGACGGCACACGGGGGACGGGGCGGCTCGGGCGGGGTGACGACCTTCCCCCCGTCGTCGAACCGGCACCACCGCTGGTCACGGTGGACATCGATCGATCGCGGAGTCGCGTTCCCGGAGCCGGGTGGCTGCTACGAAGACCCGAACGGGCTCAGTAGCCGCGGTACTGCTGGTTGTTGTACGGCTCCTGGTACGGCTGCTGCGGCGGCCGGGGAGCCGCCGGGCGCATCGCCTCGTAGCCCGAGGGCGCCGGGCGCGGCGGCTGGGGCTGCGCGCCGGGGTAGCCGCGCGGGGCGCCGGCCTGCTGAGGGATGTACGCCGTGGGCGTCGGCTGCATCTGCTGCGCCTGCGGGTAGCCGTAGGCGGGCTGCGGTGAGGGGGCCGCGGGCAGCGCGGGAAGAGCGGAGGGGAGTGCCGGGAGGTTGCCGCCGTGGGAGGGCATGCCCGGGGAGGACTGCATGCCGACACCGGTGTCATAGGCGGCCGGGACCCTGATCGGGGCGATCTGCGGGGTGCCCCGCTCGGCCACGAGCGAGTCGTAGATCGGGGTGTCCGGGAAGGAGGCGGAGTAGTAGCCGCCGCCATAGGTGGAGCGGGGGGAGGTCATGGCACATAAGTTAAGCCCACGATGTGCTGGTTGGGGAGACCGATAAGAGGGTTGTTTTCCGTGTCGGCGGCGATCTGGGATCGCTAATCCGAGCGAACTTGCCAAAAATGGACTCCATTCGACGTCTGGATCGTGTAAAAGGCGAGTTCCTGTCCGGTTACCGGCGGTTGACGGAGCGTCGGACGTTGTATAGATGGGGGCGGACATGACAATGCCCAAGGGGTCGAACACACCGGTGCCCGTCGCCGCGCTCCGCGTCGAGGTGACCCGCCGGGCGGGGCCGGGCATTCCCGACGTGGACGCCTCGGCACTGCTCCTGGCGGCCGGCAGGGTCCGCGGGGACGACGACTTCGTCTTCTACAACCAGCCCGGCCACCCCTCCGGCGCGGTCCGCCATGAGGGCAAGAAGGCCAACGGGTCGCAGGTCACCGACACCCTGCTCGTCGACCTCACGCGCGTCGAGGCCGGCATCGAGCGGATCGTCCTCGCGGCCTCGGCCGACGGCGGTGCCTTCGGCCAGGTCCCCGGCCTCTCCGTCCAGATCCTGGACCCCGCCACGGGAGACACCGCGGCCCGCTTCGACAGCACCGGCGCCACCGTGGAGACCGCCTTCGTGCTCGGCGAGTTCTACCGCCGCCAGGGCGCCTGGAAGTTCCGGGCCGTGGGCCAGGGCTACGACAGCGGGCTCGAGGGCCTGGCGACGGACTTCGGCATCACCGTCGACGTACCCCGGCACCCGGCACCGCCCCCCGCCCGGCCTTCCAAGGTCACGCTCACCAAGTCGGCCCCCTCGGTGTCCCTGGCCAAGCAGGGCGGCACCTCCGGCGTCATGCGCGTCAACCTCAACTGGCAGAGCCGCAAGCACCTCACCGGCCGCCGCCGGGGCCCCGGACCCGGTGACCTGGACCTCGACCTGTGCGCCCTGTACGAACTCAGTGACGGCCGCAAGGGCGTCGTACAGGCACTCGGCAACGCCTACGGCGCGCTGGAACGGCCGCCGTACATCCATCTCGACGGCGACGACCGGACCGGGGCGGCGGCGGACGGCGAGAACCTCACCATCAGCCTCGACCACAAGGCGCAGCTGAGACAGGTCCTGGTCTTCGTCACCATCTACGAGGGCGCGAGCTCCTTCGCCGACCTGCACGCCACCGTCACCCTCCGGCCGCAGCACGGCGCCCCGATCGACTTCTCGCTGGACGAGTGCACGGTCCCCTCCACGGTGTGCGCGCTCGCGCTGATCACCGACGCGGGCGGCGACCTCGTCGTCCGGCGCGAGGCGCGCTACCTGGTCCCGGAGCGCGGGGTCAGCCCGCAGCGCACCGTCGACCGGGCCTACGGCTGGGGCATGAACTGGACGCCCGGCCGCAAGTGAGCCGTGCCTCAGCCCTCGTCCGGCACGGCGTCGGGCCGCGTGTAGGTACGGCCCTTCCAGGCGGCGCCCCGGCCCCGGTAGTGCTGGAACGCCGAGTCCAGCGTCATCAGCAGATAGAGGAACGCCGTGAACGGCAACAGGGGAGCGAGCCACAGCGGCTGCCGGTAGTAGCGCAGCATCGGTACATACGTCGCCGCCATCACCGCCCAGGCCACCGCGCCGAGCGCGCTCGCCGGCGCGTCCCCCAGGGCCGCGCCCGCCACCACCGCCGCGGGCGGCACCAGATACACCAGCGCCAGCCCCGCCACGGTGCCCAGCAGCAGCGCCGGACTGTGCCTGAGCTGGGCGTACGCGCTGCGCGAGACCATGCGCCACAGCTCGCCCAGACCCGGATACGGGCGCACGCTGTCCACCCGGTCCGCCAGGCCCAGCCACAGATGGCCGCCCCTCGCCCGCACCGCGCGCGCGAGGGCCACGTCGTCGATGACCGCGTGCCGGACGGCGTCCGGGATCCGCGCCCGCTCGGCCATGTCCGCCCGCAGCAGCACACAGCCCCCGGCCGCCGCCGTCGTACGGGCGCCCCGGCGGCCGATCCGGCGGAAGGGGTAGAGCTGGGCGAAGAAGTAGACGAAGGCCGGGACCACCAGCCGCTCCCAGGGGCTCTCCGCGCGCAGCCGGGCCATCTGGGAGACGAGGTCGAATCCGCCCGTACGGGCCGCCGCGACCAGGGAGCGCAGGCTGTCCGGGGCGTGCGCGATGTCCGCGTCCGTCAGCAGCAGGAACTCCGGGTCCCGCGCGCGTGCCAGCGCGATCCCGTGCCGGACCGCCCACAGCTTGCCCGTCCAGCCCGGGGGCGGCTCGCCGGGCGAGTCCACCGTGAGCGGCAGCCCGCCGTGCCGCGCGGACAGCTCACGGGCCAGCTCACCGGTGCCGTCGCGGCTGCCGTCGTCCACCAGGAAGACCTCCGCCGGGCCCGGATAGTCCTGGACGAGCAGCGAGGGCAGGCTCGCGGGCAGCACGGCCGCCTCGTCGCGGGCCGGGACCACCACGCAGACCGACGGCCACGTCCCAGGTTCACGGCGCGGCGGGAGCCGTACATCGGTGCGCCAGAAGAAGCCCTGGCCCAGCAGCAGCCAGCACCAGACGGCGAGGGATACGGCGGCGGTCCACACGATGGCGCTCACGGCCGCAGTCTGCCCCACCGGAACGGCCCACCGGCGGTCATCGACTATCGTGGCCGGGTGAAGATCGCGCTCATGGACTCCGGAATCGGCCTCCTCGCAGCCACCGCGGCGGTCCGCCGCCTTCGGCCCGACGCGGATCTCGTGCTCTCCCTGGACCCCGACGGCATGCCCTGGGGGCCGCGTACTCCCGACGACCTGACCCGGCGTGCCGTGGCCGTCGCCGAGGCCGCCGCCGCCCGCCGGCCGGACGCCCTCATCGTCGGCTGCAACACCGCCTCCGTGCACGCGCTGCCCGCGCTGCGCGCCCTGTGCGAACCCGGCATCCCGGTGATCGGCACCGTACCCGCGATCAAGCCCGCCTCGGCCGGCGGCGGACACGTGGCGATCTGGGCGACTCCCGCCACCACCGGCAGCCCCTACCAGCGCAATCTCATCGCGGACTTCGCGCACGGCGTCCAGGTCACCGAGGTGCCCTGCTGGGGCCTGGCCGAGGCCGTCGAACACGCCGACGAACAGGCCATCACCGCGGCCGTCGCCGCCGCCGCGGAACTCACCCCGCCCGACGTCACGACGGTCGTCCTCGGCTGCACCCATTACGAACTCGTCGCCGAACGCATCCGCGCCGCCGTCCAGCAGCCGGGCGCCGCCCCGCTCGTCCTGCACGGTTCCGCCGGGGCCGTCGCGACCCAGGCGCTGCGCCGCATCGGCGAGGCGCCCGCCCCCGACGCACCCGCCGTGGGCTCCCTCACCGTGCTGCTCAGCGGCCGCGAGGGCGGTGCGCTGCCCCCGGCCGCGCTGCACTACGCCGAGGGACGGCTGCTGCCCGCGGCCGGTCCGCTCGCCGACCGTATGTGACACCGGGCGCGGGTGCCGGGCGGTCCGCCCGCCCGGAGCAGTACCTCTCCGTGACCGGATACCACCACGGCGGAACCTGGGTAACCTCATAGACATGAGGGAGCACCGCGACGCCGAGGACGCCCCGCATCCCGACGTCTGGACCGGACGCGCCACCAACCGCGTGCAGTGGGTACTGGCGCTGGCCGGTGCCGCCTGCATGGCGCTCGGCATCGAGCTGGCCGTGCAGTCCGCGTGGACCTCCGGGATCATCGCCCTGGTCATGTCGGTCGTGGGCTGCATCGCGGTCGGGCTGCTCGTCCTGTTCGGCACGCTCGCCTTCGTGCACGTCGACCTCAAGCTGGACCGGGACGCCCTGGAGGTCCGCTGCGGCCACGTGGGTCTCCCGCGCCGCCGCATCCCGCTCTCCCAGGTCGTCGACGCCGAGTACATCCCACACGTCACCCCCCGCCACTGGGGCGGCTGGGGCTACCGCTGGCGTCCCGACAAGGGCACGGCCGTGGTCGTCCGCCGGGGCGAGGGCATCGTGCTGAGCCTGTGGGACGGCCACACCTTCACCATCACCGTGGACAACGCCGAGTCGGCCGTCCGCGTCATCCGGGCCCGGCTCCTCGCCATCACCCCGGACAACGCGCACTGACCCCGCTCAGCCCACCGTCTCCCGCCGGGTCAGCGGCTCCACGCGGGGCACCCGCTCCTCCTCGCCCCACGGGCGCGCCGTGGCCCACCCGGCCAGCAGTCCCGCACCCGCCGTCACCGTGGTGAAGCTCAGGGCGTCACCCACCGACGCGATCACCGCCAGCGCCGTGAGCGCCGCCCCCGCCGTCAGCACCACCGGCGTCGGCCGAGTCGCCCGCCACAGCGCGTACAGCACCCATCCGAACACCCCCGCCGACAGCAGCGCCCCCACGATCCCCTGCTCGGCCAGCAACTGCAGCGGTGCCGAATGCGGCCGTCCGGCCGGATCGCCCGGCGTCCCGAAGCGCCCCGGCCCCACACCCCACACCGGCGCCTCACGGGCCAGCCGCACCGCCCGGCCCCACAGCCCCACCCGGTACGGCCCGATCCGCTCCGTGAACTCCGCGGCGCACCCACCCGGCAGCACCCCCGACGCCAGCCCCCACACCGCGCCCACCGCCACCCCGGCCACGACCGCCAGTCCGGCGAGCCCCGCACCCCGGTACGGCGTCGAACCGGCGGCCACCGAGCACAGCAGTACCGCGCCCCCGGCCGCGCAGCCGGCAGGCGAGCCCCACACCGCCCCGGCCGGCACCATCGCGGCCGCCGCCAGCAACAACAGCGGCCGCATCGCCGGCACCGGCGTCGACCAGGCGGCACAGCACAGCGCCCCGGTGGCCAGCACCAGCAGCGCGGCTACGGCACCGGCCTGCCCGAGCGGAGCCGCGTAGGCCGGGCCCGGCAGCGGGCCGCGCATCGTCACGGCCAGCACCAGCGCGGCCGCCGCCCCGGCGCACGGCGCGGCCACCGGCAACAGCGCCCCCGACATCCGTCCCGCCGCGCAGCCCGCCGCGGTGGCGAGCACCGCCAGCAGCATCCCCTCCGGCCGCCCGTCGTGCGCCGCCGCCGACATCAGCGACCACGCCGCGCACAGCCCGAGCAGGATCATCCCCGCACCGTCGGACACGTTCCGTCCCGCACGGTCCGCGTCCGCCCCGGACGCGCACTCCATCCCCGTCGACGCCACCCGTAGCCCCTCGCACCCGGTCCCCCGACCTGTGGCCGCACCTCACGACGGCATCCGGCCGGGACCGGCCGCACCGCCGAGGCTCGGATCACGCTAACGGCTGCGGGCCGATTTGTGGACGAGTTGCGCGGGAATGCCGTGATGACCGGCATGTCAGGGGCTGTGCGGACCGCCGTAGACTCCCCAGGGTGACCGTCACCGCAACTTCCGTGGACCGGCCGGACCGGCTCCAGCAGCCTCCGGCCAAGGGCGCGCGCGCCCGCCTGATCCGCCTGGTCCCGGCCCTCGTGTCCGCGCTGAGCGGCGTGCTCCTCTACGTCAGCTTCCCGCCCCGCACCCTGTGGTGGCTGGCGCTGCCCGCCTTCGCCGGCTTCGCCTGGGCACTGCGCGGCCGGACCTGGAAGACGGCGCTCGGGCTCGGCTACCTCTTCGGCCTCGGCTTCCTGCTGCCCCTCCTGGTGTGGACCGGCGTGGAGGTCGGCCCCGGCCCCTGGATCGCGCTGGTCCTCATCGAGGCGGTCTACGTCGCCCTGGTCGGCGCCGGGATCGCCGCCGTGTCCCGGCTGCCCGGCCGGCCCCTGTGGGCGGCGGCGCTGTGGACGGCCGGAGAAGCGGTGCGCGCGCGGATGCCGTTCGGCGGCTTCCCCTGGGGCAAGGTCGCCTTCGGCCAGGCGGACGGCGTCTTCCTGCCGCTCGCCGCGCTGGGCGGCACCCCGGTGCTCGGCTTCGGCGTCGTCCTGTGCGGCTTCGGCCTCTTCGAGATCGTCCGGCTGGCCCTGCGCCGCCGCGACGGCGAGGTACGGCGGTCCGCCGCCGCCGTCGCGCTGCTCAGCGTAGCGGTGCCGGTGCTCGGCGCCGTCGGCGCGCGTGCGCTGGTCAGCGACAAGGCCGAGGCGGGGACCGCGACCGTGGCGGTGATCCAGGGCAACGTGCCGCGCGCGGGGCTGGAGTTCAACGCCCAGCGGCGCGCCGTGCTCGACTACCACGCGCGGGAGACCCGCCGCCTCGCCGCCCAGGTCGCGGCGGGCAAGGCGCCGCGCCCCGACTTCGTGCTCTGGCCGGAGAACTCCTCCGACATCGACCCCTTCGCCGCCCCCGACGCGGCCGCCGTCATCCAGGGCGCCGCCGAGGCGATCGGCGCGCCCGTCTCGGTCGGCTCGGTCGTCGAGCGGGACGGGCGGCTCCTGAACGAGCAGATCCTCTGGGACCCGGTCAAGGGACCGCTCCAGACCTACGACAAGCGCCAGGTGCAGCCCTTCGGCGAGTACCTCCCGATGCGCTCGCTCATCGGCGCGATCAACGGCGAGTGGACCAGCATGGTCCGCCAGGATTTCAGCCGGGGCGACAAGCCGGGCGTCTTCGACTTCGGCCGCGTCAAGGTCGGCCTCGCCACCTGCTACGAGGCCGCGTTCGACTGGGCCGTGCGGGACACCGTCACCCACGGCGCCCAGATGATCTCCGTGCCGAGCAACAACGCCACCTTCGACCGCAGCGAGATGACCTACCAGCAGCTCGCCATGTCCCGCGTCCGCGCCGTCGAGCACAGCCGCACCGTGACCGTGCCGGTGACCAGCGGTGTCAGCGCGGTGATCATGCCGGACGGGCGGGTCGCGCGGCACACCGGGATGTTCGTCCCCGCCCACATCGACATGAAGGTGCCGCTGCGCACCTCCGAGACGCCCGCGACCCGGCTCGGCATCCTGCCCGAGTTGGCGCTGCTGCTGGTAGCGGCGGGCGGTCTGGTCTGGGCGGGCACGGCGGCGGCACGCGGCCGGCGGCCCTAGCCGCACGACCGGCCGGACGCGCCTGGTCGTGGCGGCCGGCCGGTGGCCGGCCGTTTAGGGTCGGGGCCATGGCTACACCTGAATTCATCACCGCGCTCCGGGCCACGGCGGGCACCCAGTTGCTCTGGCTGCCCGGTGTCACCGCGATCGTCTTCGACGACGAGGGGCGGGTGCTGCTGGGCCGCCGCACCGACACCCGCAAGTGGTCGGTGATCGGCGGCATCCCGGAGCCGGGCGAGCAGCCCGCCGCGTGCGCGGTGCGCGAGGTCTTCGAGGAGACGGCCGTGCACTGCGTCCCCGAGCGGGTCGTCCTGGTGCAGGCCCTCCAGCCGATCACCTACGGCAACGGCGACGAGTGCCAGTACATGGACATCACCTTCCGCTGCCGGGCCGTGGGCGGCGAGGCGCGGGTCAACGACGACGAGTCGCTGGACGTGGGCTGGTTCGCGGTGGACGCGCTGCCGGAGCTGAACGATTTCTCGCTGTTCCGGATCAAGCAGGCGCTGTCCGAGACACCCACATGGTTCGACCCCATGACTCTTGGCTGAAGTATGGGTTCTCGCCCTATGTGGTGAGCCGGGAGCGCGTCACTAGGGTCGGGACATGATCTCGTCCAGCCCCCAGCCCCGTACCCCTTCCGTCCTGGACCTCGCCGGCCGGGTCGCCCTCGTCACCGGGGCCGCCGGCGGCATCGGCAGCGCGTGCGCGCTCCGGCTCGCCGCGGCCGGGGCGGAGGTGCGCGCGCTCGACCTGGACGCGGCGGGGCTGGACGAGCTGGCCGGCCGGGCCGAGGGACTCGCCGGCCGGGTCGTGCCCCAGCTGCTGGATCTCACCGACCTCGACGCGGCCGAGCGGGCCGCCGCCGGGACCGACGTGCTGGTCAACAACGCCGGGCTGCAACTGGTGCGGCCGCTGGAGGAGTTCCCGCCCGACGTCTTCCACACCGTGCTGACGGTGATGCTGGAGGCGCCGTTCCGGCTCATCCGCGGGGCGTTGCCCCACATGTACGCGCAGAGCTGGGGGCGCATCGTCAACGTGTCCTCCGTCCATGGGCTGCGCGCCTCTGCCTTCAAGTCGGCCTATGTGGCCGCCAAACACGGGCTGGAGGGGCTGTCCAAGACGGCCGCGCTGGAGGGCGCCCCCCATGGTGTGACGTCGAACTGTGTGAACCCCGCCTATGTGCGCACCCCGCTGGTGGAGAAGCAGATCGCCGACCAGGCCGAGGCGCACGGCATCCCCGAGGAGCAGGTCCTCTCCGAGGTCCTGCTCAAGGACAGCGCGCTGCGCCGGCTGATCGAACCCGAGGAGGTCGCGGAGGCCGTCGCCTATCTGTGCGGCCCGCAGGCGTCCTTCGTCACCGGCACCTCACTGGTGCTGGACGGCGGCTGGACGGCCCACTGAACCGCTGCCGAACGGCCCTCGCGGAAGTTGTCCACAGGGCTGACCGCCCGAGCCCACGATGAGCGATCCTGTGGCCATGTCTCCCGATCAACTCCAGTCGGCCGCGCGCCCCGCCACCGGGACCGCCGCGGCGGGGGCCGTCGCCTGTGCGGAGGCCCCCTACCTCGAACTGCTCGCCCGCGACGCCTCCCCGGAGGCGTACGAACGTCCCGTCCTCGTCGCCCGCGCCGAGGGAGAGTCCGCCGACCGTGTCGCCGCGCTGGAACACGCCAAGTTCCTCGCGCTGCGCGTCCGGGCGGAACTGGAGGGGCGCCGCCGCCGGGAGGCGGAGCTGTCCGCCCTCTTCGAGACCGCCCACGACCTCGCCGGGCTCCGGGACGTGGACGCGGTCCTGCGGGCCATCGTGCAGCGCGCCCGCTCCCTCCTCGCCACCGACATCGCCTACCTCAGCCTCAACGACCCGGAGCGCGGCGACACCTACATGCTGGTCACCGAGGGCTCCGTCTCCGCCCGCTTCCAGCAGCTCCGGCTCGGCATGGGAGAGGGGCTCGGCGGACTCGTCGCCCAGACCGCCCGGCCCTACGTCACCGACGACTACTTCCAGGACGCCCGCTTCCAGCACACCGACACCATCGACGTCGCGGTGCGCGACGAGGGCCTGTTCGCCATCGTCGGGGTCCCGCTGACGCTCGGCCCGCAGGTCATCGGCGTCCTCTTCGCCGCCGACCGGCGCGCCCGGGTCTTCGAACGCGAACAGATCGCCCTGCTCGGCTCCTTCGCGGCCCTCGCCGCGGCCGCCATCGACACCACCAACCTCCTCACCAGAACCCAGGCGGCCCTCGCCGGCCTCGAGCGCGCCAACGAGGTCATCCAGGACCGCAGCGCCGTCATCGAGCGCGCCTCGGAGGTGCACGACCGGCTCGCCGAACTCGTCCTGCGCGGCGGGGGAGTCCACGACGTGGCCGCGGCCGTCGCCGAAGTCCTGGACGGGGCGGTCGAGTTCACCGAGACCGGCACCACACCCGCAGAGGCGCTGGAGGCGTCCCGCGCCGAGGGACACGCCGTGCGGCACGGACCCGACTGGATCGCGGCCGTGGCGGCGGGGGAGGAGGTGTTCGGCTCACTCGTCCTGCACGGACACCCCGACCTCGACCCGGTCGACCAGCGCACCCTGGAGCGGGCCGCGATGGTCACCTCCCTGCTCCTGCTGGCCCGCCGTTCCGCCGCCGAGGCCGAGCGGCGCGTGCGCGGCGAACTCCTGGACGACCTCCTCGACGCCCGCGACCGCGACCCGCGCCTGCTCCGGGAGCGCGCCGCCAGGCTCGACGCCGACCTGGACGCCACCCACGCCGTCCTCGCCACCCGCCTCGACGCGCCCTCGGCCGACGCCGACGAGGAGGCGGCCGCCCGGCGCCGCCTGTGGGCCGCCGCCTCCCACCTCGCCACCACCCGGCACGGCCTGGCCGCCACCCGCGACGGCGGCACCGTCCTGCTGCTCCCCCTCGGCCCCGGCGACACCGCCACGGAACTGGCCCGGCGCACCGCCCGCGAACTCGGCACCGCGGTCCGCCAGCCGGTCACCGTCGGAGCCTCCGCCCCCGTCACCGGCCTGGCCGCCCACCCCGACCAGGTGGCCGCCGCCTACGCCGAGGGCCGCCGCTGCCTGGACGCGCTGCACCTGCTCGGCCGGGGAGGGGACGGCGCGGCGGCCGAGGACTTCGGCTTCCTCGGACTGCTGCTCGCGGGAGACCGGGACATCGGCGGCTTCGTGGAGCGCACCATCGGCCCCCTCGTCGCGTACGACGCACGGCGCGGCACCGATCTGCTGCGGACCCTGGACGCCTACTTCGCCGCCGCGATGAGCCCGGCCCGCACCAAGGACGTGCTCCACGTCCACGTGAACACCGTCGCCCAGCGGCTGGAACGGGTGGGCCGGCTGCTGGGCGAGGACTGGCAGACACCGTCCCGTGTCCTGGAGATCCAGCTCGCGCTGCGGCTGCACGGCCTGGCGGGGACGGGACGCCGCTGACCGGCACCCGCGGAGGATGCCGGCCGGCGTCGGTCAGGGGGCCGTGGTCTTCGCGACCGTGTCCACCGGCGCTGACGGGGCGCCGTCGGCCGTGACGTCGGCGAGGTCCCGGTCGCGGGTCTCGCGGGCCACGCCCACGGCGACCAGGGTGAGCAGGACGGCTCCGATGACGTAGAGGGCGATCGGGGTCGCGCTGTCGTACTCCGCGAGCAGCGCGGTGGCGATCAGCGGGGCCGGGGCGCCGGCCGCCACGGAGGAGAACTGGGCACCGATGGAAGCGCCGGAGTAGCGGACGCGGGTGGCGAACATCTCCGCGAAGAAGGCGGCCTGCGGCGCGTACATGGCGCCGTGGAGGATCAGGCCCACAACAACGGCCAGCACCAGCCGACCGAAGGTGCCCGCGTCCACCAGCGCGAAGAACGGGAAGATCCACAGGCCCACGCCGGCCGCGCCGAACAGGTACACCGGCCGCCGGCCGACGCGGTCCGAGAGCGCGCCCCAGGCCGGGATCACCGCGAAGTGGACGGCCGAACCGATGAGTACGGCGTTGAGCGCGGTCTGCTTGGAGAGGTCGGCGGCGGTGGTGGCGTAGACGAGGATGAAGGCGGTGATGACGTAGTAGCTGATGTTCTCCGCCAGGCGGGCGCCCATGGCGATGAGCACCTCGCGCCACTGGTGGCGCAGCACCGACACCAGCGGCAGCTTCTCCGCCGCCTCGCCCTGCCGTGCCTCGGCGCGGGCCAACGCCTGCTTGAAGACGGGCGACTCGTCGACGGAGAGGCGTATCCACAGCCCCACCACCACCAGCACGCCGGAGAGCAGGAAGGGGATGCGCCAGCCCCAGGCGGTGAAGGCGTCGTCCGAGAGAGTGGCGGTGAGCAGGGACAGCACACCCGTGGCGAGCAACTGCCCGGCGGGCGCGCCGGTCTGGGGCCACGAGGCCCAGAAGCCGCGCCTGCGCGCGTCCCCGTGCTCGGACACGAGCAGGACGGCGCCGCCCCACTCACCGCCCAGCGCGAAGCCCTGCACCAGCCGCAGCGCGGTGAGCAGCACCGGTGCGGCGGTACCGATGGTGGCGTGGGTGGGCAGCAGGCCGATGGCGAACGTCGCGCCGCCCATCAGCAGCAGACTCAGCACCAGCAGCTTCTTGCGCCCCAGCCGGTCCCCGAAGTGCCCGAACACCAACGCCCCGAGCGGCCGCGCCGCGAACCCGGCCGCGTACGTCACGAATGCCAGCAGCGTCCCCACCAGCGGGTCGGAGTCCGGAAAGAACAACTTGTTGAACACCAGGGCCGCCGCCGACCCGTACAGAAAGAAGTCGTACCACTCGATGGTGGTGCCGATGAGGCTGGCGGCGACGATGCGGGGGAGCTTCGCCGGAGGCGGGGGAGCGGTGTGGTCGGGTGCCATGTGCGCCACTTCCTTGTGTGCGGTGGGGACGGGGGGTGTCGGCACACCGTAGGAAGGGGCAGGTCAGGGGCACATGTGGTGGGGCTACATAGTTTGAGCCGGGAGTGTGCGTGCGGCATCCATGCCGGGCTATGTTCGCGTTCCGAGTCCGCGCCCCGGGGCGGCCGGGTTCAAATGAACCTATGGAACTGCGCGGTAGCAGGGTGGTGTTGAGACCGGTGGCCGAGGGCGACGTCGCGGTTCTCGAGCGGATCGTGCGGGAACCGGAGGTCGCTGTGTGGTGGCCTCCTCCGGAGACCTACACGGGCATGCTCGCCGTCGTACTCGACGGAGCCGTCATCGGCGCCATCCAGTTCCATGAAGAGAACGACCCCGAGTACCGCCATGCCGGTATTGACATCTTCCTGACGGCGCGGCAGCACGGCCGGGGCCTCGGTACGGACGCGGTGCGCACACTGGCCCGGTACTTGGTGACGGAACGCGGGCACCACCGGCTGACCATCGACCCCGCCGCGGCCAACACCGCGGCGATCCGCTGTTACGGCAAGGTCGGGTTCAGACCCGTCGGAGTCATGCGCGCCTACGAACTCGACCACCGCACCGGCCTGTGGCGTGACGGCCTGCTGATGGACCTGCTCGCGGCCGAGCTTGTCTGATGTTCCCGGCTGCCGTCAGGTGCTCACCCTCGGCCGCTGCCGCCTGGCGGCACCCCCAGTACCCGGCCGAGGAAGCCGCGCAGATGCCCTGCGACGACATCGAGGTGGCTCTCGAGCAGGAAGTGGCCGCCGTCGATCAGGTGTACCTCCGCGTCCTTGGCGTCGCGGGCGAACGCTTCCGCGCCGGCTGGCCCGAAGATCTCGTCGTTGCGCCCCCACACGGCGAGCACCGGGACCTCGCTGGTGCGCAGGAAGTCGTGCAGCGGCGGATAGAGCGGGCGGTTGTTGCCGTAGTCGCGGAACAGGGCGAGCTGAACCTCGTCGTTGCCCGCGCGGGAGACCAGGGCGAAGTCGTGCTCCCAGGTGTCCGGGCTGACCACGCTCGGGTCGGGGACGCCGTGCAGATACTGCCAGCGGATGGCGTCGCGGCTCAGCGCGGTGCGTACGGCGGGTTCGGTGTCCGGGCCGGGGTTCGCCCCGTAGGCCCAGACGTCGGTCCAGAACGACTCGACGAAACCGTCCTCGTAACCGTTGCCGTTCTGGGTGACGAGGGCGGAGATCCGCTCGGGGTTCTTGAGGGCGAGGCGCCAGCCGACGGGAGCGCCGTAGTCCTGGACGTAGAGGGCGTAGCGGTCCAGGCCCAGGTGGTCGAGCAGGTGGGAGGTGATCTCGGCGAGGGCGTCGAAGGTGTAGGCGAAGTCCGCTGCGTCCGGGGCGTCGGAGAGGCCGAAGCCGAGGTGGTCCGGCGCGATGACATGGTAGTCGTCGGCCAGCAGCGGGATGAGCTCGCGGAACATGAACGAGCTGGTCGGGTAGCCGTGCAGCAGGACGATCGCGGGAGCGTCGGCAGGCCCGGCCTCGCGGTAGAAGATCTCGTGGCCGTCGATGAGGGCGGTCCGGTGGTGCACCGAGTTCATGTCTAACCCCTTCAGGTGCGTTATCCGGTTATCTCTGGCCACGCAAGCATGCTTCCACTAACCTGTCAAGCGCTTCGATGTGGTTAGAGGGGAGTGTCTGATGAATACGCTGCTCGACCTGCTCAACAGCAGGCCGCTGGTCGACGGCAGGGAACAGGACGTCCTCGCCGATCCGGCCGAAGGCCGACGCTGGGCGCGGGAGCGCGGTGGCGACGGCAGTACCGCGGAGCTGGCGCTGCTGCGTGAGACGCGCGACGTCCTCCGGGACATCGTGGGCGCAGAGCGCTCGCCTGAGGCGCTGCAGCCGCTGCTCGAGGAGGTCCAGCGGGTTCCGGAGGCCACTGCGGAGGGTCTTCGGTGGACGCTCAGGACCGCCCCGCACGCCCGGCTGGCCGTCGAGGTGATCCTTGCCTGGGCCGATACCGAGGAGCGCATGCCCGGCCGGCTGCGACCGTGTGCCAACACCGACTGCCGGCTGTTCCTGCTCGACCGCAGCCGCGCCAACCGGGCCCGTTGGTGCTCCATGGCCGTCTGCGGCAACCGTGAGAAGGCGCGACGTCACTACGAACGCACCCGCTGACGGACACCCCTCCAGAGTTCGTCGCGCCAGAAGTCCTGCGTCTCGGCCGCGACCCGCACCGCGAGCCCTTCGAGCGGCTCGATGAGCGCCACCACCCGCACGAGTGTCCGAGGTGGCCGCCGCCGAGGCGTTCGCGGTCGACCTGATCCCGTACAACCTTCACGTCGTGATCCGAGTCGCATGCGGTGAGCAAGCGTCCGGTACCGGCCCCGGAGAAGTCGGTCCACCGGCGTTCCATGACGTTCGGAGGATCTGTGCCAGGTGGAACAACGCGTACCGGGGGGTGGCGAGCCGGGTCGGCCGCCTTGGCGGCCGGCCTGCTGCTGACGCTGGGCACGGCGCATCCTGCCGTCGCGGAGGAGGACGGGCTCCGCTTCGACGAGGCGATCGAAAAGATCACCACGAAGGCCGGGAGCTCGTACGACCTGTCCGGGGGGATCACCAACGGCACCGACCGGACGCTCGACACCGTGTACCTGCGGATCGACCTCGACCGCTCCTTCTCCCTCACCAGCGAGTACCGCAATTGCCGGTACGCCACGGCGGACGCGACGCTCCGGGTGAACCGCGTGGTCTGCCGGCTCGATGGCCCGGTACGGCCCGGCCGGTCCTACGACCTGGACCTCGGCGGCGTCCTGATCGGTCCGGCGGCCCGGGACGGACGCATCTCCTACCGCGTGACCGCCGACCGGAGTGATGCCGCGACCCCACCATCGGCGCGCCGCGGCGCCGGGAAGGTGCTCGAGTTGATGGAGCGCGACCGTGTCGAGGGCCGCATACGGCCGGAGCCGGCGGACCCGCTGGCCCCGGCGTCCACCGCCGTCGAGATCGGCACGCTCCACGACCTGGCGGTCAACGCGGTGGCCCTGCGTGGCAAGCCGGGTGACCTGGTGAAGGGCGACTTCTTCTTCGTGAACAACGGTCCCACGAGCGTGGGCGCTGTCTTCGACGACGAGGAGGACAACGAGACGGCGGTCGTGGCCCGACTGACGCTGCCGCCGGCGCTGAAGGTCGTGAAGGCTCCCCGTAACTGCCAGGGCGAGCGGAGTGAGGCCAAGGGCAGGAGCGGACCGGTTGTCACCAGGTACGCGTGTTGGCAGCAGCGCACGGACAAGAGATCGACCATGACGCCAGGGCAGTTCGAGCACTTCCCGTTCACGTTCCGTATCGACGGGACGGACGACACGCCCGGGAGGATCGCGATGCCGGACCGCCGCGACTTCAAGGACGGAGACGGTGACCTGTCCAACAACTCCGCGGCCATCACGGTCGACATCGTGGGCGCCCCGACGGCCTCCTCCACGGTGCGGGCCGTCGGCTCCCTCCTCGCCGCGGTCCTGGCGCTGGGCGGGGGCGTTCTGTGGCTGCGGCGTCGTGCCAGGGCCGCCCGCACGGCGGGGGGCGACCGATGAACCGGAGGCTGAGGAATCTCCCGCACGTGTTCCTGGCCGCCTGCGCCCTGCTGGGTACCGGACCCGCCGCCATCGCCGACACCGAGCGGCCGGAGGGCTCGAATCGTTCCCTCGCCGTCGTCGTCAGATCGTCGATCATCATGCAGGCGGCCAACCATCCGGGATATACCGAAGACGTCTGGGTGTCCAACCTGGGACGACGGGACATCACCGATGTCTCCGTGACCATCGACGCCTCCGCGCTGGGAAACGTCTCGGACGACGTGGACGTGCCCTGCGACCCCGACGGCGACCTGGTGGGCGAGTGCCGCGGCATCGGGCCCGTGCGGTCCGGTGTGCCCGTGAAGATCGGAGACGTGCGGACGGGCGGTCTGAAGGCCTCCGCCGTCGGCACGTACCAGATGGTGCGGATAGCCGCCACGACCGGGGACGGCCCGCCGGTCACGAACCGCTTCACGGTGGCTGTCGACGAGACCGGCCCCGAGTTCGACCGTGGGGCTCCGAAGCGGGTCCGCCCCGCCCCCGGAGAGACGATGCCGTTGCCCGGCGGCTTCACCAACTACTCCCGTAGCACCCTCGAAGCCGTCAGGGTCTCTCTCACACTGTCGCAGGGCCTGTCCCTCACCGAGCGATTCCGCAACTGTGTATGGCAGCCCGACGTGGAGACCGGCACCACGCGCGTCGAGTGCAAGCTGAAGGGCCCGTTCGCTCCGTACGCCTCCTACGACTTCGACTTCGGCGCGCTCCGGATCGGCGCCCACGCGATGTACGAGGACATCGGCTACCGGGTGCGCGAGATGCCGGCCGGGGCGCCACCGGGTGAGATCCAGCGGGAGAACGATGAGCAGGGCGACGGGCCGAACGAGCTGACCGCCGTGCCCCGCACCGGCGCCACCACCTCCCTGCGCCCGGACGACGTCGCATACGACCTTTCCAGCACGGTCGACGTGCGGAACACTGCGGACTTCGTCGTCGGTGGGGCCACCGTGCGCGGCCGTCCCGGAGACGTCGTGCCGGTGGAGCTCACCGTCCGCAACCTCGGTCCGGGAGAGAGGGACGAGAGGCCCGAGGAGCAGACCGGCAATGCGGGAGCGTTGTGGTTCTCCGTTCCCTCCGGGGTGACAGTGGTGCACGCGCCGCCCCACTGTGTCGCATACGAGAAGAGCCGTCCCGCCTCCGGCCTCAAGGGCTTCATGGGACTCGGCAAGCCCAAGGGCCGTGGCTACAGTTGCGGCCACCAGGCCGGTCCTCAATTCCAGGTCGGACATGTGGAACGACAGCGTTTCGAGCTCCGCATCGACAAGCCCGCAAAGTCGAGCACCGGCTATGTGACGACGATGTACCGGGTCCGGGACCCCCGTCTGCGGAACAACACGGCACGGGTCGAGGTGAAGGTTCCCTAGTAGGGGCCCATGCCGCCTCGGGCGAGCTCAACGGCCGGGACATCCGGGGGCCTTGAGGCGGCAGGAGGGCTGGGCAGTGCCCTTGCATCGATGTAGAAGACCCGCATGAAACCATTTCGCAGCCTCCAAGCTGCCCTCGTGGTCACGGTGCTGGCCGTCCTCGCCGCGCTGCTGTCGGTCTCCGCCGCCGGACCGGCCACGGCGGAGCAGACGTCGATGCGGGCGGCCGACCCGAGTGTCATCAGGGTGGGCTCCACCTACATATCGGCGCAGTCCACCGGTGCGGGGATCGCGGTACGGCAGGCGTCCTCCACCGCCGGGCTCGCCTCCGCGCCCGCCCGGCAGGTGTGGTCGGACACCCAGGGGCGCGGGGAGGTGTGGGCGCCGGAACTGACCACGGACGGCGGGCGCTACTACATCTACTTCACCGCCGGACGGGGCGCGGCGCACCGGATGTACGTCATCAGCTCCGCCGTCCCCGACAGCGGCTACGGCGGCGAGACCCGGCTCGCGCTCCCGGACGACAAGTGGGCCATCGACGGCACGATGTTCACCTTCAACGGGCAGCGCTGGTTCGTCTGGTCGGGCTGGGCCGGGGACACCAACGTCGAGCAGAACCTCTACATCGCCCGGATGAGCAGTCCCACCACACCTACCGGCGCCCGGTACGTCATCTCCCAGCCGCGGGAGAGCTGGGAGCGGGTGGTCGGCAACCCGTACATCAACGAGGCGCCCGAGGCGATCCGGGACCCCAACGGGCAACTCCACATCGTCTACTCGGCCAACGGCAGCTGGAGCGACCAGTACTGCCTGGCCGACCTGCGGCTGCGGGCCGGCGGCGATCCGACGTACGTGTGGGACTGGTACAAGTCCAACGGCTGCCTCTTCGGCTCCAACCGCTCGACCATGATGGCCGGCTGGGACCCGACGCTGTACGTCAATGGTCCCGGCCACCACACGTTCGTCCTGCTCAACGGGGACATCGCCACCAGTCCGCCGGCCGGGCCGCGCTTCCCGCTGATGTTCCACGCGGTGGCCAAGGGCACGCCCTACTCCTGGGACAACCGGTACTGGTACACCGGGTCGTTCGCGTGGTGGGGCGACACCACATATCGGCGCGCCAACGTGCCCGGACCCACCTCGGACACCGGGTGGGGGCTGAAGTTCTTCGAGTAGTGAGCCTCCGGGGCCCGGCGCGACGCCGGGCCCCGGATCCGTTCAGCCCACCGACACCGTCGAGGGGGCCGGCTTTGGAGCCTCGTCGCCGCGACGCAGCAGGTCCCGTTCGATCTGCTCCAGCGTCCGCCCCCGCGTCTCCGGCAGCAGCTTCCTGACGAAGACGCCGGAGGCCAGGGTCGTCACGGCGAAGATCACGAAGTTGGCGCCCGCGCCCCACGCGTGCAGGAGGGAGGGGAAGACCAGCGCCACGGTCATGTTGAACAGCCAGTTGAACACCACGCACACGCCCACCGCGCCCGCGCGGATGCGGGTCGGGAACAGCTCGGGCAGCATCACCCACTGCACCGGTCCCCACGACATGGCGAACGCGGCCACGTACAGCGCCACGCCGAAGAGCGTCAGCGGGGCGAGCAGCGAGCCGTCGCCGAGCGGCGTGAGGTTCACGGCGGCCAGCACGACCATGCCGGCGCACATCCCGGCCGAGCCCCACAGCAGCAGGGGCCGGCGCCCGCGGCGGTCGATCAGGCGCATCGCCGGGAGGGTCATCAGCATGTTGACCACGCCGACGCCGACGTTGGCGAGGATCGCGCCGTTGTCCCCGAAGCCGATGCTGGTCAGCAGCGTCGGGGCGTAGTAGATGATCGTGTTGATGCCGCCGAAGTTCTGGAAGAACACCAGCAGCAGGCCGACGAGCAGCATGGGCCGGAGCCTGGGGGAGAGCAGGTCGCGCAGCGTCAGCCGCCGTGTCTCGGCGCGCTCCTCCTCCAGCGTCCGCTCGATGTCGAGCAGTTCGGCGCGGGCCACCTCGCCGTCACCCCGCAGACGGGTCAGCACCTCGCGTGCGTCGTCCCGGCGGCCGTGTCCCACCAGCCAGCGGGGGCTCTCGGGCTGGGTGAGGATGCCGAGCGCGAGGACCGCCGCCGGGAGCACGCCGAGCCCGATCATCCAGCGCCAGGCGTGCGCCGGGGCCAGAGCGTAGTCGGTGAGGTAGGCCAGGAAGATGCCCACCGTCACCAGGAGCTGCATGAGGGAGGCGAGCCCTCCGCGCACCTCCACCGGCGCCAGCTCGGTCAGGTACAGCGGCACCACGACCGAGGCGATGCCGACGCCCACTCCGATCAGCATCCGCGCCCCGATGAGCAGCGACGCCTCGGAGGAGAGGGCCGCGCCCACCGTGCCGACGATGAAGACGAGCGCGGCGCCCAGGATCAGACGGCGCCTGCCCCAGGCGTCGGAGAGTTTTCCGGCCAGCCCGGCGCCCGCCATCGCGCCGACCAGCAGCCCCGAGACGACCAGACCCTCCAGCAGCGGGGAGAGGGCGATGTCCCGGCGGATGAACAGCATCGCGCCGGAGATCACCCCCGTGTCGTACCCCCACAGGATGCCGCCGAGGGCGCCGAACACCCAGATCAGGGCGTTGCGCACTCGTGGGCGCCGCTCGGGTGCCGCCTCCGGCGGGCCGCTCACGAGGCGGGGTCCGTGAGCGCGGCCGCCGAACGGATCGCCGCCGTTCGCGGGTCGTCCGCCTGCGGGGCGAGGTGGATCTTCTGTCCGGTGCCGGCGCGGAAGAGGCTGACCGCCTCGTCGAAGCTCTCCAGCGGAAGCACGTCGCTGACCAGCGGGTCCAGGTCCAGACCCCCCGCGAGGATCTCCACGGCGGGCTGGAACCCGTTGTGCACCGCCATGGAGCCGATGATGTCGATCTCGCGGTTGTAGACCATGAAGGGCGAGAAGGTGGCCCGCCGGGCCGGGTCGGCGACCCCGAACTGGAGGAAGGTACCCCCCTTGCGGACCCGGCCGAGGCCGTCCTCGATGGCCGCGATGACACCGGTGGCGTCGATGACGACCTCGAAGCCGTGCTCCCGGCCCAGTTCCTCGGCGTTCGTGGCCGTGGCGTCCGCGCCCATGCGCCGGGCCAGCTCCAGGCGGCGGACGTTGGGGTCGACCACGGACACGGAGGCCGCGCCCGCGTTGCCGACCAGGGCCGCCATCATCAGGCCCATGGTTCCGGCGCCGTAGACGAGGTAGTGCTCGCCCGGCCGCCGGGGGAGCCGGCTCAGACCGTGGACGGCGCAGGAGAGCGGCTCGACCAGTCCGGCCGCGGCCTCGGACAGGGAGTCGGGCAGGACGTGGCAGCGGGCGGCGGGGACGGCCACGTACTCGGCGAAGCCGCCGTTGCGGGTGACGCCGACCGCCGTGTAGTGCTCGCAGAGGTTGCCGCGGCCGATCCGGCAGTAATGGCAGGCGCCGCAGGGGGTGTTGGGGTCGACGGCGACGCGCCGGCCGACAGCCGGGAAGAGCACGTCCTTGCCGGTCTCCACCACGACACCCGTCAGCTCGTGGCCGGGGATCAGCGGGTAGGGCACGGACGGCAGCTCGCCGCCCAGGATGTGCATGTCCGTCCCGCACAGGCCGCAGGAGCTGACGCGGACCACCACCTCCGAGGGACCGGGACTCGGATCGGGTATGACGGCCGGCTCGGCGCTTCCCGGCTGGGTGACCACGACAGCGCGCATGGCGCCTCCTCACAGCGGTGTGCGGACGGATGTCCGAAGACGTCGCGAAACCTAATCCGCGCGTAAGCGTTTGCGCAAACGCTTACGTGTGACATTTGATAGGTCCTTGGCATCTCATGGACGGACGAGCCGGCCTCCCCCCGGTCCGCTCGGCCCCGGCCGGCTCCCGTGCGGGCGGGCGGACACGCGGCACGGGGCACACGAAGGAGAACCGATGCGGACGATGGCCGACGTGGCGAGACACGCGGGTGTCTCGGTGGCCACGGTCTCCCACGTGCTCAACGCCACACGCCCGGTCCGCCCCGCGACCCGCGACGCGGTGCTGCGCGCCATCGACGAGCTGGGCTACATCCACAACACCCTGGCCCGCTCCCTGGTCACCTCCCGCACCCGCTCGGTCGGGCTCGCCGTCTCGGCGATCAGCAACCCGTACTTCACCGAGATCCTCCAGGGCGTCGAGGCCGAGGCCCTCGCCACCGGCTACGGTCTCCTCATCGCCGACCCGCACGACGACCCCGCCCACGAGCTGAGCGTGGTCCGCATGCTCCACGAGCGCCGGGTGGACGGCGTGATCGTCGCCCCGTCCGCCGAACCGTCCGCGCTGCTCGCCTACCTGGACCGGGCCGACATCCCGGTGGTCTTCCTGGACCGCCTCGTCGACGAGGCCGAGGAACCCGCGTACGACCAGGTGTGCGCCGACGGCGTCGCACCCGTGCGGGAGCTGGTCGGGCACCTGGCCTCGCTCGGGCACCGCCGGATCGCCATGGTGGCCGGACTCGCCGGACTGAGCACCACCGGCGAACGCGTCGACGGGTACCGTCAGGGCCTGGACGCGGCCGGTCTGCCCTTCGACCCCGGCCTGCTCGCCCACGGACACTCCGCCTCCGACGGTGCCCGCCTCGCCACCGAGCGCCTGCTCGCCGCACCCGCACCCCCCACCGCCGTGATCGCGGCCAACAACGCGATGACCATCGGCGCGCTCCAGGCGCTCCGCGACGCGGGCCCGCGCATCCCGGAGGACATCGCGCTCGTCAGCTTCGACGACTTCGAATGGGCCGACCTCTTCTCGCCCAGCCTCACGGCCGTACGCCAGCCGAGCCGCGACCTCGGCAGGCTGGCGCTGCGCCTGCTCCTGGAGCGGCTCGACGCGCCCGACCGCCCGGCGAGGACCGTCCGGCTGCCCTGCACCCTCGTCCACCGCACGTCCTGCGGCTGCCCGCCGGACTGACCTTCCGGCTCTCCACCGGCCCACTTCGCCCCGCCGCACCACGGCTCACCGAAAGGAAACAGCACAGTGATCGTCGTCGCCGGCGAGGCACTCATCGACCTCGTGCCCGCCCCCGCCGCCTCCGATCCGGCGACCGCCCTGCCGCCGCTCCTCCCGCGGCGCGGCGGCGGCCCGTACAACGCGGCCGTCGCCCTGGGTCGCCTCGGCTCCCCGACGGCGTTCTGCTCGCGGGTGTCCACCGACGCCTTCGGCACCGCCCTGCTGTCGGGGCTGCGGGACGCCGGTGTCGACACCGCGCTGGTGCAGCGGGGCCCCGAGCCCACCACGCTGGCCGTCGCCGACGTGGGCAGCGACGGTTCGGCCGGCTACGGCTTCTACACCGAGGGCACCGCCGACCGGCTGTTCGCCCTCCCGCCCGCGCTTCCGGACGGCGTCACCGCCCTCTCCGTCGGCACCTGCTCGCTGGTGCTGGAGCCCGGCGCGAGCGCGTACGAGGCGCTGCTGGAGCGGGAGTCGGCGCGCGGGGTGTTCACCGCCCTCGACCCCAACATCCGGGCCGGACTGATCGTGGACGCCGGCGCCTACCGGGAGCGGTTCCTGTCCTGGCTGCCGCACGTGGCCCTGCTGAAGCTGTCGGTGGAGGACGCCGCGTGGCTCGCGGACATCGGTTCCGGGGAGGCCCTGGACGTCCACCTGTCCGCGTGGCTGGAGCGCGGCCCGGCGGCGATCGTCCTCACCCGGGGCGGCGACGGACTGAGCGTGTGGAGCCGGGGCGCGGGCCGGGTGAGCGTGCCGGGTACACCGGTCACGGTGGCCGACACCATCGGGGCGGGCGACACGGTCAACGCGGCCCTGCTGCACCGGCTGCGCGAGATCGACGCGCTGAGCCACGCGACCGTCGCGGGTCTGGACGCCGAGGTCTGGCGTGACGTGCTCGGCTTCGCCGCCCGCGCGGCCGCCCTGACCTGTTCCCGCCCCGGCGCCGAACCGCCGTACGCCTGGGAGCTGTCGGCCTGAACAGGGCTTCGCCCGCGCGTAGTTGCCGATTTCCTGCCGGGCCTCCGGTCCGTTTATGATCTTGATCGTGACCGCGCAGAACCCCGGCAAGACGCCGTCCCGTAAGCAGCGCCTCCAGGAGAGGCAGCGTCGTCAGCTCGCCGTCGTCGACACGGTCGACAAGGCCGAGGTGAAGGTGCGCAAGGCGGAGACCGAGCTGGCCATGGCGGTCGTGGAGGCGGTGGAGGTCTTCGGGGACGAGGACGCCGCCTCCCAGGGGCTCGACATGCCCGTGGAGACCCTCCGCCGGTTCATCGACCTGGCGGTGACCGCGCGGGCGGCGGCCGACGGGGACGGCGCGTAACTTCGCTGTCCGCGCGCCGAGATGGACGCCGCGTGACGGGCGGCGTCCACCTCGGCGCGTGTTTTCGGCCGGAACCGCTCAGTGGCCCTTGCGCCTGCGGTCCTGTTCGAGGTCGCTGCCGGCCACGGACCGGTCGTCCTCGGAGATGTTCTGGTCGTCCAGGAGCTGGCCCGCCTCCGAGCCGACACGCTTGCTGGTGTGGTGGCCGCGCTCGGTGTCCGACAGGGCGCTGGCCGCGACCGAGCGCTCTTCCGGCGTGGCGTTCGGGTCGCTCATGATGCGTGCGGCCTCTGATGCGTCCATCTTGCCCGTCATGATCGCTCACCTTCCGTGGCGGGGAACGTCCTGCCCGCACCCCTCGGTTGGCAGCCCCGCGGACGCGCTGCGGCACTCGCGCGGCTACGGCCGTATCCATGCTACCGACAATCATCAGATATGCCGACAAATAAGGACAAGCCTCGGCCTCGCGGGTCAGCGGGCCAGGAGCCGGCGCCCCAGGTGGTCGGCGGTGGGCGTGCCGCCCGCCCGGGCCACGTCCTCGGGCCGGCCCTCGGCGACGACGCGGCCCCCGTCGTCCCCCGCGCCCGGACCGAGGTCCACGACCCAGTCCGCGGCGGCGACCGTGCGCAGGTCGTGCTCCACCACGACGACCGTGTTCCCGGCGTCCACCAGGCGCTGCAACTGCCCGATCAGCAGGTCCACGTCCGCCGGGTGCAGTCCCGTGGTCGGCTCGTCCAGCAGGTAGAGACTGTGGCCGCGCGGCGCCCGGTGCAGCTCGCTCACCAGCTTGATGCGCTGGGCCTCGCCCCCGGAGAGGGTCGTGGCACTCTGACCCAGCGTCAGATAGCCCAGTCCGATGTCGGAGAGCAGCTTGAGGATGCGGGCGGCGGGCTGCACATCGGCGAGGAAGTCCCGCGCCTCCTCCACACTCATCGCCAGCACGTCGGCGATGGTCTTGTCCCGGTAACGCACCATCAGCGTGCCGGGGTTGTAGCGCGCGCCCGCGCAGACCGGGCAGGGGGAGGTCTCCGTGGGTAGGAAGAGGAGTTCGATGCTGACGACTCCGTCGCCCAGGCAGTGCGGGCAGCGGCCCTGGGGCACGTTGAACGAGAACCGGCTGGCCGTGTAGCCGAGTTCGCGCGCGGTCGGCTGGGCGGCGAACAGCTTGCGGACGCTGTCGAAAAGGCCGGTGTAGGTGGCGAGATTGGAGCGCGGGGTACGTCCGATGGGCTTCTGGTCCACGACCACCAGGCGGTCGATGTGCTCGAGTCCCGCACTGGAGCGCACCGTCACCCGGTCCTCCGTCAGGTCCCAGACCGGCACCCCGGCCTCCTCCTCGTCGGCGGTCTCCACCGAGGCGGGGCCGCGGGCGATGTCCTCGGCCATCTCGTCGGCGTGCAGATGATCGCGGACCGTCTCCGCGAGCGCGCGCCGGACCAGGGTCGACTTACCTGACCCGGAGACGCCGGTGACCGCCGTGAGCGTGCCGAGCGGGAAACTCGCGTCCACGTCACGGAGGTTGTGGCCCGTGACCCCGTCCAGGCGCAGCCATCCCGCCGGCCGGCGCGGCTCCTTCGGCCCCGGCACCGTGGGCGCGTCGGGCGGGAGATACCGGGCGGTCACCGACTCCGGGGCGTCGCTCAGCCCTTCGGCGGGCCCGTTGTACAGGACCTCGCCGCCGTGCCGGCCGGCGCCCGGACCCATGTCGACGATCCAGTCGGCCGAGGTGAGGACCTGCGCGTTGTGCTCCACCACGAAGACGCTGTTCCCGGCCCCCTTAAGCCGTCGCAGCGCGGTGAGCAGCAGTTCCGTGTCGGCGGCGTGCAGCCCGGCCGAGGGCTCGTCCAGCACGTACAGCACGCCGAACAGACCGCTGCGGAGCTGGGTGGCCATGTGCAGCCGCTGCAGCTCGCCGCTGGAGAGGGTGGAGGTCGCGCGCCCGGTGGCGAGGTAGCCGAGGCCCAGGTCGGTCAGCGTGCCGAGCTGGTCCTTCAGGCCGCCGATCAGGGCGTGCGCGGCCTGCCTGCGCTCGGCCGGCAGGGCCAGGGTGTCGGGGTGGTCGCGGGCCGACTCCAGGAAGGCCGCGAGCTGGCTGAGCGGCATCGAGGTGGCCACCGAGATGTCCTGCCCGGCGATGGTCACCGCCAGCGCCTCCGGGTTCAGCCGCTTGCCGTGGCAGGTCGGGCAGATCTCCTCGGCCATGAACGAGGCGGCCTTCGCCCGCAGATGCGCCGCCTTGGAGGTGGCGAACGTGTGCAGCACCCACTTGCGGGGGCTCATGTAGATGCCCTGGTACGAGCGCTGCACCCGGTGCGCGTCCCGGACCGGGTGCACGGTGACCGTCGGCTGCTCGTCCGTGGTCAGCAGCCACTCGCGCCGGGCGGCGGGCAGCTCGCGGAAGGGTACGTCGATGTCGATGCCCAGCTCGGCGAGGATGTCCCGGTAGTTCTTGCCCTGCCAGGCACCCGGCCAGGCCGCGATCGCGCCCTCCCGGATGCTCAGGGAGTCGTCACCCACGAGCTTGCTCTCGTCGACGCTGTGCAGCCGCCCCAGGCCGGAGCAGGTCGGGCAGGCGCCCACGGCGGTGTTCGGCGAGAAGCTGTCCGAGTCCAGCGGCGCGGCGTCGCGCGGGAACGTTCCGGCGAGGTCCTCCGGCGTCCGTCCGGCCGGATAGGTGCCGGCGCGGGAGTACAGCATGCGCAGCACGTTGGAGATCCGGCTCACGGTGCCCACCGTCGAACGGGTGCTGCCTCCGCTGTGCTGCTGGCGCAGCGCCACGGCGGGCGGCAGACCGGTGATCGAGCCGACCCTGGGGGCCGCGCCCTGGTCGATGAGCCGTCTGGCGTACGGCGCGACGGACTCCAGGTAGCGCTGCTGGGCCTCCGCGTAGATCGTGGCGAAAGCGAGCGAGGATTTGCCGGACCCCGACACTCCGGTGAAGGCCACGACCTGGTCACGGGGTACGTCCACATCGACATGCCGCAGATTGTGTTCGTCGGCACCACGAACCCTGATCAGGCCGTCCTGGCCGGTGTCCGGGAGAGTGGCGGGCGTCGGCGCGGGCGTCGCTCGTGGGGGTGGAGCCATGGGCAAAACCTAGCCTGACCGGCCGGACCGTGCCGCGAGCGCCTGGTGATCGGGTGATGCCGTGGCGCCGCCGCGGGACTGGTCGCGCAGGTGAGTTCCATGGCCATACGATTCGAACACCGTTGACACGCAAAGGAATTGACGCTCGAAACGAAGGGCGGCAATGCGATGACGAATGCCTTCTTACCCTTACCTGGTCGCCATGGAGCGCGGAAACGAATGAAGAAGAGAACCACGGAGAACGCCGCCCGAAAGCCTGCCGTACGGCGTCGGCTGCTCGGTCTGGCCGCAGCGGGCGCGCTGACGGCGGGAGCCCTGACCGGCCTGGTGCCCGCCCCCGCCCGGGCCGCCGCCCCCGCGCCTGCGGAGCCCGGAGCGCGCCAGCACGCCTTCGCGGCCGCGGCCGCCGAATACCACGTACCCGTACAGGTGTTGCTCGCCGTCTCCTACCAGGAGTCGGCGTGGGAGGATCACGCCGGCCGGGTGAGCACCAGCGGCGGCTACGGGCCGATGCACCTCACCGACGTCACTCCCGCCATGCTGGCCTCCGGCCCGGCCGGAGCGGTCGGCCGGGCGGGCCTCGCCGACCTGGCGAAGGACCCCGCCCTGCACACCCTGCGCGCGGCCGCCGAGCTCACCGGGGTGTCCGCGGTCACGCTGCGCGAGGACCCCGCCGCCAACATCGCGGGCGGGGCCGCGCTGCTCGCCTCCTACCAGAAGCCCGTACGCGGCACCCTCCCGGCGGACCCCGGCCAGTGGTACGGCGCGGTGGCCCGTTACAGCGGCTCCGGCCAGAAGCGCACCGCGGCGGCCTTCGCCGACCGGGTCTTCGCCACCCTCCGCGCCGGCGCCGCCCGCACCACCTCCGACGGGCAGCGCGTGTCGATGGCGGCCGACGGCGACGTCCGTCCCGTCAAGGGGCAGTGGGCCGGTGCCGTGACGGCCACCGCCACCGAGTGCCCGTCCGACGTCACCTGCACCTTCGTGCCGGCGGCGGCGTCCAACGGGCAGGTCGCCGACCGGCCCGCGGGCGGTGTCCGGATCGACACGATCGTCCTCCACGACACCGAGTCGTCGTACCAGTCCGCCATCTCCACGTTCCAGACCCCGGGCGGCAGTTCCGCGCACTATGTGATGCGCTCCTCGGACGGCGCGGTGACCCAGATGGTGCCGACCAAGGACGTCGCCTACCACGCGGGCAACTACTCGACGAACCTGCACTCCATCGGCATCGAGCACGAGGGCTACGCCGCGCACGGCGCCACCTGGTACACCGAGTCCCAGTACCAGGCCACGGCGTCCCTGGTGCGCTACCTCGCCGACCGCTTCGGCATACCGCTGGACCGGGAGCACGTCATCGGCCACGACGACGTGGCGGGCCCCAGCTCCAGCCTGATCGCCGGCATGCACTGGGACCCGGGCACCGCCTGGGACTGGGAGCACTTCATGAGCCTGCTCGGCGCCCCGGTGACCGGGGAGCACGGGGTCGGCCCGGTCGGCTCCGCGGTGACGATCGCGCCGGGCTTCGCCGGCAACCGGCAGACCGTCCAGATCTGCCCCGGGGACGACCCCACCGGCGCCACCCCCTCCTGCGTCCGCGAGCAGCGGGCCGCCGACTTCGTGTATCTGCGCACCGCGCCCGACGCCACCGCCCCGCTCTTCGGCGACCAGGCCATCCACAAGGGCGCCGAGGGCACCGACCGGATCAGCGACTGGGGCTCCACCGCGCAGGCGGGCCAGCAGTTCGTGGTGGCCGGCGCCGAGGGCGACTGGACCGCCATCTGGTACAGCGGCACCAAGGTCTGGTTCCACAACCCGGCCGGCGCCAACACCACGCCCGCGTTCGGCGTCACCCTGGTCTCCGCCGCGGGCACCAGCCCGGTCCCGGTCTACGGCTCCAGCTACCCCGACCCGTCCGAGTACCCGGCGGGGCTGTCCCCCTCCACCCAGGCGGCGCTCGGCTATTACACCGTCCCCGCCGGTCAGGCGTACGTCGCCACCCGGCCGCCGGCCAACACCGACGACTACTTCTCCTCCGGGGCGGTCGTGGTCGGCGCCAGGAAGATGTACACCATCCAGTACAACCACCGGGTCGCCCTGGTCTACTCCTCGGCGGTGACCGCCACCGACGTCTGACCCCGGCCCAGCCGCTGACACCGGGCACCCGAGGCGCGCGGGCGGTACCGGCTCAGCGGCTGGGCGCACCCCGACTCCGGTCGGGGGCAACCGGGCCGGAGGACCCGGGCGGGCTCGGCCACCGCCGGGTCGTGTCCCCGCCGGAGCGGACGGAAACAGGTCGACGGCCTCCCGCGTCGCGGCCACCAGCCGGGGGAGTGCCGGTGACGGACCCGGGGCGCCTGGCGGCAACCGCCGCGCCGGCCTCAGCGGGCGGTTGTCGAGCCGCTGGTGGCCGATGTGACGGCGCATCCGGGCGTCGGAGGAGGAGGGCGTCCGCGCCGGCTCCGGGGGGAGCTCCATGGCCGCTCCCGTGGCAGGATTCACGCATGCCGAATGTCGTCGTGTCGCCCGAGGTGTCCATCGAGTACGAGACTTTCGGCGACCCCGCGAACCCGCCCGTCCTGCTCGTGATGGGTCTCGGTGGCCAGTTGCTCGCCTGGCACGAGGACTTCTGCCGGGCGCTGGCGGACCGCGGCCGGTACGTGATCCGTTACGACAACCGCGACTGCGGACTGTCCACCACATTCGACGAGCACCCCGTCGACGTGGGCCAACTCGTCGCCGCCCTCAGCTCGGGCGACATTCCCGCCGCCCTCGCGATGGTCCCCTACCGGCTCCGCGACATGGCCGCCGACGGACTCGGCCTGCTCACCGCGCTCGGCATCGAACGCGCCCACGTGGTCGGCACCTCGATGGGCGGGATGATCGCCCAGACGATGGCCCTCTCCTCCCCGGAGCGGGTGCTGACCCTGACGTCGATGATGTCCTCGACCGGCGAGACCGAGTACGGCCGGTCGAGCCCGGAGGCCCAGGCGACCGTGTCCAGCCCGAAACCGGCGGACCGCGAGGGATACGTCGCGGCGGCGGAGAAGGAGCTGGTGTGGGCCTCCAAGCGCTACGGCGACGCCGCGGCGCTGCGTGAGCTGGCCGCCGCGAGCTACGACCGCTCGTACCGCCCCGCGGGGGTGGGCCGGCAGCTCGGCGCGATGATCCTCAGCGGTCCACGCGCGGACGCACTCCGCGGACTGCGGGTACCGACGTTGGTGATCCACGGCCTGGACGACACGCTGATCGACCCCAGCGGCGGGAAGCGCACCGCGGAGCTCGTGCCCGGTGCGGAGCTCCTGCTGATCCCCGACATGGGCCACGACCGCCCCCGGGAGCTCTGGCCAGACCTCATCGACGCCCTGGTGTCCCACACCGGCCGGAACCCCGGTGACGATCAGACGCCGTACCCCCGGCCCTAGTCGGAGGACGACGCCGGGCCCCTGCGGCACCGCCACGGCCCTTCGCCGCGGCATCGGGCTCGGCGGATGACCGCTACCGGTGCCGCCGGTACGGTGGCCACGTCGTTCGCCAGGCACACCTTCGGACCACACCACCAGGAGGACCCGGTGCCGCACCCGCGACCGCTCGGCCCCGAGGAGAAGCTCGCCGACGCGAAGCAGGCGATGGTCCTGCCGCGTATCGTCGTGATCTGCGGCTCCACCCGCTTCATGACCGAGATGAACGAGGCCGAGCTGCGGGAGACCGAAGCCGGGAGGATCGTCGTCAAGCCGGGCTGTGACATGAAGACGCCGCACGAACTCTGGTCCGACCCCGCCGATGCCGAGGCGCTCAAGGCCCGGCTCGACGACCTGCACCGGGCGAAGATCCGGCTCGCCGACGAGGTGCTCGTGGTCGGCGGCTACATCGGAGAGAGCACCCGGGCCGAAATCGCCTACGCCCGTTCGCTGGGCAGGCCCGTGCGCTTCACGCACCCGGAGGTCGAAGCGTCGGCCCCGACTGTCGAGCCCTGACCGCCGCCGAGTCCGCTGATCCCCCCACGCGCTTGCGGCGACCAACACCGGCTCTGCCTCGTTACCCCTGGCATACGGAAGGAGTCCCTCATGCCCACCACCGAACTCGACGCCCGCTACAGCTCCGCCATCCACCCCCGCCCCGGCGCGGAGAACGCCGCCCCCACCCCCTGGCCGGAGGCCCGACGCCACCTTGAGGACGCCGAGATCTTCTGGGTCTCCACCGTGCGCCCCGACGGAAGGCCGCACGTCACCCCCGTCATCGCCGCCTGGCACGGCGGGGTGCTGTACTTCTCCACCGGGCCGGAGGAGCAGAAGGCGAAGAACCTCGCCAGGAACGCGCACTGCGCGCTGACCACCGGCCGGAACTCCCTCGGCGAAGGGCTCGACCTGATCGTCGAGGGAACGGCGGAGCAGGTCACCGACCCGGCGAGGGTGGAGGAGGTGATCGCCGCGTACGAGGCGAAGTACGGTGCGCACATCACCTCGCCCGAAGGCACCTTCCACGGCATCGGAGACGCGTTCCGCACCGGGCGAGCCGTGGTGTTCGCCGTGGAACCCGACACGGCGTACGGCTTCGGCCGGGAGGGTGGCCTCTTCACCCACACGCGGTGGACGTTCTGAGCGTCAGGACAGGCGGTCGAGCCACTCCCGCAGGAGTTGCCGCTCCGCCCCGCTGAGGACGGTCTGCTCCGGCAGGGCGGCGCGCAGCGCACGGGCCGCTCCCGCCGGACCGCTGTCCCGTACCGCCGGTTCCGGGTCGGTCACGGCGCTGGTCATGGCGTCGCGGAGCGTGGTCAGCAGGGCGGGGTTGCGGGCTTCCTCTGGGAGGGACAGCCAGGTCAGGGCCGCACCCCGCCCCGTGGCGTGGATGATCTGCACCGCGAGGTCCTCGTCCACCCGGAGCCAGCCGCCGAGGGCGAGCCGGTGCACCCGTTCCCTCAGCATCCGCATCCCGGTCCGGAAGGCCGCCGACGTGGCCCGGCTGGGCTCGCTGTACATCAGGGTGTAGAGCGCGGGGTTGTCCACGGCGAACTCCACCGCCAGATCCCAACCCGCGCGCAGGCCCTCGATCGGGTCCTCCGGCTCGGGTGCCCCGTGCTTGGTGGCCAGGAACGCCTGGAAGCCGTGCTCGGCCACCGCGTCCAGCAGACCGTCCTTGTCACCGAAGAGGCGGTAGATCGCCGGTGGCTGCAACCCCGCCGCGGCCGCGACGGCGCGGGTCGTCACCGCCTCACGGCCCTCCCGCTCCAGCAGGCCGATCGCCGCCTCGACGACCCGCTGCCGCGTCTTCTCCCGGCCCGCGGGCTCCTCGGTCACTGTGCCCTCAGGCGCGCCACTCTGCATGTTCCAACGGTACCCGCCGGGCGATAACCCCGAAAATATCAGTGTTACCGTTGAGGTGATTCCAGTGGAAACAAGCAACGGAGTACCTCGTGATCATCGTTACCGGCGCCACCGGCCGACTCGGCCGCCAGACCGTCGACCGCCTCCTGCACCGCGTTCCCGCCCACCGCGTCGGCGTCAGCGTCCGCGACCCGAGGAAGGCCGAGCCCCTTCTCGCGCGCGGCGTCCGGGTGCGGAAGGGCGGCTTCACCGACCCGGAAAGCCTCGCCCACGCCTTCGAGGGCGCCACCCAGGTGCTGATCGTCTCCGTCGACCAGTTCGGCGAGGAGGCCGTCCAGCGGCACCGGACCGCGATCGAGGCAGCGGTGAAGGCGGGCGCCCGTCGCGTCCTGTACACCAGCCACATGGCCGCGAGCCCCGCCTCCCGCTTCCAGGCGTGCCGCGACCACGCAGCCACCGAGGAGATCCTGCGGAGCTGCGGCGTGCCGTACACCGCGCTGCGCAACGGCTTCTACGCGGCGAGCGCCCTCCAGTTCCTCGGTCCCGCCCTCGACTCCGGACAGGTCGCGCTCCCCGAGGACGGCCCGGTGAGCTGGACCGCCCACGCCGACCTCGCCGAGGCCGCCGCCGCGATCCTGGCCGACGAGGGCGGTTTCGACGGGCCCACCCCGCCCCTCACCGCCACCCGGTCCCTCACCTTCGGCGACCTCGCCGGCCTCGCCGCCGGCATCACCGGCCGCCCCTTCACCCGCACCGTGGTGCCGGACGACACGTTCCGCCGGCACCTGGCCGGGGCCGGGGTCCCGGCCGACCGGGTGGAGGGCCTGATGGGGGTCTTCACCGCCGCCCGCGCCGGCGAGTTCGCCGCGCAGGACCCCACCCTCACCGCTCTGATCGGCCGCGCCCCCGTGGACCCGGCGACGGTGCTACGCGAGCGACTCGCCTGAGACGGGCAGCACATGGTCGCCGACCCGGTCCGTGCTCAGGCACAGGGAGCAGACCACGGCGCCGTGGGTGGCGCACGCCGTCACGTCGGGCCGCTCGTACGACTGGTGGCAGACGTGGCAGTCGTACGCCGTACCGCTCGGGTTGCCCTCCGTGTCCAGCAGGGGCTCCGGGATGCCGTCGTCCGTGCGCCGCAGGTAGTAACGGCCCTTGGTCACCACGGCCATCAGCGGGGTGGCCGCGAAGGCGATGACGGCGGCGGCGACGGGGGAGTACGGCTGGAGGGTGTCACCGAAGGCGTGGAAGTACATCGCGATCGACAGCCCGGACGCCGCGACGAAGGACACCACGCCCACGGGATTGACCGCGTGCAGCATGCCCCGGCGGAACTCCGGCGCGTGCGGGGAGAGTTTCAGCAGGTACTTGTTGACGCCGATGTCGGTGGCCACGGTGACGACCCAGGCGATGGCGCAGTTGGAGTAGAAGCCCAGGATGCCGTTGAGGAAGCTGAACATGTCGGCTTCCATCAGGACCAGCGCGAAGCCCAGGTTGACCAGCACGAAGACCATGCGGCCGGGATAGCGCCCGGTCAGCCGGGTGAAGGAGTTGGTCCAGGCGAGCGAGCCCGAGTAGGCGTTCGTCACGTTGATCTTGATCTGGCTGATCACCACCAGCACCACGGCCAGCGGCACGACCAGCCAGGACGGCAGCATCGCGTCGAAGGCGCCCTTGAACTGCTGGATGGGCTCGGGCGCGACCGACGGGCCGACCGAGGCCAGGATGTAGACGGCCAGGAAGACACCGATCGCCTGCTTCAGCGCGCCGAGCACCACCCAGCCGGGCCCGGCCATCACCACGGCCGTCCACCAACGCCGCTTGTTGGCCTCGGTCTTGGGCGGCATGAAGCGCAGGTAGTCGATCTGCTCGCCGATCTGCGCGATGAGGGAGAGGCAGACGCCCGCGCCGAGCAGCACGGAGGCGGTGTTCACGCCGCCGTCGCCGTCGGTGCCCGCGTAGGAGAGGAAGCGGTCGACCGTGCCCGGATCGGTGGCCACCAGGTACACCAGCGGCCCCACCATCAGCACCAGCCAGACCGGTGTCGTCCACACCTGGAGCTTGCTCAGTGCCTTCATGCCGTAGATCACCAGCGGGATCACCATCAGCGTGGAGAGAAGGTAGCCCAACCACAGCGGGAGTCCGAGGCCGAGCCGGAGGCCCTGGGCCATGATCGAGCCCTCGAGCGCGAAGAAGATGAAGGTGAAGCTGGCGAAGATGACGCTGGTGAGGACCGAGCCGTAGTAGCCGAAGCCGGAGCCGCGGGTGATCAGGTCCAGGTCGATGTTGTAGCGGGCTCCGTAGTAGGCGAGCGGGAAGCCGGTGACGAAGATGACGACGGCGGCCACCGCGATCGCCACCAGCGCGTTGCCGGTGCCGTGGGCCAGGCCGATGCCGGCGCCGATCGAGAAGTCGGCCATGTACGCGATGCCGCCGAGTGCCGTGGTGGCCACCACCATCGGGGTCCAGCGGCGGTAACTCCTGGGCGCGTAGCGGAGGGTGTAGTCCTCCAGCGTCTCCTTGGTGGCCTGGCTCGTGGCCGGTGTCGCCGGGCCTTCGGCCGTCTCTGCCGTGGGTCGTGACTCTGTCGCGCTCATGTCACGCCTCTCTCCGTACGGGTGCCGGGGGGAGACCTCCGTGTGGCAGCGCTGCCGGGCGGAGGCCGGCGGGCCAGGCTACGAAGCGCTTGTTTCCCCGGGGCCCCGCCCGGCGTGAACGGCCCGTTACGCGGAGCGGCTCGGCCGGGCGACCAGGCCGCGTCCCTGAGCGGCCGCCCGAAGGGCGCCGCCCCGGCCGGGGCCGGCACCGCCTCGGCGTGGACACCCGCGTCACGGCCCGTCGGCCGCCCGGCGCGCGCTCGCGCGGCGGGGGCACCGGAAAGGCACCGCACCTTCACAAGGGCCGCCCGCTGGCCCCGGGCGCGGCGGGCATCCGTACAGAGCCGTCTGCCGGGGAGGAGCCCCCACCGTGGCCATCGTCGCAATTCTGCTGCTGCCGGTCGTGACCGTACTGTTGTACGGGATGGACCGTACCGAGGACTGGCTCGCGCGCGGCCCGAAACCGGCCCGTCACGCCCGCGGCCGCCACCTGCGTCTGATCCACGGCGGCCGGCGGCAGGCGGCGGCCCCGGCCGGCCGCGGCGAGGCCGGCACCGAGGCCGCGTAGAACCTCAGCCGCGCGGGCCGCTGATCCGCTCGGGCTCGATGACGTAGATCACGCGCACCTGGTCCCGACCGCCGAACCACGGGTAGGGGCCGCCCAGGTACTTCCGCGCCAGCGCCTCGATGTGATCGACCGCACCCTCGGTGGTCACCCGCACCACCCGGCCGCGGATCTGCGTGTACGACGACGGGTCGGCCGGGTCGGAGACCGCGACGGCCACCCGCGGGTCCCGCGCGATGTTCCGGGTCTTCTGGTGGGACTCCACGCTGTTGATCAAAACGTGTTCGCCGTCGGTGTCCACCCAGGTCTGGGTGAGCTGCGGCGAGCCGTCGGGCATCGTCGTGGCGATGTAGCAGGTGCTGGCGCGGCGCAGCAGCGCGAGCAGATCCTCGCCGAGGGGTACGGGCACGGGGAGATCTCCGGCAGGTCGGGGGGCGATCGGGTGAAGAAACGAAGGTGTGTCTGAGAGGTCTCAGGGTAACCGGGTGCGTGTACGCCCCATGTGATAGCTGGTCAGAGGGAGAACCCGAGATGCTGATGGCCCACCCCGCCGTGCTGCAGAACCTGATCGAGCAGTACGACGCGCTGAGCGTCCTGCATGCCCAGGAGGGCAGTGCTGAAGTGCGGCAGCGGATGGACGACATCGCCTACACGCTGTGCGTCGCCACCGGCACCCGTGACATAGACACGGCGCTGATCGCGGCCCGGCACCGGCTGCCCGGCGCCCGTCCGCAGGACGACTCCCTGCTGCCCGCCTGACCGACGCCGCCCGCAGCGCGGTCGGCCGGTCAAGAGGTCGATTTGGTTGTGTGTGGCGAATATGTGTGGAAATCTGTCGGGCGTTGCACGTGGCCGGTGGATGCGAGACCGTTGTCATTGGTAAACGTTCTCGATCGACTGAGAGGTGGTGGAGCGCACGCTCGCGCTCCCCGAATGTGATTCCTTCTCCGGGTACACCCGATAGTCCGCAATCCGGCGGTGTCGCCGTAGACGCGGCGTGGAACCGCGCGCCCTGTCCCGTGCTGGCGGTCGACGCCGACGGGACCCTGATCGAGACGAACGAGGCGGCACGCCTCCTGATACCGCTTGTGCCGGGGGACTCCGTCACGGCGGCGGCCATGCCGGCCTGGCTCGCCGCCGCCGATCGCGCGCTGCGCCTGACGGGCACCCCGGCGGACGCCGTCTCGGGCGAGGTGGCCGGCCGCAGCTTCGAGGCGTACCCCTCCTTCTGCGACGACGGCACCGTGATGTGGTGGCTGCTGGAGGACACCGACCGCCGCCTCGCGGAGGAGGCGCTGCGCGGTGAACGCGAGCGTGCCGCCCTGCTCGCCGAGGTCTCCAGCGCCCTGCTGTCCTCGCTGAACGTCGAGCGGTGCATGACGGTCACCGCGCGGATGGCCGCGGGCCACCTCGCGGACGCGGCGATCATCGTCGGCCCCGCCCAGGGCCGCCGCCACCAGCTGACCTACGCGCGGGCGGACGGCGAGGTCACCCAGGCCATGCTCCCGGTCGAGCCGCGTTCGGTCGCCGGGCTCGCGGAGGCCCTCCAGGGCTTCCCGCCGGTCCCCGCGCGCTGGATCGACCCGGCCGAGCTGCCCGACTGGGCGATCCCCGAGGGCTTCGACGGCCCGATCGGCTCGGTCATCGTCACCCCGCTGCCGGGCCACGGCGTGCCCGCCGGCGTTCTGATCCTGCTGCGCTCCAGCACGCACCAGGCGTTCACGGACGGTGAGGAGGTCTTCGCGCGTCTCTTCGCGGCGCGGGCCGGTGTGGCGCTCTCCGCCGCGCGCCTGTACGCGGAACAGCGCTCGATCACCACCACCCTGATGCGGGAACTCCTGCCGCCGCGCCTGGAGCGCGTCCACGGCGTCGAGTACGCGGGTGCCTACCGGGCGGCACGGGACCACGAGCGGGTGGGCGGCGACTTCTACGACGTCCATCCCGGCACGGACGCGAGCGACGAGACGTTCGTCGTCCTCGGCGACGTCGCGGGCAAGGGGCTGGAGGCCGCCGTGCTCACCGGCAAGATCCGCAGCGTCCTGCAGGCACTGCTGCCGCTGTCCGGGGACCATCAGCAGGTGCTCTCCCTGCTCAACGGCGCGCTGCTCAACTCCCACCACACCCGCTTCGCCACCCTGGTGCTGGCGTCCGTCACCCGCCGCTCGGGCCAGGTCCGGCTCCGGCTGACCAGCGCCGGACACCTGCCGCCGCTGATCATCAGAAGCGACGGCCGGGTGGAGGAGGCTCCCACCCAGGGGCAGCTCGTGGGCGCCATGCCCGACGTCACCGCGCGTACCGCCCATGTGTCGCTCGCGCCGGGGGAGACCTGCCTGCTGTACACGGACGGCATCACGGAGGCGTCCGGCGGCCCGCTGGGCGATCAGTTCTTCGGCGAGGAGCGGCTGCGGGCGGCCCTCGGCCCGTGCGCCCGGATGCCCGCGGAAGCGGTGGTGGAACGGGTGCAGATGCTGGCGTCCCAGTGGCTGGGAGGTGGCCGCCACGACGACATGGCCACCCTCGCCATCACCAACCCGGCGGGCGGCCACGGCGCCCTGCACTCCGTCGGCGGCCACGGCGCCATCGGGGCCCGGCCCAAGGTGGGGGCCCGCCGATGACCACCGACGCCGGTGCGGCGGTCCAGGAGCGCGAGGCGCTGTCGGAGCGGCTGTGGACGGCCGTGATGGCCAAGGACGAGTCGGCCGCCGTGCGCGAGGTGTTCGCGGCGGCCGATGCGGGAGCGGCCCGGGAGACCCTGCTGCTTGAGGTGCTCGGCGGGGTGCAGCGCCGGGTCGGCACGGAATGGGCCGCCGACCGGATCAGCGTCGCCGAGGAACACGCGGCCACCGCCATCATCGACCGGGTCATCGCCGCCCTGGCCCACCGGGTCCCGGCGCCGGCCGGCGCGGGGGACAGACCCCGCATCACGGTGGCGTGCGTCGACGGCGAGTGGCACGTGCTTCCGGCGCGGCTGCTCGCGGAGGTGCTCACCGGGCGCGGCTGGCAGGTGGACTTCCTGGGCGCCCACACCACCACCCCCCATCTGATCGCCCACCTGCACGCGACCAACCCGGCGGCCACGCTGCTGTCGGCCTCGCTGCCCCTGCACCTGCCGAGCGCGCACACCGCGGTCACGGCCGTGCAGTCCGTCGGCATCCCCGTCATGGTCGGTGGCGCGGCCTTCGGCGCGGACGGCCGCTACGCCCGTCTCATCGGCGCCGACGCCTGGGCCCCCGACGCCCGCGCGGCCGCCTCTCTGCTGGCCGACGGCCTGATCCGCCCCGAGCCGACGACGCGGCAGCAGGTCGACGACCTGCCGCACCTCTCGGACCAGGAGTACACGCTGATCAAGGGCAACCGGTTCGCCCTCGTACGGCAGTCCCTCGCGGCTCTGGAGGACCGCTGGCCCGGCATGCGCGCGTACACCGAGGCGCAGCGCGAGCGCACCGCCGAGGACCTCGCGCACATCGTGGACTTCCTGGCCACCGCCCTCTATGTGGACGACACGGAGCTGTTCACCGGCTTCGTGAGCTGGACCGCCCAGATCCTCCAGGCCCGCGGGGTGCCCCCGCACAGTCTGCGCACCGGTCTGGACATCCTGGCGGGGGAGCTGCACGACTTCCCCCGCGCCCTCGGCTTCCTGAAAGCGGCCGCCGAGGCGATCCCCGCGACGCCCACCACCCGACCCCGCCCCGGCCCAGGAAAGACGGCATGACCCTCCACCAGCCCGTCGGCCTCTCCGTCACCGTCGAGACCGTCGACGCGCGCGCGATACGGCTGACACTCCAGGGAGTCCTGGACTTCGAGTCCGCGGACGAGTTCCTCGACATCGTGAACCGGACGCTGGACGCGCACGTCCTGGAGCACGGCACGGCGCTGCGCGAGATGCACCTGAACTGCGCGGGCGTGCGGCTGGTCGACTCCAGCGGGCTGTCCGCCCTGCTCACGCTGCGGCGGCGGACCCATCCGGCGGGTGTCACCCTGCACCTGCGGCACCGGCCGGTGCAGCTGACCCGGATGCTGGCGCTCACCGGCACCGCCGAGTACCTCGCGGCCGGCCCGGACGGTACCGCCGAAACCGCCGGGCCGGGCGGGGAACTCACCGACGGCGCCGAGTCCACGTCGTCCTGAGCCTCACCGCTCCGAGGCCGGCCGCTCCATGCGGTCTCCGGTGGGCAGCTTCCACCACGCGGTGATCGTCTTGCCCCGTGCGGTGGGCGCGACGGCGGTGTGGTCGCTGAGCTTCTCCACCAGCCCGAGGCCCAGCCCCCCTCGGCCGTCCAGGGGCGGATTCGGGCGCGGGGTCGGCAGCTCGGGGCTGTCGTCGGTGATCTCCAGGATGAGCTGCCCCTCCTCCAGTCTGAGGACGAGCGACCAGGTGCCGTCGGGGGTGTGCCGGACGGCGTTGGTGACCAGCTCGCTCACGACGATCTGCACCGCCTCCGCGTCGGCGCCGGGACAGTGCGCGTCCAGGTACGCCGCCGCGAGCCGACGTGCGTCGGCCGGTGACGATGCCTGGGAGTGTGCGGTGAACATGAGCCCCTTTCGCACGGGCGTGCTTTCCCTGCGCGTGCCCCCGCCCGGACGGTGCACGCCGGTGAGGGGGATGGAGCCGCTCACGGCCGCGCCTGACGCGGCAGCGTGGACAGGGCGGCACGCGCCGACTCCAGGTCGGGATGCGAGGGCAGCAGACGGTCCGCGCCGGTGAGTTCGAGCAGGCGCCGTACGGTGACGTCCCCGCCGAAGATGCCGACGTTCCGGCGCCGCGCCGTGCGCAGCAGATGGTTGAGCAGCGACGAGTCGCAGAAGCCGACTTCCCGCAGGTCGAACACGAGCGGCCCGGTCCAGCGGACCAGGGCGTCCTCGGTGGCGTCCTCCACCGTGTCCAGTTCGTCGGGGTCGAGGTGGCCGCGCAGGCCGATGACCCAGAGTTCCCCGTCGGCCCGCGAGTACGCCACTGCCGGGGGGATCACTTCCTCGAATGTCTGACCGCGCTTCACCATGAGGCCATGGTGCCGTACGGGGTCCACCGCGTCACAGTCCAGGGTGTTTCCAGCCGGGACGCATCACGCTGGGAGGTCGTGCACGTGCTCTATGCAACCCGCGTAGACGCGCGCATCATGAAAGCGCTCCATCGCTCCATCGCTCCACCCCATCCCAGGTTTGTCATGTACCTGCAATAAGGGAGGACTGCACGATGGCTTGCGGATCGACCAGCCTCTGGGCCGGTGAGACCAGTTGGTTCTGCTGTGGCAACTCATGGGGGCCCTGCGGCAGCGCGGGCGGCGGCGCCTGCGGAAACTGCCAGTCCAGCGCGCACCACGGCGCCTGGCCCAACGCCTCGGCGGCGTGCTTCAGCATCACCCGCCCCGACCTCTGCGGCGAGAACATCCCCCGGCGCGGCTGCGGTTCGGTGATGAACGTCCGGCACCAGTGCTCCGGCGCGACGGTGTGCATCACCATCACCGACTGCGGCCCCCGTACCAAGGACTGGTGCGGCGAGGCGACCTGCTGCAACGGCGCCTGCCGCACCAACCGCGTGCTCGACCTGACGCCGGCCGCCTTCTCGGCGATCGGCAACCTCAGCTCCGGCAAGCTCCCCGTCTACATCTACGAGTGAGGAGGCCCGACATGAACGCACGGAACACCCCGGGAGTGCCGTCCGAGGGGATGCGCCGCCGCCGCTTCCTCACCACCGCCGCCCTGGGCGGCGCGACCATCGTCGGCGCCGGCGCACTGGGCGGACTCGACGCCGACGCGGCCTTCGCCGCCGAACCCTCCCTCGATCCGGCCATCGCCAGGTCCTCCTTCGTGGAGGGCAGGATCACCGGCATCACCGGCAGCGTGCTGGAGGTGGCCGGTTCCGGTGGCGGCCACGCGCGCGTGCAGATGACCAACGTCACCAGCGTGTGGAAGGTCCGGCCCACCACCGCCGAGGTCATCGAGATCGGCGACGGACTCTACGCGCGCGGAGTGCCCATGCCCGACGGCACGGTGGCGGCCGACGCGGTCTGGGTCAACATCGTCAACCTCGACACCACGATCCGGGGCATCGCGAAGAACCGGGTCCACCTCGCCCACGGACAGCACGAGGTCGTCGGCAACCTCCTCGCCGACACGGGCGCCTCCTACGCCGGGCGTGGGCTGACCTCCGACCTGTCCCGGCTGCGCATCGGGCAGAGCGCCCAGGTGCTGGGCGCCTGGCGGCCGGCCGACGACTCGGTGGACGTCGTCCGTATCTCCGTAGGGCACTGAGGCGGATGTGGGGAGAGGCGCAGATGCTGTCACTGATCACGGGACTCCTCCCGCTCCTCCTCGCCGGGCTGCTCGCCTGGACCGGCGCGGGCAAGGCACTCGGCCCGGACGTGGTCCGTACGGCCCCGAAGACCGCGCTGGCCCGGCTGCTGAGCAGCAGCGAGCGGGCCGTCCTGGTGCTGCGTGCCACCGGGTGGGCCGAACTGCTCCTGGCCGGGGCTCTGCTCGCCGCACCCGGCAGCGCGCTGCCAGGGGCGGCCACCGCCGTCCTCGGGGCCGGATTCCTCGGCTATCTCGGCTACGGCCGGGCGCGGGCCCCCCAGGCGTCCTGCGGCTGCTCCGCGAGCGAGGACACGCCGGTCACCCGGCGCGCCTTCGCCCGTGCCGGGGGCGTCCTGGTGGGCGGTCTCACGGCTGCCCTGGCGCGCCGCACCTGGTGGGACGCGCTCGGGGCCCGGCCGGTGGCCTCGGCCGTCGTGCTGGCCGTGGGCGTGCTGGTCCTGTTCGCCCTCTCGGCGGACCTGGACCGCCGGCTGGTGCTGCCCCTGCGCCGCACCCGGCTGCGCGTGTTCGGCCACCCGCTGACCGGCCGGGGCGGGGCGCGCCAGGTCCCGGTGGCCGCCAGTGTCGAGCTGCTGGAGAACTCCCTGGCCTGGCACACCACGTCCCCCGTGGTGCGCTCCGCGCTGCTGGACCACTGGGAGAGCGAGGGCTGGCGCATCCTGCACTACTCCGGCGTCCACGGCGAGGGCGAGGCGGCCCGTCCGGTGGCGGTCCTGTTCGCCCTGGACGCCACCGCCGGCCGCGACACGCCCGGCGACCCGGTGATCCGCGTCAGTTATGTCGACGCGGACACGGGGGTGCCGGTGGCCGACGAGGAACTGCGCGCGGCCCCGGCCCGCCGCTCGCTGCGCCTCGTGGAATAGGGGGCGGCCCGGTGCGGCCGCCGTACACGGCGGTCACACCGGGCCGATGCCCGGGACAAGGGGCCTCAGCGGCCGTGCCAGTCCAGGCACACCACCAGCGCGTCGTCGTCCGGCGCCGGAGTGCCCCGGTGCCCGGCCAGCTCGCGCAGCACCGCTCCGGGCACCTCCGACGCCGGGAGCAGCCGGGTGGCCTGGATGGCCCGCGTCAGCGCCCCGTCCCCGTACGGCTCGCCCTTGGGCGAGGTGACCGCGTACACGCCGTCGCTGACGAAGACCAGCCGGTCCCCGGGCTCCACCTGGAGCTCCTGCGCGACGTAGTCGGTCTCCTCGAACATGCCGAGCGGCAACTGCGCCTCGAAGCCGACGTGCTCCACGGCGCCGTGGCGCAGCCGGAGCAGCTGCGGGCACCCCGCGTCCACCACCCGCGTGCGGCCGGTGGCGAGGTCGAAGTCCAGCATCAGCGCCGACAGATAACGGTGCCCCCGGTACTGGGCGTACACCGCCTGGTCCGCCAGGGCCGCCTGGTCGGCGAGCGGGAGGTCGGCCCGACGGGCGTTGCGCAGCGCGTTGACCGCCAGGTTGGTGAGCAGCGCGGCCTCTATGCCCTCGCCCATGCCGTTGGAGACGTACAGGGTGAGCCGGTCCGCCGTGGACGACCAGTCGTAGTTGTCTCCGTGCATGGCGTACGCCGGTTCCAGCTGCGCGCCGAGTTCGAACTCGGGCAGGGAGCAGGAGTGGCCGGGCAGGAGTTGCCACTGCATCTCGGCGGCCAGGGTGAGCCGGTCCTGGCGCCGGGCCTGGAGGTACAGGTCGGTCTCGCGGTCGGCGACCAGCACCTCGTGCCCCAGCACCTGGGCGATCTCGGCCAGCTCGGGCAGCGCCGCGCGGGTGTCCTCGGTGTCGGGCAGGGTCACCGTGAGCACGCCGAGCCGGTCCCCGTGCACGCTGACGGGCAACTGCACCCGCAGCCGGTGGTCGACCAGGCTCTCCAGGAAGGGTTCCTGGGCGCCGAAGGCACGGCCCGCGGGGCCGTTGCGCAGGGAGACCGGGGGCAGCGTGTGCGGCGGGGTGGTCACCGGCTGGAGCATGGTGAGGCTGTAGTCGGCCAGCAGGAACTCCACGGCCTCGGCCGCGTAGAGTCCGGCCAGCTCCCGGCGGACGGTGTCGGCCAGGGCGTAGGGAGGCGCCGTGCGCAGCGCCCGCTCGACAGCCATGAATCTGTTCACGATCGTAGGTATGCCAATCTTTCACCCGTGAGAACGCCACGCCCGCCCCGTGATGGGCCGAGTGGTGGACGTATCGTGCCGTCTTCCTGGATATTTAGGACCGTCTTGCCTGCTAGTAGGCTGTGGGTCGTCCCCGTACCTGCGAGAGTGTGACCGTGACGAACTTCCACCCCCGCCCCGAACCCGTCGAAGTCGCGCGTGTGACCTCCACGGCCGCGGAACTGCTGGAAGTCCTGTGGGGCCGGGCATCCACGGCTCCCGCCTCGGCGTCCCAGTTGCGCGTCCTGCTCATCCTGGAGCACCAGGAGGGCATCAACCTGCGGACTCTTGCGGACCACCTGGCCTCCACCCCGCCCTCGACCAGCCGCCTGTGCGACCGGCTCCAGGCCGCGGGGTTCGTCGAGCGCGAGCTGAGCCGGACCGACCGGCGCGAGGTGCGCCTGTACCTCAGCGGCCGGGGCCGCGCCTTCCTCACGGACCTGCGGGCCCGGCGCGAGGAGACGCTGCGCTCGGTGCTGGAGCGGATGTCGGTCGGGGACCGCAGCGCCCTGCTCATCGGCCTGGAAGCGTTCTGCGCGGTCGCGTCGGAGCAGATACACGGGTACGAGGAGTCCCCCGGCTCCCGGACCGCCTGAGCGAACCGGGCCGCAGCCGACAGGGCTGCCGAGGATCGAGGCCGGCGACCGGCGGCCGGTGAACGGAGCGGCCTCCGCCGACCGGAACATTCCTGATCCTTCCCCTCCTGCTGTGACACCGGATACTTTCTTGCCTCATGGTCATAGTTGTCAAACGGCAAGTGTTTCACGCGACGGTCATGAGATCCACGCCACATGGATACACCCCCGCCTGCGCGGTCCGCCGCATCAAGCCCTGATCGAGGAGTGGCCGCGATGACCGATCGGCACTGGCTGTTCGGAGATCAGCTCGGCCCCCACTTCCTCACCCCCGGCCCGGACGGACCCGCCCATGACGCCCCCGTGGTGCTCATCGAGGCGCGCTCGGTCTTCCGCCGCCGGCGCTTCCACCGGGCCAAGGCCCATCTGGTCCTCTCCGCGATGCGTCACCGGGCCGCCGAACTCGGCGACCGCGTCCGCTACGTCCGTGCCGAGACCTACCGCGAGGGCCTGCGCGAGGCGGTGGGCGCCGGCCGCGTCACCGTCCACCACCCCACCTCGCGCGCCGCCCTCGGCCTGGTCCGCTCGCTGGAGAAGGTGCGCGTGCTGCCCGCCCGCGGCTTCCTGTTCCCGCAGGACGCCTTCCGCGCCTGGGCCGACGGGCGCGGCGGCCGCCGGCTGCGCCAGGAGGACTTCTACCACTGGGTACGCCGTGAGCTGGACCTCCTCGTGGACGGCGGCGAACCCGCCGGCGGCCGCTGGAACCACGACCACGACAACCGCGAACCGCCGCCGAAGGGCGCCCGCACCCTCGACGCGCCGAAGCCCTACCGGCCCCGCGAGGACGAGATCGACGACGAGGTCCGCGCCGACCTCGACCGCTGGGAGCGCGAGGAGGGCATCAGCTTCGTCGGCCGCGACGGCCCGCGCCGTTTCCCGGCCACCCGACGCGAGGCGCTGGCCGCGCTGCGCCGCTTCACCGGACACCGGCTCGCCGGGTTCGGCCCGCACGAGGACGCCATGCTCGCCGCCGACCCGGTGATGAGCCACAGCCTGCTCTCCTCCTCCCTCAACCTCGGCCTGCTCGACCCGGCCGAGGTGGTCACCGCAGCCGAGGAGACCTGGCGGGCGGGCGAGGCGCCCCTCGCCAGCGCCGAGGGGTTCATCCGGCAGGTCGCGGGCTGGCGCGAGTACGTGTGGCAGCTCTACTGGTACTTCGGTGAGGACTACCGGAACCGCAACGCCCTCGGCGCCCGCACCCCGCTGCCCGACTGGTTCCTCGAACTCGACTCCGACGCCGTCACCGCCCGGTGTCTGTCCACCGCCCTCGCCCAGGTCCGCGACACCGGCTGGACCCACCACATCCCGCGTCTGATGCTGCTCGGCAGCCACGCCCTCCAGCAGGGCTGGGAGCCGCGCGCGGTCACCGACTGGTTCCACCGCTGCTTCGTCGACGGCTACGACTGGGTGATGCTGCCCAACGTCGTCGGGATGTCCCAGTACGCCGACGGCGGCCGGATGACCACCAAGCCGTACACCTCCGGTGGGGCCTACATCCACCGCATGAGTGACTTCTGTGGTGGCTGCGCCTACAAACCGGGAGACCGCACCGGCGAGCGGGCCTGCCCGTACACCACCGGCTACTGGGCCTTCGTCCACCGCCACCGCGACCTGCTGGCCGCCAACAACCGGACCTCCCGCGCCGTCCAGGGCCTCGACCGCCTCGGCGACGTGGAGGAGGTCCTGCGCACGGCCCGCGACCGGGGCGACTCGCCGCCCTGACCCCCGGGTACGAAAACGCCGCGCGCCGCGACCCCAGGAGGGGCAGCGGCGCGCGGCGTTTTCCGTACCGGCGGCTCAGCTCACCTTGGCGCCCTTGGCGGCCGCCTCCTTCTCGGAGTGCACGTCGTGGGTGGCGAGAGTGCCGCGGGCGCTTTCCAGGTGGGCCCGGACGAACCACTGGAACTGCTCCAGGTCGCGGAGCTGCCCGATCAGAAGGTCCTCGGTGGCGGGGTCGATCTCGCCCGCCTCCTTGACCGCGGCGCGTACGCCCTCGATCACGCCGGTGTAGACCACGTCGAGCGCGGCGAGGTGCGCGATGGCGTCACCCCGGCCGATGGAGTAGTCGTCCCAGGTGCGCTCGGCCACCAGCGAACCCGGCGTGCCCTGGGCGACACCGCCGAGGGCGGCGGTCCGCTCGGCCACGTCGTCGGCCATGTCACGGACCCGGTCGACCTGCGGATCGATCATCTCGTGGACGGCGATGAAGTGCGGCCCCACGACGTTCCAGTGCACGTGCTTCAGCGTGAGATGGAGGTCGTTGAGCGCGTGCAGACGGAGGCGGAGCAGACCGATGAGCTTCCCGGCCGCCTCACGTTCGAGGCCCGGAACGGTGTACTTCGGGGTCAGATCCTTGGTCTGGGTGGTCATCATTCACCTCTGTCATCACGGTGAGAAGTCCTTGCCTGAGCACATGTGCCCCGGTCCGACCCTCTCAGACGTGCTTTTGCCCCGCCCGTCGCAGTAGGCGGAACGGGCGCGTCCGACCAAACCGCGCGCCGAGCGGCTACGGATTCCAGGTGACGATCCCGTACGACCGCCCGAAGGGAAGGCGCCCCGTTGAGAGTTCACAGCGACGGCCCGGACGAGACGACGCGCCCGCAGGGCGGCGAGGGCGCGGAGGGCCCGGAGAGCGCGCTGGTGGTCCGATACGCCCCCAAGGCCCCGAAGGCCGCGGTGCTCACCCTGCACGGCGGCCGGGCCGAGGACGTCTCCGTCAGCCGGCCCTGGCACCTCGCCGCGCTGCGCATGCGCCCCGTGCTGCGCGCCGTCGCCACCGGGCTGCCGCCGGACGGCATCGTGCTCGGCGAAGTGCGCTACCGGCACCGGGGCTGGAACGGCGGGGCCGCCGCCGACGACGTGCTGCGCGCCCTCGGCGAACTCCGCGAGCGATTCGGCCCGCTGCCGGTCGTGCTGGTCGGCCACTCCATGGGGGGCCGGGCCGCCCTGCACGCGGCCGCGGACCCGGCGGTACGCGGTGTGCTGGCGCTCGCCCCCTGGCTGCCCGCCGCGGAACCAGCCGTCCACCTGCGCGGACAGCGGGTGGTGGTGATACACGGCGACGCCGACCGGATCACCGCCGCCGACGACTCGGTGGACTTCGTGCTGCGGGCCCGCACGGCCGGCGCGCACGCCGGGATGATCATGATCGCCGGGGCGGAGCACGCCATGCTGCGCCGCCTGCCCACCTGGCACCGGCTCGCCACCGAGATCGTGGCCGACCTGCTGCGCGACCACCCCGCGAAGGACGGCACGGTCGCCGAGGCCACCGCACCCGGAGCGCCGGCCTTCCTGCGCGTCTGACCCCTCCGCGCGGCCTCCGGGGCCCGCCGACATGTCCCGCTTGTCCCCGTATCGATCCCCGCACTGTGTGCACTGCGGTGATCCGAGCTATCGGGCCGGTGGCGGGCCGAGCCCGGCGGCGGGCACATTCGGACCGTGGACAGGCGGGAGGGGCAGCCATGGGGGAGAGGCCGACAACCGGCGTCACCATCGAGGACCTTCGGGCGGAGCTCGACGCGATCGACGAACGTTTCCTGGACGAACTGCGCGCCCGGATCGAGAAGTGCGTGGAGATCGGCCACTTCAAGCGGGAGCACGACGTGCCGATGATGCAGCCGCACCGTATCGGCGTCGTCCAGGAACGCGCCGCGCGCTACGGCGAACGGCACGGCATCGACCGGGAGTTCCTGCGGAAGCTGTACGACCTCGTGATCGAGGAGACCTGCCGCGTCGAGGACCGGGTGATCGGAGGTTCCTCGTGAGGACCTTGCTCATCGACAACTACGACTCCTTCACCTACAACCTCTACCAGTTGCTCGGCGAGGTGAACGGCCGGCCGCCGGTCGTCGTCCGCAACGGTGCCGACTGGTCCGCCCTGCGGCTGGAGGAGTTCGACGCCGTCGTCATCTCGCCCGGCCCCGGACGTCCGGACCGGGAGCGGGACTTCGGCATCAGCGCCCGCGCCATCCTCGACAGCGGACTGCCCGTCCTCGGCGTCTGCCTGGGCCACCAGGGCATCACCCATCTGTTCGGCGGCACGGTCGCCCTCGCGCCCGAGCCCATGCACGGCCGCATCTCCGCCGTCCACCACAACGGCACCGACCTCTTCGCCGGACTCCCCACCCCCTTCGACGTGGTCCGCTACCACTCGCTCGCCGCCACCGACCTGCCCGGTGAACTCGAGGCCGTCGCCTGGACCGGGGACGGCGTGATCATGGGCGTGCGGCATGTGTCCCGGCCGGTGTGGGGCGTGCAGTTCCACCCCGAGTCCATCAGCAGCGAGTACGGCCGCGACCTGCTGCGCAACTTCCGCCGCCTGGCGCTCGCCCACCGGGTCACCGGCGCGAGCGGCTCCCGGTACACCGTGCACACCCGGCACATCGGTCTCCAGCCCGACACCGAGGCCGCCTACCGCGCCCTCTTCGCCGGAGACGCCCACAGCTTCTGGCTGGACAGCGGCGCCGTCATCGAGGGTCTGTCCCGCTTCTCCTTCCTCGGTGACGGACGCGGCCCGCTCGCCGAGTACGTCAGCTACCGGGTCTCCGACGGCGGTGTCACCGTCCGCAGCCCCGGCCGCGCCGACGACGAGGGCGAGATCGTCGAGCAGGGCTTCTTCGAGTACCTCGACGAACAGATCCGCACCCGCGCCGTCCCCGTACCGGCCGGGCTGCCCTTCGAGTTCAACCTCGGTTACGTCGGCTACCTCGGCTACGAACTCAAGGCGGAGACCGGCGGGCAGGCCGTGCACAAGTCCGCCACCCCGGACGCGGCCATGCTGTTCACCGACCGCATGCTCGCCGTCGACCACACCGAGGGCGTCAGCTACCTGCTCGCCCTCTCCGCCGACGGCGACGACCGCGACGCCCTGCGCTGGCTGGACGAGACCGAGGCGCGGCTGCGCGCCCTGCCCGCCCCCGGCACCGCACCGGACACCCCGGCCCGCTTCACCGGCATGACCGACCCGGACGCCAGTGACCTCCTTCGGCTCCGGCACGGCAAGGACGCCTACCTCGACCGGGTCCGGCAAAGCCTTGCGGAGATCCGGCAGGGCGAGACGTACGAGGTCTGCCTGACCAACTCCGTCGTCATGGACGTGCGCATCGACCCGCTCACCACCTACGCGCGGCTGCGCCGGCTGAGCCCGGTGCCGTACGGGGCGCTGCTCGACTTCCAGGGCGTCGCCGTGCTCAGCGCCTCGCCCGAGCGGTTCGTCACGGTCGGCACGGACCGGGTCGCCGAGTCCAAGCCCATCAAGGGCACCCGGCCGCGCGGGGCCACCCCGGCCGAGGACGAGGAACTGCGGCAGGACCTGCTCAGCCAGGAGAAGGACCGCGCCGAGAACCTGATGATCGTCGACCTGATCCGCAACGACCTCAACTCGGTCTCGGAGGTCGGGTCCGTGCACGTACCGAGCCTCTTCCACGTGGAGACCTACGCGCCCGTCCACCAGCTCGTCTCCACCATCCGGGGCACGCTGCGGCCGGAGGAGACGGCCGTCTCCTGTGTCCGGGCGGCCTTCCCCGGCGGCTCGATGACGGGGGCGCCGAAGCTGCGCACCATGGAGATCATCGACCGGCTGGAGGAGGGGCCGCGCGGTGTCTACTCCGGGTCACTCGGCTGGTTCGCGCTGAGCGGGGCCGCCGATCTCAACATCGTCATCCGCACGCTCGTCGCCACGCCGGAGCGGGTCGCGTTCGGGGTGGGCGGGGCGATCGTGGCCCTGTCGGACCCGGAGGAGGAGTTCGAGGAGACGGTCGTGAAGTCGCGGGCGATGGTGACGGCCGTACTGGAGACGGCGCTCGAGGCCGGCACGTCCACGGGGAGCCGGTCGTGACCCGGCGGGCCGTCGTCGTCGGCGGGGCCGGGGCCGTGGGGCGGCTGTTCACCGAGCGGCTGCTCGAAGCGGGCACCGAGGTGACCGTCGTCGATCCCGCCGACGCGCCGGTGTCCGGCACGGCACGGCGGATGCGCGGCGACATCACCGACCCCGGCCCGGCGCTCACCGCCGCACTCGGCCGGGCCGACCTCGTCGTCCTCGCCGTGCCCGAGCCGGTGGCGCTCGCCGCGCTGCCCGGCCTGGCCGGTGCGCTCGCGCCGGGCGCGGTGCTCGCCGACACCCTGTCCGTGAAGCAGGCCGTCACCCGCGCCGTACGCGCACACGTCCCCGGGGTCCAGGCGGTGGGCCTCAACCCGATGTTCGCCCCCGCGCTCGGCTTCGCCGGCCGGCCGGTCGCCGCCGTGGCCGTCCACGACGGACCCGGCGTCGCCTCGCTGCTGGAGCTGATCGAGGGGTGGGGCGCCACGGTGGTACGCGTCGACGCCGCCGAGCACGACCGGCTCGCCGCCGCCTCCCAGGCGCTCACCCACGCCGCCGTCCTCGGCTTCGGGCTGGCGCTGGCCGGTACGGGGGTGTCCGCCGCCGACCTGCGGCCCGTGGCCCCGCCGCCCGCGACCACGCTGCTCGCCCTGCTGGCCCGGATCGCCTCCGGCACCCCGGAGGTCTACTGGGACGTCCAGTACGCCAACGCCGAGGCCGGGGCGGCCCGCAAGGCGCTGGCCGAGGCGGTGCACCGGGTCGCGGACACCGTGGAGCACGGCACCGAGGCCGACTTCGCCGCCCTCCTCGGCGAACTCCGTGCCTATCTGGGCGACGACCTCGCCCACCACCGCGACACCTGCGCCCGGCTCTTCGCACAGCCCTAGCGGGTGTCCCGCCGACCACGCCGGGCCCGCGCCCGACCGGCAGCACACCCCCCGGCGACCTGTCGCCCGAGCACCACCCGCGACGGCAGGTCCCGGCGATCCCGTCCACGGCCCGCGCGGCACCGGCGGCGAAGACCTCGTCGCACCCTGCCCGAACCCTGTCCGAGAGGTTGTCCATGACCACGTTCGCCCCGACCGTCCTCACCCCCGAACAGCGGACCGCGCTCGCCGCCGACCCCGCCATCGGCGGCGGCAACCTGCTGCGGGCCGCGCTGGCCGCCAGCCCCCACCCCGACCTGCCGTTCCTGCGCTCCAGCCGCCCGATACCCGTGCCCTCGGGGGAGGAGCGCGAGGAGTTCAGCCTCGCCGAGTTCGACGCGCTGGCCCAGAGCTGGTCCGCCTGGTACCTCGCCCAGGGCGTGGGCCCCCGCGACCGGGTCGCCGTCTGGTTCGAGGACTCCCTCGCCTACTCCCTGCACTTCTACGCCCTCGCCCAGATCGGCGCGGTCGCCCTGCTGATCAACTCCAACGCCCCGCAGGCCATCGCCACCTCGCTGATCGAGCAGACCACACCCGTCGGCCTCTACGCCGACCGGGCCCGCCTGGACCGGCTCGGTTCCAGCGTGGCGGACCTCGGCCTGCGCTTCACCGTGTCCGTCGAGGAGCTGCCCGCCCCGCCGGCCGCGCCGCTCCCGGACTCCGCCTACTGGCACCACCACGACGACGACCCGGTGACGATCCTGCACTCCTCCGGCACCACCGGCCGTCCCAAGCCGACCATCCACACCCACAAGTCCATCGTCTCCGGGCCCAAGTTCCGCCTGGTCGACCACACCGAGCACCCCGGCGCCCTGATGATGACCGCGTTGCCCCAGTCGCACCTGGGCTGCATCGCGTACACCGTGTACGCGGTGCTCGGGGGCACCCCGATCGTCGCCCTCAGCGACCGCAGCGGCCCCGGACTCGCCGCCGCCGTCGGCAAGTACCGGCCCACCTCGGTGATGTCCTTCGCGCACGCCTACGCCGAACTCGCCAACACCGAGCCGGAGCCGGGCGCGCTGGACTCCGTGCAGGCGTGGGTGTCCATCGGGGACGCCGTGCACCAGGCCCACATCACCAAGGTGCTCTCCATGCGCAGCCCCGGCCTGGAGCCCGCCGCCTTCCTGGACCGGCTCGGCACCACCGAGCTGGGCTGGGGCGTGCTGCTCAAGGCCCGCACCCTGGACAGCGAGCGCCACGACCGCTGTGCGGGCAAGCCGGTCGGCGTCGCCGAGGTCGCCATCCTGCGCAAGGACGGCAGCCACGCCGAGGACGGCGAGGTCGGCTTCCTCGCCGCCAAGGGCCCCGCCATCACGCCCGGTTACTGGGGCGACTCCGACCTCACCTACCGCTTCAAGCTGTCCGGCTACTGGCTGCCCGGCGACATGGCCTACCGCGACGGCAACGGCGACTTCTTCCTCGTCGACCGCGCCGCCGACGCCATCGAGACCGAACAGGGCACGGGCTACTCGGTGTTCATGGAGGAGGTCATCCTCAACGACGTCCCCGACACCGGCGACGTCGCCGTGGTCGCCGGGCACCGCGACGGGCGGACCGTGCCGGTCGCCGTCGTCACCGTCGGCCAGTCGGTCGCCGACCCCGACCCCGAGAAGCTGCTCAGCCAGGCCAACGAGGCGCTGCGGGCCGCCGGGCACCCGGTGCTGGGCCTGCTGGAGATCGTCCCGGAAGAGACCGGTCTGCCCGTGGGTGTCACCGGTAAGGTCCTCAAGCGGCAACTGCGCGAGCAGTACGCCGAGCTGACCGCCTACGTCCGTGACCGCGACGGCGCGCTCATCGCCGTCCATGAGGAGCCCACCGCATGACCGCAGACACGCCCGCCACCGCGCCGGCCTCCGGCGCCGGTACGGACACCGCCAAGGTCGACTTCTACTTCGACCCGGCCTGCCCCTTCGCCTGGATCACCTCCCGCTGGATCCTCGAGGTGCAGCGGCACCGCCGACTGGACCTGAACTTCCGGGTGATGAGCCTGTACGTCCTCAACGAGGGACGCGAACTGCCCGACTGGTACCGCGAACTGGTCGACAACTCCCTCGCCCTGATCCGGATCGTCACCGCCGCCGCGCACCACCACGGCGACGAGGTGCTGCCGGGCCTGTACGAGGAGTTGGGCACCCGCATCCACAACGGCGGCGACAAGGACTACCTGGCGGTCGCCGCCGAGGCCCTCGCCGCCCGCGGCCTGCCCGACTCGCTGCTGGCCGCCGCCGACACCGACGCCTACGACGAGGAACTGCGCAAGAGCCACCACGAGGGCATGGACCCGGTCGGCGAGGACGTGGGCACGCCCACCATCCACATCGACGGCGTCGCCTTCTTCGGCCCGGTGCTCAACTCCATCCCGCGCGGCGAGGAAGCCGCCCGGATCTTCGACGGAGCCCGCGCGCTGGCCAACTACCCGGACTTCTTCGAGCTGAAGAGGACCCGGACGGGCAGTCTCCGCTTCGACTGAGACGCGCCCCGGCGGTGGCCGGGCCGCCTCCCGCCGGCGGCGGAGCGGCCCGGCCACCGCGCACCATCGACATCGGCAACGACATTCGGGGGGAACGGGAGATGGACGAGCCGCAGCGAAGAGAACAGCGCCCGCCCGCCTTCGTACTGGCGGGATCGTTCCTGGTGGTGTGCCGGTCACCGGCCTACCTGGACGAACTCGCCCGGCGCGGCCTGAAGATCCTCCTCATCACCCCCGCCGGCGCCCGCGACGAGGCGCTGGCCCGCGCGGCCGACCCGGCCCATCCGGCCGCCGGCATCCACGACTTCGCCTTCGTCGACGGCGACCCCGGCCGCGACAACTCCTTCCTTCCCGGCGCGGTGGCCGCCGCCCTGCGCTGGCGCGAGGAGTACGACATCGTCGGCGCCTGCGCGGTGGGCGAGACCCAGGTCGAACCGGTCGGGCTGCTCGCCGACGCCCTCGGCGTGCCGGGCCCCGGCCTGCGGGCGAGCCGCGCCTGCCGCAGCAAGTACCTCCAGCGCTGGTACCTGCCCGAGTACGGTCCGGCCGTCATCGTCGTACCGCCCGGGGAGCGGGACCGGGTCGACGTCGCCTCGCTGGGCTACCCGGTCGTGTTCAAGCCGGCCGGACGGCACTCGAGTTCCGGGGTGGAGAGCGTCGACGGGCCCGCCCGGCTGCGCGAGCTGCTCGCCGGGCACCCGGCGTACGAGACGGTGCTCGTCGAGGAGAAGGTCGCCGGTCAGGAGTTCTCCGTCGAGTCCCTCGTCCAGGGCGGCCGGATCGTCTTCGCGTCCGTCACCCGCAAGGACACCACCGACACCCACGCCCCCACCTTCGTGGAGCTGTCCCACACCGTGCCCGGCGACCGCCCCGACCACGCCGAGACGCTGCTCACCGCCAACGCGAGCGCCCTGGAAACCCTCGGCTTCCAGGACGGCGTCGCCCACGCCGAATGGCGGATCGGAGCCGAGGGGCGGCCCGTACTCATGGAGGTCGCCGCCCGGCCGCCCGGCGACGGACTGTGCGTGCTGTACGAACTGGCCACCGGGGCCTCCCTGGAGCGGCAGATCATCCGGATCGCCCTCGGCGAGCCCGTCACCTACCCGGCGCCCACCCGTTTCGCCCGCCAGGTCTACCTGGAGCACACGCCCGGCATCCTGCGGGACGTGACCGTGGACGGCTTCGGCGTCGCGCCCGCCTGGGTGGGCGAACGCGGACTCTGGCCGCACCTCGAACCCGGCCCGCCGGACGCCCCGCCCACCCTGCGCGCGGTCCTCGTCCACCAGGACCGGGGTGCCCGTCTGGGCGAGCTGCACAGCTCCGAGGACCGTGCGGTCTCCTTCCTCATCGACGCGCCGACCGTCGACGGACTCGACGCCCTGGAGGCGGAGGTGCGTGCCGCCGTCACCGTCGACACCGGGCCCGAGGCGCTCCCGGAGGCGTCCGTCACCCATGTCCTCGTCGGCTACAGCCCCGTGATGCTCGGCAAGCTCGACGGCCTCCTCCCGGTCGGCTCCGTGCTGGTGCTGGAGGAACCCGACGTCATCGAGGCCCGCGGGCTCGCCGGGCTCGGTGACCGCCACGCCTGCGTGGCCGCGCTGCTGCCCGCGCCCACCCAGGACGAGGCACACCCCGAGCGCCTCGTCCGTGCCGTCCCCCGGCCGCCGCAGGTCCGCGCGGTCGTCCCCGTCGTCGAGTACGGGGTGGTCACGGCCGCCGCGCTCGCCGAGGAGTGGGGGCTGCCCGGCGCGGGGGTCAAGGCGGCCCACCTGCTCCGGGACAAGGGCCTGCTGCGGGCCGCGCTGACCGGTACCGGCATCCCCCAGCCCGACTGGACGCCCGCCAGCGGCCCCGAGACGGTCGCCGCCTTCCGCGCCGCCCATGGCGGAGAAGCCGTCCTCAAGCCCGCGGGCCGCCAGGCCAGTCTCGGCGTCCAGCTCCTCGGCCCCGACGACGACGTCACCGCGGCCTGGGCCCACACCACCACCGCCGACGAGCCGACCCTGCGCGCCCGCCACCGCGAACCCGCCCGCTACCTGGTCGAACAGCGCCTGCACGGGCCGGAGGTGAGCGTGGAGGCCGTCGTCCACGAAGGCGTCGTCGGCTTCCTCAACGTCACCGCCAAGACCGTGCGCGACTCCCGGCACCCCGTCGAGACCGGCCACACCGTGCCCGCCCCGCTGCCCGAGGACACCGAGGCCGACCTGCGCCGGTCCCTGGTGCGGCTCGCCCAGAGCATCGGCTTCCGCTCCGGCATCCTGCACTCCGAGTGGCTGCTCGCCGGGCCGGACGGACGCCCGCACCTGATCGAGTGCGCCGGGCGGATGCCGGGCGGCGGCATCACCGTCCTCATCGACGAGGCGTACGGCACCGACATCCTGAGCTGCCTGCTCCGGGTACTGGAGGGACGCGGGCCCGTGGAGCCCCGGCCCGCCCTCAAGGGCGCCGCCGTACGCTTCCTCACCCCGCCGCCCGGCCGGGTCGCGCGGGTGTCCGGCGCCGAGCGGGCGCGGGAGGCGGAGGGGGTGCACATGGTGCACCTCGGCGTGGAGCCGGGAGCCGTGGTGCGGCCCGTCACCAGTTCGTGGGAGCGCGCCGGGTTCGTCATCGCCACCGCCGAGGAGGGACCGGCCGCCGCGCGGCGGCTCGCCGAGCGGGCGGCCGTGCTGATCGACATCGCCACCGAGCCCGAGGCCGGACCGGAGTCCGTGCCGGGGGAGGAGGGATGAGCCGCTCCTTCTGGCGCGCCTACGTCCCCGCCACCCCCAACGGCCGTGCCTTCGCGGTCATCTCGCTGGTCAACGCGATCGGCACCGGCCTGTACCTGGCCGCGTCCGCGGTGTTCTTCGTCCGCTCGGTGGGACTGACCCCGGCCGAGGTCGGTACCGGCCTCGCCATCTCGGGCGTCGTCGGCTTCCTGACCACCGTGCCGATCGGCGCGGCGGGGGACCGGTTCGGCGCCCGGCGCACCCTGATCGCCCTCCAGGTGTGGCGCGCGGGCGGCTTCGCGCTGCTGTGCCTGGTGCACGGGCTGCTCGGCTTCACGCTCGTCTCCTGCGCGCTCGCCGCCGCCGAGGCGGCCACCCAGCCGATGACCCAGGCGGTCGCGTCCGCGACGGTGGCGGGCGCCGACCGCACCCGCACCATGGCCATCATCCGCACCGTGCGCAACGCCGGGTTCTCCGTCGGCGCGCTGCTCGCCGCGCCGCTGCTGACGGCCGACAGCGTGTGGCCGTACCGGGCCATCGTGCTGGGCACCGCCGCCGCCTTCGTCCTCTCGGCCCTCATGCTGAGCCGGCTCCGGCTCGACGGCGCCGACACCGTGCAGCGCAAGATGGGCCCGCTGGACGCGGTCCGGCGTTTCCGGGACTGGCGGTACGGGCTCCTGACCGTCCTCAACGGCTTCCTCAACCTGCATGTGACGATCCTGTCCGTGGGCTTGCCGCTCTGGGCGCTGAAGGCCACCGAGATGCCCGCGGGGGCGCTGCCCTTCCTGGTGCTGGTCAACACCCTGCTGTCGATCGTGCTCCAGGTCCCCGTCGCCCGGATCGCGGAACGCCCGGACGGTGCGGCGCGCTCGCTGCGGCTCGGCGGGCTGGCCCTCACCCTGTGCTGTGCCGCCCTGGCGGTGTCCGGCGCCCCCGACTCGGCCTGGGCGGCGGCCGCCGTGCTCGGGGTGGCCTGCGTGCTGCTGACCTTCGGCGAGATGTGGCAGGCCACCGGCGGCTGGGAACTGAGCTACGCGTGCGCCCCCGAGGACCACAAGAACGTCTACCTCTCGGTGTTCAGCCTCGGCGGCACCGGCCAGCGCATCGCGGGTCCCGCGCTGATCACCTCCGTCGTGATCGCCGGGGGTCCGCTCGGCTGGGTCGGCCTCGGGGCCGCGTTCGCCCTGGCCGCACTGCTCGTCACCCCCGTCACCCGCCTGCTGCGCACGCCGCCGCCCGCCGACATGGCGGCCCCCGTGGAGAGGACCGTGTCATGACCGCGCCGAGGGAACTGCTGCTGGCCGGCGTCGGCACGATGGGCCGCCCGTACCTGGAGGCCGCCGCCCGGCTGGGCGTACGGGCCCGCGCGCTGGAGTCCACCGCGACCTGGGAGCACCGCCCGACCGCCCTCGCGGAGCGTTTCTACCGGGTGCCCGGTGGCCACGAGGAGTCCTGGGCCGGCGCGGTCGCGGCCGCCGTGGCCGAACGGGTGCCGGACGGCCTGATCGGCTTCGCCGAGCCCCAGGTCGTCGGCGCGGCCCTCGCCCAGCAGCGGCACGGACTGCGCGGGCCCTCGCTGCACGCGGCGGTCGTCTCCCGCAACAAGGCGCTGCAACGCGCCCTGTTCGGCGCGCACGGCGTCCCGCAGCCGGAGTACCTGCACGTGGCCCGGCTCGGCGAGGCCCGTGACTGGATGCTCCGGCGCCTTCCCGTGGTGGTCAAACCGCTGAGCCTGTCCGGCAGCCAGGGCGTCGAGCTGATCCGCACCCGGGAGGAGGCCGAGGAGGTCGTCGCCCGTCGTGACGGAGAGGGACAGCTCCTCGTCGAAACGGCCGTCGAAGGGCCCGAGTTCAGTTGGGAGGCCCTGGTCTGCGGGGGCGAGGTCCTCTTCGGGAATGTCACCGCCAAGGAGACCACCCCACCGCCGTACTTCGTCGAACTCGTCCACCGCTGCGGGCACGACCTGGGACCCGAAGCCGCCGCCCAGGTCGAGGAGTTGACCTCAGGTGTGCTCCACGCCCTCGGCATGGACACCGGCCTGGTGCACCTGGAGTTCCGGATGGGCGCGGCCGGGCCGGTACTGATGGAGGTCGCCGTCCGCACCCCCGGCGACTATCTGCCCGACGCGATCGGCCTGACCTACGGCTTCGACCTGTACGAGGCCATGGTGCTGCTGTCGGTCGGCCTGCCCCTGCCCGCCCTGCCCCAGCGGCCGGTGTCCCATGCCGCCACGGTCTTCCTCACGGCCCCGCCCGGCACCCTCACCGGGATCGGGGGACTGGACGAGGTGCGGGCGCACCCGGCGGTCGTCCGGGTACGGCCGCGCAAGGGGGTGGGAGACACCGTCCAGCCGCTCACCTCGTCCGCCCGGCGGCTCGGGCATGTACTCGTCGACGCCGGGTCGCCCACCGAGCGGGAGGACGCCGTGAAGTTCGTCCGGGAGACCCTGCGCTTCACCGTGACCCCTCAAGTGCCGTAGCCGGAAGGGCCTTTCCGGTGGCGCGCCCCACCGCGAGCCGGAAAGACTCCTTCCGGCACGAGCCCGTACGGAAGGAACCGAATGCGCGTCAGCCGGATCATCCCCCCACCCGGGCCGCCCAGGACCCTGGCCCTGGCGCAGCTCACCAACTCCGTGGGCGACGGCGCCTATTACGTGTGTTCGGTGCTGTACTTCAGCCGGTTCGTCGGGCTGTCCCCGACGCGGATCGGCGCCGCGCTCACCATCGGCTGGGCGCTCGGCGCCGTCGTCGGAGTGCCGCTCGGCCACCTCGCCGACCGGCGCGGGCCGCGCGGGATCGCCATCTGGATGTCGCTGGCCACCGGCGCCGCCATCGCCTCCCTGCTCCTCGTACGGACCTACCCGGCGTTCCTCGCCGCCGTGTGCCTCTACACCTGCTGCCAGTGCGGCCTGGCCGCCGCCCGGCAGGCCCTGCTGGCCGGTCTGGTGGAACCCGCCCGGCGCACCGAGACGCGGGCCTACCTCCAGTCGACCGTCAACGCGGGTCTCGCCCTCGGCGCGGCCCTCGGCGGCATCGCCCTCCAGCTCGACACCGAGGCGTCCTATCTCACGGCACTGGCGATGGACGCGGTCACCTTCGTCCTGGCCGCCTGGGTCCTCCGCCGGCTGCCCGCGCCCGCGAAGCAGCTCCCCTCGGCCGGCCGGCCCGCCGGACGCGCCCTCACCGTGCTCCGGGACCGCCCGTACGCGCTGGTCTCGCTGCTCAACATGGTCATGCTGCTGTACATGCCGCTGCTCAGCGTGGTGCTGCCGCTGTGGATCGTGCGGCGGACCGGGGCGCCGGGCTGGACGGTCTCGGCGCTGCTGGTGGTCAACACGCTGAGCGTGGTGGTCTTCCAGGTGCGGATGGCCGCGCGGGTGACGGGACTGCGGTCGGCGGCGCGCGCCGTGCGGCAGGCGGGGATCGTCCTCCTGCTGGCCTGCGTGTGCTTCGCGGTGTCGGCCGCCGGCACCTCGGCCTGGCTGCCGGTACTGGTGCTGCTGTTCGCCGCGTGTGTGCAGGTCTTCGGCGAGATGCTGCTCGGCTCCGGCTCCTGGGAGATCGGCTTCGCCCTCGCCCCGGCCGGCAAACAGGGCCAGTACCAGGGCTTCTACGGTGCCGGAACCGCCGTCGCGCGGCTCATCGGCCCGCTCCTGCTGACCACGCTCATCCTGTCCTGGGGCACCGGCGGCTGGCTGGTGGTGGGCACGCTGTTCCTGGCGGCGGGCCTCGCCATGGGACCCGCCGTGCGCTGGGCCGAGGCGCGACGCCCGGCGGAGATGCGGGAGCCGGCGCCGGTACGGGACTGAGTCAGTCTCAGGTGAGCGTCGCCGCGACCCGCAGCACGGCGTCGTTCGCCTCCGGCGAGCCCACCGTGACGCGTACGCCCTCGCCGGGGAAGGCCCGTACGGCGACCCCGGCGCGGGCGCACGCCTCGGCGAACTCTGTCGTGCGCTCGCCCAGTGGCAGCCACAGGAAGTTGGCCTCCGACGCGGTCACGGGCACGGTCGGCCGCAGCGCGCTGGTCAGCCGGTCGCGTTCCTTGACCACCGCCTCCACCCGCTCCAGCAGCTCGTCCTCGGCCGCCAGCGAGGCCAGGGCGGCGGACTGGGCGAGCGCGTTCACCCCGAACGGCACGACGGTGTGCCTGATGCGGGCCGCCACCTCCTCGTGCGCCACCGCGTAGCCGACCCGCAGCGCGGCCAGGCCGTACGCCTTGGAGAAGGTCCGCAGCACCACCAGGTTCGGCCGGTCCCGGTACAGCTCGATGCCGTCGGGGACCTCGGGGTCGCGCACGAACTCCCGGTACGCCTCGTCCAGCAGTACCAGGACGTTCTCCGGCACACGGTCCAGGAAGGTATCCAGCCCGGCGCGCGTGACGGCGGTGCCGGTGGGGTTGTTGGGGTTGCAGACGACGGCCAGGACGGTGCGCGGGGTGATCGCGTCGGCCATCGCCGCCAGGTCGTGCCGCTCCTCGCGCAACGGCACCCGGACCGAGGTGCCCCGGCAGATGTCGGTGAGGTGCGGATACGCCTCGAACGACGGCCAGGCGTACAGCACTTCGTCGCCGTCACGGACCACGGCGTGCAGCAGATGATGGGTGACGCCCACCGAACCGGCGCCGGTCACTATGTGCGAGCGCGGCACTCCGTGGCGGGCGGCGAGGGCGTCGGCCAGCTCGGTCACCGCGCGGTCGGGATAGCGGTTGAGACCGCCGGCCGCCTCGGCGAGCACGGTCCGCACCGAGGGCAGCGGAGGATAGGGATTCTCGTTCGCGGCCAGCGCGTGTCGGGTCATGGACGCGTTTCTCCTGGAGTCGCTCGTGGGCGCGGGGAATTACCGGAACCCTGCCCGGACGGGTAATGATCGCTCAATGCCATGAGATATCCGAGCTGCAGCCGGTGCTGCGCGCCGTAATCCTCTTTCAGGCGTGCCACATGACTTTGCAGTGAACGCAGGCTCAATCCCAGACGCCGGGCAATCTCCTTGTCCGAACGGCCCTCGATCAAGAGTTTCCGGATCGATTCCCGCATGTCCGGGATCACTTCTCCGGCGGCCTCCGCGGCGCGCACCGGGACGAAGGGAAACGGTTCGGCGCGGTCCCACTGCCGGGTGAACACGTCCATGAGGAAACCGACCACGGCCGGCTCCCGGACCAGCACCGCGGTCTGCCGGTCCCGGCTGCCCGGGATGAACGCGGCCGACCGGTCGATGATGATGAGCCGCTCGAAGAACTCCGGCAGTGTGCGCACCTGGACACCGAACTCGGTCACCACCTTGACGTAGTGCTTGGTCGGCTCGTCGAACCGCGTACTGTGCTGGTAGAGCGTCCGCATGGCCACCCCGGCGGCGAGCTGCCGGCGTACCGAGGCGAGCGCGTCGCGCAGCACCGAGGGCGGGCGCGAGCCGTCCGGCTGGGCGGTGAGGATCTCCTCGCGGGCCCCCGCCAGCTCATTCTGAATGGCCCGGTTGATGTCCGGAAGGCCGTTCAGGTACTGGAAAGCGGAGTTCACACTGCCGGTTTCCCGGGTGACCGGACGGGTGCCGGAGGCGCTTCGCGGCTCCGGGGGTGCCCAGTCGGCCTGCTCGGCGACGGCACGGGAAAGGCCACTCAGGGCTTCGGCGACGTTGCGCATGGTGGTGCGGTAATCGGGGACCTCCTCGGTGAGGCCGGCGGAGCAGGCGGCTATCGCCTCCTGGAGCGGTCCGGGCCCGTGCTCGTCCAGGGGTGTCCCGGTCATTTCCGTGCCCGATTTACGCTGAGCTGTTTCCATTTCCATCCTTCGTTTCACGGCACTGCGCCGACCCGAAGCATGTTAGGTCTTCTGTGTTCGTTCACCGAAGGGTGACGGTTGTTCTGTCGGAGGATCAAACCGCGAACCCACCGACGCTCGCGTATTTTCCTGACCGTGATTTCCGATGCCCTTGTCGAAGAGGGGGAGCCATGTACGGCATAATCGCCGGTGTTCAGTCGCTCGGGTCCGACGACGTCGGCTGGAACCGTTGCAGCCGGTAGTGCGCCACCGTCTGAGCGGCGGACGACACCACCGCGCCCGGCGGCGCGCCCGACAGGAGGAAACCGAGCGTGAGGGCCGTTGAGACCGTCCTGCGCGAACACGCCGAGGACGGCGACCGCCCACTGGTGGAGGCGACGGCCGAGGACGGCACCGCCGTCGTCCACTCCTACCGCGAGATCACACGTGCCGCCCGCGCCCTGGGGGACCGCCTGGACCTCGGTCCCCCGCACAGGGTCGGCATCCTCTGCGGCGACACCGCCGAGGCCGTCGTCGCCGAACTCACCCTGCTGGCACGGCGGCTGACCGGTTGCCCCGTACCGCCCGGCGCCTCCGCCCGCACCGCTGCCGCCCTGCTGGCGGACGTGTCCGCCGTCCTCGTCGACACCCGCGGCATGGCGCTGCTGGCCGGCTGGGCGGGCCGGGACGTGCTGCCCGAGGGCTGCCCGGTCGTCCCGGTCGACCTCGGCGCGCTCAGCGACTCGGCGTCCGGTCCCTACCGCGTCCCCGAGGACGACCGGGACTGGATCTGCAAGATCCTCCCCGCCTCAACGGGCTCGGCCGGCCGGTTCGGCATCCGCGCCCACGGCGTCGCCGCCCATCTCGACTCCTTACGGGCCGAGTTACCGCAAGGGGCCTTCGCCCGCTGCGCGGTCACCGTCCCGCTGGGCGCCCTCGCCCACCAGGTGGCCGCCACCCCGATGGCCATCGCCGACGGCGGCTGCCTGCTGTTACCCCCGCGGGACATCCCCGCCACCGCCCTGCCGGACTGGACGGCGACCGCCCGCCCCACCGCGCTGGCCGTCACCCCGCCCGCCGCGACGGCGCTGATAGGCGCGGCCCGCATCGCGCGCCGCGAGGGCAGACCCGTACCGGCCGCCCTGTTCGGCACGCCCGGGGTGCCGCTGCTGTGGTGCGGCACGGAGGTGCCCCATCCGCTGCTCCGCGAGTGCGAGGGCCTCGGGCTGCCGGTGTATGCCGGGTACGGGCTGGCCGGCAACACCGGTGCGGTGAGCTGGAACACCCCGGCCGCCCGCAGGTCCGGCACCGTCGGCCGGCCTCTGTCCCACGTCCACGCCGAGATCGGGCCCGACGGCGAACTGCTCGTCAAGGGAGCCGGGCTGGCCGTCTCCCTGAGCGCCGACGCCCCGGCCGACGGCTGGCTGCACACCGGGGTGCGGGCCGCCATCGACGCCGACGGGTTCGTCCACCTCGTCCGTCCGGACCGCGCCCGGCCCGCCGGGGAACCGCTGACCCCCGAGATCGGCCGCCTGCTGTACTCCCTGGTCCGTTCCCTGCGCGCGGACTGCGTGGTGGCCTTCGACGGCACCGCCGACGGCTCCCTCGACCAACTCGCCGCCGGGGCACGCGCCAACGGCGCCGGGCACATCGTCGGCCACGTGCCCGACGCCCACCGGGCCGCCGACACCCGCGCCCGGCTCACGGCCGCCGGACTGGCCCCCTGGGCGGAGGTCCGCCACACCGGACTGCACGACCTCGGCCGCGCCCCCGTCCCGGTCGACCTCGCCCTGCTCGACTGCCGGCCGGACCTGACCCTGCCCGCGCTCACCGCGCTGGAGGAGCGGATGCGTCCCGGCACCATCGTGCTCGCCCTGGGCTCCGCCCCCACCGGCCCCTACCTCGACCGGGTGCGCGACGGCGAGGACTACCTGTCCATGCCCCTGCCGGTCGGCCCCGGAGTGGAGGTCTCCATCCGGCTCACCCCGGCCGCCGCTCCCCACCGCCCCGGTCCCCGTCCGGTACCCGGACCGGCCACGCCCACTCCACAGTCCAGCGGAGAGTGACCCTTGATCAGCACACCCTCGGAGATATGCGTCGTCGGAGCGGGCCCCCGCGGCCTGTCCGTCCTGGAGCGACTGCTCGCCCAGGAACGCAAGTCGCCCTCGCGCGACCGGCTCACCGTGCACCTCGTCGACCCCTCGCCGCCGGGGCCGGGCCGGGTCTGGCGCACCCGGCAGTCCCCGCACCTGCTGATGAACACGGTGGCCTCCCAGGTCACCCTGTTCACCGACAACAGCGTCAACATCGTCGGCCCGGTCGAGGACGGCCCCAGTCTGTACGAGTGGGCGCGCCGCCTGGCGGACACCGGTACCGCCGACGAGTCGATCGCGGCCGAGGCCCGCGCCCTCGGCCCCGACTCCTACCCCACGCGCGCCTTCTACGGCCACTACCTGCGCTGGGTCTTCGGGCGTCTGATCGCCGGCGCCCCGGCCCACATCACCGTCCGGGTGCACGCCTCGCGGGCCGTCGCCCTGGACGACACGGGTCCCGCGCCGCACGGCCCGCAGAGCGTGCGCCTGGCCGACGGCACCGAACTGACCGGGCTCGACGCCGTCGTCCTCGCCCTCGGCCACCTCCCGAACCGGCCCGGCGACGAGGAACGGCGGTTCGCGGACTTCGCCGCCACGCACGGACTGACCTATCTGCCACCCGCCAACCCCGCCGACCACGACCTCTCCGGCATCGGCGCCGGACAGCCGGTGCTGCTCCGCGGGCTCGGCCTCAACTTCTTCGACTACCTCGCCCTGTTCACGCTCGGCCGGGGCGGCTCCTTCGCGCGGGTCGGCGACCGCCTGGTGTACCGGGCCTCCGGCGAGGAACCCCGCATGTTCGCGGGCTCCCGGCGCGGGGTGCCGTACCACGCGCGCGGCGAGAATCAGAAGGGTGCCCACGGGCGCCACGAGCCCCGGCTGCTGGACCAGGACAGGGTCGCCTCCCTGCGCGAACGCGCCCGGCGCGGCGAGCGGTTGAGCTTCCGGGCCGACCTGTGGCCGCTGATCGTCCGCGAGGTCCAGGGCGTCTACTACGCGGCCCTGCTCACCGCGCGCGGCCAGGACGCCACCGCCTTCGAGGACGCCTACCCGCACGTCCCGGAGAGCGAGGAGGACGCGTTCCTCGACGCGGCGGGCATCGGCGCGGCCGACCGCTGGGACTGGGCGCGCATCGCCCGGCCGTACGGGGACCGGGAGTTCACCTCCGTCGCCGACTACCGGGCCTGGCTGCTCGGGCATCTGCGCCAGGACGTGGCCGACGCCCGCGCGGGGAACGTCACCGGCCCGCTGAAGGCGGCCCTGGACGTGCTGCGCGACCTGCGCAACGAGATCCGCCTCGTGGTGGACCACGACGGTATCGACGGCGCCTCCTACCGCGATCAGCTGCACGCCTGGTACACCCCGCTCAACGCCTTCCTCTCCATCGGCCCGCCCGCCTCCCGCATCGAGGAACTCACCGCGCTCATCGAGGCCGGGATCGTGGAGATCCTGCCGCCCGGCCTGCTCGTGGACACCGTGGCGGACGGCCCCGCCTTCGTCGCCCGCACCCTCGGCGGAGCGGACGTCGCCCCGCCCTTCGCCGCGCTCATCGAGGCCCGGCTGCCCGAGCCCGACCTGCGGCACACCGCCGACCCGCTGCTGCGCCACCTGCTGAGCACCGGCCAGTGCCGCCCGCACCGCATGCCCACCGGGCACGGCGGGGTCTACGAGACCGGCGGGCTCGACGTGTCGCCGCGCCCCTACCGGCTCGTCGACGCCGCCGGACGCGCCCACCCCCGGCGCTTCGCCTACGGCGTACCCACCGAGGCCGTGCACTGGGTCACCGCGGCGGGCATCCGGCCCGGCGTGGGCTCCGTGACGCTGGAGGACTCCGACGCCATCGCGCACGCCGTACTGTCCCTGCCCGCCCCGGTGTCCGCGCCGAGGACCCTCGGACCGGCGGAGGTGACGGCATGAGCGCCGGACTCGACTTCGGACTCCTGTCCCCGGTGCGGGCCGGGGTGCCCGTGGAGGAGGCGACCGGGGATCTGGCGTGGCTCCAGGCCATGCTCGACGCCGAGGCCGCGCTGGCCCGGGCCCAGGCCCGGCTCGGTGCCGTACCCGCCTCGGCCGCCGCGGTCATCACCGAGGCCGCCGACGCGCGGCGGCTGGACGCCCGCGCGCTCGCCCTCGCGGCCCGCGAGACCGCCAACCCCGTGGTCGGGCTGGTCCGCGCCTTCACCGCCGTGGTGGCGGCCGTCGACCCGGCCGCCGCGGAGTACGTCCACCGGGGCTCCACCAGCCAGGACATCCTCGACACCGGCACCATGCTGGTGGCCGCCCGCGCGCTGCGCCTCACCGTCGACGACCTGCGCGCCGCCGCCGAGGAGCTGGCCCGGCTCGCCGGGGAGCACCGGGACACCGTGATGGCCGGGCGCACCCTCGCCCTGCACGCCGTGCCCACCACCTTCGGGCTCAAGGCGGCGGGCTGGCGGTCCCTGGTACTGGACTCCGCCGACCGGCTCGGCCGCGTCCTGGACCACGGCCTGCCGGTCGCGCTCGGCGGCGCGGCGGGCACCCTCGCCGGATACCTGGAGTACGCCCGGCTCGACGGAGCCGCCGGCGAGGACGACTCCGGCGGCTACCTGGACGCCCTCACGGCCGCCTACGCCGACGAGACCGGCCTCGCCCGGCCCGTCCTGCCCTGGCACGCGCTGCGCACCCCGGTCGCCGATCTCGGCGCCGCGCTCGCCCACACGGCGGCGGCGCTGGGCAAGATCGCGATCGATGTCCAGGTACTGGCCCGCACCGAGGTCGGCGAGGCGGCCGAGCCGGCCCCGGCGGGCCGGGGCGCCTCCTCCGCCATGCCGCACAAGCGCAACCCGGTCCTCGCCACGCTGATCCGCTCGGCGGCCCTTCAAGTACCGGTGCTGGCGGCCGGCTTGACCCAGTGCCTCACCACCGAGGACGAGCGGTCCGCCGGCGCCTGGCACGCCGAGTGGACCCTCCTGCGCGAGTCCCTCCGGCTGACCGGCGGCGCCGCGCACACCGCCCTCGACCTCGCCCGGGGGCTCACGGTCCACCCCGACCGCATGAGCGCCAACCTGGCCCTGACCGGTGGCCAGGTCGTCTCGGAGCGCCTGGCCGCCGTCCTGGCCCCCCGCCTGGGCAAGGCGGAGGCGCGGCGGCTGCTGAGCGAGGCGTCGGGGCGGGCGGCGAACGAGGGGGTACCCCTGGGCGAAGTCCTCTCGGCACTACCGGAGTTGGCGGGCGTGCTGGAGGGCGCGGAGCTGACCGGACTGCTCGACCCGGCTCACTACACGGGGGCGGCGGGAGCGTTGGTGGACCGGGCGCTGAAACGCTGAGGGTGGCACAGGACGGACGCGGCCCGCGTTGCCTACGCTGGCCGCGTCTCGTCCGTGCCCGACCGTCCCCAGGAGGCGACCTGTGCCCAGCCGTAGTCGGACCGAGGAGTTCCGTGAGCTGCACCGGAGGCCGGAACCCGGTGATCCGCTGGTGATCCCCAACGTCTGGGACGCGGTGAGCGCCCGGGTGTTCGCGGATGCCGGGCACCGGGTGCTGGCCACCTCCAGTGCCGCGGTGGCCGCTGTGCTCGGGTACGCCGACGGGGGAGCCGCCCCGGCGGACGAGGTGTTCGAGGCGCTCGCGCGGATCATCCGCGCCGTCGACGTCCCGGTGACCGTCGACATCGAGGACGGCTACGGACTCACACCGGCCCGGATCGTGGAGCGGCTGCTCGGCGTGGGCGCGGTCGGGTGCAATCTGGAGGACACCGACCATGCCTCCGGCAAAATCAAGAACGCCGCCGAACATGCCGACTGGCTGGGGGAGTTCGTCACGGCGGCCGGGGGCCGGGTGGTCCTCAACGCCCGCGTGGACACTTTCCTGCACGGCGCCGGCGACGCGGAGGAGGCGATCGGCCGGGGCCGCCTGTACGCCGAGGCGGGGGCGGACGTGGTCTATCCGATCCTGGCCCCGGCCGATCTGCTGCCCGAGCTCGCCAAGGGCGTCCCTGCCCCGCTGAACGCCCTGTACCTGCCGAATGGACCGGCTCCGGCGGAGCTGGGCCGGCTGGGTGCCGCCCGGGTCACCTTCGGCGGCGGCCTGCACCAGCGGGCCGAGGCCGCCCTCACGGAGATCGCCCGCACGCTGCCGGCCTGAGCGCGGGCACGGAAAGGTGCGCCCCGCCCGGACCCAGGGCGGGGCGCACCCGTGGTCACAGCCCGGCCACCGCGCGGAGCGCCTCCGCCCGGTCCGTCCGCTCCCAGGTGAACTCGGGCAGCTCGCGGCCGAAGTGGCCGTACGCCGCCGTCCGGGCGTAGATCGGCCGCAGCAGGTCGAGATCGCGGATGATGGCCGCCGGGCGCAGGTCGAAGACCTCGTCGACGGCCTTGCCGATCGCGTCGACGCCGACCCGGTGGGTGCCGAAGGTCTCGATGAACAGCCCCACCGGCTCGGCCCGTCCGATCGCGTACGCGACCTGCACCTCGCAGCGCGCGGCGAGACCGGCGGCCACGACGTTCTTCGCCACCCAGCGCATCGCGTACGCGGCACTGCGGTCCACCTTGGACGGGTCCTTGCCCGAGAAGGCGCCGCCACCGTGGCGGGCCATCCCGCCGTAGGTGTCGATGATGATCTTCCGGCCGGTCAGCCCCGCGTCGCCCATCGGGCCGCCGATGTGGAAGCGCCCGGTGGGATTCACCAGCAACCGGCAGCCCTCGGTGTCGAGTTCGATGCCCTCCCCGGCCAGCCGCGCCAGCTCCACCTCGACCACGTTCCGGCGCACCTCGGGCACCAGCAGGTCCTCCAGCGAGACGTCCGCCGCGTGCTGCGCGGAGACGACGACCGTGTCCAGCCGGACCGCCCGGTCCCCGTCGTACTCCACGGTGACCTGGGTCTTCCCGTCGGGCCTGAGATACGGCATGTTCCCGGAGCGGCGCACCTCGGTGAGCCGCTGGGCCAGCCGGTGCGCCAGCCGGATCGGGAGCGGCATCAACTCCGGGGTCTCGTCGGTCGCGTAGCCGAACATCAGGCCCTGGTCCCCGGCGCCCTGGGCGGCCAGCAGGTCATCGCCGTCCGCGTCGACACCGCGCGCGATGTCGGGGGACTGGGCCCCGATGGAGACGGACACCCCGCAGGAGGCACCGTCGAACCCCTTCGCGGAGGCGTCGTAGCCGATGTCGAGCACGGCCTCGCGGACCAGGGCGGGCACGTCGGCCCAGGCCCGCGTGGTGACCTCGCCGGCCACGTGCACCTGGCCGGTGGTGATCAGGGTCTCCACGGCGACGCGTGAGCGCGGGTCACGCGCCAGCAGCGCGTCGAGGACCGTGTCGCTGATCCGGTCGGCCATCTTGTCGGGATGGCCCTCGGTGACGGACTCCGAAGTGAACAGACGGCGGGGCATGACACTCCTCGGGTTGCAGCGGCTGCTGACGGTGCGGGGTGGCCGGGCCGGGTGCCCGGCCGGGTGTCACCAGGCGTACGCCTCGGGCGCGGGCCGGTGACCGGGGAAGATCTCGTCGAGCCGGGCCAGCGCCTTCGGCTCCAGCCCGACGTCCAGCGCGGCGAGGGCACTGTGCAACTGGGCCACGGTGCGCGGGCCGACGACGGGCGCGGTGACGGCCGGCTTGGCGAGCAGCCAGGCCAGCGCGACGTGCCCCGGCTCCTGGCCCAGCTCGGCGGCGAAGTCCTCGTACTCCTGGATCTGCGGGCGCCTGCCGGCCAGCGCGGCGGCAGCCCGCCCGGCCGTGCGCCGCACGCCCCGGCGTTCGTCGCGGAGCACCCCGGCGAGGAGGCCGCTGTGCAGCGGGGACCAGGGGAGCAGGCCGATGCCGTAGCGCCGGGCGGCCGGGATCACCTCCAGCTCGACGGTGCGTTCCAGGAGGTTGTAGTGGGACTGCTCGCTCACCAGGCCGGGCAGCTGCCGGGCACGCGCGCTCTCCTGGGCCTCCGCCAGGTGCCACCCCGCGAAGTTGCTGGAGCCGACGTAGACGATCTTGCCCTGACCCACCAGGACGTCCATGGCCTGCCAGATCTCGTCCCACGGGGTTGACCGGTCGACGTGGTGCATCTGGTACAGGTCGATGTGGTCGGTGCGCAGCCGTCGCAGGCTGGCCTCGACCGCCCGGCGGATGTGCAGCGCGGACAGCCCGCCCTCGTTGGGCCAGTCGCCCATGTCCGAGTACACCTTGGTGGCCAGCACCGTCCGCTCGCGGCGCCCCCCGCCCAGCGCGAGCCAGTTGCCGATCACCGTCTCGGTCAGGCCGGGGTGCTCGGGCCAGCCGTACAGGTCGGCGGTGTCGACGAAGTTGACGCCCGCGTCCAGGGCGGCGTCCAGGATGCGGTGCGCCTCGGCCTCCTCGGTGTGCACCCCGAAGTTCATGGTGCCGAGGCAGAGCCGGGAGACGCGCAGACCGCTGCGGCCGAGCTGGGTGTACTCCATGACGTCCTTTCGGGGCCGGTCCGGGACCGGCGGAATCAGCGGAAGTCGCCGGCGTGGTCCGCGGCCCAGCGGTCGAAGGTGCGCGCGGGCCGGCCGGTGAGGTCCTCCACGGCCGAGGTGACCGGCAGGGCGGTGGCCGGGTCGGCCTCGGTCTGGGACCACTCGTTCAGCAGGTCGGCGACGATCCCCGGCCGCAGGAAGCGCTCCGCCTCGGACCGCCAGACCTCCGGGTCGGTCCGGGCCACCCGCAGCGGCCGCCCGCTCGCCTCCGCGATCGCGGCGACCTGCTCCGCCTGGGAGACGGGCGCGGGCCCGGTGACCGTGTACCAGCGCCCGTGGTGGCCGTCCGTCCGCAGCGCGGCCACGGCCGCCGCCGCGAGGTCGGCCTCGTGCACCACCGGGCACACGGCGTCCGGATGGGGCAGCCGTACCACCCCGTCCGCCCGCGCGCCCGGCGCCCACCACAGCGCGTTGGTGGCGAAGGGCGCCGGCCGGAGCACCGTCCACCGCTCCGGCCCGTTCTCCGCGAGCGCCGCCTCGGCCGCCCGGTACCTCGGGTAGACCCAGGAGGACCGGTCCCGCGCCGTGTGTCCCGCGGCCCAGGCCCCGGTGAACAGCACCACCTTCTCCACGCCCGCGCGTTTCGCCATCGCCGCGAATGCCGGAATGGCGTCGAGAACCGGGAAGAGGAATACCGAGGACACCCCGTCGAGCGCCGGATAAAGGCTTTCCGGGTCGCTCAGATCGCCGCGTACGACATGCGTCCCGGACGGAACTCTCGCGTTTTCCGGGTCACGGGTCAAGACGCGCACTTCTTCGCCCGCTGCCAGCAGTTCCCGCAATACATGGCGGCCCGTCTTGCCGGTGGCCCCGGTCACCAGAATTGTCATGCGGAGAGCATAGGGAGAATCGCTGCATTCAGGCGATGGTGTTCACCGCTCCCCGGCCGTCGACCGCACGCGCCCGCTCCTCCAACTGCTGGGCCGCGTCCCGCCACGAGGCCGCGCATTCCCGGGCCGCGGCCGCGACCTTGGCCGCGCAGTGCGGCGGAATCCGGTCCACCAGTTCCTCCCAGCGCCGGTTCGCCAGCGCGTGGGTGTCCAGCAGCCGCAGCAGGAACCGGCCGTGCTCGGTGAGCCGTATCGACGGGTCCCGCCTGAGCAGCAGCAGGGTCTCGGCCAGCGCGAAGGCGGTCACACCGCCCTGCTCCGATCCGCGTGAGGCGGGCGCAGGGACGGCCGGCCTGTGCACCGGGCCGCCGGACGGCCGCCCGCCGAGGGTCGGACTCGCGCCCTTCTGCACGCGCTCGCGCACGTCGCGTGCGGTCGCCAGGGACAGCCCGCTCTCCCGGGCGATCTCCCGCAGCGTGGCCTGCGGATGGCTACGCGCGTATTCCCCCGCCAGCCGGCGCCGCTCGGAGTTGTCCACCGGGCGCGACCGGCCGTCCCGGCCGATCCGGGCGTTCAACTGAGGAATTGCGTCACCCGAACGACGCCGGATCGAGCCCACCGTCTTCGGCGACAGTCCGGTGGCGGACGCGATCATCCGGTCCGACCAGTCCGGGTGCGAGCGGATGATGCGCAGCGCGGCCGCGTTGCGGTCGGCGCGGGTCAGCGGCAGCCCGTGGTGGGCGTTGCGCTCCACCGCCAGCAGGAACGCGTCCTTGGCGGTGCCGTCGAAGTACTGCACGTCGATGTGGGTCTGCCCGTTGAGCCGGGCGGCCCGCAGCCGGTGGACGCCGTCGATGACGCGGAGCGTGGCGCGGTGCACGATGATCGGCGGCAGCGGCGAGACGCACTGCGCCAGGTGCCGGACGTGTTCCTCGTTCTCCCCGGATATACGGGGGGAGTCGTCGGTCGACAACGACTCGATGGGCGCGCGGGTCACCGGCAGGCTGTCCGCCTGCGCGTGCCACATTTCCGCCGACTCGCAGATCACCGGGGCGGCGAGGTGAATTCCTCTGGTTTCCGTCACAGCCATTCTCAATCTCCTGTTCATATGTCCGTACGGGGGCATAAAGATGCGAGATTGACGCGCGTGGCCACAGACCGGTCGACCGGTTCGGGACACCCCTGAGGGTGCCGGGAGAAACCGGCGGTGGTGTGTCGGGGCGGTCAGCGACCGTGCGCGAATACCCGGCCGTAACAACAGACCGGGGATACACGAGAGCCCGGCCTCCGGTGGTGCGCCGCGCTCAAGGGGCGGCGTGGACCGAGTGGGCCGGGCTGGAAGGGGCGGCTCCGGAAAAGAGGCCGCCGCGCCGAAAAGCGGCGCCAGGAATCGCGTATCACTGTGAAGAGCCTCCCCCGTTTGGCTCTGGACCTGCTGCCGTGCACCATATCCGGTGCCGGTGAATCGTCAACGCGCGATGAGAGAAATCGTCCGGACCGGAACCGGTGCCTCGTGGAGACAACAGGTTTTTCGGCCGGGCGTCCCGCGTCGCGCACCGGGCGCCAGCCGTGTGGTGGCCGGTGGCGCCCAGGCGAGGATGGCCAGAAAGCGACAGGCCGTCAGCTCGTCGGCGGGCGGAACTCCGGCTGGTCGATGATGCGCAGCCAGCTGCCGTCCGCCTGGCGCCTGACCACCTGCGCGCGGGCGCCCGAACCGTCCCTGGGCGGCGTCGAGGTGAGCGCGATGTCACCGAACACCAGCGTGGGCAGGGGCTCCTCGGGCTCGAAGCGCGGCCCGTTGGACAGCACCTTCTCCCAGAGCTGGCGGATCGCCTCCCGGCCCACCGTGGTGCTGCCGGGCGGGTAGGCCATCACGGCCTCCTCGTCGTACAGCGCGGCGAGGCCGGCGGCGTCACCCGCGTTGGCGCGCTCCACGAAGAGACGGGTGAGGTCTTCCGGCTTCAGGGCCTTCTCGTTCTCGGACACAATCATCCTTTCCTGCGGTCCGGGTACCAACGTGGCAATTTTCCGTCATTGGCCGAGAACAAGTCCAATCAATCATCCGGATCGGCGTTATAATTTGGAGTTATGGAGATCAGGCAGCTCAGGTACTTCATCGCCGTGGCACAGGAAGCCAATTTCACCAGGGCCGCGGAGCTGGTGCATATCAGCCAGCCTGGGATCAGCGCCCAGATCCGCCAGCTGGAGAACGACCTGGGGGCCACCCTGATCGACCGCTCCGGCCGCAGTGTGCAGCTCACGGCGGTCGGCGAGGTGGTGCTGGCGCACGCCAAGTCCGTGCTGTCCTCGATGGACTCGCTGCGGCAGGCCGTGGACGAGATGAACGGCCTGGTCCGGGGCAAGCTGGTCGTCGGCATGGTCACCGCCTGCACCGTCCAGCCGCTGTTCGACGCGCTGTCCGGCTTCCATCTGGCCCACCCCGGCGTCGAGATCAGCCTGCTCGAGGACGATTCGGCCAAGCTGGTCGAGTACGTCCGGGAGGGCACCGTCGACCTGGCGCTGATCGGCGCCGCCCATCGCGCGCCGGACGACCTGGACGGCTGGCAGGTGATCAGCGAGCCGATCGTCGCCGCCGTGCCGCACGAGCACCCGCTGGCCGAAAAGGACGGGGTCACCCTCGCCGAACTGAGCGCCTTCCCGCTCGTCTGCCTGCCCGAGGGGACCGGAATCCGGGCGACGCTGGACCAGGCTTCCGCCGCGCTGGGCCTCACCCCGACCATCGCGCTGCAGGCGAGCGCGCCCGGCGCGGTGATGCAGCTGGCCGAGCGGGGCCTCGGGGTCGCGGTGCTCTCCGAGTCGATGACCGGCCATCAGAAGGGGCTCAAGACCGTCGCCATCACCGACGCCGACGTCCCCGCGGTACTCGCCCTGATCTCCGCGCCCACCAAGAGCCCCGCGCTGCGCGAACTGCTGCTGCACTGCCGGCAGTCCTTCGGCGAGCCGGCTGCGACGCAGGTCGCCTCGATGAGCGGCGCGTGACCCGACAGCACGAAGAGCGGGCCCGTCGGCGACCGACGGGCCCGCTTTCCGTTGACCGGACTCAGCTCTCCGCCGCCACCGGGGACTGACCGGGAGCGTCGTTCGTCGCGGGCTTCGGCTGCTGGGCCGCCTGGAAGTCGGCGGGCCGGATCAGCACCAGGGCCAGCACACCACCGAGCAGGGCCAGGCCGGCCGACACGGCGAGCAGGGTGTTGAGGCCGTCCACGAACCCGGTCGTGGCGATCTGCTGCACCTTCTCCCCGTACTGCTCCGGCACCAGCCGCACCGCCTCACCGGTCTCGCCGCCCCGCGTCAGCGCGGCCAGCTGGTCGCTGCGGCCCGCCAGTTCGGGCACCCCACGCAGTCCGTCGCGGAAGCGGTCGCTGATGACACCGGCGAAGGTCGAGCCGAGCACCGCGACACCCGCGCTCACACCGAGCTGACGGAAGGTGCCGTTCACACCCGACGCCATGCCGGACCGGGAGAAGTCCACGACGCCCACGGCCGTGGAGGCCAGCGGCGGGTTCACCAGACCGGCGCCGACACCGCCCAGCACCAGACCGGGGATGAAGTGCTCCCAGCCGCTGGACGCGGTGATCCCGCTCATCAGCAGCAGGGCGGCACCGACCAGCAGCAGCCCGACGCCGATCATGTAGCGGGGCTGCACCTTGGCGCTGAGCCGCCCGGCGACCAGGGAGGCGACCAGCATCGACAGCGAGGCGGTGAGCAGGCGCAGGCCCGTCTCCAGCGAGGAGTAGCCCAGCGCCTCCTGGAAGTAGATCGCCAGGAACAGGAACATCGCGAACAGCGAGCCGTTCATGGCGAACGCGGCGATGGAGCCGCCGACGAAGGTGGGGATGCGGAACAGCCTCAGGTCGAACATCGGCTGCTCGGACTTCGCCTCCACCAGCAGGAAGGCGAGCAGCAGCGCCGCGCCCGCCACCAGACCGGTCACCGCCCGGCCGTCGCTCCACTCGGTCTCGCCGGCGCGGATCAGACCGTAGACCAGGGTGGCGAGGCCGCCGGTGAGCAGGACGAAGCCGGGCCAGTCCAGCTTGCGGGCGAACGGCGACTTCGACTCGTCCACGCGCAGCGCGATGATCAGCGCCACGATCACACCGATCGGCACGTTGACCAGGAAGATGCCCCGCCAGCTGATGCCGCTGGAGATCAGGCCGCCGGCCACCGGGCCGATGGCGGAGGCGAGGCCGGTGACCATGCCCCACACGCCGAACGCCATGCCGCGTTCCTTGCCCTGGAAGCTGCCCGCGAGCAGCGCCAGACCGGTGGCGAACATGACCGAGCCGCCCACGCCCTGGAGCACCCGGGACATGATCAGCATCAGCGGCGACTGGGCCACACCGCACAGCAGCGAGGCGACCGTGAACAGGGCCACGCCGATCGCGTAGAGGCGCTTGCGGCCGAACCGGTCGGCCAGCGTGCCGCTGGTCAGCAGGAAGGAGGCCAGCGCCAGCGCGTAGCCGTCGATCACCCACTGGAGGTCGGCGAAGCTGGCGTTCAGGTCACGCTGCACATCGGGCATGACGACGTACACGATGGTGGTGTCCAGCAGGAGCATGAACGTCCCGCCGCACACCCCCAACAGGGTCCACCATTTCTTTTCCATCATCGTTCCTTCTGCTGTCCTGAGCGGTCGGCCCGCGGCCCGTCAGCTACGGGCCGGGGGAGGGGTTCGGCGGGATGTTGTGGTTCAGCCGGAAGAGGTTCCCGGGGTCGTGGGCGGCCTTGATCCGGACCAGGCGCGCGTAGTCGCCGGGTTCGTACGCCCGGCGCACCTGGTCGGGGGTGGCGGCGGCGCCGTAGAGGAAGTTCAGGTTGCGGCCCGTGGTGCGCGGGGACAGGGCGTCGGTGAGCCGGGTGTGCGCGGCGCGGACGGTGTCGGCGGTGTCGTCGGTGACCCGGTCGAGCACCGCGAGCAGATAGCCGGCCGAGCGGTGGCCGACGCAGTTCGGCACCCGCGGCGGCCGGGCCAGCGCGCCGCCCAGATGGCGCACCTCGACGATGCTGGTGATCGGCGCGTCCGGGCCGGACAGCTCCAGTACGGTCCGCACCGCGCCCGCGTCCAGCCCCGAGAGCATCGCGTTGGTCCCCACGTACGCGGCCGGCGCCACCGGGTCGTTGTGGATGGAACCCGACTCGGTGTACGGCAGCTCGCGCACCGCGTCCGCCAGCCGGGGACCCAGCGCCCGCAGCGGGGCGACCAGCCGCTCCCCGTCGGCCGCGTCGCCGAGGTAGGCGATCCGGACGTGCACCACGTACCGCCCGCGCAGCGGCGGGGGCAGCGTCGGCGCGTCGGGCAGCGGGACCAGGGCCAGGGAGGAGGTCATCTCCTCGGGGACCGTCTCCGTCCAGCGCAGGTAGGCGTTGAGCACGCGCTCGGCCGAGGCGCCGTCGAAGTACAGGCCCCCGCCGTAGAGCCCGGCCACCGGCATCAGGTCCACCTCGAGGCCGGTGACCAGTCCGAAGTTGTCCCGGCCGCCGCGCAGCGCCCAGAACAGGTCCGGGTCGCTGTCGGCGGTGACCTCGCGGGGCCGGCCGTCGGCGGTGACGCACTCCACGCGCCGGACGTGGTCGGCGGCGTACCCGAACCTGCGGGCCAGCAGGCCGATTCCGCCGCCCAGGGTGTAGCCGACGACGCCCACGTCCGGGGCGCTGCCGCTGAGCGGGGCCAGACCGTGCGGCGCGGCCGCCTCGACGACCTGCTTCCACCGCGCGCCCGCGCCCACGAAGGCGGTCCGGGCGGCCGGGTCGATGCGTACCTCGGTCATCCGGCGGGTGCTGACGAGGACCCCGGTGCGGGCGGGCAGCGCGGGGGCGTGCCCGGTGGCCTGCACGCCCACCGGAAGGTCGCGCGCGGCGGCGAACTCCACCGCGAGCTGGACGTCCTTGGGCTCGGTCGCGCCGACGACGAGCGCCGGGCGGTGCGGCCGGTGGGTCTGGTAGCGGGCGCGTTCCTCGTCGTAGCCGTCCTGGCCCTCGGCGAACAGCGGGCCGGCGACGTGCTCGGCCAGTCGCCGGGCGGCCGCACTCAGGTCCTCGCGCGCGGTGAGCGGTTCGGGGCGAGCGGGCACGGTCCGTTCCTTTCGTCGAGGGACGACAGTGCCGCTGACGGGGGTCGCTGCGGCACTGCCGTCCCAGTCATGGTCCCGACGATGCGATCAGAAGTCCAAGACCTAGTTTTTCTGGGATACCGAACTTTTGGTTATGGATCAGCGGTGACCGCCACGGCCAGCGCGAACGCCGGTGCCGACAGCTCCCCGACCAGCGCGTACCGGTCCCCGGCCCGCGCCCACAGGCGCCCGTCGCGGAGGCCGAGCCGCACCCGCCAGAACAGCCCGCCATGGGCGTCCACGCACTCCGAGAGCGCCTTGAAGGCGGCCTCCTTCGCGGCGAACAGCCGCCGCAGGCCCGGGGGATCGGCGCCGGGCCACAGCTCGGCCCGCTCCCGCTCGTCCAGCAGGAACCGGTGCAGCCGGAGGTCCGGGCAGCGCGGCTCCAGGTCCACGCCCACCCCGCGCGCGCCGGGCGCGACGGCGGCCACCGCCAGCGCGGTGCTGTGGGTCACCGAGGCCGGGAACCCCGCCGGGCTCATCGGCGCCCCGCTGTAGGCGCGGCCCACCGACGTGACCGGGCTGCCCGCGCGCCGCAGCGCCGCGCCCACCGCGTGCCGGCCGGCCCGGTGCTGGGCCGCGCCGGTACCCGGCGGGGCGACCGCGGCGCTCGCCAGCACCACCCGCCGGACACGACCGGGGCTCCCGAGCAGCCATGCGCTCGGGAGCCCCGGAAGCGGTGTCTCAGTCACCCGTCCCGGCGACCCGCTCGACGAACGACTCCACCTCCCGCTGGAACCACTCGGGCTCCTCCAGGAAGGCCAGATGCCCGCCGTCCGGCACGGTGACGGTGACGGCGTCCGGGAACAGCCCCACCATCTCCCGTACCGCGTCCGTGCTCAGCGAGAAGTCGTCCCCGCCGACGAACAGCAGGGTCGGGGCCGCCACCTTGGTCATGATCTGCGGGTCCAGCGGTGCCTTCACCGACACCGCGAGCCCGGCGCGCAGGGACTCCACGGTGTGGATGCCGAGGAAGTTCTGCTTGCGGCCCATGAACCCGATGGGCCCCGCCTCCTCCACCGCCCGGTCACCGGAGACGAGCGGGTACAACTGCTCGTACAGCACGCCCAGTCCGGACGTCTCCAGCGTCTTCAGCCAGGACTTGGTGATCCGGCGCAGCCGCTGCGGGCCGTGCGGGCTCATCGCCGGCCCCGCCAGGATCAGGCCCTGCACCCGGTCCGGGTGGGCCACGGCGAAGTCCCGGCAGATCAGCGTCGAGAACGACGTGCCCACCAGGATCGCCTTCTCCAGGCCCAGCCCGTCGAACAGGGCCGACAGGTCGCTGATGTGGTCCTCCCACACCGGCTCCCCGGCGTGCCGGCTGGAGTCGCCCTGGCCGCGCAGGTCGTATGAGGTGAGCCGGGCCGTGGTGGCCAGCTTCGCGGTGTAGGACCGCCAGGACTTGCGGTCCATGAAGAAGTTGTTGACGAGGACGATGTCGGGGCCGGACCCGCGTCGCTCGTACGCTATCCGGATGTCGTCGCTCACCTGGATCTCGCCGGTCTCCAGGGCGTCGTCGACGGTCGTGTCGGTCATCGGCTCACTTTCGGCGGAGGGCGGGCGGGGCTCAGACGGCTTCGAGGACCGCCTCGGCGGCGGACCGGGCGTCACCGAACCGGGTGGTCAGCGCGTGCACCCACCGCTCCAGGCCGAAGGCCAGGCAGCTGGTGGAGGCGGGCGCGCCGTCGGGCAGGGAGATCGCGCAGCGCTCCCCGAAGAAGTTGCGGTGGTAGTTCACCGACCCGATGGCCAGGCCGTCCACCACGAACTCCTCCTTCACCGGGAAGAGCCGCTGCATCGTGGCCCGTGACCCGGTGCGGTCGAAGAACGGGTCGGTGGCGACCTCGGTGCTCATCTTCAGGCCCAGCCGGTCGGCGAGCCCCAGCACCTGCTCCTTGGCCCGCTTCAGGTGCTCGGTGGCGCCCTCGGGGGAGCCGACGAACACGATCTCGCGCATGCTGAAGCCCAGCAGCCTGCGCAGGCCCTCGTAGCGCGTCTCGTTGCGGAAACAGGTGGCGACCGTGGTGAAGCGGTTCTCCGTCGCCGGAAGGGCCTGGTCCTTCAGATCGAAGTAGACCGAGTAGCAGGCGGCCGAAGGCAGCGCCAGCGCAGCGTCGTTGAGAACGGAGGCCGGCAGCTCCGCCAGCGGGCTCGCGGCACCGGCGCGCAGCTCCCCGAGCCGGGCCGGATCGGCCGCGACGGCCGCCAGACCCAGGTGCGGGAAGTTCTCGTAGTAGTCGATGGACTCCAGGTCAACCGGCCGCAGCAGGAACGGGTAGCGCCGCTCCGCCGCCTCCCACTCGTGCGCCCAGGACAGCACCAGCGAGTCGAACGCGCGCAGCAGCCGCAGCTCGTCCGGGCCGAGGACGCCGAGGCCGTTGTCCGTCGTCCCCGTCGCGGTGCCCATCAGCGCGCCGCCGCGCCGTGCAGGAAACGCTTGTCGATGGCGCGCAGGGTGCGGAAGTCCTCGACGTCGATCTCCTCGGGGTCGATGGTCTCCCCGCTCAGCTCCTCCAGCAGGTAGAGGAACTCGACGAACGCCAGCGAGTCCACCGCGCGGCGGTCGATCAGGTCGTCGTCCAGGTTCAGCTCGCCCACCTCGGGGTTGCGCTGGTGGATGAAGGTGAGGATCTTGGTCAGCTTGTCGTCGCTCATGCCGATGCTCCTTGGACCTGAAGGCCGTTGCGGGCGAGGAACTTGCGGGTGCGGTTGAGGATCGCGTCGTGCGCGGCGTGCCGGGCCGGGTGTTCCAGCAGGCGGCGGCGCAGTTCGAGGGGCTGGTCGAGCCCGGCGTCGCGGTACACGGCCGGGTTGTACAGGCTGCGGACGCTGTACTCCAGGTACGTCTCCAGGTAGTTGGCCAGCACCGGGATGTCCTCCGGGCGGCTCTCCTTGACCTGGTCCAGCAGCTGGGTGAACAGGTGCCGCCCGAAGGCGACATGGCGGCTCTCGTCCTGGTGGTGGACGCGGTTGATCTCCTGCGCGATGGGCGGCAGCGCATCGTCCGTCGCCATCCGGGCGTTGAAGTAGTCGACCAGCTCCTCGAAGATCAGGATGCGGGCGAAGATGACCAGTTCGGTCGCCGCGTCGCCCACCCCCTCGATCCGGCCCGGACCGACCTGCGGCACCGCCGGGTACACCTTCCCGCCGTACTTCAGGCAGAAGGTCCCGAAGAACCACATGTGCTCGTTCTCCTCACCGATGAAGTGGTGGAGGAACTCCGAGGCGTCGGCGTAGGTCTTGGTGTGGATGCGGAGCACGACCTCGCTGAGCAGCTCGCGGATGCCGTGCACGTTGAGGCTGAAGAAGTTCACCGCCTCGAACCGGGTCAGGGCGAGCTGCTGCTCCCGCGTCAGCTTCCCCCACTCCTCGGTGCCGGCGAGCGTGACCAGGTCCTCGCTCATCCACGGCCGGTCGGTGCCGAGGGACTCGGGCCAGTCGAAGATCGTGTACGGGTTGTAGTAGTCGGACTCCGCCATCGCTTCCAGCCGGGCCAGGTCCAGCTTCACGGGTTTGACGGTCGTCGGCATCGGCAGACCTTCTTTCGGGGAACGTTGCGGTACGGCGGCGCGCGGGTCAGGCGCGCTCGGCCAGGACGGACCAGACCGGCAGCTGGGTGCGTCCCGCCTCGTCGATCTCCACCTGGACGCCGGTCTTCTCCAGGAAGGTGCGGGTGGCCTCGGCCACGCCCCAGTAGACGGTCCGGGTCAGCTCCGTCACCGTCCAGCCGGCCCCGGTCAGCACCTCGCGCACCGTCTCCTCGGAGACGGACAGCGGCTCGGGCATCCCGCCGGGGACCGCCGCGAAGCACAGCATGTCCAGCCAGGCACCGGGCCGGGCGGCCCGGCCGAGCGCGGCGGCGTACCGGCGGCGCCCGTCCGCGTCGAGCGTGTGGAACAGCGCGCTGTCCAGGACGGTGTCGAAGCGGCCCTCGTATCCGGCCAGGCTGGTGGCATCGGCGACGGCGAACTCGATCTCCGTGGCGCCTTCCTGCTTCGCCGCCCGCTCCCTGGCCCGCTCGATCGCCGTGGAGGCGGCGTCGACGGCGGTGACCCGGTAGCCGCGGGCGGCCAGGAACACGGCGTTGTCACCCAGACCACAGCCCGCGTCCAGCACCTCGCCGCGAATTCGTCCGCGGCGCTCGAATTCAAGCACACCGGGCTGCGGTTCACCGATGTCCCAGGGGACCCGGGTGATCCCGGCGTCACCCAGCAGTTCACCTCCGCGATATACGGCGTTGAAGTCGGCGGTCGCGTAATCGTAGGACTTCTGGGCGCTATTGCTCATGCCAGTCTCCTGAGGAATAGATCCGGCGTCCGGCCCTGTCGAACCAAAGGGATTACCACAGCCTCCGGCGCCCGCGTAAGGCGTGCCGACGCGCTCCGGCGCCCGTTCAACCGAGGAGATTCCACGGTTGAACGCCCGTTCCCTGGTGGCCGGGTGGACGGAAAGAGCGTATTCCGCTTTTCCCGGCCGCGGGCGCCCGGCGACGGCGGTCAAGCGGAACGAAAAGTTTCGTATCCGGCGCGGCGAATTCAACGGGGGTGGCTGCGCCGAACGGGCCCACGTACGATGCCGGGGCGGCCGGAGGAAACGGACCGCCAATCGTCCGGAGCGCCATCCGCACCGGGGCTCTCTGCGTCCCGAAAATCCGGAAGGAAAAAGAAATTGCGCGGTTCAGGAAATAACCTCGACGCGCGTGCCGCGGAGCTGGTGAACCAGGCCGCCGGCCTTCGCGAGGAACTCTGGAAACGCGCCGCCGACAGCGACCGCGACCGGCGGCTGCCCGACGAGGTCATGGCCCGCGTCACCGGCGCCGGACTGACCCGGCTGCTGGTGCCCGAGAGCAACGGCGGCCACGAGACCTCGGTACGCACCCTGCTGGAGGTCTGTACCGAGCTGGGCCGCGGCTGCGTCTCCGCGGCCTGGGTCGCCGGCGTGCTCAACGTCGGAAACTTCGTCGTCTCCCTCTTCCCCGAGCGCACCCGCGCCGAGGTCTGGGACGACGACCCCGACGCCCGTACCGCGCTCATCCTCGGTGCCCCCGTGCGCACCGTGGAACCGGTGGACGGCGGGGTCCGGGTCAGCGGTGAATGGCCCTACGCCTCCGGCTCGCTGCACGCCGAGTGGATCGGCGGACTGCTGCTCGCCGACACCGGCACCGGACTCCAGCCGCACTTCGCGCTGATGCCGGCCGCCGACATCACCGTCCGCGACACCTGGCACTTCGTCGGGATGCGCGGCACCGGCAGCAACACGGTCGTCGCCGAGAAGGTGTTCGTGCCCGCGCACCGGCTGCTGCCCTACAAGCCCCTGATCGACGGCGAGAGCGACGGCCTGGTGCCGGCCGACCGCCGTTACCGGAACAGCCTGACCGGCGTCTTCATGGTCGGCCTGATCGGCTCGCTGCTCGGCGGCGCCGACACCGCCCTGCGCCACGCCCTGGACCACGCCGGGACCCGGCGCGTGGCCGGCACCACCTTCGCCAGCCAGGCCGAGTCGCCCACCGCCCGGCTCGCCCTCGCGGCCGCCGCCACCCGGCTGGACACCGCCCGGCTGCACGCCCGCCGCCTCGCCGACAACGTGGACGCGCACGCCCGGGCGGGGGAGAACCCCGACCTGCTCACCCGGGCCCGCGCCCGCATGGACGCCACCCATGTCGTCCAGCAGTGCCGCCAGGCCGTCGACGACATCGTCACGCTCTACGGCTCCTCCGCCCTGGACGAGTCCAACCCCCTCCAGCGGCTCTGGCGCGACATCCACACCGGCAGCCGGCACGCCGGCTTCGGCATGGGCGTCCCCGAGCAGGTCTACGGCAGCGCCCTGGTCGGCCAGGACCCGCGCGCCATCAGCATGCTGGTCTGACACCCCCGTACGACCACCGCGAACTCCCCTTCGTTCCGATGTGCTCCAGGCCCGTCCGCCCCGGCGCGGCAGCGGCCCTTCGCCTCCCAGTGACGGAAAGCGAGACCAGACATGTCCGACGAGTACGAGATCCGCGAACAGAACCGCGCCGTCGTCGCCCAGTACATGAACACCCGCGGCCAGGACCGCCTCAAGCGGCACCTGCTGTTCACCGAGGACGGCACCGGCGGCCTGTGGACCACCGAGACCGGCGAGCCCATCGTCATCAGCGGCCGGGACCGGCTCGGCGAGCACGCCGTCTGGTCGCTCAAGTGCTTTCCCGACTGGGCCTGGATCAACGTCGAGATCTTCGACACCCAGGACCCCGACCGGTTCTGGGTGGAGTGCGACGGCGAGGGCCAGATCCTCTTCCCCGGCTACGAGCCCGGTCTGTACCGCAACCACTTCCTGCACTCCTTCACCTTCGAGAACGGGAAGATCAAGCAGCAGCGCGAGTTCATGAACCCCTGCCAGCAGTTCCGGGCCCTCGGTATCGACGTCCCCGCGGTCCGCCGCGACGGAATCCCGACCTGACGCCGGCCGGCCGGCCCCCGGTCCCCGCCCCGACCCCGCAAGAGGAAGCCGTGCGCCCCTCCCTCCAGGACATCCACGCCTCACTCGCCCTGCAGCAGCCCCAGTGGGACGACGCCCGCCCGGTCGAGCGGGTGCGCGCCACCCTCCGCACCTGTCCACCCCTGGTCACCGCCGACGCCGCCGAAGGGCTGCGCCACCTGCTCGCCGACGTCGCCGCCGGGCGGGCCCTGCTGCTCCAGGCGGGGGACTGCGCCGAGGACCCCGCCGAGTCCAGCACCCGGCACGTGCGCCGCAAGACCGACCTCCTCGACCACCTCGCGGAGGCGGCCGGCGCGGTCACCGGCAAGCCCGTGCTGCGCGTCGGCCGGATCGCCGGACAGTTCGCCAAACCCCGCTCCAAGCCCGTGGAGCAGGTCGGCGGCATCACCCTGCCCGTCTTCCGCGGCCACATGGTCAACGCGCCCGAGGCCGACCCGGTCAGCCGCCGCGCCGACCCCGAGCGCATCCTCACCTGCCACCAGGCCGCCCGGGAGATCGTCCGGGAACTGGCGGACGTCAACGCCGGCCGGCCGCCCGCCGAACAGGTGTGGACCAGCCACGAGGCGCTGCTGCTCGACTACGAACTGCCCATGCTGCGCCAGGACGGCACCCGCACCTACCTGGGCTCCACGCACCTGCCGTGGATCGGGGAACGCACCCGCCGGCCCGACGGCGCCCATGTGCGGCTGCTCGCCGAGGTGTCGAACCCGGTCGCCTGCAAGATCGGCTCCGGCACCACCACCGAGGACGTCACCGCCCTGGCCCACCGTCTCGACCCGCACCGCGAGGCCGGCCGGCTCGTGCTGGTCGCCCGCATGGGCACCGACTTCGTGGCCAGCAGGCTGCCCCCGCTGGTGGAGGCCGTACGGGCCGCCGGACACCCGGCGATCTGGCTGTGCGACCCCATGCACGGCAACACCATCACCAGCCCCGCCGGCCACAAGACCCGCCTGGTGGACGCGATGCTCGCCGAGATCGAGGGCTTCGGCACCGCCCTGGCCGAGAGCGGCGGCGTCAACGGCGGCCTGCACCTGGAGACCACCCCGGACGACGTCACCGAGTGCGCCGCCGACGTCTCCCAGCTCGGCAGTGTGGGGGACCGGCACACCACGTTCTGCGACCCGCGGCTCAACCCCGGACAGGCGCTGCGCATGGTCACCGGCTGGGCGCACACCCTGCGCTGAGCCCCGCCGCGCCCCGGCAGGCCCCAGGGCCTCTCGTGTGGATCTTGCCGGGCTCGCGGGGTCCGGCCTGATCCAAACGAAAGACCCTCAGCCCTCCCGCCCCGAAAGGAGCCGACTGGTGGTCGGCATACCCCGTATCGCGCCCTACGCCCTGCCGGCGGCGGACAGCCTCCCGGCGAACACCGCCCACTGGACGCCGGACCCGCAGCGGGCCACGCTGCTGATCCACGACATGCAGCACTTCTTCCTGCGCTCCGTCCCCGACCCGCTGCGCTCCGAACTCGTCGACAACGCCGCCCGGTTGCGCAAACGCGCCGCGAGCCTCGCGGTGCCGGTGGCCTACACCGCGCAGCCGGGCGGCATGAGCGACGAGGACCGGGGACTGCTCAAGGACTTCTGGGGTCCGGGCATGCGCACCGCGCCCGAGGACCGCGAGGTGGTGCCCGAACTCGCCCCCGAGCCCGGGGACTGGGTGCTCACCAAGTACCGCTACAGCGCCTTCCACCGCTCCGGCCTGCTGCGCCGGCTGCGCGCCGCCGGACGCGACCAGCTCGTGCTCTGCGGGGTCTACGCCCACATCGGGGTGCTCGCCACGGCCGTCGAGGCGTTCACCAACGACATCCAGGTCTTCCTCGCCGCCGACGCCGTCGCCGACTTCTCCGCCGAACGGCACCGCCTCGCCCTGGAGTACGTGGCCGAGCGCTGCGGGGTGGTCCTGCCCAGCGCGGAGGTGTTCCGGTGAGCCCGCCCAGCGACCTCCTGGGCCGCCTGCTCGCCGCGCCCGGCGACCAGGACTTCGCCCTGCTGCACCGGCCGGAGAGCGGCACCCCCGGCATGGTCGACGTCCTGCTGGGCGAGGTCTCCCACCCGGCCACGCTCGCCGGACTGCCGCTGCCGGAGGGCAGGGACACCCCGGGCCACGAGACTCTGGTCCTGGTGCCCTACCGCCAGCTCGCCGAACGGGACTTCGCCGCCCCCGACGACGGCTCGCCCCTGGTCGCGCTCACCGTCACCGAGCAGGCCGAGCTCCCCCTCGCGGACGTGCTGGAGCGGTTGCCCGACACCCCGGTCGGCATGAGCGGCCACCGCTTCGACCTGTCCGACGACGAGTACGCCGAGAAGGTCCGGCGGGTCGTCGCCGACGAGATCGGCACCGGCGAGGGCGCCAACTTCGTGCTGCGCCGCACCCTGCTCGCCGACCTCGACGGCTACACCCCGCACACCGCGCTGGCCGTCTTCCGCCGGCTGACCGCGGTCGAGCACAGCGCCTACTGGACCTTCGTCATCCACGTCGGCGGGCGTTCCTTCGTCGGCGCCACCCCGGAACGGCACATCTCGGTGCGCCGGGGGCACGCCGTGATGAACCCGATCAGCGGCACCTACCGCTACCCGCCCGGCGGCGCCGACCTGGCCGGTCTCACCGCGTTCCTCCAGGACCGCAAGGAGACCGACGAGCTGTACATGGTGCTGGACGAGGAACTGAAGATGATGTCCCGTATCTGCGAGCCCGGCGTCCGGGTCACCGGACCACGGCTCAAGGAGATGGCCCGGCTCGCCCACACCGAGTACTTCATCGAGGGCCGCACCCGCCGCGACCTGCGGGACATCCTCCGCGAGACCCTCTTCGCGCCCACCGTCACCGGCAGCCCGGTGGAGAGCGCGGCCCGCGTCATCCAGCGCCACGAGCCCCAGGGGCGCGGCTACTACAGCGGCCTCGCCGCGCTGATCAGCCGCGAGCCCGGCGGCGGACGCTCGCTGGACTCCGCCATCCTGATCCGCACCGCCGACATCGCCGCCGACGGCAGGCTGCGGCTCGCGGTCGGCGCCACCCTCGTACGCCATTCCTCCCCCCGCGCGGAGGCCGCCGAGACCCGCGCGAAGGCGGCCGGGTTGCTGCACGCCCTGGGCGGCGCGGCCGGCCCGGACGTGCCCCCGCTGCCGGCGGCGCGCTTCGGGGACCGGCCCGAGGTGCGGGAGGCGTTGCGCGGCCGGAACGCCGACATCGCCGACTTCTGGCTCGGTACCACGCCCCCCGGCGCCCTCCGGGTGCCCGAGCTCAAGGGGCGGAAGATCCTGGTGGTGGACGCCGAGGACGCCTTCACCGCGATGATCGTCCAGCAGCTCGAAGCGCTCGGTCCCACCGCCGAGGTGCTGCGCTACGACCGGCTGCACGGCCGCCTCGACGGGTTCGACGCGGTCGTGATGGGCCCCGGCCCCGGCGACCCGCAGGACACCGCCGACCCGAAGATCGCCGCCCTTGACGCGGCCGTGGCCCAACTCCTCGGCGACCGGCTGCCGTTCCTCGCGGTCTGCCTCAGCCATCAGGTGCTCAGCCGCCGCCTCGGCCTGCCGCTGATCCGGCGGGCCGAACCCAACCAGGGGCTGCAGCGCGCCATCGACCTCTTCGGACGGCCCGAACGCGTCGGCTACTACAACACGTTCGCCGCCGTCAGCCCCGCCGACCGCCACCACGTACCCGGCACCGGAGAGGTCGCGGTCAGCCGGGACCCGGAGACCGGCGAGGTCGACGCGCTGCGCGGGCCGCACTTCGCCTCCTTCCAGTTCCACGCCGAGTCCGTGCTCACCGTCGACGGGCCCCGGTTGCTCGGGGACGCCCTGCGGGGGGTGCTCGCCCGATGAGGCTGGAGATCGCCTGGTGGGACCTGGACGACTCGCCCCAGAGCATCCGCACCCTCAACGCGCACCTGTCGGAGGGGGTGACCGGCGACTGGGCCGGGGTGCCCGGCCTGAAGGTGAAGTACTGGGTCGCCGACCAGGCGCACAACCGCTGGGGCGCCGTCATGGTGTGGGAGACCGACCGCCCCGCCGGCCAGCCGCTGCCGCCCAACCGCGCCGCCGACCTGATCGGCCGCCCCCCGGACCACCGCATGGGCTTCGCCGTCGAGGCCCTCGCCGACCCCACCGCCCTCCCGATTCCCCAGGTCACCCAGGAGCCCCGCTGATGCACGAGTACCTGGTCGTGGACGCCTTCTCCCGCAAGCCGCTGTACGGCAACCCGGTCGCCGTCTTCCTGGACGCCGGCGACCTGTCCGCCGAGACGATGCAGCGCATCGCGCGGGAGATGAACCTCTCCGAGACCACCTTCGTCCACCCCGCCCGCGACGGCGGCGACGCGCGCATCCGCATCTTCACCCCGGTCAACGAACTGCCCTTCGCCGGGCACCCGTTGCTCGGAACGGCGGTCGCGCTCGGCGAGGTGCGGGGGCGGGACCGGCTGCGGCTGGAGACCGCCATGGGCACCATCCCCGTCGAACTCGGGGACGACGACGGCGCGGTGACCGTCCGCATGCGGCAGCCGCATCCCGTCTGGGAGCCGTACGAGCACGCCGGGGAACTGCTCGACGCGCTCGGCGTCACCCAGACCGTCGCCCCGGTGGAGATTTACCGCAACGGGCCCCGGCACGTCTTCGTCGGGCTGGAGAGCGTCGCCGCGCTCTCCGCGCTCACCCCGGACCACCGCGCCCTCGCCCGCTTCCCCGACATGGCGGCCAACTGCTTCGCCGGGGAGGGCTCGCACTGGCGGACCCGGATGTTCTCCCCGGCCTACGGCGTCGTCGAGGACGCCGCGACCGGCTCGGCGGCCGGCCCCCTCGCCATCCACCTCGCCCGGCACGGCCTCGCCGCCTACGGGCAGCCGCTGGAGATCCTCCAGGGCGTGGAGATGGGCCGTCCCTCGCTGATGCTCGCCACCGCCGAGGGCACCGGGGAGCACATCACCTCCGTCCAGGTCGGCGGCCACGGCGTGACCGTCGGGCGCGGAAACCTCTACGTCTAGGCCGGACCGACTCAAGGAGGGCACGGCATGAACAGCAGCAAGTTCGAGAGCCTCACCGGCCGCACCGACCGCGGCTTCCCGGAGTACGACGACCCGCCGGCCGAGCCGCTGGGCCTGGTGCGGGCGTGGCTGGCCCAGGCCGTGGAGCAGGGGGTGCGCGAGCCCAGGGCGCTCGCCCTGGCCACGGCCGACAAGCGCGGCCGCGCCTCCACCCGCGTCGTGGTCTTCGGCGGCATCGACGACCGGGGACTGCTGTTCACCACCCACAGCACCAGCCGCAAGAGCCGCGACATCGAGGAGACCGGCTGGGCCTCCGGGCTGCTCTACTGGCGCGAGACCGCTCAGCAGATCAGCATCGGCGGCCCGGCCGTCCCCATCGGCGAGGCCGAGGCGGACGCCCTCTGGCACGCCCGGCCCGTCCCGCTGCACGCCATGTCCGCGGCGTCCCAGCAGAGCGAGCCCCTCACCGACCCCGACGCGCTGCGCGCCGCCGCCGAGTCCCTCGCCGCCACCGGCGCCGCCCTGGCCCGCCCCGCCCGGTTCACCGGCTACCGGCTGGTCCCGCACGAGGTGGAGTTCTGGTCGGCCCGCTCCGACCGGATGCACCACCGGCTGCGCTACGAGCGCGACGGCGCCGACTGGCACGTCACCCGGCTCCAGCCGTGACCGCCCCCGACGACAGGAGCCGACCCGCCGTGCAGGAACGCGCCTTTCCTCTGGTCTTCGCCGAACACGTCCCGGCGACCGCCGCCTTCTACGAGCGGCTCGGCTTCACCCGGCTGCGGCAGAACCCGCCCGAGGGCGAGCCCACGTACATCGCCCTCGCCCGGGGCACGGCGGAGCTCGCCGTGGTCTCCACCGACTGGCCCGCCACCCGGTACGACCGGCCGCCCGGCACCGGGGTCCGGTTCGAGATGTTCGTCCTCGTCGAGGACCTGGACACCCTGCTGAAGGAACTCGCCGGGGCCGGCGTCCCGTTGCTGCGCGACCCCGTGGAGATGCCGTGGGGCGAGCGGATCGCGTATGTCACCGACCCCGACGGCAACCCCGTGGCCCTCGCCGCCGGACCCCACTCCTGACCACCACACCTGGGACGCGCCATGACGCTGGACATCGCCGAGACCGACCGCATCCTCGAACCGCCGCACGGCACCCGCCCCGACCCGGACGCCTTCGTCCAGGCGGCCATGGCCTGGCACTTCGACCCCGACACCGGGTCGCCGTTCTGGCTCAAGCGGGCCACCGCCTTCGACTTCGACCCCCGCCGCGACATCCGCACCCACGCCGACCTCGCCCGCTTCCCCAACGTCGCCGCCGAACTGCGGCACGTGCCGGCCGCCGACCTCGTCCCGCGCGGCTACGGTGACCGCCCCGACGTGATCGGGGTCTACGAGAGCGGCGGCACCACCGGCGCCCCCAAGCGCGTGGTGCTGCTGCGGGACTGGCTGGAGCGCACCCTGCACTGGAGCAACGAGGCGCTCGACGCGCACGGCTTCCCGCGCGGCGCCGACTGGCTCGGCCTGGTGCCCGGCGGCCCGCACATCGTCGGCGAGTACTTCCAGCGCTCCGCCGCGACCCACGGCCGGTACGGGTTCCGTGTCGACCTCGACCCCCGCTGGGTCAAGCGCACCATCGCCGAGGGCCGGGGACCCGAGGCGGGCGCCTACGCCGAGCACGTGATCGACCAGGCCGCCGAGGTACTGCGCACCCAGGACATCGGGGTCATGACCATCACCCCGCCCCTGCTGGAGCGGCTGGCCCGCCGGGACGACCTGGTCGACCTCGTCAACGACAAGGTCCGCGCGATCCGCTGGGGCGGCACCCAGATGGACGCCGACTCCCGTCACCTGTACCGCACCGAGGTCTTCCCCGACACCGTCCTCAGCGGGAACTACGGCAGCACGATGATCCTCGGCTTCGCGGGGGAGCGGCCGGGCCTGCCCGACGACGCGCCCTGCGTCTTCGACACCCTCGACCCCTGGGTCACCTTCGGCGTGGTCGACCCGGAGACCGGCCGGCCCGTCCCCTACGGGGAGCGGGGGCGAGTGGTCGCCCACCACGTCAGCAAGTCCTTCCTGCTGCCCAACAACCTCGAACGCGACCTGGCCACCCGCGTCCGGCCGCCGGAGGGCGGGAGCGGGGACTCCGTCGCCGACATCGCGCCGGTCGGCGTCTTCGAGAACGAGACGGTCATCGAGGGGGTCTACTGATGCCGCCCGCGCTGGAAGAGGAGGAGCTGCCCCAGCTCGACGCGCTCGGGCCGAGGGGCCCGTACCGCGCCCGCAACCGGCTCACGGTCACCGATGTGTCCGGAGCGCCGGTCGCCCAGCTCAGCCTGGTACCGGGGGTGTTCCTGCACCGCGCGCTGACCGCGCTGCGCCGCGCCGAGCCCGCCACCCCCGACCGGCGGGCCGCCGTACTGGCCCGTGCGGCGGAGCTGTTCACCACCGGCCGGGTGGGCGGGCTGACCGTCACCGAGCACGAGCACCTCGTCAGCCGGGTCGGCGGAGTGCCCCTGGGGGTGGTCCGCACGGCGACCCGCGCCATCGGTGAGCGCCTCGCGGCCGCGTACGACAGCGCGCGGCGGGCCCGGCCGGTGGACGCCCGTGACGACTGGCGGGACCCGCTCACCCGTGCCGGGCGCGCGGTGTGGACCCGGCGCGGCGAGGTGTTCGCGGTGAACGCGGCCGGCAACCACCCCGGCACCCACAGCCTCTGGCCCGAGGCGCTGGCACTCGGCTTCCGGGTCGCCGTCCGCCCCTCGCGCCGGGAGCCGTTCACCCCGTACCGCCTGATCACCGCGCTGCGCGAGGCCGGGCTCGGGCCGGACCAGGTGGCGTTCCTGCCCACCGGCCACGAGCTGGCCGACGAGCTGCTGCGCGGCGCCGATCTCGGCATGGTGTACGGCGGCGACGACGCGGTCCGGCGCCACCGGACCGACCCGGCGGTGCTGACCCAGGGGCCAGGCCGGTCCAAGATCCTGGTCACCGCCGACGTGGACTGGCGCGAGCACCTGGACACCATCGTCGACTCGGTCAGCCACCACGGCGGCACCGGCTGCGTCAACGCCACCGCCGTCCTCGTGGAGGGCGACCCGGCACCGCTGTGCGCCGCGCTCGCCGAACGGCTCGGCGCGCTCCCCGCGCTCGCGCCGGAGGACGACAAGGCCGTACTTCCGGTCCAACCGCTGGCCACCGCCCAGGCGTTCGGCGCCCATCTGGCGAACCGGGCCGCGGGCACCCGGCCCTGGCTGGGCGCGGAGGGGGTGGTGGCCGAACTGGGGGACGGCAGCGCGGCCTTGCGGCCCGCCGTGCACCAGGTCGACCGGCCCGACGCGGCCCAGCTCGGCGTCGAACTGCCCTTCCCCTGCGTCTGGGTGGCGCCCTGGACTCCCGACGCCGGCACGGCCGTCCTGCGGGACAGCCTCGTCGTCACCGCCCTGACCACCCGGGAGGAACTGATCGACCGGCTGCTGGACGAGCCCACCATCGGCAATGTCTACGTCGGCGACACCCCCACCTACCGCATCGCGCCCGGACTGCCGCACGACGGCTTCCTCGGCGACTTCCTGATGCGCACCAAGGCGGTCATCCGCACCTGAGCCGCCCACCAACCGACCTGCCAGACCGAGCACTTGTCGAAGGGACCACCACACCCATGCACGCCGTTTCGTACACCGCACAGTGGATGGCAGCCGCCCGCGCCCTGGAGTCCGAGCGCGAGGACGCCCTCTACGTCGACCCGCTGGCCCGCGACCTCGCCGAGCCCAAGGGGTTCGAGCTGATCGACCGCTATGTCGGCGGCGGTCTGCTGCCGTTCATCTCCATCCGCACCCGCTTCCTGGACGACGCGATCCGCGACCTGCTCGCGGACGGCTCGATAGGCCAGGTCGTGCTGATCGCCGCGGGGATGGACACCCGCGCCTTCCGGCTCGACTGGCCCGACGACGTCGACGTCTACGAGGTCGACCACGGCCCGCTCATCACCGAGAAGCGGCGCCGCCTGGACGCGCTGGGCGCCAAGCCCTCCGTCAAGCGCCACGAGGTGTCCGCGGACCTGACCAAGGAGTGGCTGCCCGACCTGGAGGCGGCCGGCTTCGACCGGACCCGGCCCACGCTGTGGGTCGCCGAGGCGCTGACCTTCTTCCTCACCGAGGAGCAGGCCGCCGGGCTGCTGCGCCTGCTGGCCTCCGCCTCCGCGCCCGGCAGCCACCTCGCCTTCGACATCCTCGGCCGCACCCTGCTCCGCAGCCCCTTCTCCAAGCCGTTCCTCGACCGGCTCGCGGAGGACGGCACGCCGTGGATCTTCGGCACCGACGAGCCGGAGCCGTTCCTCGAGGCGGGCGGCTGGGAGGTCGAGTCGCTGAAGGAGCCGGGCCAGCCCGGCGCCGGTGAGGGGCGCTGGCCGTACGAGGTCCAGCCGCGCGGGCGCCGCTTCGCCAACCGGCTGTGGCTGATCCGCGCCCGGCTCGCCGCGCGGTGACGCCGGGTCCCTGAGCGCATGGCGGCCGGAACCCCGCCCAGGGGGTTCCGGCGCCGCTCAGTCCCGCGCCTGGAGCCGCTCCCGCAGCTCCAGGTTCTCTTCCGCCAGCATCCGCATCCGCTCCCGGACCGGCTCCAGCGCCTCGGCCAGCTCCGGCTCCGAGTAGCGCGGGGTGATGTGCTTGGGGCAGTTCCAGAACAGGCCCTCCACCCGGATCAGCATGAGCCGCTCCAGCGGGCCGTCGGTGCGCGGGTCGGACAACCGCTCGTGCAGTTCGGGGAACTCGGCCGGATCACGGGTCTCCGCGCGGCCGAAGATCTTCAGCCGGGTGGGGTTGGCGTAGTCCATGAAGAACAGCGAGACCCGGTCGTCGGAGCGGAGGTTGCCCGCGGTGATGTACTGCCGGTTGCCGCGCACCTCCACCCAGGCCAGCGTGCCGCTGTCCAGCACGTGCACGAAGCCCGGCGGGCCGCCCCGGAACTGGACGTACGGCCAGCCGTCCTCCCCGGTGCTGGCCAGGTAGAACCCGTCGCGGGCCATGATGAAGTCCGCCTCGTCGGGCCCCAGCCGGTCCGGCTCCTCGGTGTCCCGGGCCAGCAGCCGCGCCATCGCCTCGGCACTGCCCCGCTCCTCCTGCACCACCCGCACGTTCTTGGTGAACGCCAATCGCGCGTACCGGCTCATCCACGCCCCCTGAAGCCCACACCGCCAGAACCCGGTCGACGGCCGACTTTATCCACGGCCCGCCGCGCGGCAAAGCACCACCGTGGTCCGGACGCGCGAGGACCCCCGCCCGGCGGGCTGCCGGGCGGGGGTCCTCGGTCACCTCATCAGGTGCGGTAGGCGTAGAACGCCGCCGTCGGGTAGGACGCGACGAGGCTTGCCACCGACCGGTTGTAGGTGTTGGTGGAGTGGTACGTCACGTAGGGCACGCCCTGGGCGTCGCGCTTGGTGACGATCATCGTGTGGTCCTTGGACCCGTCCTTGTTGAAGTCCATCTGGATGACATCGCCGATGTCAGCCTGGTAGACATTCGCAAGGCTCGTGACCCGCTGCGAGGACAGCGCGAACCAGGAGAACTCGTTCACACCCACGAAGGAGTCCGACTGGATGTCGGCGGTACCGAACCACTTGTGGAAGTCGTTCGTGTAACCGGGAACGTGCTTCCAGCCACCCGCCTTCAGCGCCTGGCTGACGAAGTTGGTGCAGTCACCACCGGCGCCGGCCCCGTTGAAGTCCGGGTACTCGGTGTTGTACTTGCTCCAGTACTTCGTCGCGTACGCGACCATGGCCGAGTAGTCGTAGCCGGTGCCCGTGAGGGTCTTCGGCTTCGCCGGGGCCGGCCGCGTGGTGGCCGCGCGGGGCGCGTCCGGCGGGCTGTCGTCCGCCTTCACCTGGACCTTGGCGACCTCGGGCTTCGCCACCTGGTTCACCGCGAGGTAGCCCTCGTCGGTGTCCTTGATGCCCGTGAGCTGCCAGTCGCCACCGCGGTCCGCCTTGAAGGTCAGCTCGTGGTGGGCCTGGAACCCCGTGGTGGGGGGCTCGTTGCCCGTGACCTTCTTGTACGTGAGCGACGTGGTCTCGGTGACGGCCACCGTGGCACGCCGTCCCTCGACCCGCGTGGCGTCCAGCTTCACCACCGTGCTGCCCGCGCTGTACTGCTCGCCCAGCGCGGCCAGACGGCTCTTGCGGCCGCGCAGCTGGCTGAGCGCGGAGTCCTCCTGGCGCGACTGCGTGCCGGACAGGCGCACATCGCCGGAGAAACCGGAGGTCCGCTGCTTGTGGTCCTCCGAAGCACCGCCCACCAGGGCCTGGGTGCGGTCGGTGAAGACCGCGTCCGCCAGCTTCTGGAAGGTCGCCTTGGTCGCCGTGTCGACGGTCGGGTCGTCGGTGACCGCCGCGCCCGCGCTCCAGTTGGGCAGCAGGGCGACGCCCGCCACCACGGAGGCGGCCGCCGCCGAGATTATGGTGGCGCGGCTCCGCTTACGGCTCAATTTCCTTGACTTCAATGATGTTCCCCTCTACGCCGGTACACAGACCGGGACTCCGGTGACAGAGACCGGGCGAACGCATCTTCGCACGCCGTGTGCGGCAGGTGTGAAGACGGGATGCACAAGTGGAACCAGACTGTTTCACACGTCACTTGACGACCGACGACCAGTCAGGCGACTGGGCGGGGTCCAGGCTGCGCAGCCGGGCGAGCGTCTGCGGTGTCTGGACGTCCATCCAGTCGGCCAGCTCCTTGAAGGACACGCACTTCACGCCCTTCTTGGTGCACACGTTCTTGACCACCTGGTCGATGGCCCGCATGTAGATGCCGCCGTTCCAGTCCTCGAAGTGGTTGCCGACGAACAGCGGCGCCCGGCTCCCGTAGTACACCCGGTTGAACCCGGACATGTACGAATCGACCGTCTGCTGCTCCCACTTGGGGAACTCGGCCGCGTCGCCCTGCGTCTCGCCGTCCGACTGGTTGTACAGGAAGTTGAAGTCCATGGACAGCCCCTGGTACTTGCCGGACTCGTACGGCAGCATCTGGAGCGGGAAGTCCCAGACGCCGTCCTTCTTCGCCGGCCAGATCTGGAAGTCGCCCGCGGAACTGGCGTCGTAGCGCCAGCCGTAGCTCTTGATGGCCTTCAGCAGGTTCTTCTGGCCCTCCAGACAGGGCGCGCGGCCCCCGGTGACCTCCTTCCTGAAGTCGAAGGGCAGCGGGTCGATGTCCTTGTAGCCGGTGTTGGACTTCCAGTGCTCCACGAACGAGTAGAACTGGTCGATCTCGCTCTTCCACTCCTCGACACTCCAGTCGCCGCCGCCCTTGGCGCCGCAGAAGTGCCCGTTGAAGTGGGTGCCGATCTCGTTGCCGTCCTCGTACGCCTCGCGCAACTGCTCCACGGTCTCGCGGATGTGCTCGTCGGTGGCGTAGTCGATCGCGGCGGCGCCGGGGGAGTGCTGCGGCGGGTGGTAGAGGTCCTTCTTGGCCTTCGGCAGCAGGTAGATGCCGGTGAGGAAGAACGTCATGTGGGCGTTGTACTGCTTGGCCAGCCGCCGGTAGTGCGAGAAGAGATGATCGCTGCCCTCCAGGCCGCCGTCCCAGGAGAAGACGACGAACTGGGGCGGCTTCTCACCGGGCTTGAGCCGTACAGGCTTCAACGTGCCCTTCTGCGGCCCCGTGTAGGACGTGGAGCCGTCCCCGAGCACCTTGGTCTTCCCGTCCCACTCCGGCTCCGCGGACGCGCCGGGCTCTTTGGCGGGGGAGACCGCGGAGGCCCTGTCGTCGTCGTGGTCGAGCAGCAGATATCCCGTGACCGTGGAGACGAGCACGAGCAGCACGGCCAGCGCGAGGACGACGGGGCGCGTCACGCGGCCGCCCTCGGGGTTGCGTGCCTTGCGACGGCGGCCTGTGCTCGACGACTTCATACGGATCGATCTCCGGGGCGGGTTGCGGGTTGAGGAGCCGGGAAGGGGTGGGCCGGGCGGCGGCGGAGCTCAGCCGACGCCCATGGCCCGCGACCAGATTCCGAACGGCACGCTGTTCTCACGGGTGCCGGCCAGACCGTCCAGTGGCAGCGGTTCCAGGCTCTTGCCCAGGTCGATGCGGTAGACGACGATCGCGGTCGACACCGACTTGAGGGTGCCCGTGTACCAGAGCGCGGTGTCCTTGTCGGTGGTCCCGTCCTTTCCGGCGGCGGGCGTGGTCGCCGCGGGGGTGGGGTGGAAGGCCCGGAAGTTGTCCGCGAGGGCCTCACTGACCTGCCGGGCGACCTCGGGGCTGACCGCCCGGCGCCGGTCGGGCGCGTCGAGGCGGACACCGGCGCCGTTGCGGGTGACCCGGCGCACCGAGTACGGCTCCGTGTGCCGGCCGTCCGCCGCGAAGGTGGCGTAGCCGCTTGCCATGCGGATCGTGCTGGGCGTGGAGGTGCCGAGCGAGAGGTTGGGCGTCGCCGGGCCGAAGCTGGACGGCAGCAGCCCGGCCGCCCGCGCGGTCGCCTTCACCTTCTCCAGCCCGGTGTCCATGCCGAGCTGCATGAACGGCGTGTTCACCGAGCGGGCGAGCGCCTGGCGCAGGGAGACCGGTCCGTAGGAGCGCTTGCCGTCGTTGTGCGCGGCCACCTTCTTGCCGCTGCGGTCCCAGTAGGGGCCCTCGGGGGTGGTGACGGGCACCGCGTCGTCGCCGTTGTACACCGACTCCGGGGTGACCGGGGTGGCCGGGCCCTCCCGGGTCTTGTGCACACCGTGCTCCAGACCCGCCGCGTAGACGAAGGGTGTGAAGGCCGAACCGGCGGGCACAGTAGTGGCGTTGGACTCGTTGTAGCCCTGCTTGCGGTGGTCGGGCCCGCCGTAGACGGCGACGATCCGGCCGTCGGTGGCGACCGAGGCGGCGCCGTAGTGCGCGGTGCGCGCGGCCTTGGGGTCCTTCTTCAGCGCCGCCTCGCGGGCCTTGGTGACCGCGTCGGTCAGCTCGCTCTCCCGCTTGCGGTCGAAGGTGGTGTAGATCTGGTAGCCGCCGAGGTCGAACTCCTTGTCCGACAGATGGGCGTTCTTCCTGGCGTACTGCGACGCCAGCTCCACCAGGTAGTCGCTCTGCTTGCCGGTGTCGTAGATCTGGAGCGTCTTGATCGGCTCGGGGAACCTGGTGTACTTGGCACGCTCCGCCGGGGTGAGCTTGCCGATCTTGACCATGCGGTCGAGAATCCACGACCACCGCTCCACCGCCCGGCGGTGGTTGGCCGCGCTGAGCGTGGGGTCGTACAGCCCGGCACCCTTGAGCAGCGAGGCGAGCATGGCGGCCTCGCTGGGGTTCAGCTTGCTGACGTCCTTGCCGTAGTACGCCTGCGAGGCGCGCTGGATGCCGTAGGTGCCGCGGCCGAACCAGCTGGTGTTGAGATAGCCCTCGAGGATCTTGTCCTTGCTCATCCTGTTGTCGAGCTTGAGAGCGATCATCGCCTCGGTCAGCTTGCGGCTCAGGTTCTGGTCCTGGTTCAGATAGACGTTCTTGACGTACTGCTGGGTGATCGTGGAGCCGCCCTCGGTGTCACCCTGGCCGACCGTGCGCCACAGCGCGCGGGTGATGCCCTTGGCGGAGATGCCGGGGTCGGAGTAGAAGCTCTCGTTCTCCGCCGCCAGCACCGCCCAGCGGACGCCCTCCGGGATGTCCTTGAGCGGCATCGCCTGCCGGCGCACCCAGCCGGTCCGGGCCATCGGGGTGCCGTCGGACCAGAAGTAGACGTTGTCCTGCTGGGTGGCGTAGGAGTTGAGGTTGGTGGGGACGTCGGTCGCCGCGTAGGCCACGGTCAGGAAGAGGCCGGAGAGGCCGGTCAGGGCGAGCCAGCCCGCGAGCCACTGCCGCCATGACGGCAACCAGCGCCGCCAGTCCTCCCGGCCCGGACGCGGATACTCCGGGCGCAGCTTGCGGACGTACGGCGCGGCGAGCGCGGCGTAGGGGGCGAGCCTGGCGGTGACCGGGGCGAGCAGTCGGCGCAGTACGGCGAGGACGGTCAGCAGCGGGGCCAGGACGCGGGAGGGGCGGCGAGCGCCGGACCCGGTGGCCCCGGCCGTGGATTTCGGTTCGGGACGGGTGCCGTCCAGTGCGACGATCTTGAGCTGCATCGTCTCGTCGGGCCGGACGGTGCCGACCCGGAGCTGCATGGTGGCCTCGGGCTCGAACGGCGCCGGGTCCGCAGTGTTCTCGGGCTCCTGCCGCTCCGGTTCCTGGGCACGGCGTCCCCACGCCCGTTTCGGCGCCGCGCGCCGGCCGCGCCCACGCCGGACCCCGTCGGTGCCGCCGGCGCCGTCAGCGGCACCTGTGGCCTCATCGGCGTCCGCCCCCCGCCCTGCCTCGGTCACGACAGGTCTCCCTCCCCACTCGGCCTTGCTCGCGTGGGCAGACGGACCGGCCGGAATCGGTGACCACCACGGTGGCACCGATGGCCAATTTGTTACCCCCTGGCCCCGTGTCTGCTCGCGAGCTTCACAAATTATCAGCTAATACTTTCGAAACCTGGCGACCAGGGTCGGTCATCGGTCACACCGGGCCGGGCAGGCCGTCGCCGCCGGTGACCCACCTGGTCAACTCCCGTGCCCCGCATGCAGAATGGCGACCACCAGTAGATGATCGTCTGTGTTCGCACCGGCCAGAATCATGACGGAGCCCGCCCATGACCACCGGCACCCCCGCCCCCCGGCAGATCGACACCAGCACGGCCCACCCCGCGCGGGTATACGACTGGCTGCTCGGCGGCAAGGACAACTACCCCGTGGACGAAGCGGTGGGGGAGCGGTTGCCCGCCGAGGCGGCCGCCGGTGCCCGGCAGAACCGCGCCTTCATGAACCGCGCCGTCGCCTGGCTCGCCGCGCAGGGCATCGACCAGTTCCTCGACATCGGCACCGGCATCCCCACCGAGCCGAACCTGCACCAGATCGTCCAGCGGATCGTGCCGACCGCGCGGATCGTCTACACCGACAACGACCCGATCGTGCTGCGGCACGCGGAGGCACTGCTCGTCGGCCGCCCCGAGGGCGCCACCCAGTACGTGGAGGCCGATGTCCGCGACCCGGCCGCCATCATCGAGAACGCCCGCCAGACGCTCGACTTCGACCGGCCCATCGCCCTCTCCCTGATCGCCCTGATGCACTTCATCAACGACGACCAGGACCCGTACGGGCTCGTCTCCAACCTTCTCGCCACCCTCCCCTCGGGCAGCTACCTGGTCCTCTCCCACGCCTCCTCCGACATCTTCCCGGAGCTGTCGGCCCAGGTCACCGCCGAGTACGCCAAGGGCGGCATCCGGCTCGGCTTCCGCGACCGCGCCGGCGTCAAGCGCTTCTTCGACGGCCTGGAACTGGTCGAGCCCGGCCTCGTCACGGCCACCGAGTGGTTCAAGGACGGCGAGGCCCCGGCGGCCGAGAAGAGCGGGATCTACGCCGGGGTGGCCCGCCTCCCCTAGGGGTCCTCGTCCCGCACCGGCGGGTGATGGAGGGGGCGCGCGGCGCGCCACGGTGAGCCCTGTACGCGCCCCTTCGGCGGCGGCGAGAATAACTCCCGCCGCGAAGGCGGCCGTTCGCCTGACCCCCGAGGAAAGGCAGGTTGGCCACAGTGCTGCTGCGTCTGCCCACGTCCGTGTCCGAAGCTCGGGACCACCTGGCCGAGGGAGCCGTCCCCGTCGGCGGCGCCACCCTGGTCTGGGCCACCTGGCAGCGCGACGGGTTCCCGGCCCAGGCCGTGTCGCTGCGCGAACTGCCCGAGGCCAACGTCCTCGGCCCCGAGGAACTGGGCGGCGCCGTCGTCCTCAACCGCGTCGACGACCGCGTCCCCGAGGTGCTGCGCCGGGCGGCGGGCTCGGTCGGCACCGGCGCCGTACGCCGCGCGGCCACGGTCGGCGGCAACATCGCGGGCAGCACCCTGCGCTGCCTCCTCCCTGCGGCCCTCGTCCTGAACACCCGGGCCACGGTCCTGACCTCCACCGGGGTGTACGACACCGATCTGACCGAGGTGGTCGCCAAGAGCCCCGTGCTGCTCAGCCTGCGCTGGCGCACCCCGGTGGCCAGCGCCTACCACAAGCACGAGGGCGAGCCCGGCGGACCGCCGCCCCTCGTCGTCGCCTCCGCCCTGCACGCCCTGGACGAGGGCCGCTTCCGGCTCGACGTCGCCGTACGCGAGGGCTACGAGGTCGTCAGCGAGAGCACCGAGTGCGGTACCGACCCCGAGGAACCCCTGTCGGCCCTCACGCCGACGCTCCTGAGCGACGTCCCGGCCGCCCGCACGGCGGTCCACGACCAGATCAGCCGGCTGCTGGCCCCCTAGGGCGCGTATCGAGTCGTGATCACGGGGTGGGCTTCGAAGACGCCCGCGTCTCGCCACTGCGCTGTCGGTCAGTTGCACTCGCGTCACGTAAGAAAATCCAGCAACCACGCGTGAGCCACCGCCCACGGAGAACGCGCTCCCGGGGTCTTGAACGGCCCTCGGAGCGAGGTGGGGTGCCGGGCTTCAGCCTGCCGATGTGCGTGCTGTGCCCCTGGTGCGGATGTGCTGACTGAGAAAGAGAGCGGCGCGGTCCAGTGCCTCGTCGGCTTCGTCCAGGACGCCGGCGAACGCCTGGAAGACATGGGGAACGTCAGCGGTGATGTCCAGGATGACGTCCACTCCGGCTTCCCTCGCGCGGGCGGCCATGCGTGTGGAGTCGTCCAGGAGTATCTCGTTGGTGCCCGCCTGCAGAAGCATCGGAGGGAAGCCGGTCAGGTCGGCGAGGAGGGCGGGGCTGAGCATGGGCTGATGCGGGTCCTGTCCCGCGAGGTACATGGTCCCGGTGTGTTCCAGGCCCTCACGCGTGAAGAACGGGTCGATGCCCGCCTTGGTGTCCATACTCTCGCCCGTCCGGGTCATGTCGAGTCCGGGGGAGAAAGCCACGATCGCGGCGGCATGGGCAGGCCCGCGTCGCGGGCGGCGAGACAGGTGGTGACGGTGAGGCCACCACCGGCGGAGTCCCCGGCGAACGCGATCACCGAAGGGTCTTCGCCGCTGTCGAGAAGTGCGCGGTAGGCGCTCAGTCCGTCCTCGATCGCGGCCGGGAACGGATACTCAGGGGCGAGCCGGTAATCCAGGGAGAACGCCCTGAACCCTGTCCTGGTCACCAGGTTCCCCGTGAGCGACATCGCCGTCTCCGGTGAACCGACCACGTAAGAGCCGCCGTGAAAGTAGAGGATCGTCCCGGCCTGCGGAGTGCCGGCCGGCTCGACGAGCACCGCGGGCCGATCGCCGAGCGTCGCAGTCCGGGTGCGGATCCCAGCCGGGACGATCATTTCCCCCATCATCGCCCTGAACCCGGCGCGGAGCTCCTCCACGGACCGAGGGCCCTCCGGCTGAGGCCGTCGGACCATCGCGTCCAGCTTCGCGCGCTGCTGCCTGCTCATCGTCGCCTCCATCATGGGTGCATGCCAAAGAACTATATTCCTAGGCATCTAGGTTACGATATATGCCATGGCATCTAAGTCAAGCCGTGGCCCGCTCGACCTCCCGGGCTTCTTTGCCGATCTCGTCCGCTGCGAGACACGCCTCTACAACGCGCTGAACGACCGCCTTCGCGAGCGGCACGGGATCGTCACCTCGCAGTTCGAGTTCCTGCGCTTCCTGCGCGACCACCCCGGGTCCCGGGTCGCGGACCTCGCCACCGAATTCGCCATCGGGATCGGCGCGACCAGCAAGGGCGTCGACCGCCTGGAGAAGCGGGCATGGGTCATACGGCGAACCAATCCATCGGATCGCCGCTCATCACTGCTGGACCTGACCGCCGCAGGCCGGCAACTCGTCGAGGCGGCGGAGACGACCTTCAGCAACACACTGGCCGAGCTGACCGCCGACGTCCTGGGCGGTCCCTCAGGACCGGCCGCCGCACAGATCTTCTCGGAGCTGCGCTCCGTGCTCGAACGCGACCAGATCGGCCTGCCCACAGGCTGACCGGTACGCCCCCTAGGGGAGGTCCATGGTCGTCTGTTACCGCCGGCGCTTTTGCTGACTGGCCATCAGATTCCGCGTGAGCGGTCACCACCTCCCGCCCCGCCCCCGCCCCGGCGGACAGAGGCGGGCGGGTCTTCGCCGCTCGCCGAACCCTCGGCGGTGAGCGGGCCGGCATGAGAGCTGCTCGCGGGTGGTGTCAGGCTTCGGGGATGAGGATGTGCCCGTAGGCGGCGAGGGTGACGTTCTCCGGCTCGGGGCCGCCTCGCCGTCCGGATTCCAGGGCATCGAGGGCTTTCACCTCGTCCGCGGTGAGCGCGAAGTCGAAGACGTCGATGTTCTCGGCGATGCGGTGGGGCCTGGCCGACTTGGGGATCACCGAGCGGCCCTGCTGGATGCCCCAGCGAAGCAGCACCTGGGCGGGGCTCTTGCCGTGCCCCCCGGCGATCGCGGTGACCGCCGGGTCGTCCAGTACGCTCCGGCGGCCGTCGCCCGGCCCCGTGTAGAAGGTGATGCCGCCGATGGGGGACCACGCCTGGTTGAGGATGCCGTGGCGGTCGTCGAAGCCGAGGACCGCGCGCTGCTGGAAGTAGGGGTGGACCTCGAGTTGGTTGACGGCGGGGACGACGGTGGTGGCGTCGAGCAGAGCGGTCAGGTGGTCGACCATGAAGTTGCTGACGCCGATGGCGCGGACATCGCCCTCCGCGAGGAGCTTCTCCAGGGCGCGGTAGGCGGCGAGGGTCTTGTCGAAGTCCGACGGGAGGGGCTGGTGCAGGATCAGCAGGTCGATCTGGTCGAGGCCGAGCTTGGCGGCGCTCTTGTCGAAGCTGCGAAGGGTCTCGTCGTAGCCGTAGTCGCTGATCCAGGTCTTCGTCTCGACGAAGACCTCCTCGCGGGGGACGGCGGACTCGCGGATGGCCTGGCCGACTTCACGTTCGTTGCCGTACACGGCGGCCGTGTCGATGTGTCGATAGCCGAGGTCGAGCGCGGTTGTGACGGCGGCCCGTGTCTCGTCCGGCGGTGTCTGGAAGACACCGAGCCCCAGGGCCGGCATCTGGACGCCGTTGTTGAGGGTGAGGTTCTGCATCACAAGGACCTTTCGGCGCGATGCGATTACTTGAACGACTTAATGAGGGTATGTGGTGCCATATCGGTCGGGTAGAGGGCATCATCGCGCCGCTCGTCAGCGGTCGTGGTGGAGGTGGCGCCGAACAGGGCGTTGCCCGGGTCCCGGCCGGTCCGTAGACCGGCGATGCCGTCGATCGAGCCGGTGCTCCCGGCCGGCGCCGCGACGACCACGGTCATCGCACGGACGCGGGTACGCGAGCGGCGCGGAGCGGGGGAGCCGGGTCCGCCGGGGAACCTGTCAGGCGGTGGCCGGGAAGAGGGTGCCGAGGTCGGTGAAGACGGCGTTGTTCAGTGCGAACGCCGACCGGCACTCCTCCACCACGCGCCGCTTCTCCAGCTCGTCCACCGGCAGCGCGTCGAGCCGCGCGCGGTACTCGCGTTTGAAGGCGGCCGGGTTGCCGATGTTCTCGAAGACGTAGAAGCGGACGCCGTCGCCCTTGCTCTCCAGCCCCCAGGTGCGCTCCGCGACGCGCCGGATCACCTGACCGCCCGACAGATCGCCCAGGTAGCGGGTGTAGTGGTGGGCCACATATCCGGCCGGCCAGTTCGCGGCGACCTCGCGGACGCGGGCCGCGTACCGCTCCGTCGCGGGGAGCGGGGCCACCCGGTCACGCCAGTCCTCGCCCAGCAGATGCGACAGGTCGCGCTCCAGCTCGGCCACCCGCCACAGCTCCGGGCGCAGGAACGGTCCGGCGACGGGATCGCCCTCCAGTACAGCGGCGGAATCCTCCAACGCGCGGTATATGAAGAGGAGTTGCTCGGTGTACCTGGCGAAGGCGGCCATGTCGGACCGGCCGCCGAGCAGATCGTTCATGAACGGCGCCTGCTCGGCCTCCGTGTGCCGGTCCTGGCTGGCGGTGCGGATGACCGACGAGAAGGGGGGTGTCGACAAGGCTGCCTCCCAGGCAGGGCTCGCGGTCACGCGCACGACCGGAGGCCGCCGCGTTGCCGACCGGATGCCGGCAACATGATCAGGCTCGCCCAACCTAACGCCGCTTCCTGGGAGTGCCAAACCCTCCCCGTGAAGCCCCGGTCAGGCCCACCGGCTGACGCCGGGTCGTTCCTTGCGCCCCTCCACCCACCCGCCTAGCTTGGACGCGACACGTCAGGACAGGTAGGTCGCCGATGACGCAGCCGCAGCACCCCCAGGACAGCGGAGCCTACGGCCGCCACATCCAACTGGAAACACACGGCCTCGACGTCATCGGGGACGCGGACCGCAAGGGCACCCCGCGCACCCTCTTCTGGCCCTGGTTCGGCGCCAACGTCAGCGTTCTCGGCCTCAGCTACGGCGCCTTCACCCTCGGCTTCGGCATCTCCTTCTGGCAGGCCCTCGCGGCCGGAATCCTCGGCATCGTCGCCTCGTTCCTGATCTGCGGCCTCGTCGCCGTAGCGGGCAAACGAGGCTCCGCGCCCACCATGGTGCTCAGCCGTGCCGCCTACGGAGTGCGCGGCAACCGCCTGCCGTCCGTCATCTCCTGGATACTCACGGTCGGCTGGGAAACCGTACTCGCCGCTCTCGCCACCCTCGCCACCGCCACCGTATTCAGCCGCCTCGGCTGGGGCGGAGGCACCGAGACCAAGGCCGTCGCCCTCCTGGTGGTCGCCGCGCTCACCGTGGTGGGCGGCGTCATGGGCTTCGACCTGATCATGCGCCTCCAGACCGTGATCACCGTCATCACCGGCGTGCTCACCGTGGTCTACGTGGCCCTCGTCGCCGACCACGTCCACTGGTCGACCGTCAGCTCCATTCCGGCCGGCACACCCCAGCAGTTCATCGGCGCGCTGGTGTTCACGATGACCGGCTTCGGACTCGGCTGGGTCAACGCCGCCGCGGACTACTCCCGTTACCTCCCGCGCTCATCCTCCAGCCTGGGCGTCATCGGCTGGACCACCCTCGGCGCCTCCGCCGCCCCGGTGCTCCTGCTGGTCTTCGGCCTGCTGCTCGCCGGGTCCTCCGACGAGCTGAGCCGGGCCATCGCCGCCGACCCCATCGGGGCGCTGACCACCATCCTGCCGACCTGGTTCCTCGTCCCCTTCGCCCTGGTCGCCGTGCTCGGCCTGGTCGGCGGCGCGGTGCTGGACATCTACTCCTCCGGCCTCGCCCTGCTCTCCGCCGGACTGCACGTGCCCCGCTATCTGGCCGCCCTCGTCGACGGCGTCCTGATGATCGCCGGCTCCCTGTACATCGTGTTCTTCGGCGGGGCCTTCCTCGGCGAGTTCATGGGCTTCCTCACCACCCTCGGCGTCCCCGTCGCCGCCTGGTGCGGAGTGATGCTCGCCGACCTCGCGCTGCGCCGCCGCGACTACGACGAGGGCGACCTGTTCCGCCCGGGCGGCCGCTACGGCGACGCGCGCGTCCTGCCCCTCGTGCTCACCGTCGGCGCCACCGTGATCGGCTGGGGCCTGGTCACCAACACCGCCGCGGCCTGGCTGAGCTGGCAGGGCTACCTCCTCGGCCCGCTCGGCCTCGGCGGCCGGTCGGGCCAGTGGGCGTACGCCAACCTCGGCGTCCTCGTCGCGCTGGCCCTCGCCTTCCTCGGCACCCTGCTGCCGGGCCGGAACCGGGTCCGGCAGCAGGAGGCACTCCCGCCGAGCCCGCCCCCGGTCCAGGGGATGTACGGCGCGTGAGTCCGGTGCCGGGGCTCCTCGCCGTCATCGACATGCAGCGCGTCTTCGCCGACCCCGGCAGCCCGTGGGCCACCCCGCGTTACGCTGAGGCGGCCGAAGGGGTGGCGCGGCTGCTGCCCGCGTTCGGGGACCGGGTGGTGTTCACCAGGTTCCTCGCCCCCGCCCGGCCCGCGGGGGTCTGGCGCACCTACTACGACCGGTGGCCCTTCGCCCTCCAGCCGCCGGACGCCGAGCTGTGGCGGCTGACGCCGGAGTTCGCCGGCCAGGGAGCTCCGGTCCTGGACGCGGAGACCTTCGGCAAGTGGACGCCGGAGCTGGCCGCCCGTCTGCCTTCCGGCTCACGCCTGGTGCTGGCCGGCGTCAGCACCGAGTGCTGCGTCCTCACCACCGCCCTGGCCGCCGCCGACGCCGGCGTCGAGGTGGTGGTCGTCGCGGACGCCTGCGCGGGCGTGGACGACGAGGCGCACGCCAAGGCACTGCACGTACTGGACCTGTACCGGCCGCTGGCCCGGGTCACCACGGCCGACGAGCTGCTGGGCGACGGCGGGCCCTGAGGGGGCGTGACGCTTGGCCGTCCGATCGGGTGAACCGCCCGTGCGGGGCTCCGGCCCGCTGGAAACCCGTGCGCATGGTCCGTGGACGGATGGGTACGCGGCCGGGAGCGCGCTCGGGCCCCGGTCCGGCGTGAGCCCGTACGACCGCACTACCTGGGGATGTGCCATGGAGACACCCGCACACGACGACCTTCCGACGCCGACGCCCGCCCAGCAGGCGCTGGACGTGCTGGCCGTCAACACCGACGACCAGGCCGCCCTTGAGACCCTCGCGCACAGCGACGTGCTCGTCCCGATGCCCGACGAGGCCGTGGACGCGGAGGGTGCCGACTCCACCATGGTCGCCCTGCCGGTGCTCGAGCAGCCCGGCGGTGAGCAGGTGGTACCCGTCTTCACCTCGGAACTGGAGATGGCCGGGCTGCTGCCCTCCGTCTCCCGCTACCGCCTCATCCAGCTCGGTGCCCTCGCCTCCCAGTGGCCCGAGGAGGAGCTGTCGCTCACCATCGACGGCAGCTCGGAGCACGGACTGACACTGACCTCACAGGGCGTGCGCGCACTGCTGGCGCGCTGAATCACCTGACCTATGGCGAAGTCGCACAGGGCGGCTTCGCCATAGGGGTGTGCTCGGGGAGTGTGTGGCGCCCCTATGTGGCCAGCGCCTATGTAGCCAGCGCCTATGTACGAGCCGGACGTCAGTCCGAGGAATCCGCCAGCATCCGCTGAAGTACACCCCGCTGCAGCGGCAGCACCTCCGCGTGCAGCTCGCGGCCCCGGCGGGTGAGGCTGACCCACACTCCGCGCCGGTCCTCCGCGCACACCGTGCGCTCGACCAGCCCCTCCTTCTCCAGCCGTCCGATCAGCCGCGACAGCGCGGACTGGCTGAGGTGGACCCGGCCGACCAGGTTCTGCACCCGGCAGTGGTCGCCCTCGGCGGGCGTCTCCGCGGACAGGATGTCCAGCACCTCGAAGTCGCTGGCACCCAGCCCGTGCGGATGCAGGGCCCGGTCTATCTCGCACATGGTGCGCGCGTGCACCGCGAGGATGTCCCGCCAACGCTCTTCGAGCCGGGCGCCCTCACCCGTCTTCACTGCCATACCCGCACGGTAGCACCGTTCCAGCCAATCGTTGACTGTGCAACTAGTATCGGCGCAAGCCGCCGTACGGGTGACCCCGGCCCTCCGGCCTCCGCGCGCCTGCGCGCGCCCCGCCCCCCGCCCGCCGTTGGGTACCGGACAACCCGTCCCCGGAGCCGGACGCGCCACCGCCGCCTGCGCCACAGTGGGACCACGGGACACGACCGGCCCAGGAGTCGGGGGAGGGGGAGGCGGACGCATGACGGGCACTCCCTCGGGCCGGATACGGCAGACCGTCCTGTACTGGCTCAAGGACCCGCCCGCCCACTTCCCCCCGGCGGGCCTGGACCCGCTCGGCACCGGTGTGACCCCGCGCGCGGTCGCCGCCAAGCTCGGCGTGCCCCGCCGTACGGCCGCCGCCCATCTCGACTTCCTCACCCGCCTCGGCCTCCTGCGCAGCAGGCGCCGGCTGCTGCGCACGTACTACCGCCGCGACGAGGTCCGGATCGCCGAAGTGGCCCAGCTTCTCGAGAAGAACTGGTGACCCCCACATCTCGGGCAATACGGGCACCCACGGTAAGAAGTCGTTGTGAGCAAGGCGGGTTCCGCCCGAAGCGCGCGTGGCCGCGTTCCGTCCCACACCCCGGGTGCCTCTACGCTGCCGTACGCGCGGGCGGCCCTCCGGAGCGGTCCGCGCCGGTGCCGTACGGGCGCGCCAAGACGTGTCCGCACCGCCGTCGGACCCCTCTCCCCAGAACTGGAATCCATGAGTGCCATCTCTGTCGGTCAGGCCGTCGTCCTCGGAGTAGTGGAGGGGGTGACCGAGTTCCTCCCGGTGTCCTCCACCGGTCACCTGAAGATCGCCGAGGGACTCATGCACATCCCCGTGGACGACAAGTCCGTGGTCGGGTTCTCCGCGGTGATCCAGGTCGGTGCCATCGCGGCCGTGCTCCTGTACTTCTTCAAGGACATCAAGCGGATCGTCAGCGCCTGGTTCCGGGGCCTGTTCAACTCCGAGGAGCGCTACCACCACGACTACAAGTTCGGCTGGTGGGTGATCGCGGCCACCATCCCGATCGTCGTCGTCGGACTGGCGGCCAAGCCGCTGATCGACGGTCCGCTCGCCTCCCTCTGGGTGGTCGCCGGCTCGCTGATCGTGGGCTCCGGCGTCATGTGGGCGGCCGACCAGATGGGCCGCCACAAGCGCGGTGAGGACGACACCTCGTTCAAGGACGCGATGCTGGTCGGCTCCTCGCAGATCCTCGCGCTGCTCTTCCCCGGCTTCTCCCGCTCCGGCGCCACCATGTCGACGGGGCTCATCCTCGACCTCGACCGGGTCGCCGCCACGCGCCTCTCCTTCTTCCTCGGCATCCCGGCCCTCACCGGCGCCGGTGTCTACGAGCTGAAGGACGCCCTGGGCGCCGGCGTCGGCGCCGCCCCGCTGGCGGTCGGCACCGTCGTCTCCTTCGTCGTGGCCTACGCCTCCATCGCCTGGCTGCTGAAGTTCGTCGCCAAGCACTCGTTCAACGCCTTCGTGATCTACCGGATCGTCGTCGGCGTGGCGCTCATCGGCCTGCTGGCCACCGGCACGCTCGCCAACTGAGGCGAGCGCGCCACCGCACGGGGTGCGGACGTCCCGAGGAGCCGGGCGTCCGCACCCCGTGCGCGTTCCGGATCGTCACGCCTTGACAGGTTCTGGCCTCAGACCGCACGATCGCTCGGTGAACCTGTCAGACAGCCAGACAGGTGGCCCGGCCCCCCGACGCGTCAGCGCACTGGAAGCGGTCCTCGGCCACCTCCGCGGCGCCATCGAGCGCGGCGAGTACGCGATCGGGGACAAGCTGCCCTCCGAGGCGGAGCTGTGCCGTGCCCTGGAGGTGTCCCGGCCCGTGGTCCGCGAGGCCCTGCGCGCCCTGCACACCATGGGGCTCACGGTCTCCCGCACCGGCAGGGGCACGTTCGTCGTCGCCGACGCCGTGCAGGACCCCACCTTCGGCGACTACACGGCCGGCGACCTGCTGGAGGTCCGCCGGCACGTCGAGGTGCCGGTCGCCGGATACGCCGCGCGGCGCCGCACGCCGGAGGACCTGGACCGGCTGACCCTGCTCCTGGACCGCATGGAGCGGGAGACGGACACCGCCGCCTGGGTCGCCATGGACACCCTCTTCCACCTCGCCGTCGCGGAGGCCGCCCACAACCCGGTCTTCCGCAAGGTCATCGAGGAGATCCGCGACGCCCTCGCCCGCCAGTCGGCCTTCCTCACGGAACTGGGGGGCCGCCGCGAGCACTCCGACCGCGAGCACCGCGCACTCGTCGACGCGCTCGCCGCCGGCTCCGAACCCGATGCCGTCGCCGCGATGACCCACCATCTCGACCGGGTCGCCACGACCCTCACCCGAATCGTCCGCCCCGCGGGCACCGCCACACCCCCGGCGCTGCCCGTACCGGGCGGCCCCGAGACCCCCGGAGCCGACGCGTGACCCCTGTCCAGGCCATCCCCGACCCCGTGACCCCGGCAGTGACGCGGGCGGCCTCCCTCCTGAGCGCCCCCGCCCTGCGCGAACCGGGCCACGTCCCCGTCGTCCACCTGGTGCGCGGCGGTGTGATCGAGGGCGTCCACCACGGCTCGGTCGTCGTTCTCGGCGCCGACGGCGAGGTGCGGTTCCGGCTCGGCGACACCGAGGCCGCCTTCTACCCGCGCTCGGCTCTCAAGCCCCTCCAGGCCGTCGCCATGCTGCGCGCGGGCCTGCCCCTCGACGGCGACCTGCTCTCCCTGGCCGCCGCCAGCCACTCCGGCGAGGAGCGCCACCTCGACGGCACCCGGCGCATCCTGGACCTCGCCGGACTCGCCGAGTCCGAGCTGCGCAACACCCCCGACATGCCGTTCGACCCCGTCGTCCGCGACAGCTGGGTCAGCGAGGGCCGGGGCCCGTCCCGGCTCGCGCAGAACTGCTCCGGCAAGCACGCCGCGATGCTGTGGACCGCCAAGCTCAACGGCTGGTCCCTGGACGACTACCTCGACCCGGCCCACCCGCTCCAGCTGGCCGTCGCCGAGACGGTCGAGGACCTCACCGGCCAGCGGATCGCGCACGTCACCGTCGACGGCTGCGGCGCGCCCCTCTTCGCCGTCTCCCTGCACGGACTCGCCCGCGCCCTGGCCCGCATCACGACCGCCGCCCCCGGCACGCCCGAGGCCCGCGTGGCGGACGCGATGCGCGAGCACGCGGAGATGGCCTCCGGTGTCCGCCGGGACGTGGCCGCCCTGATGCGGACCGTGCCCGGCCTGCTCGCCAAGGACGGCTTCGAGGGCGTTCAGGTGGCCGCGCTGCCCGACGGCCGCGCCGTCGCCGTGAAGATCGCGGACGGCGCCGACCGGGCCCGCGTCCCTGTCGCCGCGGCCGCCCTCGCCCACGCCGGGGTCGACCCGGCCCTCCTCACGGCGTTCGCGGGCGCACCCCTGCTGGGCGGGGGACGGCCGGTGGGAGCGGTGCGCACGGTGCCGGCGCTGGACCTCGCCTCCTGACCGGTCAGGCTCTGGTGTCGCCCCCGGTGCCCTTCCCGCTCTTGGCGCGCAGGGCCAGGGTGACACCGGCCGCGCCGAGGGTGACGATGCCGGCGATGGTCGCGGTCCGCGTCCAGTCGGTGTCGTCGTCCGGTGCCGGTGAGACGGCGGCCGCGACGGGGATCGCGGAGTGCGTGGGCTCCGGGGCGGCGCGCAGACCGTCCAGCGAGCCCACCGGGTCCACCCGTCCGGCGGCGGCGAAGCCCCAGTCCAGCAGCTGGCGGGCCTCCTCGTACACGGCGAGTCCGCCGCCCTCCTGAGGGTTCATCACCGTGACCACCAGCGTGCGGCCGCCCCGGCGGGCGGCGGCGACCAGGGTGTTGCCCGCGTTGCTGGTGTAGCCGTTCTTGATCCCGATGATGCCGGGATACGGGGTGACGCCGTCCTCGCCGCTCAGCAGCCGGTTGGTGTTCTCGATGGCGAACGGCCAGCCGTCACCGGGGAACTGAGCCTGCGCGGTGGAGCAGTACCGGGCGAAGTCGGGGTTGTGCAGCCCGGCCCGGCCGAACACCGCCAGGTCGAACGCCGAGGACACCTGGCCCGGGGCGTCGTAGCCGTCGGGGGAGATCACATGGGTGTCCATGGCGCCCAGCGTGCGGGCCTTGGTCTGCATCTTGGCGACCGTGGCGTCCACGCCGCCGTCCAGGGCCGCCAGTACGTGCACGGCGTCATTGCCGGAGCTGAGGAACACCCCGCGCCACAGGTCGGCCACCTGGTAGGTGTGACCCTCCTCCACGCCGACCAGGCTGCTGCCCTCGCCGACGTCCGCCAGTTCCTGGTAACTCACCTTGTGCTGCCGGGTCGCGGGCAGCGTCGGCAGGACGGTCAGGGCGAACAGGGTCTTCAGGGTGCTCGCGGGCGGCAGCCTGCGGTGCGCCCCGTCGGCGGCGAGCACGTCGCCGCTGTCGGCGTCGGCCACCAGCCAGGAGAGCGCCGAGAGCCGCGGTGTCTCGGGGGCGCCGGCGCGCGGGCGCACCTGGACGCCGGAGCCGTAGAGCAGGGACGGCTGCGGGACGGCCGCCCGTGGCGCGGGCGGCGCGGGTTCCCCGCCGCTTCCGGTGGCGGCGGCCGCGGGCGCGAGGGCCAATGCTCCCACCATGCACAGGGAACAGACGGAAACGGTCGCCCGACGTGAGAATCCGGTGCTCATATGATCAACGTAGGAAGGTCGGCCAGGTGCGGCGAGCTGCCCGCGCCGGACGGCTGACCCGAGCAACCCGGATGCCACACTCCGAGGTCATGTGGCGGTGCGCGCTGTGGGGCCGCTGTGGGCGTGCTGTGAACACGCTCCCGCCTGTGCTGACGTGTGACGGAGAGACATGGTGGGGCGCCATATGGGGCGTCGTCCTATGGGTCCCGCCTCCATGGCCGGTGTCCTGATGCCGTAACGATCCGGGTCGAGCGGGATACCTGTGCGCGGACTGTGCCCTATCGTCACGACATGTCCACGCCACCGCAGCAGCCCGCGCAGCCGGCCGACCGGCCGCCGCAGCCCGGACCGCCCGCGCAGCCGCCCTCCGTCCCGGCCCAGCCGACCGCGTACCCCTACCCGCACCCGCAGTCCGCGCCGCCGCTTCCGCAGTCGCCCCCGCCAGGCCCCTTCCAGCCGCCGACGATGCCCGCCGGACCCCAGCCGGGGAACCCCTACACGCAGCCCCCGCCGTACGGACTCCCGCCCGGCCCGCCCACGGCCGGTGGCGGAGGCGGTGCCGCCGGACGAGCGGTGCTCTGGGCCGTCCTCGGAGCGGTCGTGGCCTCCGCCGCCTGGGCTGCCGGTGTCCTCGTGATCGGCGCGGCGGCGGACGAGCCCGACCTGCGCGGCTACACCGCCCCCTCCGACCTCTGCTCCCGCGCGGACTACGGCTCCTTCAAGGACGAATACACCGCGAGCGACTCCACCCCCACCCACAGCTCCTTGGAGGACCGCGCGCTGGACGAGAGCTACTGCAGCGCGAGCCTGAAGAAATCCGGCTCCTCCTACGCCGACGCCTACCTCTCCATCCAGGTCGACCTGCACAAGAAGACCGACCCGGCGCCCGAGTTCACCGCCACCTGGAAGAACTACGAGCGCACGCACACCGGTTACGACGTCGGCGCGGTCGAGGGCATCGGTGACGAGGCCTACCTCGTCACCCAGGACACCACCGGCGGCACCTCCGCCGGCTCCCGCTACGCCACCCTCGCCGTCCGCGACGGCTGGGTCACCTACACGATGAGCTACAGCGCCTACCTCTCCTCGTACGACCCCGACAAGGACCCCGCGAAGATCGACGAGATCTCCGACTGGCTGAAGACGGACACCCGCAGCACGCTGGACCGCTTGAAGGACTGACGCCCCGAGGACTGAAATGACCCGCGCGGGACGGGACGCCGGGGCAGACTTCCCGTCATGCCCACCTACTCCGCGCCCGACGGCACCCGGCTGGCCTATCGTGACCTCGGCGAAGGGGACGCCGCTCCGGTGGTCTGCGTGCCCGGCGGCCCCACCGACTCCCGCTACCTGGGTGACCTCGGGGGCCTGTCCGGGCACCGGCGGCTGGCGGTCCCCGACCTGCGCGGCACCGGCCGGTCCGCGGTCCCCGACGACCCCTCCTCCTACCGCTGCGACCGGCTCGTGGACGACATCGAGGCCCTCCGCGTCCATCTCGGCCTGGACCGGATCGACCTGCTCGGCCACTCCGCCGGGGCCAACATCGCCACGCAGTACGCGGCCCGCCACCCGCACCGGCTCCGCCGCCTCGCCCTGATCGGGCCCGGTACCCGCGCGGTCGGCCTGGACATCACGGGCGAGACGCGGCGCCAGGTCGCCCGGCTCCGCGAGGATGAACCCTGGTTCCCGGCGGCCTTCGCCGCGCTCGAGGCCATCACCGAGGGCACCGGCACGGACTGGGACGCCATCAGCCCCTTCTTCTACGGCCGTTGGGATGCCACGGCCCGGCAGCACCACGCGGACAGCCGGCCCGCCAACCCGGAGGCCGTCAAGCGCTTCGGCGAGGAGGGCGCCTTCGACCCGCCCGCCACGCGCGCCGCGCTCGCCGGAGTGACCGTGCCCGTGCTGCTGCTGACCGGCGAGTTCGACCTGAACAGCCCGCCCGACATCACCGCCGGACTCGCGGAACTCCTCCCCGGCGCCCGGCTCGCCGTCCAGCCCGGAGCGGGGCACTACCCCTGGCTCGACGACCCGGACCGGTTCACGGCGGTCGCCGCCGACTTCCTCGGCCGCCCCTGACCCCGCATCCCCACGCCCTACGCTGGACCCATGTTCAGCCCCGAGGGTCCCACCGTGCGTGAACTGGCCGCGCAGGCGCTGTCGTCCGTCGAGCGGGGGTACGACCTGCTCGCGCCCAAGTTCGACCACACACCGTTCCGGACGCCCGCGACGGTGCTGGACGCGGTCGCGAAGGCGCTCGGACCGGCGGGGCCGTTCGAGGACGGGCTCGACCTGTGCTGCGGCACCGGGGCCGGGCTCGCGGTGCTGAGCGGGCTGTGCCGCCGGAGTGTCACCGGCGTGGACTTCAGCGCGGGGATGCTCGACGTGGCCCGGCGCGATCTGGGCGAGGACGTCGCCCTGGTGCGGGCCGACGCTCGCGCGCTGCCCTTCACGGCCGCCTTCGATCTGGTCGTCAGCTTCGGCGCGTTCGGGCACTTCCTGCCCCGCGAACTGCCCGGCCTCTTCGCCCAGGTCCACTCGGCACTGCGGCCGGGCGGACGGTTCGCCTTTCCCGTGGCGGCGCCACCCCGGCCGTCCAGCCCCGCGTACTGGACGCTGCTCGGCTTCGACGCGGTCATGCGGGTGCGCAACGCCGTGTGGCGGCCGCCGTTCGTCATGTACTACCGCGCGTTCCGCCTCGGCGACGTGCGCCGGGAACTGGAGTCGGCCGGGTTCACCGTGGAGCTGCGGCCCCTCGCGGAGTTCGGTCTCCGTGCCGACGGCAGCCCCCGTGCCCGGCTGGTGACGGCGCGGCGCGGGTAGCCGGTACGGCTGCGCTCAGGCGCGCCGTCGCGTCCAGGCCGGGCCGGTGCGCGCCCAGGCCCGCTCCCACTCGGCCAGCCGGTGCCGCAGCGCGACCCGGCGCTCCACCGCGCGGGCCAGGAGCACGATCGCGGCCGTGCCACCCGTGACGGCCAGGCCGACCCCGACCGTGTGCTGCCAGACCGCCACGTCGTTCGGCGGCGGCGCCACCGTCCGGCCCCGGCCGTCGAACCACACGGTGACCGTGTCCCCGGCCCGCGTCCCGGCCGGCACGCCGGCGACAGCGGTACGCGTCGGCCGGCCCGGTTCCGCCCAGCGGACCACGGCCCGGTAGCCGTGACCGCGGTCGCCGTGCACGGTGGGCCTCGACGCGGGACGGCCGGCCACCACGGCCCGCACCGGCTGCCGCTCGGCCCGCTGCTCCTCGGCGTGTGTCCGCGCGCGGTCGTAGGTGAACAGACCGGCCGCCGTCCCCGTAAGCGGTGCGACCACACAGACCAGGACGGCGACGACCGCCACCATCCAGGTCTCCACCACGTCCGATCGCCGCCGCAGCGGATTGTTCCGCCGGCGCGGGCGGCGCGACCGCGTACGCATGTCCACATCCGTCAGATACCCAGCCCGACGCGCCCTCGCGCATCCCGCGCGCCACGAGCTCCCCGGCGGCTCAGCCGAAGCGCTCGATGCGGATACGGTCCACCGGCTGACCGGCCGCCACGAGGAGACGGGAGGCGTGCTCGGCGAAACCGTTGGAACCGCACACATAGGCTTCCCACCCACCCGGCGGCTGCTCGGCCAGGAGGGGCGCCACATGTGCGGCCGACATACGGCCCACCGGCACACCCGCCGGGGCGCTGCGGGTGAACACGGCCGTGGTCTCCGTCCCCAGCTCCCCGGCGTAGATCAGCTCCTCCGGACCGCGCGCCGACACCAGCATCCGCAGCGGCACAGACAGGCCCCGGGCCCGATGGTGCCGGACCATCGACATCAGCGGGACGATCCCGGAACCGGCCCCCAGCAGCAGCGCCGGCCGGTCGCCCGGCCAGGCGAAGAAGCCGCTCAGCGGGCCCCGTACCTCGATCGTGTCACCGGGCCGCGCCACCGTGTGGAACCAGCCCGAGACCTCGCCGTCCGGCACCCGGTCCAGGGTCAGCTCGATATACCCGGAGTCGTCCGGCGCGGAGGCGAGGGAGTAGTGGCGCTGGGCCACATATCCGTCGTCGGCGGTCAGCCGCAGCATCAGATGCTGGCCCGGCAGATGACCCGCCCACCGAGGCACCGCGAGCCGGAAGGTCGACGCGTACGGCGTCTCCCGCCGGACCTCGGCCAGCGTGGCCGTCTGCCACGCGGCCGCCACCTGCTCGCTCACCGCGATACGGCCGGGCACCGCGAAGCGGGCCGGGGGAGCGGAGGGCGTCCCCGGAGTCCCGTCCATCTGCTCAGTCACCTCGGTACCGCTGTTCCTCCCACGGGTTGCCCCGCTCGTGATAGCCGTTGGCCTCCCAGAAGCCCGGCTCGTCATGGTCGAGGAGGGTGAGGCCGGCGATCCACTTCACGCTCTTCCAGAAGTACAGATGCGGCACGATCAGCCGGGCAGGGCCGCCGTGCTCCGGGGCCAGCGGGACACCGGCCTGGTCCCAGGCGATCCAGGCCCGGCCACCGGTGAGATCGGTCAGCGGCAGGTTCGCGGTGTACCCGGTGTGCGAGCGAGCCAGCACATGGGTGGCGGACACATGTGGCCCCACCACAGCGAGGAACGCGTCCAGCGAGACCCCACCGAAGCGCACACCGAACTTGGACCAGCCGGTCACACAGTGGATGTCACCCTCGTACGCCGAGCCGGGCAGGGCGTGCGCCTCGTCCCAGTCCCAGGTGTGCGGGCGCTCCACCAGGCCGTCGACGCGGAAGGACCAGTGGGCGGGCGCGAGGTCGGGGGTGACCTCGGCGGACAGGACGGGCCAGTCGTCGCCCGCGTCGTACTGCCCGGGAGGCAGTCCGGGACGGGAGACGCGCCGACGGCCCGTGAAGCCTCGGGTGACGTTCATGGCTCAACGGTACGCCCCCGCCACGGGCGTCCCGCCCCTGGTCAGTGCCCCGCCAAGCGACCTCGGCCACACTCCGGACACCCTCGGGAATAGCCGTCCCGCCGCCGTACTTGGGGACAAGTGCCGACGCGCCGCCGCGCCGGCGCAGGGCGAGCGAAACGAGGACCTCAGGATGCCCGAGGCGTACGTCTCCACGCGGTACGACGGCCGCGAGGCCGGCACCCCGGCCGGTGCGGCCCCCGGCCCCGACGGGACGGCGGTCCCGCACCCCCTCGACAACGCCGCCCGCGCCTCCCTCACCGGCCCGCACGCCCACTTCGCCGAGCGGCACGGCCGGGTGCTCCGGTACCCGGTCGAGGTCTCGCCCTGGCTGGCCCTGCCCGACGAGCCCGGGCCCGCCGACTGGGCCGAGATCGCCGCGCTCGCCGGACCCGGCGGCGAGGTGCCCCTGCTCGGTCACCGGGGCGCCGCCCCGCAGGGCTGGGAGATCACCTTCGACGTGGCCGGCGTGCAGATGGCGGACGACGGCGTGGCCGGCGCCCCGGACCCGGAGGCGGTGCCGCTCGGCCCGGCCGACGTGCCCGAGATGCTGGACCTCGTCGCCCGCACCCAGCCCGGCCCGTTCATGCCGCGCACCGTCGAGATGGGCACCTACCTCGGCATCCGGCGCGACGGCGCGCTGATCGCCATGGCGGGGGAGCGCCTGCACCCGCCCGGCTGGACCGAGATCAGCGCGGTCTGCACCGACCCCGCCTTCCGGGGCGAGGGCCTGGCCACCCGGCTGATCCTCGCGGTGGCGCACGGCATCCGCGAGCGGGGCGAGCGCCCGTTCCTGCACACCGGCGCGGGCAACACCGGCGCCATCCGCCTCTACGAGTCCCTGGGCTTCCGGCACCGGCTGGACACCCGGTTCTTCGGGTTGCGCGTCCCCCTCGGGTCGTGACGGCGGCCTACCCGGCGGACCCCGCGTTGTACCGCTCCAGGTAGGCCGCGAAGCGGACCAGGTCGTCCTCCGGCCAGTCGGCGAGCCGTTCCCGGAAGGCGGCCCGGCGGCTCCGCGTCACCTGGGCCAGGATCTCCTCGCCCGCCTCCGTGAGATGGAGCACCTGAACGCGGGCGTCCTCCGGGGCGAGCCGCCGCTCGATCAGGCCGGCCCGCTCCAGCGCGCCGACCTGGCGGCTCACCGTCGACTTGTCCAGCGCGTAGTGCGAGGCCAGGTCGGTCGCCCGGCAGCCCCCGCGCTCCTCCAGATGACCCAGCAGCGTGTACGACACCAGCGACAGCTCGGGATGCATGCGCCCCGCCGAGGCGCGGGCCCGGCGCGCGAACGACGTCATCTCCCGCTGGATCGTCTCGACGGCCGCGTCCGCCGCCGTCATGAGATCACCTTCGCCATGAGAACCCCTTCACGGAACTCCGCCGACCTGTTCTCCGGTCCGTTCCCCGACTTGTTCGAACGATTCTGGTTGTATAGTACAACTTGAACGTGAGTTGTATAAGACAACCATTGGAGGTTCCGGTCGATGAAGTCACCGGCACTGCGTCATGTGCTCACGCACCTGATCACCCCGCTGCTGATGTGCATAGGTATGGGGCTCGCCTATATGGGTGCCTTCGTCACCCCGGAGCCCCACCACATGCCGGTGGCCGTGGTCGGCGCCGGACCCGAGGCGAAGGTCTTCGCACAGACGGTGAAGGACACCGCGGGCGACAAGCTCGACGTCCGTACCGTCTCCTCCCGCGCCGACGCCGTCGCGCTGGTCGAGCACCGGGATGTCACTGGCGCCTATGTGCCCGGCGCACATGAGCCCGAGCTGATCGTGGCGAGCGCCGCGTCCGACATGGGCGCCACCGCCGTGGAGAAGGTCTTCACCCCGGTCGCCGCACAGCAGGGCCATCCGCTGAAGGTCACCGACATCGCCGAGCCGGTGTCCGACGACCCCACCGGCCAGGGCCTGTTCTTCCTGCTGATCGCCGTCAGTATCGGCTCCTACGCCTCCGTCGCCGCCATCGGCGCGGCCGGTGCCGCGCTCGCGGTGCGGGTACGGGCGCTCGTCGCGGTCGGCACGGCCGCCGTGGTGGGTGGTGTCGGCGCCCTGCTCGCCGGGCCGGTCTTCCACCTGGCCCACCACGACCTGGGCACCCTGTGGGCCATGGCGTGGCTGTACTCGGCGGGCATCCTCCTCATCGGCGTCGGCCTGCACACCTTCCTCAAGCGCTGGACCACGCTGGCCATGATGGTGCTGTTCGTGATGCTGAACTTCACCAGTTCCGGCGGGTTGTTCCGGCCCGAGCTGCAGAACGGCTTCTTCGGCACCCTGCACGCCTTCTGGAACGGCGCCGGGTTCGTCGAGGGCATCCGCTCGCTGCTGTACTTCGGCGACGACGGCATCGCCCGCAACGTGTGGACGCTGGTGGTGTGGCTGGTCGTCGGCATCGCCGTCACCGGGATCGCCGCTCTCTGGGAGCGCCCCGGCCGCAGGACCGTCGCGGAGGCGCCGGCCGCGCGGGAGACCCCCGCTGCCGAGGCCGAACGGGAGGCCGAGCGCGAGGCCGCGCGAGAGGCGGAGGAGGAGACCGAGGAGAGCGTGGCCGTCTGAGCCACGACGCGGGAACGGCTACCGGCCGCGCCAGGGACCCGGCCCCGCCCGGAGACCCGGCACGGTATGGTGGCCGTCCGGTCACGTCGAGTGCGCGGCCGGTGCGACCGAGGAGGTGAGACCCATCAACGCTGTGTCAGCCAGGGCGCTCTCTTCTCGCGCCCGTGCCGTGTGACGGTACGGACAACGCGACGGTGACCGCGGGAGTGCCCTGAGGCCCCAGGTCCCCGAAAGGCTCCAGGCTCTTATGGCCGCCGTGCCCGCATCCCCGTCTCCACTCGCCGATCCCTCGTCCCTCACCGCCGCCCTGCGCGCCGCCGGCTGCGTCTTCGCCGAGGACGAGGCCCGTCTGATCCTCGCCACCGCCCGCACCGCCGAAGAGGCCACCGCGATGGCCCGGGCCCGTGCCTCCGGGCTCCCGCTCGAACACGTCCTGGGCTGGGCCGAGTTCCACGGCCTGCGCATCGCGGTGGAGCCCGGTGTCTTCGTGCCCCGCCGCCGCACCGAGTTCCTGATCGACCAGGCCCTCGCCCGGGCGCCCGGCGCCCGCGTGGTCGTGGACCTGTGCTGTGGCTCCGGCGCGCTCGCCACGGCCCTCGCCGTCGCGCTGGAGGGCGCCGAGGTGCACGCCGCCGACATCGATCCGGCCGCCGTACGCTGTGCCCGCCGCAACCTCGCCCCCCATGGGGGCCGCGCCCACACCGGTGACCTCTACGCGGCACTCCCCGCCGTACTGCGCGGCCGGATCGGCATCCTGACCGCCAACGTGCCCTATGTGCCCACCGCCGAGGTGCCCCTGCTCCCCGCCGAGGCCCGCGACCACGAACCCGCGGTCGCGCTCGACGGCGGCCCCGACGGACTCGACGTCCTGCGCCGGGTTGCCGCAGGAGCGGCCGAGTGGCTGGCGCCCGGCGGCTGCCTGCTCTCCGAGACCAGCGCCCGTCAGGGGCCCGCCGCCACGGCGGCCTTCGGGCGGGCTGGTCTGACCGCGCATATGGCGGTCTCAGATGAGTGGGACGCACATGTGGTGATCGGCATACGGTGAGGTGCGCCTGCGGGCCTAGGAGAGGTCGCGGGCCCGAGCGATGAGCACGGCCACGTCGTCGTGGTTGTCGGGTTCGTACAGCGTGTCCAGCAGCTCCTGGCAGACCTCCTCCAGCGGGCGCTCCGGGGCACCCTCCAGCAGGCCCAACAGCCGTTCCAGCCGCTCGTCCAGCGAGTGACTGCGGGTCTCCACCAGACCGTCGGTGTACAGCACCAGCTCGTCGCCCGGCTCGAAGTCGACGGTCACGGTGGCGAACTCCACCCCGCCCACCCCCAGCGGCACCCCCGTGGGCAGGTCCAGCAGTTCCGGCGCGCGGCCCGGCCGTATCCGCACCGGCGGCAGATGTCCGGCATTGGCGATCAGACACCGCCGCTGCCGCGGGTCGTGTACGGCGTACACACAGGTGGCGATGGAGTGCTCGGTCGCCGCCGTGGCCTTGTCGAGCTGCTCCAGCAGCAGTGACGGATCGAGGTCGAGGGAGGCGAGCGTGGTGGTGGCGGTGCGCAGCAGCCCCATGGTGGCGGCCGCGCTGATGCCGCTGCCCATCACGTCGCCGACCACCAGCGCCGTCTTGTCCCCGTCCAGCGGGATGACGTCGAACCAGTCACCGCCGACCTCGCTGGTGGACCCGGCCGGCTGGTAGTGGGACGCCACCTCCAGGCCCGCCGTCACCGGCGGATGGCTCGGCAGCAGGCTGCGCTGGAGGGTCAGCGCGGTGCTGCGGGCGTTCTGGTACCAGCGGGCGTTGTCGATCTGCACCGCCGCCCGCGCCGCCAGTTCCCGGGCCAGCAGCACGTCGTCCTCGTCGAAGGGCTCCGGGGTGCGGGTCCGCTTCAGGTCCAGCGCGCCCAGGATCTCGCCGCGCGCGATCAACGGCACCGCCAGGTACGAGTGCAGCCCCGCCCGGCTCAGCATGACGGCGGCCTCGGGGGAGCGGGCGATGCGCGGCAGGTCCTCGTCCTTCACCCGCGGCACGAGCACCGCCTCACCGGTCCGTACGCACTCGGTGACCAGCCGGTCGGGGCCGTACCAGGCGATCCCGCCGGGCCGGTCGGCCGCCCGGGTGGCGTCGCCGCCGTCGTCCGGGCGGACCGCCAGCGCGCGGATCACGGCGGCTTCGGCCGGCCCGAGCGTGCTGCGTCTGCCCTCCACCACGGCGTCCAGCAGGTCGACGGCGGCCACGTCGGCCAGCGCCGGCACGGCGACCTCGGCCAGCTCGCAGGCGGTGCGCTCCAGCTCCAGCGTCGTGCCGATCCGGGCGGAGGCGTCCGCGATCAGGGCGAGCCGGCGCCGCGCGGTCTCCGCCTCCACGGCCGCCCGGTGCTGCTCGGTGATGTCGGTCAGGGACAGCGCGATGCCGAGCACATTGCCGAGCGAGTCGTCGAGGCGGTACAGGGACAGCGACCACGTGTGCTCGGCCTCCGGGTCGGCCGGGGTACGGCCCACCACGGTCCGGTCGATCACCGGGTCCCCGCTCGTCAGCACGTCCCGCAGCGCCTCCTCCACCACGTCGGGGTCCAGCAGCGGGAGCACCTCGCGCAGCATGCGGCCCTCGTGCCCCTCGGCCGGGACCCCGCTGAGCCGCTCCAGCGAGGGGTTCACCGAGACGAACCGCAGCCCGGTGTCCAGCACGGCCAGCCCGAGGGGGGACTGGTGCACCATCCGCTCGGACAGCGCCACGTCGTGCTCCAGGCGCCGTACCGTCGACTGGTCGGCGGCCAGGCCCAGCGCGTACACGTCACCGCGCTCGTCCAGCAGACGCATGTTGCGGAACTCGACCAGCCGGGTGGTGCCGTCCTTGCGGCGGATGGGGAAGCCGCCCGCCCAGCTCTGCCCGGTGCGCATCACGTCCTCGAACAGCTCACCGACCAGCTCGATGTGCCGTTCGTGGACCATCAGCCGGGCCGCGTACCGGCCGAGCGCCTCGTCGGCGGTGTAGCCGAACAGCTCCTCGGCCTGCGGGCTCCACAGCACGATGCGACCCCGGCCGTCCAGCACCACGGAGGCCACGTTCAGCATGTCGAGCAGCCCGCCGGGGCGCACCGGGCCGCGCTCGGGCTCGCCGTTCCCGGCCGCCTGAGTCTCGGCTGCACTCATGCCACGCACCGCCTTCGCCCGTCCGCACGGCACGCCGTCCCCCGTGCCGACTCCCCTTGTTGTACCGCGCTCACACCCGGCATGCCGAGGGCTGTGGGCCCGCGAGCATCCGCCTCCACCATCCCTCACTTCCGCCTCGGGCGTACTCCCGTGCCCCAGCGGTCCCGTGACGTGCGGGGCAGGCGGCACCCGCTGAGGCGGCAGAGTTCACCGGCAGCTTCCCTTTTTGGTCTGTACATGCCCACGTGGTCGGGCCAGACTGTCCGCCGACCGAGTGTCCCCACCCCCCTCAGCGAGGAGTCGGCCCATGCCCGCGCCTGCCCGAAAGCGCCGCCACGCCTTATCCGCCGGACTCGTCACCCTGGCCACCGCCGCCGCCGTCTGCCTGGGCGCCGCGGCCCCCGCCTCGGCGGCGGACACCTGGACCGAGACCGGCTCCGACCGCGCCGACCCGCTGACCGAGAGCCAGGGTCTGACCTCCGTGGAGGTCCCGGCGAACAGCCCCAACCGCTACACCGGCATCGGCACCATCCCGGTCGGCGTCTCCAGCCGGGGCTGGAACCACGTCGGCGACCCCGACGCCTCGTACAACGGCTACTACATCGAGCCCTACCAGCGGGACTCGGGCAACTCCAAGATGTACCGGGTGCAGGCGCCCGGCGGTGCCTGGTCGGAGTACGTGCACACGCTCGCCCCCGGCGAGGCCATGAACAACTCCTGGTCCGCCGTCTCACCCGACGGGCAGTGGATGCTCTCCGGGGAGTGGGGCACCATGAACCGCCTGCTGGTCTTCCCCACCCCCGGCGTCAACCCCGCCACCTCGCCCTCGGCCGACCTGAAGCTCGCCTCCCACGTCACCCTGGACCACCCGGTGCGCGACGTACAGGGCTGCGACTTCTCCGGGCCCACCACGCTGCTCTGCTCCTCGGACGATCCGGAGGGCACGCTGTTCGGCATGACCAAGCCGCTCCTCCAGATCGACCTCTCGGCGGCTCCCAACGGCGCCTCCGACGTGTCCGGCCATGTCACCGCCCTGCGCCAGTTGCCGCTGCGCAGTTCCTGCTCGGGCAGCTTCGAGACCGAGGGCATCGACTACGACCGGCGCAGCGGCATCCTGCGCGTGATCGTCGTCTCGCCGGGGTTCTGCGTGATCACGGACAGCAAGACGTACAAGTTCAGCCGGAGCTGATCTCGCGGGACCGTGACTCTCCTGGGATGACCTGCGCGGACCGGGGTACCCGAGCCGTGCGCACGGCCCAGGAAAGGAGCGGACATGACGAACACGGAGGCATCGCACCCGGAAACCGTCTCGGTGGAGATCAGCGGGTGTTCGCCGGACGACGCGCGCGTGGTCTTCGATGTGCTGAGCGCCTGCTTCGCGTCGGACCGTGACGCGGGCGAGACCCCGCAAGCGCAGGACGAGGCACGCCCCACGGTGTGGCTCGGCACGTACGACATCGCGGACTCCCACACGGGGAACTGCCCGCCGGCCAAGCTCAGCTCGTCCGTCCAGGCGGACGTCCAGGGCGGCTACTGGGCGGTGAACCGGTTCCGGGAGGCACTGGACGAGATGTTCACGGTCGAGGAGACCGCGGCGGCCTCCGGCGACCAGGAGCGGGAACTCCACCTGCTGCTGGGCAGCCGCTGACCGACGCCCCACGTGTGAGGTGCCCCGGCCGACCCCGTCGGCCGGGGCACGCTGCCGTGTGCCCTCCGTCGCACCCTTATGCAACTAGTTGCAAAACGGTGAGCGGTTGCTCTACAACAAGAGGCGACCGCATCCCCACGGAGGGCCCGATGAGCCGTTACCCGCACCTGTTGTCCCCGCTCGACCTGGGATTCACCACCCTGCCCAACCGCGTCCTCATGGGCTCCATGCACGTGGGCCTGGAGGAGGCCGAGCGCGGCTTCGAGCGGATGGCGGCCTTCTACGCGACCCGCGCGAGGGGCGGCGTGGGGCTCATCGTCACCGGCGGCATAGCCCCCAACGACGAGGGACGCCCCTACGAGGGCGGCGCCAAGCTCACCACCGACGCCGAGGCGGAGGAACACCGCGTCGTCACCGACGCCGTCCACCGTGAGGGCGGCCGCATCGCCCTTCAGATCCTGCACTTCGGCCGCTACGCCTACCATGCCGACCTCGTCGCCCCGAGCCCGCTCCAGGCCCCGATCAGCCCCCACGTCCCCCGTGAGCTGACCGACGCCGACATCGAGCGGACCATCGAGGACTACGCCCGTACCGCCCGCCTGGCCCGGCGGGCCGGGTACGACGGCGTCGAGATCATGGGCTCCGAGGGCTACCTCGTCAACGAGTTCATCGCCGCGGGCACCAACCACCGCACCGATCGCTGGGGCGGCTCGTACGAGAACCGGATGCGCTTCCCGGTCGAGATCGTGCGCCGCGTCCGCGAGGCGGTCGGCGAGGACTTCATCATCATCTACCGCCTGTCGATGCTGGACCTGGTCCCCGGCGGCTCCTCCCTGCCCGAGGTCGTCACCCTCGCCAAGGCGGTCGAGGCGGCCGGCGCCACCATCATCAACACCGGCATCGGCTGGCACGAGGCCCGCATCCCCACCATCGCCACCTCCGTGCCGCGCGGTGCCTACACCTGGGTCACCAAGAAGCTCATGGGTGAGGTGTCCGTACCGCTGGTCACCACCAACCGCATCAACACCCCGGAACTCGCCGAGGAGTTGCTCGCGGACGGCCGCGCCGACATGGTGTCCGTGGCCCGCCCGATGCTCGCCGACCCGGACTTCGTGGCCAAGGCCGCCGAGGGCAGGCCCGAGGCCATCAACACCTGCATCGGCTGCAACCAGGCATGCCTGGACCACACCTTCGGCGGCAAGATCACCTCGTGTCTGGTCAACCCCCGTGCCTGCCACGAGACCGAGCTGGTCCTCACCCCGACCAGGCTGAGGAAGCGCGTCGCCGTCGTCGGCGCCGGACCGGCGGGTCTGGCCTGCGCGGTCTCCGCCGCCGAACGTGGCCACCAGGTCACCCTGTTCGACGCCGCGAGCGATATCGGCGGCCAGCTCAACGTCGCCCGCAAGGTCCCCGGCAAGCAGGAGTTCGACGAGACCCTGCGCTACTTCCGCCACCAGCTCGACACCCACGGCGTCGACGTACGCCTCGGCACCTGGATCACCCCCGGCGACCTCGACGCCTACGACGAGGTCGTGGTGGCCACCGGTGTCACCCCGCGCACCCCCGACATCCCCGGCATCGACCACCCGAGCGTCGTCGGCTACCTCGACGTGCTGCGCGACGCCGTCCCCGTCGGCGACCGGGTCGCGGTGCTCGGCGCGGGCGGAATCGGCTTCGACGTGGCCGAGTTCCTCACCGACGCCGGCGACAAGGCGCACGAGGACCCCGAGACGTACTTCCGCACCTGGGGCGTCGACATGGACTACGCGGCCCCCGGCGGCCTGGCCTCGCCGAGCCGCCCCGCGTCCCCGCGCACCGTCCACCTGCTCCAGCGCAAGGCCACCAAGGTCGGCGCCGGACTCGGCAAGACCACCGGATGGATCCACCGCACCGAGCTGAAGCTCCGGGGCGTCACCATGGTCCCCGGCGTCCGCTACGACCGGATCGACGACGCCGGACTGCACATCACCGTCGGCGAGGAGAGCCACGTCCTGGAGGTCGACACCGTCGTCCTGTGCACCGGCCAGGAGCCGCGCCGCGACCTGTACGAGGAGCTGGTCGCGGCCGGAGTCAGTGCCCATCTGATCGGCGGCGCCGACGTGGCGGCCGAACTCGACGCCAAGCGGGCCATCAAGCAGGGCACCGAGCTGGCGGCGGCGCTGTAGGGGGTGTCCCTAGGATGAGCCCATGTCACTCCCGCACGCCATCCTCACCGCCCTGCTGGAGAAGCCGTCCTCGGGTCTGGAACTGACCCGGCGGTTCGACAAGTCGATCGCCTACTTCTGGCCGTCGACCCACCAGCAGATCTACCGCGAGCTGGGGAAACTGGAGGCCGAGGGGTTCATCCGCGCGCTGCCGTCCGCGCAGCCGGCCCGCGGGCAGAAGAAGAGTTACGAGGTGCTGCCCGCGGGCCGGGAGGAGCTGGCCCGCTGGACCGCCGCGCCCCAGGACCCCAAGCCGCCGCGGGACGCGATGCTGCTCCGGATGCGGGCGGCGGCGGTGGTCGGCACGGCGGGCCTCGCGGCCGACATGCGGCGTCATCTGGAGCTGCACGAAGGTCAGTTGGCCGTCTACCGGGAGATCGAGAAGCGCGACTTCCCGCCCGGCCGGGACACCCCGCAGGACCGGCTCCGCCATCTGGTCCTGCGGGCCGGGATCGACCTGGAGACCTTCTGGGCCCAGTGGCTCGCCGAGGCGCTGAAGGAGATCCCGGACGTCGAGCCGGACGGCCCCGAGAGCTGATGTCTCAGTGCCGCCGGTACACCCTGGGCCGGCGGCTCAGGAACCAGGCGCCCGCGATGACCGCCGACCCCACCAGCGCCGCGCCCACCCCGAGGGTGAGTGTGCCGTGGTCACGGGTGGCTCCGCCGAGGCCGCCGGCCACCCCCCGCGACGGCGCGGAGGTGGCCGCGCGGGTCGCTGCCGGCGTGGTGGACGCCGACACGTTGACCACCTGGCTGCCCGCCGAGACGCCGTTGGAGCACCGCACCGTGACCGTGTAGGTCCCCGGTGCCACCGCCGACCAGGCGGCCGACTGACCGGCCGCCGTCCCCGACAGCGCGACCTGCCGCCCCTGGGCGAAGTTCGTCTGCTGGGCGGCCAGCAGTGAGGCCGTGCCCCAACTGCCGTTGTTCAGGGCGCAGGCGCTGGTCACCACCGACACACCGGCGCCCGACGTGCTGACGGAGATCCCGGCCGCCGCGGCCGCCGGTCCGGCGAGCGCCAGCGGCAGCGCGGCGGCGGCCAGCGGAGCGGCGGAACGGGAGAGAAGTCGTATGTAGCGCATGGGCTCGCCTCCGGCGGCACGGTGGCGGTACGTCCCGTGCGCCGCCGGGGTCGGGAACATCCGTGCCACCCCAGAAGCAGCCAACGCGGCCCGGCGGGGCGCCGCACGCGCTGGGCGTCCGCCCAGGTGACGCGCTCGGCCGTCCGGGCGGTCAGCGGCCCGTGGTGACGGTCCGCTCCGCCGAGAAGCCGCCCCAGGTGCCGTCCGGCAGCCGGGCCCGCAGCCGCACCCGGTGTACCTGACCGGCCTGCCGCCCGGCGTACAGGCTGTGGTGCGCCCGGCCGGACGGCGGGGTGCCGCCCCACACCAGCGAGCTGTCCGTGTCCCCGTCCAGCCGGATCTGGTACTCGGTGATCACCCCGTCCACGACCGGCGGGTCCCAGGCGAGATCCAGGTAGTACGCCCCGGCTGTGTGGCGTGACACCACATCGACCCCGGTCGGCGCGGTGCCCCGGCGGTCGTCGGCGCCCGGTGTGGTGAGCCGGACCGGGGTGCTCGCGGGGGAGAGGTTGCCCGCGGCGTCCTGGGCCCGGACGGTGAAGACATAGCGGGTTCCGGGGCGCAGCCCGGTGACCACGGTCGCGGTCTGCGCCCCGCCCACGGCGTGGATCTTCACCCCGGCCTGCTGGACCGCGTACGACCGCACACCCCGGTCGTCGTGCGCGGCCGCCCAGGACAACTGGACCGCACGCCCGTCCACCACCTTGCCGATGACCCGCCCGGGGCGGCTGGGTGCCACATGGTCCGCGGCCACATAGGCGGGCGTCCGGGCCCGTATTTCCCGGCTCGGTGGCCCGAGGCGGCCGTCCGTGCTCCGGGCCCGCACGGTGAAGACGTACGGGGTGGACGGCTTGAGCCTGGTGACATCCACCATGTGCTGCGCTGCCGGTACTTCGCCGACTTTTGTGGGGCCGCGATATACCTCGTAGGCATGGACGCCGGAACCGGCCGCGTTCCACATCACATGGACGCTGGTGGCACTCCCCGCATCCGCGGTGACGCCGGTCGGAGCGCCCGGCAGCGGGCCCTCGCCGGACTCGCCCTCTGCCGTACCGCAGGAGACGGCCAGCAGGAGAACCGCGCTGAGCGGCACCCAGTGGCGGGGGCGAGGGGGAACTCGTCGCACGGCGCTGCCTCCCGGAGGCCCGCATTACGGCAAAGGTCCGGACCAATATGGCGCCTGCGGGGCCGTCCCGGCAAGGGGACCGCGCTGGTGAGGGGGTCCGGGCGTTACGTATGCTGTGGCTTCCCTGAGGCGTGAACTGCCCCTTCGCGGTGACCAGTTCATGCCCGCGGCGCGGAAAGCTGTCGTCGCCGAAACCGCGCCGACGCGGGCGGCCGGGGGGCCGGGCCTCGTCGATCCGCCCTCCGGACCCCCGTGAGCTGCTCCATCCGGTCCCAGAACATGCCCTGTCCGGCCGCACGGAGCCAGCCGTACGCGCCCCCCGCCACCCGCGTGGGCGATGGTGTCCGGAATATCCCCTACGGGAGGTTCCTCAGCGTGCGTTTTCCGTCGTTGGTGCCGGTCCTGGCCGGTGCCGCCCTGCTCGCCCCGACGTCGCCACCCGCCGCCGCCGTACCCCGCGGCGTCCGGCACGAGGCGCCGGTGACCGCCGCCGAACTCCGGGCCAGGACGCGGGACTGCGCACAGGTCTCCCACGGCCGCTACCGGGAGGACGCGGGCGGGCCCGCCGAGGTCAGGGTGTGCGGCACCCGCGACGCGGTGTTCTGGAAGGCGGACATGGACATCGACTGCGACGGCCGGCCCGGCACCCGGTGCAACCGCCGTACCGACCCGGACTTCTCCCCGGCCACCGCCTTCCCCCAGTCCGACGGCCGCCCCCTCGACGCCGAACGGCTGCCCTACATCGTGATCCCGCCCGCGGGCCCGCTCTGGGACCACCGCGCCCACGGCGTCCGGGGCGGCTCCGTGGCCGCCGTGCTCTACGGCGACCGGGTGCGGTACGCCGTCGTCGGCGACACCGGCCCCCGCGACATCATCGGCGAGGCGTCCTACGCCACCGCCCGTGCCCTCGGCATCGACCCCGACCCGCGCGTCGGCGGAGCCCCCTCCGGTGTCACGTACATCGTCTTCCGTGACACACGGGCCCGGCCCATCGAGGACCACGACGACGCGGTGGCCCAGGGGGAGGAACTGGCCCGGAAGTTCGTGGGGCGCACGGGCTGAGGGTGCGCGGGCCGGTCCCGTGTGGGGCCGGCCCGGCGCTCACACCTTGCGGTAGGCGTACGCCTCGCTCGCGGCGGCCACCACCGCGTCCAGATCGGCGCCCGTCGCGGCCGTCACCACGGCGGCCACCGCGCCCTCCACGAACGGGGCGTCCACCAGGCGGGTGTCCGCCGGGAGTTCGTCGCCCTCGGCGAGCAGCGCCTTCACCGTGAGCACCGCGCTGCCCAGGTCGGTGAGGACCGCGACCCCCGCGCCCTGGTCCACGGCGGCGGCCGCCGCGGATATCAGCTCCGCGCTGGTGCCGAAGCCGCCACCCTCGGTGCCGCCCGCCGCGGCGACCGGTACCGCCGTGGCACCGCCCGCCAAGGCCTTCGCCAGTCCGGCCACCGACTCGGCCACCTCGGCGCTGTGCGACACCAGCACGATCCCGACATGCCGCTCGTCACTCATCGGAGCCTCCTTCCGCCGCGGTCACGAGCGCGGCGATCAGCAGAGCGGACGAGGTGGCACCGGGGTCCTGGTGGCCGATGCTGCGCTCCCCGAGATAGCTCGCCCGGCCCTTACGGGCCTGCATCGGAGTCGTCTCCACCGCCCCGGACTCCGCGGCCCGCCGCGCGGCGTCGAAACCCTCGGCGAGCGCGTCCACCGCCGGGATGAGCGCGTCCAGCATCGTCTTGTCACCCGGCGCCGCCCCGCCGAGCGCCTTCACCCCGTCCACCCCGGCCCGCAGCGCCTCCGCCAACTGCGCCTCACTGACCTCGGGCGCGTCCCCGAGCACCTTCCCGGCCCGGCGCAGCAGCGTGCCGTACAGCGGGCCGGAGGCGCCGCCGACCGTCGAGATGAGCTGGCGCCCCGCGAGCGAGAGCACGGCACCCGGCGTGTCCGGCGCCTCCTTCTCCAGGGTGGCCAGCACGGCCGCGAAACCGCGCTGGAGATTGCTGCCGTGGTCCGCGTCGCCGATGGCCGAGTCGAGCGCGGTGAGCCGCTGCGCCTCCCGGTCGACGGACGCGGCGGTCGCCGTTATCCAACGGCGGAAGAAGTCGGCGTCGAGCACTGGATCTCCTTGGCTGGTAGGGATGTCGACCACTGACTCCGCCGTATCACATCCCCCAGCGCAGTGCCGGGGTCCGGACCGGCGCGTCCCACAGCCGCAGGAGTTCCTCGTCGACCTGGCACAGGGTGACGGAGGCGCCCGCCATGTCGAGCGAGGTGACGTAGTTGCCGACGAGCGTGCGGGCGACGGCCACGCCCCGCTCCGCCAGCACCCGCTGCACCTCGGCGTTGAAGCCGAACAGCTCCAGCAGCGGGGTGGCGCCCATGCCGTTGACCAGGACCAGCACCGGGCCGCGCGGCGTCATGTCGTCCAGGATGGCGTTGACCGCGAAGTCGGCGATCTCGCCGGACGTCATCATCGGACGCCGCTCGCGGCCCGGCTCACCGTGGATACCGATGCCCAACTCCAGCTCACCGGGCGGCAGATCGAAGGTGGGGGAGCCCTTGGCCGGGGTGGTGACGGCGCTCAGGGCCACTCCGAAGCTGCGCGAGCTGTCGTTGACCTGGCGGCCGACGGCCTCCACCCGCTCCAACGGCTGTCCCTCGGCCGCCGCCGCACCCGCGATCTTCTCCACGAACAGGGTCGCCCCGGTGCCGCGCCGGCCGGCGGTGAAGAGGCTGTCGGTGACGGCCACGTCGTCGTTGACCAGGACCTTGCCGACCTGGATGCCCTCGTCCTCGGCCAGCTCGGCGGCCATGTCGAAGTTGAGCACGTCGCCGGTGTAGTTCTTCACGATGAACAGGACCCCGGCCCCGCTGTCCACCGCAGCCGCCGCCCGCGCCATCTGGTCCGGCACGGGTGAGGTGAACACCTCACCCGGACAGGCCGCCGCCAGCATCCCGGGCCCGACGAACCCGCCGTGCAGCGGCTCGTGCCCCGACCCGCCCCCCGACACCAGCCCCACCTGCCCGGCCACCGGCGCGTCCCGCCGGACGATCACCCGGTTCTCCACGTCCACGTTCAGATCCGGATACGCGGCCGCCATCCCCCGCAGCGCATCGGCCACCACGGTCTCGGGGACGTTGATCAGCATCTTCATCGGTGTCTCCTGGTGAGAGCTAGCAGACGGGCCTTTGAGCAGCTACTTGCTGGTCAGGTTGGGTGAGCTCGATCTGTGGTCTGGGCGGCCGAGGCGGGCTGCGGCGGTCCTGATGCTGACTGCTGTGAGATCGCGTCAGGTGTCGGGTGGGTGGTCCATGACGTGGGGATCGCAGTACTACTGTCGGCAGTATCGACCTTGCGGCCGCGAAGGTCACGTGGAGTGCGGCGGGCGCTCGAAGCGCTTCGCGCGCCGTGGTCGCCCGCAGGGCGGGTTCAGCTCGGACATCGCGGGACGGCCGCCGCCGCCTTCGACCTGTACGGGCGCAGGGGGCGCGGGCCGCGCCCGTGAGTGGGGCGGCACAGCGGAATCGCCCCTGCCGCCCACGGGGATCCTCGGATTCCGCATCGGCCATTGGGGTGAGCCTGACGGCGGGGGCGGGCGCCGGAGCGCTCCGGTGGAGAGCGGCGAGCGCGGCGGGCAGACCCGCTGGGCGAAGAGATCCGGTTCAGGGATGGTCGGCTGCGGGTAATGTTCGGCCATTTCGCTTGCCGGCGGAGGTGCTGCGGTCACACTGGTGCACAAGGGGGAGAAGCCTGAGGCCGTGATGGCTTCAGAGCTCAGTGCTGCCCGCGAGCCCGCCGCGCAGCGGACGTGCGCGCGGCCGAGCAGGGGGGAAGCACGTGACGCAATCGTGGTCCGGGCAACGGGACCGGAGGACGCCGCTCGCCGCGCAGAGCGGGCGGTCACCGGTCGTCGTGATCGGGGCCGGCCCCTACGGGCTGTCGGTGGCCGCCCATCTGCGCGCCCAGGGGGTGAGGGTGCGGGTGTTCGGGGAGGTGATGGGGAGTTGGCGGCACGCGATGGCCACCGGGATGTTCCTGAAGTCGACGCCGGACGCCACCGATCTGTCGGCGCCGGTGGCGGGAGCCACGCTGGCGGACTACTGCCGTGCGCGGGGCCAGGACGAGCTGACCGAGCTGACGCCGATCCCGTGCACCACCTTCGTGGCCTACGGGCAGTGGTTCGCCGATCGCCACGCCGGTGAGGTGGAGGAGTCGCGGGTCACCTCGGTGGAGCGTGGCCCTGCGGGCTTCGTCGTCCGTGTGGAGGGTGGGGAGGAGTGCGCCGCTCAGGCGGTGGTGGTGGCCACCGGGCTGTCGGGGCTGGCCCACGTACCCGGACAGTTCAGGGCGCTGGCACCGGGCGGCCCGCACCCGGACGGCCTGGTGTCGCACACCAGCCAGCACCAGGACCTGGCCCGGTACGCCGGGCAGCGGGTGGCGGTGATCGGCGGTGGCCAGTCGGCACTGGAAAGTGCGGCGCTGCTGCACGAAGCGCGCGCGATCCCCACTGTCCTGGTCCGCGAGAACCGGGTGCTGTGGGGCGAACCACCCGAGTTGGGAAGGCCGTTGGCTCACCGCGTGGTGTCGCCGTCGGCGGCGCTGGGAACGGGCTGGAGCCTGCTGGCGGTCAGCCGGGCGCCGGGGGCGGTGCGCCGGCTTCCGTCAGCCGCCCGCATGTATCTGTTCCGCCGGGCGCTCGGCCCCTCGGGAGGCTGGTGGCTCCGTGAGCGGGTCGAGGGCATCGTTCCGGTGCGTACCGGCTGCCATGTCGACGGGGCGGAGGCCGACCGCAGTGGCGGCGCCCTGCTGCGGCTCTCCGGCCGGGTCCCGGGTGCGCTGAGTGTGGACCATGTGCTGGCCGCCACCGGCTACCGGCTCGACCTGGAGCGGCTTCCCTTCCTCTCGGCGTCCCTGCGGCGAGAGGTGCGGCGGGCCAAGGGCAGCGCGGCCCCGCACCTGTCCGCCGCCTTCGAGTCCAGCGTGCCCCGCCTGTACTTCACCGGCTCGCTGACCGCGCCCTGTTTCGGCCCGGTGATGCGGTTCGTGGCCGGCACCGCCTTCGCCGCCACCCGCATCAGCCGACATCTCACCCTAGGCGCGGCGCGCCTCTGATGGCGGCGCCCCGGAGTCCACGCCCTTCAGGCGGAGGGCGAACCGCGCAGCGCCCGGCGCACGGCGTACACGACAGCGCCGGCGGCCACGACCGAGGCACCCGCGATCACCGAGTCGGCGGGCAGGGCGAAGGCGAGCACGAGACACCCCAGCAGCCCGGCGGCGGGAACGACGCGCGCCGGGCGCCCCTCCCGAGGAGACAGCGTGAGCGCGGAGGCGTTGGCGACGGCGTAGTAGACCAGCACGCCGAACGAGGAGAAGCCGATCGCGCCGCGCACGTCCGTGAACGCGGCCAGGACGGCGACGACCGTCCCCACCAGCAACTCGGCCCGGTGCGGCACCTTGGTCCGAGGGTGCACGGCGGACAGCCGTCGCGGGAGGTGGCCGTCGCGGGCCATCGCCAGCGTGGTCCGGGACACCCCCAGGATCAGGGCCAGCAGTGACCCGAGCGCCGCCACGGCGGCTCCCAGCCGCACCACCGGCACCAGCCAGCCGGCCCCCGCCTCCCGCACGACGTCCGACAGCGGGGCGACGGACGCCCCCAGCCGGTCGGGACCGAGCACGAGCAGCCCGCTGACCGCCACCAGGGCGTACCGACGAGCGTGATCGCCAGGGCGACCGGGATCGCGCGCGGGATGGTCCGCGCCGGGTCCCGCACCTCGTCGCCCAGCGTGGCGATCCGGGCGTACCCCGCGAAGGCGAAGAAGAGCAGACCGCCGGCCTGCAGCACCCCGCTCCACGACGCGTCCGCCCCGACGTCCAGACGGGACGCGTCCACCGCCCCCGACGCCAACGACGTGCTCACGATCGCCGCGAGCACCGCCAGCACGAGCGCGACAAGGACGCGCGTCAGCCACGCGGTCTTCCGCATCCCCGCGTAGTTCACCGCCGTCAGCGTCACCACCGCCGCGATCGCCACCGTGCGCGCCTGCCCCGGCCACACGTACGCGCCGACAGTGAGCGCCATCGCCGCGCACGAAGCGGTCTTGCCGACGACGAAGCACCAGCCGGCCAGATACCCCCAGAACGCGCCCAGGCGCTCGCGTCCGTAGACGTAGGTGCCGCCCGACACCGGATACCGGGCCGCGAGGCGGGCCGACGACGTCGCGTTGCAGTAGGCGACCGCCGCCGCGAGCGCCAGACCGACCAGCAGCGCCGAACCGGCGGCCCGCGCCGCGGGCGCCGGCGCCGCGAACACTCCGGCGCCGATCATCGACCCCAGGCCGACAACCACCGCATCCCGCACACCCAGGCTCCGGACCAGCTCACCCGGCGCCGCAGTCGGTCGTGGTCTCTCCCGCACGCCCCTGCCTCTCCGTACGATGACGAGCCCCGACATCGAAGCACGGTCGAGAGGCCGGACACAGCACGAGAAGGACACCGGCCGGTGAACAGACGGCCGGGTGCGTCCCCTCGCCGCCGGCAGACGTGCGCTGTCCGATCTCGGGCGGCAGGCTGGGAGCATGACCAGCACTCGCGTGATCGTGGGCCCCCCGGACCCGGAGACCGGCCGCAAGGTGCAGATCGGCGACCGGTTCGTCGGGCACGCGTTCGCCGTACGGGACGTGGCCGCCTTCCTCCAGGAGGCGGGGCTCCAGGACTGGGACGAGCTGGACGTGGTCCGGTCCGAGCTGATCGAGTGGCGCGGGGGCGGACCGGAGCACTGGTAGCCGGGACCGTTCTCCTCGCGGGGAAGGACCGCGACCGGCAACGTGCTGACCAGGGGTCTTCGGGCCCGGCGGCCCCGGCTCACCCGCACAGCCCGACTCGCCGGGTACACCGCCCGGCGATACGTTGGTGGACGGGGCCGCCCGACGGCCGGACGGATGTCCTTGCCGGCCCGTGTCTTCGCCGGCCCGGCGGAATCGGACGAGGTTCCGGGGCGGTGACCGGCGTGACCTGAGCGCAGCCCTGGGTGGGGCGCGGCGCGGGGGTGTCGGCGGAGGACCGGCAAGGAGACCGTCATGGACCGTTACCCGCCCATCGCCGATCACGGGCTCATCGGGGACCTGCAGACCGCGGCTCTGGTGTCGTCGCACGGTGTCATCGACTGGTTCGCGGCGCCCCGGTTCGACTCGCCCAGCGTCTTCGCCTCCCTGCTCGACCACGGCGGCGGCGGTTACTTCCTGCTCGCCCCGGAGGGCACCGAAGGGACCTGGAGACAGCTCTACTACCCGGACACCGCGGTGCTGGTGACCCGCTTCATGTCACCGGACGGGGTCGGCGAGATCGTCGACTACATGCCGGTCCAGCCCGGCCCGACGGCGTCCGACCGGCACCGGCTGGTCCGTGTCGCCCGCACGGTCCGCGGGAGTGTGCGCTTCGACCTCGCGTGCCGGCCGCGGTTCGACTACGGGCGGGCCGGTCACCGGCTCGCTCTGACACCCGAGGGCGCGGCCTTCCACGCCCCGGTCGCCACCGCGTACCTCCAGGGCGACTTCCCGCTCGAACAGGACGGGCAGGACGTCCGGGGCGCGCTCACGCTCAAGGCCGGTGAGGCGGCCGCCGTGGTGTTCACGATGTGCCCGCCGGACGCGCCGCCGCCCCCGCCGCCCACCACCGCGGGGATCACCGAAGAGGTCTGGGAGAACATCGACTTCTGGCAGTTGTGGGTGCGCACCTCGCGCTACCGCGGCCGGTGGACGGAGATGGTGTACCGCTCCGCCATCACCCTCAAGCTCCTGACCTACGCCCCCTCGGGCGCCCCGGTCGCCGCGGCCACCATGGGGCTGCCCGAGCAGATCGGCGGTGAGCGCAACTGGGACTACCGCTACACCTGGGTGCGGGACGGCTCCCTGTCGGTCCGGGCGCTGCTCGACCTCGGTTTCGCGGACGAGGCGACCCGGTTCATCCACTGGCTCGGCGAACGCCTCCAGGCCCAGGAGGGGTCGGACGGCGAACCTCTGCAGATCATGTACCGGGTCGACGGCGATCCCCACCTCACGGAGGAGGTACTCGAGCACTTCGAGGGGTACCGAGGCTCCTACCCGGTCCGGGCCGGGAACGCCGCCGCGGACCAACTGCAGCTCGACATCTACGGCGAGGCCCTCTACGGCCTGGCCCAGGGCCGTGAGGTCGGGGAACACGCGGGCTATCACGGGTGGAAGAGCCTGGCGGCCACACTGGACTGGCTCGCCGACTCCTGGGACCGGCCAGACGAGGGGATATGGGAGACCCGGGGCGGGCGCAAGGACTTCACCTACAGCCGGGTGATGTGCTGGACGGCCTTCGACCGCGGTCTGAAGCTGGCCGCCGAGTTCAGCAGGCCGGCCGACACCGCGCGCTGGACCCGGGCCAGGGACGAGATCCTGGAACAGGTCATGCAGCGCGGCTGGAGCGAGAAGGAACAGGCCCTCGTGCAGTCCTACGGAAGCGACGTCATGGACGCGTCCCTCCTGCTCGCCCCCCGGGTCGGTTTCCTCTCCCCCCGGAGTCCCGCGTGGCTCACCACCCTGGACGCGATGGACCGCGTCCTCGTCTCCGACAGCCTGGTCTACCGCTACGACCCCGAGGCGTCCCCCGACGGACTGCGGGGGTCGGAGGGGACGTTCAGCCTCTGCACGTTCCTGTACGTCGACGCCCTCGCGCGTGCCGGGCGCCTGGCCGAGGCCCGCTACGCCTTCGAGAAGATGCAGACGTACGCGAACCATGTCGGGCTGTTCGCCGAGGAGATAGGACCGAGCGGAGAGCAACTCGGGAACTTCCCGCAGGCGTTCACCCACCTCTCCCTCATCATGGCCGCCACGACGCTCAACGACGCGCTCGACCGGCTCTGGCGGCGCGCATGACGACACCGGCGCCTGACGGGCGAGGTGTGACCCCGCCCCGTCAGGCGCCGGTGCGGGGGAGCGCGGTCAGGCGGCGTCCTGCTCGACGTACAGATGGACCGGGCCGCGAAGTACGGGGCTGCGCCGGTACGGTGGCGGGTCGGCGACCAGCCGGGGCCGGTCCAGCCGGCGTACCAGCTCGGCCAGCGCGATCTGGGTCTCCCGCCGGGCCAGCGGGCCGCCGAAGCAGAGATGGATGCCGCTGCCGAAGCCGAGGTGGCGGTTGTCGGGCCGATCGGGGTCGAAGCGGTCGGGATGCTCGAAGCGGTTCGGGTCCCGGCTGCCCGAGGCGAGCATCAGCATGATCTGCGAGCCCTGGGGGACGACGGTGTCGGCGACGGTGATGTCGCTGTACGCCGCCCGCCAGGGAATGATGTGCACCGGGGGTTCGTAGCGCAGCAGTTCCTCGACCACCGGCACGACCAGATCCGGGTCGTCACGCAGGCGCCGCAGCACGTCGGGGTGGCGCAGCAGCGTCAGCACGCCGTTGGTGATGAGGTTGACGGTCGTCTCATGGCCGGCGATCAGGAGCAGGTTGGCGGTGGAGACGATCTCCTCGTCGGTCATCCGCCCGTCCGGGCCGTCGTCGTGGGCCAGCCGGGACAACAAGTCGTCGCCCGGACTGCCATGGCGCTGCTCCAGCAAGCCGCCGAGATACTCACGCAGCGCCTTGCGGGCCTGAACACCCCTGTCCAGCTTCTCCTTGGGGTCGGTCTCGGGGTCGTAGTCGATCGCGTCGACCACGTCGTTCACCCACCGGCTGAACGTCGGTTCGTCCTCGCGGGGCACCCCGAGCAGGTGGCAGATCACCGCGACGGGGAACGGATAGGCGAAGTCGTCGACGATGTCGATCCGGTCCTTGCCCGCGAAGCCGTCGATGAGACCGCCGACGGTCTCGGACAGGTCGGGGTCCAGGCTCGTCACCAGACCGGGGGTGTGCGGGGGCCCGAAATGCCGCATGGCCATGCGCCGCAGACGGTCGTGTGCGGGCGGGTCCATGTTGATGAAGGCGGGCGTGGCCTCCGACTCGGCTCCGGGCATCGGCCGCGACAGATTGCGGACGTCGGAACTCAGGTGCGGATCGTGCAGCAGATCCGTGAGCTCGCGGTACGTACTGACGACATAGCTGCCGTCCGCCTGCTGGGCCACCGGTGTCCCGCGCAACTCCTGGTACAGCGGGTACGGGTCGGCCCGGGAGGAGTAGTCGAGGATGCGGCGCAGTATGTCGTGCGTCTCGGACGTGCCCATCTCGCTTCCCTCCTACGGGTGTTGCTGCGCGGCCGTGACGCGCCGTTCACCCGGGTCGTTGCCGGTGACGACCACCGTGGCTCCCTGGGCGAGCAGGGTGGGGCCGGGGAAGTCGACCGGCACCGGCTTCATGCCGGCGGGCTGGTCCGGGGTGGGGCAGGGCGGCGGGAAGGGAGCGGCCGTCTCGATCAACCGGCGGTAATGGTCGAGCCATTTCGCGTTGTCGAAGCTCACCGCGGCGGTGACGCGGCCCCGGTAGCCGTATGCCGCGACGAAGCGACGCTCGGCCACCGACCCCTGGGTGACGGCCACTTCGTCGGCGAAAGTCGGCACGCCGACGGACTTGATGTTGACGCCGAACTGGATGGACCAGAACAGCGGGAGGGTCAGATGGGGCCACCGGTCCGCCTGGGGACTGACCATGTTGTGCGCCGCGACCTCGGCCTGCTCCACGGCGTTCGCCCAGTGCTCCAGCGAGATGAGCCGGTACTCGTACATCGGGTTGGGGCAGCGTGCCACGTCCCCGGCGGCGAAGACGTCGTCGGTGATCAGACCGTCGAGCGTCATGGCGCGGCATCCCGTGTCACAGGCGATCCCCCAGACGCCGGCCGCGAGTCCCGAGTCGCGCAGCCACTCGGTGTTGCGGATGCCGCCGAGCGCCACCACCGCCACGTCGACGTCGATCGAGCTCCCGTCGTCGAAGTGGGCGCGGCGAAGGCGCCCTTGGGCGTCGCCCTCCAGCCGGGTCACTCTGACACCGCAGCGCAGGTCGACACCGTGAGCGCGCTGCATGTCCGCCGCTACGTCGCCGATCATGGCGCCCAGCGCCCCGACCAGAGGGGCCGGCGCGAGTTCGGCGACCGTCACGGGGACACCGCGCTCCCGGCACACGGAGGCGATCTCGGAGCCCGTGAATCCCGCACCGATGACGAGGACACGTGAGGGTCCGGCGGCTAGGGCTTGCCGCAGGCCCGCGGCGTGCTCCCGCGTACGGAGGACGAACACGCCGTCCAGGGCCGCCTCGCTCTCCACGAACCAGGGCCGCGCCCGTACTCCGGTGGAGATCAGCACCCGGTCGAAGGGAATCTCACGTCCGTCGGCGAGCCGCACGTGGTTGGTCGCCAGGTCCAGTCCGTCGGCGGGGACGCCGAGGAGCCACTCCGCGTCGATGTCGCGTCGCCGTGGCAGCGTGGTGTCGTCCGCCGGGACCCAGCCGGTCAGGACCTGTTTGGACAGGGGCGGCCGGTCGTAGGGCTCCGCCGACTCGTCACCGATCATGGTCAGCGACCCGGTGAAACCCTCGTCACGCAGGACCTCCGCGGCGCGGAGTCCCGCCAGTGACGCACCGACGATCACGATCCGGCCGTCACGCTTGAACGCCCGCAGGTTCTCCGCGCTCGTCACGACGCCGCCTCCGCCGGCGTGGGCCGCGCCTCCCACTCGACGAGGATCGCCTGGACCGGGCAGGCCGCGGCGGCCCGCACCACCTGGTCGCGCTCGGCGTCGTCGGGGCTGGGGTTGTACATCAGTGCTTCCTCGCCGTGCATCCGGAACGCGTCCGGAGCGAGGAAAGCGCACTGCGCGTACCCCTCGCACCGCGAAAGGTCAACGACAATTCTCATCCCGGCCTCCACAGGGACTGCAGGCTGTGGGGCGTGACGCGCAGAGCGAGAACGCTACGCGGGACAGGGACACCCGGCCGTCACCCTTGCCTGCGACGGGCGGAGGGGCAGTGACGAATCGCCGGTTCCGGCAGAGAACCCGGCCGCCGCGAAATGGCGACCCCGGGGCGCCGAACCGCCTGAGGAAGCTGCCCCCACACTCGAAAGCCTAGGTCCTGGGTGCGGCACCTGCACCTGGGGGAGTGCGGCCCCAGCGCCGGTGCGCCGGTCCGCGAGGGCGCGGCGGTGGGGCGTTCGCGCATACCTCGGTCAGCGGCCTACGTTGGGAGTGGCCGGGGTCGCAAATCCTCCTAAATCGCCTCGGCACTCCGGAGGGCGAGTCCCCCGGATCAACAGAGGAGATCGTCATGGCAAGCAGCAACGGCAACCGCGCCGTCACCTTCCAGGCCACGAAGGACATGCGTGTCGAGTCCCTGGACTTCCCGAAGCTCGAGATGCCGAACGGCAAGAAGGCCCCGCACGGTGTCATCCTCAGGATCGTCGCCACCAACATCTGCGGCAGCGACCTGCACATCTACCGCGGGTCCTTCCCGGTCCCCCAAGGCATGGTGATGGGGCACGAGATGACCGGAGAGGTCATCGAACTCGGCCCGGACGTCGAGTTCCTCAGTGAGGGGGATCTCGTCTCCGTCCCGTTCAACGTCGCCTGCGGCCGATGCCGCAACTGCAGGGCGCGGCGGACCGACGTCTGCGAGACCACGAACCCCAAGGTGTCCTGCGGAGCTTACGGCTTCAACCTGGGAGACTGGACCGGCGGCCAGGCCGAGTACCTGTTCGTCCCGTACGCCGACTTCCAGCTCCTGCGCTTCCCGGACAAGGACCAGGCCATGGCGAAGATCCGTGACCTCGCGCTGCTTTCGGACATCCTGCCCACCGCGTTCCACGGTCTCATGGAGGCCGGTGCCAAGCCGGGCTCGACCGTGTACCTCGCCGGCGCCGGCCCGGTCGGCCGCTGCGGCGCGGCGGCGGCACGCCTCCTCGGGGCGTCCTGCATCATCGTCGGCGACTACGACAAGGACCGCCTGGAGCTCGTGAAGAGGAACGGCTGCGAGACGATCGACCTGAGCCAGGACGCGGCGCTCACCGACCAGATCGAGGCCATCCTGGGCGAACCGATGGTCGACTGCGCGGTCGACTACGTCGGCACCGAGGCACACGGCATCGGCCGCGAGGCCGAGGACATGGACCCGGCCTACGCCATCAACCAGGTGATCGACGCCACGCGCGCGGGCGGGGCCACCGGAGTCATCGGCGTCTACGGCCCCGACCCGCTCGCGGAGTCGAAGGCCGAGCAAGAGGGCACCTACCCGATCGACTTCGGCAAGGCGTGGATCAAGTCGCCGCGGATCGCCGCCGGGCAGGCGCCGATCATGCACTACAACCGCGAGTTGATGATGGCGATCCTGTGGGACCGCATGCCCTACCTGAGCGACATGCTCAACACGAAGGTGATCAGCCTCGACGACGCCCCCGAGGCCTACGCGACCTTCGACAGGGGAGTGGCCGAGAAGTTCATCATCAACCCGCACGGTCTCATTCCCACCTGAGTCCGTCCCGGACAGCAACCCGGCCTGGTGGCCGACCTGGCGGGTGAGCGGCCGTCAGTCGGCGGTTGCCTCGCCCTGGGCGACCTCGACATCCTGGTGCAGCCAGACGGCTCCGGCCAGCGAGGACGTCCCGGCCGCCGTGCAGACCAGCAGCATGGCGAGCAGGGCCGGAGCCACCCGCCGTACGGGCGCGGGGGCGAGCAGGGCCCTGACCCGGGCCGGGACCGGGCCACTCGCGGCGCCGGGAGTCAGCGTGTGCCCGGCGACGGCATCGGGGGCGCTCCGGACCGCCAGGGCGGCGCGCCCGACGGCCTGGGCCGCTGTGCCGCGGTCGCCGCAGCGGCGGGCCGCGGCTTCGTCGGCCGCGCGCTCGGCCGCGAAGGAGACGTGGCCGGCGACAGTCGTCAGGGCTGGATGGCACCAGCCGGCGAACTGGGCGAGGCACAGGAAGAGGTGGTGCCTGCCGACGAGGTGGGCCCGCTCGTGCGCGAGCAGCGCCTCGCGCTCCACTGGTCCGAGGGCGCGCAGCATGCCGGTGGTGACGACGATCCGGTCCGGCCGGGCCGGTCCGCCCGGCAGCGCGAACGCGTCAGGACGGGGGTCGTCCAGGACGCACAGCCCTCCGGCGTCCGGGAGGCCGTGGACGAGGCGACGCACGACGCGCAGGCGCGCCACCTCCGACGCCGTCCCCCGTACCACGCGGACAGCGGCCACGCAGAGTCCGCCGACGGCGAGCGCCGAGACCCCCAGGACCAGGGGCCGCGGGCCCGCCGTGAGCGGCCGGATCAGCTCCGCGAGTGCGGCCGCCGGAGGAAAGGCCAGGGCCAGGGGCAGCAGCAGGACGCCCAGGCTCGCCACGACTCCGACGGCCAGCGCGGTCGTGGCGCAGGTGATCGTCCACAGCGCGATCTCGGGCCGGACGCGCTGGGTGGTGCGCCGGGCCAGCGGCGCCAGGGCCCAGGGCAGGAGGAGGGGGATCAGTAGCAAGGTGATCAACGACCGCCTCCCTCCAGCAGGCGCTTGAGCTCCGCCTCGTCGTCGGCGCTGAGTCCCTCGACGAACCGGGCCAGTACCGTACTGCGGTCGTCGTCCTGGTCCAGTGCCCGGTGCATGCGCTGTGCGGTCAGGCCGTGGGAGTCCTCCCGTGCGAAGTAGAGGAAGCCGCGTCGGCCCGGACTGCGTCCCACCGCCCCCTTGTCATGGAGCCGCGCGAGGAGCGTCGCCACCGTGGTGCGGGCCAGCTCCTGAGGTATCGCGGCGCGCACATCGGCGGCCGACTGCGGCTGACCCGCCGCGCACAGAGCCGCCAGCACGCTCGCCTCCAGCTCGCCGGCGGGCCTGCGCTCACCCTCTGCGTCGGTCATGGAACCTTCCCTTCCTCCAGGTCGTCTACAGTGAAGTAGACCGACTACAGTCCTGTAGACGCAAGTGGGTCGCCGCCTCGTTCCCGCGTGAGGCCCGGCCCGTCCGTGTCCGGTATACCCGACAGCCGCCATCGAAGGGGCCAGCGCCGATGACGCTCGCGCACCACGCAGCACCCCCGCTCCAACTCGCCGTGAACGTCCTCGACGCCCACTCGCTGCTCGCCACCTTCGGCACGCTCGGCATCGCCGTGGTCCTCTTCGCCGAGACCGGTCTGCTGGTCGGGTTCGTCCTGCCCGGCGATTCCTTGCTGTTCACCGCCGGTCTGCTGTGCGCCTCGGGCTCCGCCGGAGGGTCGGTCCACCTGTCCCTGGGCCGGGTCCTCGTCGCGGCCGCGGCCGGCGCGCTCATCGGAGCCCAGGTCGGCTATCTGCTGGGCCGCCGGGCCGGGCCGGCCCTGCTCAAGCGTACGAGGTCACGCAGGATCACTGAGGCCGCGGACAGGGCCGCGGACATCCTCCAGCGGTACGGGCATGCCAAGGCCATCGTGCTCGCCCGCTTCATCCCGGTCGTGCGGACCGTACTGAACCCGCTCGCGGGCGTCCTGGCCGTCCCGGCCCGGACCTTCGCCCTCTGGCAGGTCGTCGGTGGTCTGGTGTGGACCGTCGGCCTGGTGCTGGCCGGATACGCCCTCGGCGCGTCGGTTCCGAACGTCGACCGCTATCTGCTGCCGATCATCGCCGTCATCGTCATCGTGTCGCTCATCCCCGTCGGACTGGAGTTCCTGCGCTCCCGCCGCTCCCGCGGTGCGAACGGGGGTGCGTGACGGTGACCGCCACCACCGCGTCGACGTACGACGGCTCGGGTATCGACGGCGCGGTCTATGTCGACGTCGTCGACGCCGCGCACCACGCGCCGGTCTGGCTGGACCAGCTCGTCTCGGGCTACTCCAGCTACGGGCTCGCGCTGTTCGCCCTCCTGATGGTGATCGGCTGGTGGCGGGCCCGCCACCGGGACGCGGCGCAGGCCGTGAAGGCGCTCGCCGCGCCCGTGCTCACCGTGCTGGCGTTCGTGGTCAGCAGCTCGCTGAAGCAGGCGGTGCAGGAGAACCGGCCCTGCCAGTCCCTGCACGTGATCACGCTGGAGGCGTGTCCCGCTGCCGGCGACTGGTCCTTCCCCAGCAACCACGCCACCCTGGCCGCGGCCGCGGCGGTGGCCCTGTGGATCGTCAGCGCCCGCCTCGGTGTGATCGCCACGATCGGCGCGCTGGCGATGGCGGCCTCCCGGGTGTGGGTCGGCGCTCACTATCCGCACGACATCGTCGCGGGCCTCGCGGTCGGGGCGCTCGTCGCGGCATTGCTCGCACTGCCCCTTCGCCGGCACGCCGACGCCCTGGCCGGGCTGCTGATCCGGGGACGGCTGCGTCCGCTCGTCGTCTCATGACCTCGGCGGGGGAGTCCCGCCTCCGGCCCGACCCGCTCGTACGCGGCCTGGGCGGAGCCGGTGCGCGGGCCCGGTCGTCCGCCACCCCACCGGGGGGCCGCCGTCCGGGCCGCCGGCGCCGAGCGGCGTGACCCTCAGTCGGCGCCCTCGGTCTCGGGGCCCGCCAGGCTGACGACGCCGTCCAGTTCGGCCAGCTCCGCCATGAGCCGGTACACGTCGCCGGTCCCCTCGATCGACAGGTCCACCCGGGTGTTGCCCGTGCTCAGCCCGGCTTCCTCGCCGCCCTCGCGCAGGGTGCGGTCGATCCGGACGTTCACCACGAGGAAGCCCGCGGCGGTGCAGCGTTCGAGGACGCGGGGCAGGACCCCGCGTCGGGGCAGGTAGGACAGACGCAGATCGGTCTCCTCGACCGTGGAGATGGCCGGGATACGCCGGGTGAGCAGGGGATAGCCACGGACGATGAGGAGATACGCCCCGGTCACCGCAAGCGCCAGCAGCCACAGCCCGCCACCGCACGCCATGCCGACGGCCGCCGTCAGCCAGACCGTCGCGGCCGTGGTCAGGCCCCGCACGATGTCCCGCCGTACGAAGATCAGGCCGCCTCCGATGAAACCGATGCCCGACACGATCTGCGCCGCCACCCGGGAAGGGTCCAGGTCGACGTGCGACAGACCGAGCACGTCGTCGAAGCCGTGCTGGGAGACCTCCATGAACAGCGCCGCCCCCAGCCCCACCAGTGTGTGGGTGCGCAGCCCGGCACTCTTCTGCTGAAACGCCCGCTCCAGCCCGATCACCGTCGACAGCACCAGGGCCAGGCCGAGTTCGGCGAGCTGCCGCAGGCTCTGGCCGGCGCTCGGGTCCCACAGCAGTGAAGCGCTCCAGTGCACGGTCTCTCCCTCACGGTCCGTCCGGCCATCCCACGAGCCCAGCCTCACAAGGCGGAGCGCCCGTGCCACCCTGACACGGCGGACGCCCGCCGAGCCGCATCGCCCCGAGGGGGAACGCGGCTCGCGGGCTCCGGTACGCCTGGCGGCCGGTTCCGGTCAGCGTCCTTCACTCGTGGAGGCGAAGACCTCGCGTACGGCCTCGGCGATGGCCGGGAAGTCCTTCTTCAGGAGCGCGCCGTGGTTGCTGGCGACCTTCGCGCCGATCCGGATGTTCGGATTGCGCGTGGTGACCGCTTCGAGGCCGGCGCGGATGCGCTCCTGCTCGTCACCGCGGCTTCCGAACGACGTCCCTGACGCGACCACGTACCGCACCGGGACCGTGATGCCGTCCAGCACCGGGCCCAGTTCGCGCTCGCGGGACAGCCTGCCGAGCTCGATGTTGCTGTCCGCCTGCTGCGCGGCGGTCATCCGCGGGGCCAGGCCGGTGGGGCGCAACAGCGGCAGGAACCAGCCCAGCCGGCGGAACAGCTTGCGGATCCGCAGTTCCATGGCCTCGTCCAGCCAGTCGTAGGGGAAGGCGCCGTCGACCAGGACCGCGCCGAGGGCACGCTCCGGATTCCGTTCGGCCCAGTGCGCTCCGACGACCGCTCCGTAGGACCAGCCCACCACGAGTGCCCGGTCCACCCCCCTGGCCGCGAGAACGGCGTCGACGTCCCGGACGGCCGCCTCGAAGGAGTAGTCCGCCGAGCGCCGCGATCTGCCGCGGGCCCGCTCGTCGTAGGTGATGTGCCGCCATCGCGGACCCAGTTCGGCGATGACCCGTCGCCAGTACCCCTGGGTGGCGAACTGGCCGTTGAGGTAGAGCACCGGGACGCCGGCGCCGCCTGTGTCGGTGACGGCCAGGGCGGTGTCGTCGACCGGCACCATGCCGGTCCACTGGGAAGTGGTGGAAGAAGGACGGTCGTTGTTCGTCATGGGTTCCCCCTGGTCTGATCGCCGTCGGGTTCCGGGTCTGCTCTCTCAGAGGCTGCGGGCGGTGATGTCGCCCTTCCCGGAGGTGGCCCGGATGTCGAGTTCGGTGGTGCCGTCGTTCTTGAGGGCGTTGCTCACGCGGCCGTGGCCGGCGGCGGCGTCCAGGGCAGCCGAGACACCGGCGGCGGCGCCGACCGTGATGTCGCCGGACCCGGTGTGGAGCCTGACCGTGCCGCGCCGCGCCTCGGTGATCCGGATGTCGCCCCGTGCGGTGCTGATCTCCGCGCGGCCGTTGAGCCGGCCGATCTCGACGGCGCCGTCGATCGCGGTGAGACGGACCCCGCCGGCCTCGTCGATCTTGACGCGCCGGTACGCGCCCTCGAAGTCGATGTCGCCCAGGCGCCCCACACAGCGGAGTTCGACACCGGCGGACTCGCCCTCCACCCGGGAGCCGGCGGGCAGGCGGACCGTGACCTCGAGGGACCCGGAGGGGCCGAGGAGCTGGTTGCCCGGGGCCGGGGCCGTGATCCGCAGGACGCCGTCGGTGCAGGTGACGGAGGTCTGTGCGGCGGCTTCGACGTCACGGCGCCTGGCGGGCGCGGTGGGCAGCACCTCGACGGTGGTGTCGGTACGGTCCCCCGCGATGAACTGCACGCGTCCGGCGGGGATCTCCACGAGGGCGGAGATCGGGGCCGGGGTGTCGAACTTCTGCATGGTGTCCTCCGGACGCTTTCGGTTTCCGATGACGGAAACGCTACGTTGCGTTCTGACATACGGCAACGCCCTTGCTGTGCTGTGGTGTTGATAGTGCAGGTAGAAAGCGTTATTCGTTGCAATGGAGCTACAGCGCAAGGCAACGACTCGGAGGCGTGCATTGCAATGGACCGAGAGTGAACGCTACGGTGAGGCGCGGGACCCGCCGCGAAGGACCACGAAGGAGGCAGCGATGCCGGGAGGCAGGCTCACCCAACAGGAGCGCCGGCAGATCGCGCTGGGACTGGCCGACAGCCTCCCCTACGCCGAGATCGCCCGGCGCCTCGGCCGCCCGACCTCGACGGTCACACGTGAGGTGATGCGCAACGGCGGCCCCACCGCCTACCGCGCCGACACGGCCCACCGTGCCACCGAACGCCGTGCCCACCGACGCAGGAGTCCCACATCCCCCGGTCCGGAGCCTGCCCCCCAGCCGCACGGGCGTGACGGCGGGGCCGTGGCCGAGTACGAGGAGACGTTCATCGCCGTCCTCATGGCCTCCGGCCTGCCCAGAATGCCGGCAAGGGTGCTGAGCTGCCTGTTCGTCACGGACACGGGCAGCCTCACCGCGGCTGGGCTCGCTCGGCGCCTCCAGGTCAGTCCCGCGTCCATCTCCAAGGCGATCGCCTTCCTGGAGAGCCAGAGCCTCGTCCGCCGGGAACGCGACGACCGCCGCCGGGACCACTACGTCGTCGACAACGACCTCTTCTACCAGTCGACGATCGCCAGCGCACGGGCCAACGACCGGCTCGTGGAGACGGCACGCCGAGGCGTCGCCGTCCTCGGCCCCGACACCCCGGCCGCGAACCGGCTGGAAAACGTCGCCCGCTTCCTCGACTTCATCAGCGAAAGCATCACCCGTGCCGCCGAACAGGCCCGCGAGGTCCTCCACGCCCGACCGGACGCCCCCTCACACGAGGCGCCCGGCTCGGACCGCGAAGGCCGTGGAGGCACTCCCTAGCCGTCCCGCCCCGCCCCCGTTCTCTCGACCGGCCCGGGGGCGCCCGTCCGTCCGATGCTCGCTTCGATCGTGACATCGAGCTGTTTCATCAGGGGCTGATCGCTCTGCGCGCTGTAGTCGCTGATCGAGATGAGCTGGTTCAGCTCCGGCATGTAACCCGCGGCGACGCCGCGCGGGAGGTCGTGCCTGACCGCCAGGAACCCGTCCAGCGTCCGCTCGGTGCCGTCCTTGGCGTGTGCCGTGATCACGGTCGGCTGGAACTCCTCCAGCCCGCGCTCGCTCATGTCGTCGCTGTTCATGAAGACGAGCGTGCGCAGGTTGCGGATGCCCCGGTAGCGGTCGTTGTCGGTGTAGACCGTGGTGTTCCACTGGTCGTGGGAGCGCATCGTGCCCAGGACGAGCCTCCCGGCGCGCGGCACCACGTCGGGCAGCGGAGCGTGCGAGAACTCGGCGCGGCCGGAAGGGGTGAGGAACACCCGCTCGCGGGCGGGCTGTTCGATCCGGAAGCCCATCGGCTGCCGGACCCGCCGGTTGAAGTCCTCGAAGCCGTACAGGACCTTCGCCATGGTGTCGCGGATACGGTCGTAGTCCTCGACGTACCACTCCCACGGGGTGCCGGAGCCGGGCAGCGCCGCCCGGGCCAGCCCGGCGATGATCGCGGGCTCGGAGAGCAGGTGCGGTGAGGCCGGCGGCCGGTTGCCCTGGGAGAGGTGGACCATCGAATCGCCGTCCTCGACGGAGATCCGCTGCGGGCCGCCCGCCTGGACGTCCCTCTCGGTACGGCCCAGGCACGGCAGGATCAGGGCTCGTCTGCCGTGGACGATGTGACTCCGGTTCAGTTTGGTGCTGACGTAGACGGTCAGGTCCACCTTCCGCAGAGCGGCATAGGCGAACGCGGTGTCGGGCGAGGCGAGCGCGAAGTTGCCCGACATTCCGACGAAGACCTTGATGTCGCCGCGGGCCATCGCCTCGAGGGTGCCGACGACGTCCAGACCCTTCTCGCGCGGCGGGTCGAATCCGCAGACCTCCGCGAGCCTGTCCAGGAACTCCCGCTCGGGGGCGTTGGTGACGCCGCAGGTGCGGTTGCCCTGCACATTGCTGTGGCCGCGGTTGGGGGCGGCACCGGCGCCCTCGCGGCCGATGTTGCCGCGCAGCAGCAGCACGTTGATGATCTCGCGGATGGTGTCGACGGAGTGCTCGTGCTGGTTGACACCGAGGCCCCAGGTGATGATCGACCGGTCGGCGTCGCGGTAGATCGCGGCGGCCTCGAGGATGTCCTTCTTGGGCACACCCGACTGGTGGACGATCTCGTCCCAGGAGGTCGCCGCGACCAGTCGCCGGTACTCCTCGAAGCCGCTCGTGAAGCGCTCCAGGAACTGCCGGTCGACCGCGTGCTCGTCGGTCTCCGCCCACTCCAGGGTGGCCTTGGCGACGCCGCGCATCAGCGCCATGTTGCCGGCGGAGCGCGGCCGGATGTTGAGGTTGCTGGTCGGGGTGGCGCGGAAGGTCGCCATCGCCAGGATGTCGTGCGGGATGATCGTCCGGGTGGCACCCGCCTCGATCTGCGGATTGATGTGGACGAGCTTTTTGCCCGCACGGTAGAGCTGGGCCAGCGGGGTGAGCATGCGCGGCGCGTTGGACGCGGCGTTGATGCCCATGACGAAGACCGCGTCCGCGCTCTCCCAGTCCTTGAGGTCCACGGTGGCTTTCCCGGTGCCGAGTGCCGCCCGCATGGCGCGGCTGCCCGCCTCGGTGCACATGTTGGCGCAGTCGGGCTGGTTGTTGGTGCCGAGCTCGCGGGCCATCAGCGAGTAGAGGAAGGAGGACTCGTTGCCCAGCCGTCCCGAGGTGTAGTACGAGGCCTGGTCCGGGTTCTCCAGCGCGCGGACGGCGTCGCCGAACAGGTTGAACGCGTCCTGCCAGCCGATCGGCACGTAATGGTCGGTGTCCGGGTCGTAGACCATCGGCTCGGTCAGCCGGCCCTCCGCCTCCAGGTCGTGGTCGTTCCACTCGGACAGCTCCGTGACGGTGTGCCGCGCGAAGAACTCGCGGGTGGTGCGCTTGCCCGTCATCTCCCACGCCGTGTGTTTGATGCCGTTCTCGCACAGGTCCAGCGCCAGGTCCTTGGTGTCGGGCCACGCGCAGCCGGGACAGTCGAAGCCGTCGCTGTCCTCCTGGTTCATCTTGAACATCTCGAGCGAGCCCACCACGACCTCACGCTCGTCGACCAGGAACTCGGTGACGGCCTTGGCAGCGCCCCAGCCCGCCGCCGGATGGGTGTACGGCTTCGACCTGGGCGGGCCCTTCGGCACGGGGCCCACCCGAGGCTCCAGCGGCTGTCCGGCGGCGGCCCGCTCCTGGCGTGCGATGTCGTCGCCGCCTTCGAAAAGCTCACGATCACCCATGAATGACCTCTTTCGGCATTTGTGCCTTTTGAGGCTATATCCGCAGCACGGAACCGGCGCAGGCGACGGCGGCCGGTCAGACCGGCGCGGCCGCCTGCGGACAGGGGTGACCACGGGCCCCTCAGGAGTCCGAGTCGACCTCCATGGCGTCGGCTTCCGCGCCGACCTTCGTGCCCTCGCGGTCCGTGTCGGAGTCGCTGTTCTGGTCCCAGGTGAGGTCGCCCTGCTGGGTGAAGGTGATGTAGGTGCCGCCGGCCGCCTCGACCAGGTCGTGCAGGTACCTGGCGTAGTCCTTGACGCTCTCCTCCTCGTAGTCCTCCATGCCCTTGTTGGCCGCCTTGCTCGGCCAGAGCGGGCCCGGGTAGACCTCGACGTCGCCGTCCTGGACGGGGGTGGCGTAGATCTGGGTGTAGCAGACGACGCAGGGGCGCTTGACGCCGACCGTCTTCGCGGGGTCGAAGCCCTCGATCTTCTGCAGTCGCCGTTCGGCGTGGAGGCCGTCGTCGTCGGCGGAGACGTCCTCGGGCACCTTGACCGCCATGCTCGCGATCTCCGCGTAGTCCCCGTTCTCGGTCTCGCCCTCGGCCACCCGGTCCGACAGCTTGCCGGTGTGGCGGGCGAAGCGGTCCTGGGCCTTCGCGTCGGGCTGCCCGAAGTGCTCGACCAGGGCCTTGGCGAACGCCTTGCCCGTGCCGTGCTGCCCCGCGAGTTCCCGCAGCTTCGCGTTGTGCGTGTTGCGGTTGGCGGAGATGTACAGGTCGGTGCCGATCGCGCTCACCTGCACCTCCTCGGCGGCCGAGGAGGTGACGCTCCCGAGGTACTCCTTGGCGAGGGTCGAGATCCAGCGCATGCTCTGCGTGGTCCGGGCGGCGGCGAAGTCCTTGGGCGGACGGGTGTTCCCCGAGCCCTTGTAGATCCTCTCCGTCGCGTTCAGGCCCGCCGTCTGGTTCTCCTCCGGAGCCTCCGTCAGGTGCAGGGTGCGGTTCTGCGCACCGCCGTGCGCCGTCCAGCCCCAGGTCCCGGTCAGCTCCTTGATCAGCTCGTCCTTCGGGTTGGGCGTACTGCCCTTCTTCTTGCCGCCGGTCTTCGCCCTCGGCGCCTTCGGCATCCGCTGGACGGACGCCGTACGGGCCGTCGCCCGCCGGGCCGAGGCGCGCTGGACCGCCCCGTCCGCACCGGCACGCGCGGCCGGCCGGGGTGCGCTCATGACGCGCCGCGCGTTCGCCTCCGCCTCCCGTTCGAAGCGGTCCGACGGGTCGGACACCCGCAGCCCCGAGCCGTTGTCGGTACCGGAGACGGGCCCCTGCCGCTGCTGGATCACATGGGTCAGCTCGTGCGCCAGCGTCTCCTTGTCCCGGCCGCCTTCCCCGAGCACGACGTGACTGCCCGACGTGTACGCGCGGGCGCCGATCTCCGACGCGGAGTTCTTGGCCGAACGGTCGTCGTGGACACGGACGTCGGAGAAGTCGGCGTCGAGCCGGGACTCCATGTCCGCGCGGGTGGAACGGTCCAGCGGACGGCCGGCGCCCCGCAGGACGTCGTGCACCGAGGACCGCTGCACCGGGGCCTGCGCGCTCCCGCCGTGGCCGCAACCGGCCTCGTGCCGGTGCTCCTGCTCCTCCTGGGCCATGCCCGCGCGCCGCATCCGCTGGACCACCGCCGCGTTGCCGATGCTTCCCTGCAGACCCATGAGGCCCGGCGCCGCACCGGCGCCCGAAGCCTTCGGTCCGCGTGCCGGGAGCCGCTCGTCGTGGAGGTCGTCCTTCCGGTTTTTGCCGTGCGCGTGCATGAACTCTCCTGTTGACCGGAAGTGATGTCCCCTTGGTAGACGATCATCACCGCCCCGTACAAGGACCGCCGGGGCAGACTCGGTTGACCGGAGAGGCAACGTCCGGCGCGAACCGGCAGGTCACCGGTCGTGCGGAGTCGCCCCCGTCGGGCTGGGAGAGCAGCCCTGTCCGCCGGCCCCTCCGCCCTGCCGGGCCTGCTCGCTCCCGCCGAGCCCGGCCGCGTCCTCCACGGCAGCGACCGGCCCTTCGTCCGGACTCAGCCGGGCACTCCCGCCCGCCACTGCTCGAACGCCGTGAAGTGCTCGAGCATCGTGGCGAGATGGTGCTCGCCCTCCGCGTAGAGGGACCCCACGTGGGAGAGGGGGACGACGGTGGGCAGGGGGTCTTCGCCCGCCTCCTCGTCGGCGTCCAGCGCGTCCGCCTCAGAGGCCGTCAGGCCGTCCCGCGGGTAGGTGAGGCGGGGGGAGCCGGGCCAGTCCTCGCCGGGGCGCGGGCCGTCGGGGGACCACGCCCAGACGGCGCCGTGGCGGCGGACGGCGACCTCGCCCAGGTAGAAGGCGGCGGCCATCAGGCAGGGGTCGTCCTGGTGGTGGTAGACGTCCTCCCAGGTGCCGTAGCGGGAGAGCAGGAGCCGTTCGAGGCGGCCGAGCGAGGCGGGGGAGCAGTCCCAGTCGCCGCCCGTCTCGGCGGCCAGGGCGTCGAAGGCGGTGCGCGCCGCTTCCAGCCATGCGTCCAGGCGCGGGTTGTGGTGCCAGGCGGGGTCGTCGATGCTGCGCATGACCATGACTCTACGGCCCGTACGCCCCGTACGGCCGGATGTAACGATCCTGTGTGCGGCGGCAGTTGACGCAGACATGCAACGCGACACGATGGCTAGAGTGAGCAAATCGGCGTCACAGTCACGGGGGCCCTGGCGCCGACCGTGAACCCGTATTCGCAGGGCTCCCGTTCGGAGAACCCTCGTGACTCAAGTGATGACGGCATCGCGCCGCCGTGTGTGGCCGCGTGCCGCGCTCGCCTTAACCGCGGCGGGCGTTCTGACACTGACCGGCCTGCCAGGTCTGCACGGCGACCTCGCGTACGCGGCCAAGGGGAAGCGCTGCGACAGCCTCCCGGGCGTCACCAGCACCCGGCCGGGCACCGGCAACCTCCCCTGGGACCGCGGCCTGAAGGTCCGTGCCCCGAGTGACCGGGACTCCTACACCTACGACGCGCCCCGGCAGAGCTTCGACGGGCTCACGCTGCCCGGAGACGCCGAGAACCCGACCGACGAACAGGCGGCCCAGCGCGCCAAGTTCCTCGCGAAGTTCGACAAGCCCTACACCTCCTACCCGGAGGACAGCGAGGAGCGCGTCTTCGCCCGGTACAAGAGCTACCTGAACAACGGGAACCCGAAGTACAAGACGTTCGCGGACTGGCTCGAGGGCGGCTACATCATGCCGCACAACAACAACAAGCGCGGCGCCGCCTTCGAGACGAAGGTGATCAACGATCTCGGCCTGGTCGGCGAGGACTGGCTCTGCCAGGAAGAGATCGCCATCAAGGACAAGAACGGCAAGCCCGTCATGGTCAGTGACGGCAAGGGCGGCCAGAAGCCGCTGGTGCGCAAGTTCGACGCCGTGAACTACAAGACCGGGCAGTTCCTGGAGTTCAAGGCCGGGCCCGGCCGTGACACCGGACAGGACCTGGCGAACAGGAGATTCCTGGAGGACCCGCGCTTCCAGAACGGCGAGCTGGCCAGGAACGGCCGCATCTCCTACGTCAACGGCCAGTCCAAGGACTCCGCCACCACCAAGTACCTCGGCCGCATGGCCGAGCAGTACAAGGGGACCGACGGACAGCCCCGCGTCCGCGCCTACGAGCACCTCTCCACGGACGTCCCCAAGTACAGGTCCGTCAGCTACAAGCACGTGTCCGGCACCACCAGGCCGGACCCCAACTTCGCCGCGAACGGCAACAACCGGCTCGGCGGTTCGGCCTCACGCACCATCGGCCAGTCCCCGGAGACCCCGAAGGAGATGGCCGACCGCATCCGCCGCCTCGGCGGCAGCGGCCCCGCGCGCTTCGGCGTCCGCGGTCCCGGCGGCGTCGACTTCTCCACCCTCGACCTCGCCTACGTCGGCAAGCCCGTCAAGGGCAAGGGCCTGCCGTACGCCTTCTCCGCGGACAAGGTGCAGGACGAGACCCAGGACAAGGGCTGGGGCGGCAAGGCCAAGGCCCAGCTCATCTCCGACTCCTTCTTCACCTGGCTCGCGCTCACGCCGGACAAGTTCTGGGTCAACCTGAACCCCGACCAGCCCGACCAGATCATGGACAAGACCTTCGGCAAGACCGACGCGGGCCGTGTCCTGCTCCAGGCCGACCTCCAGATGAAGCACGACTACGCCAAGGACGTCGACTACCGCAAGGACCCCGGCAAGCAGTACGCCGAGGCCATGCGCGCCGCCGACATCCCGTGCGGCGACACCATCCGGCTGTGGATCACCCCGAAGACGGCCAAGGTCCGCGCCGACGACGGCGGTCTCTACATCCTCGACACCCCGCTGAAGGTCAACGTCGACCACATCGACCGTGACACCCCCGACCCCAACGGCAACGACTGCAAACTGACCAAGGCCCAGCAGGACACCGCGAACGGCCTGCTCAAGCAGTACATCATCCCGGGCGTCGAGAAGAAGGTGAACACCTCCGCCGACTACGCCGACCTGCGCCGCGTCTACAGCGCCCGCGTGGCCGCCGAGTACGTCCGCCAGAGCGACGCCGAGCAGGCCGGGGACTACCACGCGGTCATCGACAGCGGTGACGTCGCCCGCTGGCCGGTCCGTTCGCCCAACCGGTCGTGGACGCCCAAGCAGACCTGGGACGACTACATGAAGTCCTTCACCAAGGGCGACTACACGCTGCCCTGCGAGGTGGGGGGTCAGCAGAAGATGTGCGTCATGGGCGGCGTCGACTTCGGCAAGGCGCCCAAGCAGAACATCACCCGCGTGGAGTTCAAGGCCCAGCACCCGAACCTGGAGAAGACGACGAAGATCGCCACCGAGGGCCAGACGGAGAGCGCCGACAACCCGGCGCTCGCCCTCCTCGGCGGCGGCAGCGCCTTCGCCGGTGACGGAGGCGGGTCGACACCGACTCCGACGCATTCGTCCGAGCCGACCCATCGGCCCACCCCGGCTCCGTCGGACCACGGCAGCACGCCTCCGGCGAACCACACCCCCTCGCCGAGCCCCTCCACCCCGGCCGGCGGTCCCACGCCACCGGCCACCCCGCCCTCCGACGGCAACGGTGGCGGCGGTCTCGCCGCCACCGGTACCCAGGTGCTCGCCGTCGCCGGGCTCGCCGCCGCGCTCCTCGCGGCCGGACTCGGCCTGCTCTGGGCCAAGCGCCGCAGGACCGGCCGGCAGTAACCGGCACACGGCAGGAATCCCGGCCCCGCATCCACAGCACCTCGGATGCGGGGCCGGTCCACGGGCGTCAGCGGTTGCCGCGAGCCCCTCGCCGGGCGAGCGGAGGGAGCGCGGCGCCGATACCCCGGAGTCGTCGGCCGAGGCGGCGCGGCGGGAGTTCTACGGCGCCCAGGGCTTGAGCATGTCCTTCATGGAGTCCGTCAGGGCGAGTTGCAGCAGCGGGCCGTAGGTGACGCGGCCGACGCCGAGGCGGCGGAAGCGGTCGAGGTCGTGCCGCACGGGGTGGGCGGTGGAGTTCACGGGGATGGAGACAGCGCTGGTCACAGCGGTCAGCAGGTCGTCGTCGTCCTGGATGCCGACCGGGTAGACGCTGTCGGCGCCCGCCTGTTCCATGGCCCGCAGGCGCTCGATCGCCTCGTCGAGGACGGCGGCGGGGTTCTCCGCGTGCAGGAAGAGGTCGGTGCGGCCGTTGACCCACACCGGGACCCCGGCCTTGTCGGCCGCCGCGCGGAGGCCGGCGATGTAGTCGGCGTGCTCCTGGGTGCCGCGCACGCGTCCGCCGTCCGAGTGGACGGTGTCCTCCAGGTTGAGGCCGACGCCGCCGACCTCGACGAGTCCGGCGACGAGATCCGCGGGCTCCTGTCCGTACCCGGCCTCCAGGTCCACCGACACGGGGATGTCGACCGCCGCGATGATCGGCCTGACGGCGGCGAGCACCTCCTCGAAGGTCTGCCCCTCGTGGTCCTCGGCTCCTCGGGAGTCGGCGAGCGGATGACTGCCGATCGTCAGCGCGGGGAAACCGGCGCCGGCCGCCGTCCGCGCGGACCAGACGTCCCAGACGGTCGGCAGTACGAGGGGCTGGTACTCGGCATGCAGCTTCTTGAGTCGTCGGGCGCGCTCAACAGTGGTGTGTAGGTCCATGGCGTGGACGCTACCCCTGGACCGACGGGCGGACGCGGCGACCTCGGAAAGGCGAAGGGGGCTGCCGTCAGGTGGTCCGGAACAACCCCGGCTCGGTCTCCGTCACCAGGCCCTTGGCTGCCAGACGGGCCAAGTGGTGTGTTGCCGTGCGGCGTTCAACCGGGTCCACATGTGGTCCCGACACATGTGGCCGGTACACAAGGCGGTGCTCGGCGATCTCGGGGACCGTCCGCGGCTCGGTGAGGAAGGCCAGCAGTGCCGCTTCCCGCCGTTCGACCACCTGCGCGTACTCGGCGAGCCCGCGCCGGAACTCCTGGGCCCCCTCGATCACGCCCTTCTGGTGGGCGGTGCCGTACCAGCGGGCGTCGATGTCCGCGCACCGGCGCATCGACGCCTCGAAGTCGGCCAGGTCGCTGCGGGCGTCGCCGTAGAACGGACCGAACGAGGTCAGGTCCATGTCCGCGACGAACAGGAAGCCGTCCGGCTCGATCAGGAAGCCGCTGTGGCCCGGTGTGTGGCCGGGGAGATGGACCACCGTCACCGTGCGGCCGCCGAGGTCGAAGACGGTGCCGTCGGTGAAGCCGAGGGCGTCCGGGCGTCCCGTCACGTGGAAGTCGTCGCGCAGCATCCGGTCGGCGGCGCGGGCCTCCTCGGGCGGGTAGCCGAACCCGGCGACCATGAGTTCGCGGGACCGGAGCGGGCCGAGGTCGCCGACGTGGACGTGCACCGGCACGTCGTAGCTGCCGAGCCCCGCGATGTGGTCCTCGTGCGCGTGGCTCACCAGGACCACGTCGGCGGGCGGCGCGCCGTTGACGAGAGACAGCGAGGGGTCGACGACCAGCGCGGCGTCCGTACCCCGTACGAGGAGCGAGTTGGCGCACGGATACGCGCCGCGCCGGGCGCCGACCAGCACCATGACCTCGCCGTAGGCCTCCTCGGTGTACTCCCCGCCCATGTGCGGCCACCCCACCCCTCAGCTGACGCGCCTGAAATTGGAATCGCGATCGAAACCGTAGCAGTGCCCGCGGAGCGTCAGCCGAGCGCGTCGATCCCCGGTGTGAGAGTGAGCCGATTGAGGAGGTAGGTCACCTGGCTGCCCTCGTGGTCACCACCGGGCGCGCAATACGCCGTCACTGTCCGGGAGGGCGGCACGGAGCAGCGGGTGGTGTTCGGCGAGGGTCAGGGGCAGGGCGCAGGCGGCTCGGGCATCCGCCACGAGGGCGCCGAGTTCCTGGTAGTCGGTGTCGTCGACGATCGCGTGGCTGATTGTGCCGTCCGGTGTCTCCCAGACGAACTCGACGGATTCGTCCTGGGGCAGTGCGGCGAGGACGGCGCCGACGTCCGGGTTCAGGTCGGGCCAGACGGTCAGCAAGGCGCGCGGGCCGAGACCGGCGCGCACGGTGTCGAGGCTTTCCGGCGTGATCCGGTGCCACCGCGCGGCGTTGCGGACCCGGCTTTCCTCGAGGAGCAGCGCATGCCGTGAAGCCAGCATGGTGTGCACGCCTCTCCAGAAGTCCTCGTCGGCCGGCTCCGTCACTTCCGCCTCGTCGGCCTCGGCCGCATAGGGCGAGGCCGTGAGCGGTTCCGGGAAGAGTCCGAGTTCCCGCGTACGGGCCACGGCGTCCGCACAGGGCCGGTCGCTGCCGACGTACACGTACTGATCCCACCCGACATGTACGGTGAACAGGTCCCCCACCTCCAGTCGGCACCAAGCGCCCTGGTCGCGGAGCATGGCCCGGACCAGTTCCAGGGCGACCGGAAGAGAGACCTCGGCCCCGTCGTGGTAGCCGGTGAGGTCGGGCGGGAAGAGCCCGCCGAGGCCGTGTCCCGTGTCTGAGGGCTCCCCGCCGAAGTGGACGAAGCCCGTGACCGCAGGGTCGCGGATCTCCAGCCGGTCGATGCCCGAGCCCTCTGCGAAGGCGGCCACCGCCTCCAGGTACGCCGCTTCGACCGGCCCGTGGTCGCTGACCGTGTCCTCGGTGCCGGTGTAGTGACCGTGCTCGTCGCGGTCGGCGGGGTCGTATCTGGTGATCCGGTGGACGAAGGCCGGCGGCACGCTACTCCTCGGACGGGCGGAAGGAGTGCCCAGCGTAGATCCCGGCCCTGACGCTCCGGCCCGGGGGAGGGTAACTCTGCCGCTGACGGGCCGACTTCGCCGCCAAGTCACCACCTCAACCGCCATGGACTCCGCTGATATGATCCCGAATCGTGTTCGACAAGGATTCGGCGACGTCCACCCGGCCCCCCGTCGTCCAGCGGCGCGGTGTGGAGCGCAGGCGCGCCATTCTCGACGCGGCCGAGGCGCTGCTCGCGGAGCAGGGGTACGAGGCGGCCACGCTCAAGGCCGTGGGGGAGCGGGCGGGTATTCCGACCGCGTCGATGTACCACTACTTCCCGGACCGGTACCAGGTCGACGCCGAGCTGCTCCAGCACCATGCGCGGCAGCTCGACGCCCTCGTGCACGGTGTGCTGGAAGCCCCCGAGCCCTGCACGCTCGAAGGCGTCGCGGACGCCCTCATCGACGCGGTGCTCGCCTACTTCCGCGGCCATCGCAGCTGCACCGAGCTGTGGTTCGCGGGGCGCACCGAGACGCTGGAGGCGCTGGTCCGCGGCTTCGACGAGGCCCAGGCGGAGCGGCTCTGGCTCCTCCTGACGGAGCGGAACCTCATCGCCGCCGACACCCCGCGCCACGTCGCGCAGATCGCCTTCGAGATCGCGGGCCGGTTCTTCGACATCGCGTTCCGGCGCTCCCCGGACGGCGACGACGTGACGATCGACGAGGGGCGCCGCATGCTGACCGCGTACTTCCGGACCTACGCCCCCGCGGAGGCGTAGCCCGGCTGCCGGCGCAGCGGCTCGTCCCGCGCGCCCCGCTCGCCAGGCCGCTTCTCCCGGCGGTGCGCGGGCACAGCCGACAGCTTCATTCCACGAAGCGCCTGACAATCGACAGAAGAGGAACGGGAGTTCCGCCATGCCACTGATCTGCCTCGTCCGCCACGGCCAGGCCTCCGCGGGGGCGGACGACTACGACGTCCTCTCCGAACCCGGCCGCGTCCAGGCGGCCGCCGTCGGCCGGGAACTCGCGCGCCGGGGCCTGCGGGACCCGTACGTCGTGTCGGGCACCCTGACCCGTCAGCGCGACACGGCCCAACTCCTCGCGGACGCGGCCGGATTCGAGCGACCGCGCCATCAGGACGCGCGCTGGAACGAGTACGACCACCTCGACCTCATCGCCCGCTACGCCCCCGCGCCCGGCCGGAGCTCCTCGACGCAGGACCTGCTCGACCACGCCCTGTCGGCCTGGATGCGGGACCCCGCCGCCACCGATGCCAACGGCGAGACCTGGGCCGCGTTCGCCGGGCGCGCCGCTGCCGCACTGGCCGAGTTGTCCGCCGGTCTCGGCAGGGGGCGGGACGCGGTCGTCGTCACCTCGGGCGGTGTCCTCGCCGCACTGTGCGCAACGCTGCTCTCACTGCCCCACGAGGGAGTCGTCGCCCTGAACCGGGTGGCCGTCAACGCCTCCGTCACCACCCTCGCGGTGGGGGCGTCCGGCACCACCCTGCTGACCTTCAACGAGCACGCCCATTTCAGCGGTGACAGGCGGCAGTTGCTCACCTATCGCTGAGCCGCGGACCGCACCCTCCAGGTCCCCCGCGGAAGCCAGGTCGCCGAGCGGGGGACTGCCCGGCCGTGCGGGGCCGGGAAGGTGCCGCCCGGTCGGGTGGCGCCCTCTGGCCTAGGCGGTGTCTTCCAATGATTCTCGCTGGTGGATCACGGTGTCGTCATACGTCGCCATGAATGTATGACCGCCCGGGGAGCGCGGCCTCCGCGCCCTCGACACTGGGGGAAGCCGGTGACCGCGTGGTGCACTCGACAGGTGCCCTCGCGACGGTAGAAACGACGGCATGGCACCGCCCCGGAACATGCGTCAGAAGGCACTCATCACTGCGACTACCGGCACGCTTGCTGTGTTGGCCGCTCTGGTGTCTGCCTCTGCTCTTCCCGCCCAGGCGGCTGCGGCGGACGAGAGACCCTTGCTGGTGACGCTGGGGGACAGCTTCATCTCCGGTGAGGCCGGCCGGTGGGCCGGCAACAGCAACGAGTCCGCGGCCGGTCATGCGGGCACCGACCGGGCATGGGACCCGCAGACCGGCGCCAGTGACCCTCACACGGTGTACGGCGCCACCTACGACGACGGCTGCAACCGTTCCGACAGCGCCGAAGTCCACTCCGCTCCGGGTTCGGACCGGCGCGTCAATCTGGCCTGCTCAGGCGCCACGTCGACTGCGATCCTGCTTCCCGAGAACGGCGGCGAACTCTTCAAGGGCCAGCCCTCCCAGGCGGAGCAGCTCCAGATGGCCGCCGACGGCCACCCCGTGCACGCCGTCGTCATGTCCGTCGGCGGCAACGACCTCGGCTTCTCGGGCATCATCAGCACCTGCGCCAAGAACTTCGTCAAACCCCCGCTCTTCGCCAAACCCTGCTCGCCCACCCAGGCCGAGGTCGTCGACCAGCGCCTGCCGGCCATGCGCGCTGCCGTCACCGCAGCGGTCCGCGACGTACGCACCGCGATGACCCGAGCAGGTCATCCGGCCGGCAGTTACCGGCTCATTCTGCAGTCCGCGCCCAGCCCGCTGCCGGACGCCGCTCGGATCCGGTATCCCGGCGACAAGTACGATCGCCTCTACACCGGCGGCTGCCCGTTCTTCGACAAGGACCTGACCTGGGCGCACGACGAGTTGGGACCTGCCGTCAGCGCCGGCCTCGCCCGGGTGGCCCAGGAGCAGAAGACCGAGTTCCTCGACCTCTCCCATGCATTCGACGGGCGAGAGGTCTGCTCCGACACCACCAGCCTTGTCGGGAAGGGCGAGCGCCCCTCCGGTGTCCGCAGCGAGTGGGTCCGCTTCACCGCCAGCGGCCTGGGACAGGGCCAGCGCCAGGAGTCCTTGCACCCGAACTACTACGGCCAGCTCGCTCTCGGCACCTGCCTCGGCCTGGTCCTCGAGCGTAGGCCCGGTGCCTACCGGTGCGACAACATTCCCCGGCAGTCACCCCAATCCATGACGGTGCAGCCCGCCGACTCCTGATCTCTTTCAGCACGGACCCAGCTCAACCGCGACGAACGGCGGGCCCCCAGAAGAGTGATCATTCCGCTTGCCCGTCACCGGCCGGTCGATGGTGGGGGAAATCTGTTGACGTCGGCGACTTGCTGTACTTGTCCGCGCCGCTTTGATCTGCGTTTTCGAGTCATTCCGCGACAGGGAGTGTGAAGAAATGAACGAGTCGTACACTGTCGACAAAGCCCCTGGGGTGAGTGGTATGGGGAGGGATTCATTCGCGAGCCCTGACGCCATTCCTGCCAACGGCCTTCGGTATGCGGTCGCTCTACCGTTCTACCAGAAGCACGGAATCTACATCGAGGATGCGGGTAAACCCATCCAGGTAAAAGGGGGAGCCCATGAGCTGACGATCGGAGAAAAATGGTCCACCACTCAAACGATCCCTGTGGGTGGCGGTGGCGGTAGCGAAGACTGGCGCAGCACCATCAAATCTGTACTGGGGATCATCGTAAAAACGGCGGAGAACGCTCTCAGGGAGAAGTATCCCCTCCTCCCGGACGGCGCGATTTCCGGCCTCCTCGGATTCAGCGCAGGCAGCGCAGATTCGGTCAGCAAGCAGGAGGAGGTCTCCTTCAGCGTCAGCGACAAGGTCAAAATCGTTCCCCTCGCCGGAAAGACGATCCTCGCCCGGCCTGTATATTTCAAGGTGAAATCAGTCTCCGACGAGTGGGTGAAAGAAGCCGACGGACGTCTGAAGCTGGTGCGGAGAAGTGTCGTATCGGACGTCGTGGTGAAAATGGGCTGGATCCTGGAATGCCCGGACGCCAAAGGAGGCATGAGGCTCGCCCGGCAAATGCCGAGCGAGCCGAGAGAAGGAGTGGAATATGATTATCAGGCTGATACGCTGCTCAATATTCCCACACCTCCTGACCCCGTAGTAGATGAATACGCTCCGCCCACCGGGCCGCCCGACCGAATGGACGCAAATTCTGGTGAAAACCACGTCCGGTGGCGATTTACCGGCCCACAGGAAAGCACGGTGAAGTCTCTGGGGGGCGGACTGCGACGCGCCGGACGAGGGTTCAGTGAGGACTACTTCACGGGAATCTCGGTGCAGTGCCCACCCCAGAAGTACCAAGGAGATTCCAGGACGTACGAATCCTACCGATTCGATTACCGCATCGAGGGAACAAGTCCAAACGTCGGCAACTGGGACTGGGAAGAGCGGTCGGCGGGAACGATTTCTTTCACCAACGGCATGAGGACGATCGACCCGTGGGAGTCCGACCCTAAGACCATGGCTCAGCAGAGGGGAATCCCAGCCGACGGCTGCGAGTACACATATGACTTGCGATTTCATGTGTACGTGGCCACAGGGGCGGCTGCGCCGAAATTGCGCGTGAACATCATCCCTGTCACATAGATCGAGCTCGTAACAGGATCTTGCTGAGTGCCCTGGTCGGGTGTGACTGGTGTGAGGAAGCCTCTGATCTCGGAGGAGCCGGCCCAATCCGGGCCGCGCGCCGGCCACTTCGTTCGGTCAACCCCCGGTTGCCTCCTGCAAGAGCCACGCTGAATGAGCTGGACGTGGGATGCGACATCACCCTTGCTCGTAAGAGCAGTCACAGGACTTCATCCCAGACGTCGCCGCCGCCAGCCCAGGTCGCCAGCCACTTTCGTAGTGAGGCCGTCGCATGACACAGGCCGTTGTGAGGGTCGGTGTAACTGTCGGCGTCGTAGAGAAGCACTGGGTTGTCGACCGCGGTCAATGAGACATGCCATTCCATCGTGCAGCCGCCGTAGGTGAGGAAGAGCCATGATGGCGGCATGCCTTCAGACAGGTTGCGTTCGTGGACGCTGGCCGCGCACGGCCAGTCTCGCAAGTGCCTCGGAGCCCGGTTGCCGTCGGTCAGGGAGGCAAGGCCGCCATCGGGTCCGAATCCTCCGTTGGCGACCTCGGTGTAGACACGCCGAAGCAGTTCGGGAAGGCGGCGTCCGATTCTGCTCTCCGCCCTCTCGACCTCGGACAGGGAGATCGGAGGGAACAGAGGCCCGCGAGGAGCGTCGGCGTAGTAGTCAGTCACCTCCTCGGCCCCAGCCTTGAGCTGGACCGTCCCGTCACTGCCGTACGACACTATGTCGTCTCGATCCTGCTCCAACCGGGACTTGCCATAGCGCTCGACGATCCACGCGACGGGGACGTCCGCGCGGTCGAATCGCAGGCCCGGATCCCATGCGCGTGCCTGCAGCGCTTCGATCAACGCGTCGTCGTCCACTTCTTGCCCGGCCACCGGGCTGGGCTCATGGTGGAGTGGCGCTGGTACGTCGTCAGGAGAAAAGGTCACGCGCCAGGAGCCTACTGCTGCGCTTCGACTGCTCTCCGAAGCCGTCGGAGACAGATGATTCCGCAGGCGAGTTGAAGCATGCCTTGATGGAGGTCGGCTTGTCGCTCGTAGCGGGTGTGGAGTCGTTTGAACTGGTGGAGCCAGGCGAAGGCGCGCTCGACTACCCAACGGACCTTGCCCAGTCCGGAGCCGTGGGCGACGCCGCGTCGCGCGATCACGGGCTTGATGCCACGCGTCCACAGCAGGCGGCGGTACTTGTCGAAGTCGTAGCCCCGGTCCACGTACAGCCTCCGAGGCTTGCGGCGGGGACGTCCCCGCAGACCCCGGATGGATGGAACGATCGACGATCAGGTGGTGCGTGGATCCGGGGCGGGCTCGGTCGACAGGCGAGGGGCCGACGTGATCCCCTCTTTTAGGGCCCGGATGTGCGAGCCGTCCACGGCGCAGTCGTCCAGGTCCAGCAGGTCGGCGCGGCGCAACTCGTTCAGCAGGGCGGCGTGCAGGCGGGGCCAGGCGCCGCCGTCGGTCCAGTCCCGCAGCCGGCGCCAGGCCGTCACCCCGGAGCAGCCCACAGTCTCTGCGGGGACGTCACGCCGGGCGACACCGGTCCGGAGCACGTACAGGACGCCGGCGAGTGCCGCTCGGTCGGGAACACGCAACCGCCCTGGATACCGGTGGCGCCGCGCGGGAGCGGGCGGCAACAGCGGAGCCACCCAGTTCCTCAACGTGCGGTAGTTAGTTCGTCACTTCTTCGAACGTCACTTCCGCTGCTTCCAGCTTTCCGGAGACCTCGGCAGCTTCAAAGTCGAAGAGGCCACCGCCAAGACTGTCGAAGGCGTGGAACAGATTCTTGTCCGCCGGTAGATAGTCGCTGGTCTCATCAGAGTGTCAGCGTCCCGCAGGGCCCTCAATCTCAACCCGGGAGCGCCCGCCGTCGTAGCGGTTGGAGAGCCAGCGGCCGGCTCGGGCCTTGGAGCTCGTAACAGGATCTTGTTGAGGTGCCCTGGTCGGGCGTGACCCATGTGACAATTTGGCCGTTCGTGAGAGTGTGAGCACCTGACCGTGGATCGTGGACGACGCCTTGTGGACGGGCGACAAGACGCCGAGGGTGCACTGGGCGCGACAGAGGGGCGGGCGAGATGGTAAGTCGTCTTTTCGGGGGTGTTGCGTGACTATGAGAGGACTCGAGGTTCAGTTTCGGCCCGAGCACACGGAAATACCCGCTCGGCTGGGTAGCGAGGATGACGTGGATACTTTTATCGATGCCTTGCTAAGTGGGCAGCATGATCGTAGTTGTGCAGTGGTCTATTCGCTTGATCGCCCCATGATGCCATCGGGATATTGGGATCACGAGTTGTCTGTTGGGGTTGACAGGGTTGCCCAGGTGGGTGCGCTGACCCTCGCAGTCGATGACGGCTACGTTTCGAAGGGGCAAATGGATCGCGGGATAGGCGAGTACATGCTCTTGGGGCATGTACGGGAGTTCATGCCTGGATCAGAAATTCCCATCGATCTTGTCCGCGAGGCGGTGAAGGAGTTTCTCGTCAGCGGTGGTCAGATTCCGATGTGCATCGAATGGCAAACGGAAGAGTTTTGAGCTCGCATGAGGATCATGGTTGGGCCTTCTTGAGACGCCTCCAGTAGATGAGGCTGGGGCCCAACGAGGCGAAGGCGTCGTGTAGTTCGAGGCGTCGTTCCCATCGGACGGCGAGGCGTTGAACTGGTGGAGCAGTGCGAAGGTCTGCTCGACGACGTAGCGGAGCTTGCCCAGGCCCCTGATCTTCGGGTCGACTCGAGCACGGTTGGCCGCTGTGCGGCCCGCTGGCCTACCCGGCGAGGGCGAGGTTGTGCATCCGGGCGATGCCGAGCATGACGTGGTGGACACCATCGCCCCTCAAGCGGCAGTCGCGGAGGATCTTCCAAGTTTTCAGACGGGCGAAGACGTGTTCGACGCGGGCGCGGACCTGCTTGTGGGGCTTGTTGTGCTCCTCCGTCCAGGCCGGGAGTTCACTCTGGCCGCACTGCCGGCGGTGGGGGATGACGAGTCCGGTACGCGGGTAGCCGCCGTCGGCGATCGTAACGGTGTTGCCCACGGCAGCTTTGGCGCCGGATTCCTCCCACGCCTTGCAGTCGTTGCGGTTCCCCGTGAGCGGTAGGCCGACCACGACGATCAGGCGGATGTCGGCGCCGATGACGACCTGGTGGTTGATGGAGTACCGGTAGTTCTTCGACCGCTCGGCGATGGTGTGATCCCGGGTGGGGAGCAGGGTGCCGTCCACCATGAGCACGGTGTCCTTGGTGAACCGCTTGCGGGGTTGGAGGGCGAGCATCGGCCCGAGGTGGTCGATGATGCGGTCCGCTGCCGACTTGGACACCCCGAACAGTGGGGCGAGTTGGCGCATGGTCAGGTTCGTGCGCCAGCAGGCCGCGACCAGCAGGGCCCGGTCCTCCAGCGGAAGGCTCCATGGCCGGCCCTTGCGGACGGCGTCAGCACCCTGGCGCCTGAGAACGGTTACCAGCTTCCCGAACTGCCTCGGGCTCAGCCCGCTGAACGGGGCTGTCCAGGATGGCTCCGACGCCGTGATTGCACCAGCCACGGCGATATCGTCCCACCTTGATCATGGTGCGGGGCCGCTGGCCTCTGACGGGACACATCTCGGTCGCCTGGACGGATTCGGCATGAGAGCCTCACGCCCGTGGCTACTGAAACCGAGGTGGGAGAGCTGTTGCACCAGCGCGGCTGGAGGTCGGCGTTCACGGTCGCTGAAAGGGTGAACGCGTGGGCTGCCCTGGTGAGCGCCATCGAGCGAGGCTACGGCGACGACATCTACGAGTACACCAACGATCTCTACTGCCGAAACTGGCTGCATGAGGCATGGCTCCTGCTGGACGAACACGTCGTCCAGCTCTGGACCCCGCGGATCGAAGCCTTGGACGCGCAGTACAAGGCCGCGACCATCGACGACGACGGCCAAGCGCTCGATCAGTTCCACAGGGTGCCTGGCCCCGACCTGTGGTGGTGGCGGCGCCACCCCCGCATCCTCACCGGAGACCTCGGGCGTTCACTTCGCTCGGCCGCTGCCATCGGCGCCGACACGGCATGACCCTCAGCCTCGTGACTGGGGGGCTCGCATGTTGCGGTGTCGCGTGTTCTTGAGCCGCTCGACGCGCCGGACACGGTGAGTGATCGATTGGGGATCTTGGCGGCCGCGGGTAACTACCAGAGCCAGCGGTCGAGGAACTCGGCCCAGATGAAACCGTTGTAGCCGTCGAAGGCAGGTGGATCGATCTTCTTGAGTTCGTCAGCGAGCGTGCTGAGCTCGGCCAGGGCTTCGTCCTCGCGGTCGTCCGGATCGCCGAGGATCTCGGACTCGCTGACGTGCAGGCCGTAGTGGTGCAGGGTCCGTAGCCACAGGTCGATGGAGGAGTTGGCGAACCATGCCTCGCCTTGGGGAAGGACGTAGTGGACCGTGCCTGTCCCGGGTTCGACGCCGAACGACCATTCCATGCCGGGCACGAGGTCGCCATGGTGATTCTGGGTGAGGCGGTAGAGCGACCTACCATCTGATGTCTGGAGTGCTGGAGCCGCCTCCACCTGGAGCGATACGTACTCGATCAACTGATCGACGATGGGGATCCCGACATCAACCAGTAGTGCCCTCTGATCCTCGGGGATCTGCCAGCCCGACACTAGTGCCGAGTCTGCCCTTGTGACGTTTCCTGTGCCGGCCCAGGCAGTGAGCTCGTCAAACGTTGTCATGCGAGAGTCCTTCCGCGGCCGGCTGCGATGCGGACCCTATCGAGCAGGGCTGACAAGCACGTGACCCCATCGGGGACGACACACTCCTCAGTGGTCGCCGGGGGCGTATCGGCTCCAGGTTCCGCCGGCCTCGGTGACCAGGCGGGTAGTGGTCTTGTCGTGATAGCCGAGTGCCTTGGCGATGAAGCCGCTTCCGCCCCCGCAACGACTTGGGCGGCAACGGCCTGCCGCACTCCCGTCCGGCATCCGACAGCTCATGGCGAAGTATCACGACGCCACGATCCCCCGGCGATAATCATGAAGACACCGCCTAGAACGGTACCCGGCAGGGAACATGTCGACATAGCGTCATGGTCATCCCGCACGGTCCGTCTCTTTCCGGGCCCGGTCCCCGCCAGGAGATCACGAAGTGTCCTACGACAGCTCCGAGTTATCCTCCGATCGCCGCGAACCCAGTTGGTCGAGGGGAGACGGTACGACGGAGCCGGCGGGTCCGCGCTCCGGTCCGCACCGCACCCTGCGCATGCTGCGCCGCGCCTACCGCTGGCAGCGCCGCGTGGCGTCCCTCACCGCGCTCGGCTACTTCGCCGTCTTCCTCACGCTGACCGTCAAGGCCCCCGGGCTGATGACCCGTCCGGGGCCGGGCGGACTGCCCACCGGTCTCGTCCTGGCCCTCGTGCAGATCCCCGTCACCTGGCTGGCCGTCCTGCTCTACGAGGCCACCGCCTACCGGCTCGTCGACCCCTTGGCCCGCCGCGCCCGCCAGTCCTACCCGGCGCCCGTGCACCGGAAAGGAGGCCGGTGACGGAGTTCAGCGGTCCCGCGCAGTCCTGGTCCCTGGCCGCCTTCTGCTCCGTCGTCGCGCTGACCCTGCTGCTCTGCGTCCTCACCGGCCCGGACGCGGACGACCTGGCCGAGTTCTACACCGGATACAAGTCCCTCTCGCCCCTGCGCAACGGGCTCGCCATCGCCGGGGACTACATCTCCGCCGCCACCGTGCTCACCATCGGCGGCATCGTCGCGCTGTGCGGGTACGACGGGGTGGTCCTGGCGCTCAGTGCCGTACTGTCCCTGCTCCTGCTGATGTTCCTGCTCGCGGAGCCGCTCCACAACACCGGCCGCTACACCATGGGCGACGTGCTCGGCCACCGCCATCCCGCCCGGTCCGTCCGCATCGCGGCCTGCGCGGTCACCCTGCTCGCGCTCGTCCCGATGATGATCGTCCAGCTCGCCGGGGTGGGCGAACTCCTCGCCTACGTCATGGGGTTCACCGAGCCCGCCGCGAAGAACGGCTGTGTCGTCGGGGCCGGGATACTCATGATCAGCTACGCGGCACTGGGCGGCATGCGGGGTACGGCGCTCGTGCAGATCTTCAAGACGGTGATGCTGCTCGCCTCCGGGCTCGTCGTCAGCGGGCTGATCCTGCACACCTTCGGCTGGAGCACCGAGGCGCTCTTCCGGACCGCCGCGCGCGAGAGCGGGGCCGGGCCCGCGTACCTGCGCTGGGGACTGCAGTACTCCAGCAGCCCGCATCCCGCGCTGGACCTGGCGAGCACCCAGTGCGCGATCGTGCTGGGCGCCGGGTGTCTGCCGCACGTCACCATGCGCATGTACACCGCCGGGACGCCGCGCCAGGTGCGGCGGGCCATGTCCTGGGCGGTCTCCTCGGTCACCCTGTTCATCTTGATGCTCGTACTGATCTGCACCGGGGCCACCGCCCTCCTCGGGCACGCGCGCGTCACCGGGGCCGATCCGCACGGGACGACGGCCTATCTGCTCGGCGCCCGGGCCGCGTTCGGCAGCGATCTCTCGCGCTCGGAGAGCCTGCTCTTCGCCACGGTCACCACCGCCGTGTTCCTGACCCTGCTCGCGTCCGTGGCGAGCATGACGCTGGCCTGCGCGAACGCGCTCGCCCATGACCTGACTGCCTCCCGGCGCGTCCCGTTGGCACCGGTGCGGGAACTCACCCTCGCCCGCTCGTGCGCCCTGCTGGTCGGCATCCCCGTCATCCTGGTGGCCGCCCTCGCCCAGCACCGCAGCCTCCAGCCGCTGGCGACCCTCTCCTTCACCCTCGGCGCCTCGGCGATCGCGCCCGCGCTCCTCTACACCCTCTTCTGGCGCCGCTACACCCGCGCGGGCCTGCTCGCCACCCTCGTCGTCGGTTCCCTCACCGTCCTCGCCCTCACCCCGGGCACCACCCTCGTCTCCGGGACCCCCCTCTCCGCCTTCCCCGAGGCCGACTTCGACTGGTTCCCGTACAACACCCCGGCCCTCGCCTCCATCCCGGCGGGCTTCCTGGCCGGCTGGCTCACCTCCGTCCTGGCCCGCAAGTCCACCGCCGACCGGGAACGCGCCCGCTACGAATCCGCCGAGCACCGCCTCCTGACGGGGCCGCCGGCCCGGGACCGCTCGGCGGGAGGCTCGGACGGCTCTTGACGAGTTCCGGCAACGGGCCACGCGCGTCCGTGACCTCTGCGACCGGCTCGACCTCTCCGAACGCGGCCGGGTGTGGACCAACGCGCAGTTCATGCTCGGCGACGCGGGCGACGTGGGCGACGGGCACGGACGTCGACCGACGCGGCGCAGGCCGCTCCTACCGCGTCTCCGCCTGCGGGATCACGTCCTCCGGCTCGCCGGCCTGCGTCGGCCTGCTCGCCAGGGTGAAGACGATGCGGGTGCCCTTGGTGTGGGCGAGGTCCACCGCGATGGTGCCGCCGTGGAACTCGACGATCTTCTTGCACATCGCGAGGCCGATGCCGCTGCCCTGGTAGTGGTCCTTGGTGTGGAGGCGCTGGAAGATGACGAAGACCTTCTCCGCGTACTCGGGGGCGATGCCGATGCCGTTGTCGGTGACGGCGAAGCGCCAGAAGTCGCCGTCCTGTTCGGCGGAGATGTGGATGAGCGGGGTCTCGCCGGGGCGACGGAACTTGATGGCGTTGCCGATCAGGTTCTGCCAGAGCATGCCCATCTGCGTGGAGTCGGCGAGGAGGGTGGGGAGTTCGTCACGGGTGATCACCGCTCCCGACTCCTCGATGCTGACGCTGATCGCGGTGAGGGTCCGCTTCATCACCGTGTTCAGGTCGACGCTCTGGTGGGTGTTGTGCACGCGGCCCACGCGGGAGAAGTCGAGCAGGTCGTTGATGAGGGTCTGCATGCGGTTCGCGCCGTCGACGGCGAAGTCGATGTACTGGTCCGCCCGTGCGTCGAGCTGGCCGCCGTACCGCCGCTGGAGCAGCTGCGTGAAGCTGGACACCTTTCGCAGGGGTTCCTGAAGGTCGTGCGAGGCGACGTACGCGAACTGCTCCAGCTCCGCGTTGGACCGCTTGAGGTCGGCGGACTGCTCGTCCAGGCGCAGGCGGGCCTCCTCACTGAAGTCCAGCGCGCGCAGAAGCCGCTTGCGCATGGACTCGATCTCGTCGCTCAACTGCCGCAGGTCGGCGGGGCCGGTCGGGGTGATCGGGTGGCGGAAGTCACCCTCCGCGATGGTCCGGGCGTCCGCGCCGATCCGCTCCAGCGGCCCGGTGACACCCCGGCGCAGTGCCTCGGAGACGATCACCGCGAGGGCCACGATGACCGCCGCGATGGCGGTGAAGATCCAGTTCCGCAGGCGCATCGTGGCCGCCAGGTCCGCCCTGGTCGAGGCGCGGTCGGCGCGCAGCCGCTCCTGCTGAGCGGCCATCGCGGCGCGCGTGGCGTCGAAGGTCGTCCTGCCCTTGGCCGCGTTCTCGGTGGCCAGGGGCGAGGGCCGGCCGGCCGGTGAGGCCGCGATCGGCCGCGCGATCTGCGCCTGCCACGCCTCGATCCGGTCCTCCACCACCTTCAGGTCCCGCAGGCGCGCGGGATTGCCGCGCAGCAGGTCCGCCAGACTCTTCGTGTACGTCTTCTGCTGGCTGAGCCCCTGCCGGTACGGGTCGAGGAAGTCCGCGGTGCCGGTGAGTCCATAGCCCCGGATGCCCGTCTCCTGGTTGAGCAGGGCCGACTCCAGCCGGATCGAGGTGGTCAGCGCGGGGGACTTCACGTCCACGAGGTTGTCGCTGATCGACGCGGTCCGCTGGAGCGCCCAGCCGCCGGTCGCCCCGAGGAGCACCAGGACGGACATCGCCACGGTGACTCCCAGGCGAAGCCAGCGCCGAGTCGTCCACCGGGACGGCTCCCGCGGGTGCGGCGGCTTCTCGACGACGGTCATGCTCTGTTCTCCTCCGGGGTGACGGCCGCGATCGCAGCGGCGCAGGCATACCTTAAGCGACGGCGACAACAGTTGTTGTCGGGGGTGATGCCTAGGGCTTACGCTGCTGGTCATGCCTGGCAAGAACTTCGTCGCGCCGACCGCCCCGCAGCAGATGGCCGCCCTCGCGGACGCCGCCGTCGACGAGGTCGCGCGGCGTGTCGTCCATGAGGTCATGGGCGGAAGTTCTCGTATTCCCTCGCGGGACGATCCCATGCACGCGCTGACCCGGCTGCACGTGCTGACGCATCTCCAGCGGGCCGCCGAACGCCTCCAGCGCGCGGCGGCCGTGGACGCCGCACGCGCGGGCGCCGGCTACCCCCAGCTCGGCGAGGCCAGCGACATGACACGCCAGGGCGCCCGGCGCCGCTGGCCGGGACTCTTCACCCACTCCAATGAAGCACCCACGGAGCATCCGATGATGACCACCCCCACCCGCCCCTTCGACGTCCTGCTCGTCGAGGACGACGTCGCAGACGCCCTCCTCATCGAGGAGGCCCTGTCCGAGCGAGGCGCCCGGAACCTGGTCCAGGTCACCGACGGAGTCGCCGCGCTGGAGCACCTGCGGTCCCCGGACAGCGTGCGTCCCGACCTCATCGTGCTCGACCTCAACATGCCCCGTATGAACGGCCGTGAGCTGCTGCAGATCCTCAAGGCCGACGAGGAGTTCCAGACCATCCCCGTCGTCGTCCTCACCACGTCCTCCGCCCCCGACGACGTCACTGGCGCCTACCAGGGCCACGCCAACGCCTACGTCACCAAGCCCGTCAACCTCGCCGAATTCGAACAGGCCGTCCAGAGCATCGACGCCTTCTACCTCGAGACGGCAACCCGCCCGCCCCGCGCCTGACCCACCGCGGAGCACGGTCGTACGGACCCCGCCGGCCCGTACGACCGCACCGCGCTGCCCGCGTGGAGCCGTGGCAGCCCGCCGGACGGCCGGGCCGTCAGTCCAGGGCCACGTTCTTGGTCTCCGGGGCCCACGCCACCGATGCCGCCAGGCCGATCGCCAGGACCACGGTCAGGGCGAGCATGGTGGGCGAGAAGCCGATGTGGTCGAGGCTGAGGGGCAGGAGGAAGGTACCGATCGCGGAGCCGATGCGGCTCATGCCGTTGAGGAGGCCGACACCGGAGCTGCGGAGGTCGGTGGGGAAGAGCTCGGCGGGATAGACCTGGTCGAGGTTGACGGCCGCCGACATGGTGAAGGTGAAGACCAGGAACAGCGGGAAGAGCAGGGCCTTCGGCGCGTCGGGCCAGACCGCCATGGGCGCGAGCGCGGCGATGAGGACGACGAAGGACCAGATCGTCAGCCCCCGCCGGGTCATCTTCGCCACGAACCACAGGCCCGCCACACTGCCGCCCAGCAGGAACAGGTTCAGGATGCCGTCGCTGGTGGTGTCCTCCTCACCGACCCCGATCTTGGCCAGCACCAGCGGCAGGAACGTGTAGATGGCGAAGTACGGCACCACCTGGGCGTTGTAGAAGATGACGCCGAACGCCGTGCGCCGCCAGTACTCGGGGCCGAACAGGTCCCGGTAGCGTGCCCGGGGGCGCTCGCCCGCGGCGCCCGCGACACGGGCCAGCGAGGCGACCTCGTCCTCCTTGCCGCCGAGCCGGCGCACCACGGCCCGTGCCTGCTCCAGGTGCCCGCGCGCGACGAGCCAGCGCGGGGACTCCGGCACCCCGAGCCGCAGCAGCACCACCGCCAGCGCCGGCAGACTGCTGGACGCGAGCAGCCACCGCCACGCCTCGCCGCCGAGGCCGACCACCCAGTTGCCGAGGAAGAACGCCACCACGTACCCCACCGTCCACATGACGGTCAGGGACGCGAGCAGCCCGCCCCGGTAGCGGCGCGGGACGAACTCGGCGACCAGCGTGGGGCCCAGCGCGTAGTCGGCGCCGATGCCGATACCGATCAGCAGACGCAGGACGAACAACTGGCCGGGGCCGGTCACGAAGAACTCGGCGGCCGACGCGACCGCGATGAGCAGGAAGTTGTACGTGTAAAGGCGCTGGCGACCGATCCGGTCGGCTCCCCAGCCGACGACCACGCTGCCGAGGAAGATACCGATCAGCGCCGCCGCGCCGAGCAGCCCCTCCCACACGGAGCCGAATCCCAACTGCCGGGCGATCAACGGCAGCGCGATGCTGATGATGCCGAGTTCATAGCCGTCGGAGTAGTTCGCGCAGAACGTCAGCGCCGTGATGCGCAGATGGAAGCGGTTGAGGGGAGCGTCGTCGAACGCGGTCGCCGCCTTGTCACTCCCCGAGGGTCCGGGGTTGTCACTCCCGGAGGAAGAGGTCTTGCTCTGCGGCATAGTCTTCGAAACCTTCCAGTCGTTGCCGGGCCGAGGCACCGGCCGCGTCGGCCATCGCCTCCACCAGCGCCACGGTCAGCGAGACGACCGCGGCGTGCGAGTCGAACACGAACTCGGAGGCGACTCCCGCGCTCAGCACGTCGTCGGCGAGGGGGGTGAGCGCCGTGACGAGCCGGTCCGTGATCAGAAGCGTGTGCAGGCCCAGGGTGCGAGCCTGTTGGAGCGCGGCCGCGCACTCCCGCGGGTAGCGGGGGAGCGCGACCATCACCAGAGTTCGGGCGCCACACCGGTGGGCGTGTCGCAGCTGGTCGCCGAAGACACTGCCCGAGTCGGTCAGCAGCCGGACATCCGGATGGATCTTGGTGGCAAGGTAGGCGAACGAGGCGGCCTGAGCGGCCGACACGCGGTACCCCGCGACGACCAGCGGAACGGAGGCCATCAGCCGCTCGGCGATCGCCCGCAGCCGGGTCTCGTCGGAGAGCTGGGCGCGCAGCGCGGCGAGGTTCCGCACATCGGCGTCGACGGCGGCCTGGAACTTGTTGCCGCCGCGCGCCGGCACCGGCTCGGTGGTCGCGTCGCGCAGATAGCGCCGGAACCCCGCGTACCCGTCGAAGCCGAGCAGGGCGACGAAACGGGTCACCGACGGCTGGCTCACCTGCGCCTGCTCGGCCAGCTCGGCGCTGGTCAGCGCGGCGGCGTCGCGCGGGCGCTCGGCCAGGTAGCTGGCGATGCGCCGCTGGGCGGGGGTGAGCCGGTGCGCGGTGAGCAGCTCGTGCAGCGACCGGGGCACCAGGTTCTCCTTCTCGCCTTCTCGCCGGCAGGTTCTTGCCAGCAGGATGAATCAAGAGTTACATGCTATTCGCAGCAATGAATGAACTCTTGTCAAGAGGGGTGGCGATGACCGACTCCAGCCGCATCCTGATCAGCGGCGCCGGACTGAGGTGCGCCGACGTGGTCCGCGTGGCCCGGCGCAGCGCGTGGCCGAAGCTGGCGCCCGACGCGCTGACCAGGGCGGAGCAGAGCTACGAACTGGCCGTGGAGCTGGGGGCGAAGGGTGCCGTGTACGGCCGGACCACCGGCGTCGGCGCCAACCGCCACATCGTCGTCGACCCCGACGGTGCCGACCTGCACGGACTGCGCCTGCTGCGCAGCCACGCCGGGGGCACCGGCGCGCCGCTGCCCGACGACGCGGTGCGCGCGGTCATGGCCGTCCGCCTCAACCAGCTCGCCGCCGCCGGCAGCGGGGTGCACCCCCGGCTGCTCCGGGCGCTCGAACAGGCCCTGCGCGTAGGCGCGTTGCCCCTCGTGCACACCCGTGGCGCGATCGGCACCGGCGACCTCACCGCGCTGGCCGAGATCGCGCTGACCCTCGCCGGCGAACTGCCCTGGGAGTCCGGCGGGATCGACCCCGTCGCGATCAGCCCCGGCGACGCGCTCGCCTTCATCTCCAGCAACGCCGCGACCCTCGCCGAGGCCGTGCTCGCCTGGCACGACCTGTCCCGGCTGCTCGCGGCGAGCCATGTGGTGACCGCGCTGACCTTCTGCGCGCTGGGCGGCTCGGCCGAGGCGTACGACGAGCGGGTGCACGCCTCCCGGCCGCATCCCGGCGCCGTGCGGTGTGCCGCCGAGCTGCGCCGGCTGCTCACCTCGGGTGGCGATCTGCCACCCGGCCGCCGCCTCCAGGACCCGTTCGGCCTACGGGCCTTCCCCCAGGTGCAGGGGCCCGCGCTGGAAGCGGCCGCGCACGTGGAACAGGTGCTGGAGGTGGACATCAACGCGGCGGCGGAGAACCCGCTCATCGACACGGAGACCCGGCAGGCCTTCCACCACGGCCAGTTCTCCACCGCGCCCGTCGCGCTCGCCTTCGACTACCTGCGCGCCGCGCTCCACCACACGGCGGAGCTCTCCGCCGCCCGCCTCAGCGACCTCGTCGAACCCGACCTCAGCGGCCTGCCGCCCTTCCTCGCCGAGGGCCCTGCCGGCAGCTCCGGCGTCATGATCCTCGAGTACGTCGCCCACGACGCCCTCGGCACCCTGCGCCACGCCGCCTCCCCGGTCACCCTCGGCACCGCCGTCATCTCGCGCGGCCTGGAGGACCACGCCAGCTTCTCCACCCACGCGGTCCGCAGCACGGTCGCGGCGACGGCGGCCTACCGCACGGTCCTGGCCTGCGAACTCCTCGGAGCGGTGCGCGCGTTGCGCATGTCCGACACGGAACTGCCCGACACCCCCCTCCGCCACGCCTTCGCCCTGGCCTCGGCGAGCCTTCCGCATGTGGCCGAGGACCACCCGCTGAGCACGGAGATCCAGCAGGCGGAACGGCTGCTGGACCGGCTGGCGGTTCTGTAGGCGGGGCGCCCGGGCCCGCGTCGGGCGCGGGTACGCGAACCGCGATGAGTTTCACTGGTCCCGCCAGTCTCACCACCGTTGTCGACTGTCGAGGAGGAGCTCGTGGCGCAGCTGTTGCGGGTACAGAACTTCAATGTTTCCAGTGATGGGATCGGTGCCGGAGAGGAGCAGACGCTGGAGCGGCCGTTCGGGCACGTCGATCCCGGTGAGTTGTTCGCCTGGGCCGGCGCCACGGCGAGCTGGCCGATGCGGACGGAGCCGGGCGGGAGCCGGGGGCTGGACGACTACCTCACGCGGGACTACGCGCGGAACATCGGCGCGGAGATCATGGGCCGGAACAAGTTCGGACCGCAGCGGGGGCCCTGGGAGGACCTGGAGTGGCAGGGGTGGTGGGGTGACGAACCGCCTTTCCGGACACCGGTGTTCGTGCTGACGCACCACAAGCGGCCCTCGATCACCCTCTCCGACACCACGTTCCACTTCGTCGAGGGGGAACCGGCGGAGGTGCTCGCGCAGGCCAAGGAGGCGGCGCAGGGCAAGGACGTACGGCTCGGGGGAGGGGCCACCACCATCCGGGAGTTCCTCGACGCCGACCTGGTCGACACCCTGCACGTCGTGGTCTCGCCGGTGAAGTTCGGGTCCGGCGTACGGCTCTGGGACTCCCCGGACGACCTGCTGGACCGGTTCCACCGGGACGTCGTGCCCAGCCCGAGCGGAGTGACGCACCACCTGTTCTGGCGCAAGTGAACCAGCGCTCGGGGCAGCTCCCGAAGGGGGCTGCCCCGAGGCGGCCGTGTCGTCCCTCCTCCTCGTCCGCTCCGGCCGGGGGCGCCGGTGACCGTGCGGGCGGCGGGAGGCGGTCATCAGGAGCGCTCCGCACCTCCTCGCCCGACGGATGCTCTCGTGGCCGGCCCTCAGCGCGGCCGGGTACGACGACGGTCGTGTTCGTCCTCCCAGACCATGAGCAGCACCTGGGGATCGGCGCCGCACGCCCTGGCGCAGGTGACGATGAAGCGGCGGCTGGGGAAGCGCTGCCCGGCGAGGACATCGGTGAGGTGATCGAGAGCCGCCCCGGTCTTCCGGGCCAGGGCCTCGGGGCTCACGCGGGCCTGCCTGCGAACGCGCTCGATGACGTGTCCGATGTGGGCCGCGCTGTTCGCGGCGTGGCTGGATTCAGTGGGCATCGTGGGCCTCGCGGGCGCCGGAATCGTCGGGACGTTCCGTCCCAGGAGTGAGCCGGCAACGCGCACCGGGGGTGTGCGGGCATCGCTGTCCGGCCATGCGCAGCAGCACCAGACAGGCACCCGCCGCGGCGAGCCAGTGCTCGGACTGGTGGGCGAGGAACAACTGCCCGGCGGGGCCGACGGCAGCCTCCAGTGCGTCGACGACGCAGAGCGGGCACCTCCGGCCCCAGCGTGCGGGCCGGGGGCGGGCGTGGCGCGGTTTACGGCGCCGTCGCCGAGGGGAGGGGGTCATCGCGGGCCTCCTAGGAGGAATCGTGGATACGGGGCCCCGGCCGTCGACCGCCAAATCACGTACCGGGGCCCCGATGCCGCTCGACACGTCGCCGAGCACGACGGACGTTAAGTCGAACCAGGGCCATTCGGAATCCACTTGAGCAGCGGAATACGGCATTTCCCTTGCGATCGACGCCGTATTGCCAGCGGGATGCCTCACCGCTTCTGGGAGTCATGTTCGATTCGCGGGGAGAGTGCGCCGTGTTTGTGCGCCCGGTCTGTTCCAGCTGAGAGCCCCTGCATCGAGACCCGGATGGCGGTCTCCGCTATGACTGTACGAATGCCGCCCGCATACTCCTTGCCTTGTGCATATTCCTCCGTCCCGTTCAACGGAGCTTGAAATGAAGGGGAAGTGGCCGTCCGCGCGACGCACTTGCACGCCAGGGGCCGACAGTTGAATCGAGACATTGTTGAATGCAGCGTGCATACATGACGCGGAGAGCGGTCAACCTCTCCTCGTCTGGACCGGGATGCAATTGCATCCCGGCGACGGGGAGTTCATTCACCGCAGGAGGTCGTCCGGTGAGCAAACCGACGGTTGTGGAGCGACACGGCTCGAACGGGGCCGGCCTCGCGTGGCGGAAGAGTTCGTACAGCCTGCCGGAGGGCTCGTGCGTGGAGATCGCTCAGCCGTCCGGCGAGCAGGTGCTGTTCCGTGACTCCAAGACCCGGAACGGCCCGGTCATGGCGGTCTCGCGGGGGACCGCCGCCGCGTTCACCGCCGCGCTCGACCGCGGCGAACTCTGAGGCAGGTGAGGAGAGGAGCCGGCCGCGGCCCGGCCGGTGTCCTTCCCTGACTCCTGGTGCCCGCGTGGGTCCGTCCGACCGAACGGCGTCAATTCGGTACGGGCCCGTTCGTAAGGCTGTGAATACCGTTCACCTCTGGACATCGCTGCTGAACGGTCGGTATGGATGGGGACAATGCAAGTGCATTCCGCTCCTGGCGAGGACGGGTAGGCGTGGATGCCTGGGAGGGGACACGGTGGGGGACCGGGCCGCACACGGGCACGAGCAGGACAACAGCGACGTGTTCTCAGGGCAGGACCAGCCCCACAGCGCGCGGATGTACGACTACTACCTGGGCGGAAAGACCAATTACCGCGTGGACCGGGAAGCGGCCCAGGCGGTGATCCGGCTGTTCCCGGCGATCGAGACCGTGGCCCGGGTGAACCGCGCCTATATGCACCGGGCCGCGCGGTACCTGGCGCAGCGGTGCGGAATTCGGCAGTTCGTCGACGTGGGTACCGGTATCCCGACCGCGCCCAACCTGCACGAGGTCGTCCAGGACGTCGCGCCGGAGTGCCGGGTCATGTACGTCGACAACGACCCGATCGTGCTGGTCTACGCGGACGAACTGCTCGCCGGTACTCCCGAGGGGCGAACGGGCTATCTCCAGGCGGACGCCACCGACCCCGCCGCGGTCCTGGCCGCGGTGGAGGCCGAGGGTGTCGTGGACCTCGGCGAGCCAGTGCTCCTCAGCCTCCACGCACTGCTGCACTTCATCCCCGACGACCGGGACCCCTACGGCATCGTTCGCGCCTTCATGGGCCACCTCGCCCCCGGCTCCTACCTCAGCCTGACCCACTGCACGGGTGACTTCGCCCCGGAGACCTGGGACGCGATCATCGAGACGTACGTCCGGCGGGGGACGCCCGCGCAGGTGCGCAGCCGGGCGGAGGTGGAGCGGTTCTTCGAGGGGCTCGAACTCATCCAGCCGAAGGTGGTGCTGGCGCACCAGTGGCACCCTCAGGTGGGGAGCGGACCGGCGGTGCTCAGTGACCGGCTCGTGTCGTTGTACGCGGGGGTGGGGCGGAAAGCCTGACCGCTGACGGTCACTTGTAGCGATCCGCCAGATGCCGCAACCTGCGCCGCATGGCGTGGGAATCCAGCGAGCGAGTGGCGAGTGCGTCGAACGCCTTCTTGCGCCGGTCCACCATTTCCTCGTCCTCGATGACCAGGCCACCGTCGTAGCCCTCGGTGAAGACGATCGTCGGAAGGAGAGGGCCGGCGAAGTCGAATATCGTCGTGGGGCCGAGCTCGACATGCACGTCGTAGTCGTTCAGCGGCGCAAGACGCAGCTTGATGCGGGGCTGGGACATCAGGGTCAACAGGTGCTCCAGCTGCCGCCGCATGATGGCCCGTGAACCGACGGGGCGCAGGAGCGTGGATTCGTCCACGATGCAAATCAGCTGCTTGTCCGGCGCATTGGCGAATCGTTCTTTACGCTGGGCCCGGAACCTCGCCAGCACGTCATGACTGCTCTCGGCGCCCCGGCCCCGGCCGATCAGCGCACGTGCGTACTCCGGCGTCTGGAGCAGGCCGTGCAGGTACGTGGGCTCGTAGGACTTGACCCGGATTGCCATGTCCTCGAAGCTCACCACGGCCTGCAAGTACTTGGGCGTGACCGCGGACCACTCGTGCCACCAGGCGCTCTTATGGGCCGCCGCTGCCAGTTCCAGCAGGTTGCCCCGTTCGGCATCCGCGATCGAGTACAACTCGAAGAACCGCAGCAGGTCCCGTTCTCTGGGGGAGGTGGTCCCGGATTCGATCCGGCTCACCTTCGAGGCGGACACCCCCAGTCGGTCGGCCGCCTGTCCGGCGCTCAGCCCTGCGGCCTCCCGGCAGAAGCGCAGGGCATTGCCCAGCACCATGCGTGCCGCACGTGGCGCCGCCTCGTTCTGGAGGTAGCGCACCGCTCCCCTACGCCCGGCCCTGTGGCCGGAGCCGTCGTCAGGCTCCATGGCGGCGGGCAACTCATCGAACACTTGTGCTCCTTGATTCCTTACACGAAGCGTGTTGCTGCTGGCACACATAGTGCCCGCCGGTGCCCGTGTCGGAGGGTGAATCGCAACAATGTCCAATTAGTGCTCACATGCCCGCCGAAACACCGACCCCGCTCAGCGTCGGACGGCCGAGCGGACCGCGTCAACGTGGCGAGGTCTGGCGCGGGTTGGCGCTGGCCGACCCGCTACGACCTCCCCTTCTTCTTCAGCGCCGAAGGCTTGTGCACCGCGGTCCGCCCCGACTTGTCGCTGCGGACCTCGTACTGCGGGTCGTCGGGGGAGGCGTCGACCGTGCGGCCGGCTGCCTCGGTACGGTCGGTGATCTTCCGTTCGACCTTGCCGGTGGTCTCGGTGCCGTGAGTGCTCCAGGCGACCTTGTCGCCCTTGGCGGGGCGGTCCTTGTCGGAGGCGTTCATGGGGGCTCCTGGTGAGAGGCGTCCTTCCACCCTGGCCGGACGCCGGCCCGTTCGCACCCGGGCGCGGGGTCATGGCCGCGTCGCGGGGTACACGGTGGGGCGTAGGACCGTGGCCGATCAAGGAGGAAGTGGCGATGGACAGGGTGCGCGAGATCATGACGGGAAGCCCCACGACGGTGGACGGCCGGGAGTCCGTCACGTCCGTGGCGCGGACGATGCGGGACGACGGGGTCGACGTCGTGCTCGTGGTGGAGGGCGGCGCGCTGCGGGGACTCGTCAGCGATCACGATCTCGTCGTACACGCGCTGGCCGAGGCGGCAGACGCCGAGGAGATGACCGTGGCCGAGGTGGTACGCGGAGGGCTCGTCACCGTCGACATCGACGACGGTCTCGACGACGTCGCCCGGCTGATGGAGGAGAACGCGGTCCGGCAGGTCGCCGTCATCGAGAGCGGTTCCCCGGTCGGCGTCGTGAACGCGAGCGACCCCCGCCTTCAGGGCCGCTCCGGCCGCATCGACTCACCCACCCCGGAACACGCCCGCAAGTCACGCGGCGACAGCTAGGGGGTGTCCACCCGGTCCTGGCGGGCCGGCGGCGCGCCAGGACCGGGGAGACCGCCCACGTGCTTCCCGGCGGCGAGCGGCGGGCGCCCGGACCGCGTCCCCGCTCGCCGCGCGGCCCCCCGCCCGCCCCCTTACATTGGGCCGGACACCGCTGGGAGGACAGTCATGCGGCACACCGTCACGGTCGCGGGCCCCGCTGCGCCCGATGTGGTCTGGGAGCGGTACGCGCGCTACGAGGAGTGGGCCCGCTGGGCGCCGCACCTGCGCGCGGTCCGGACGGAGGGCGACGTCATCCGGCCGGGTGCCCGGGGCGAGGTCGAGGTCGCCGGGTTCCTGCGCGGGCGCTTCGAGGTCACCGAGGTCGACGAGCCGAAGGGCGCCTGGGCCTGGAAGGTCAACTTCCTCGGTATCCCGGTACTGGTGGGACACACCATGGAGGCGCAGGGTACGGGTACCCGGGTAGCCGTCCACCTGACGGCGCCCCTACCGGTACCGCTGGTCTACGCCCCCATGGTCGACTGGGCGCTGCACCGGCTGACCCGGGTCTGACGCGGCTCCCACGCCGCGCCCGGGACTCACCGCCCGCGCCGCACCTGCGCCGCCCGCCGGGCCTCCGCCAGCTTGCGGGCCTCGCTCGTCTTGCGCGACGGCCGACCGCCGGACGCGTCCTTGCTGGAGCCCATGCCCCGGAAGGGCGCGTTGGTGTTCTTGGGGCGCGACGAGGGACCGCCGTCGAGCGGGGTGCCCGACGGCCTGCGGGCGCCGGTGATGCGGGTGAGCGCGGCCTCGCCGGAGCGCACCTTGGTGACCGTCGGCTCGATTCCGGCCTCCGACGTCACCTTGCTCAGCTCGCGCCGCTGACCCGACAGCACCAGGGTGACCACGCTGCCGGAGCCGCCGCCACGCGCGGTGCGGCCGGCCCGGTGCAGGTAGTCCTTGGCATCGGCGGGCGGGTCGACGTTGACCACCAGGTCGAGGTCGTCGATGTGGAGGCCGCGCGCGGCGACGTTCGTCGCCACCAGCGCGGTGATCTGCCCGTCCTTGAACTGCGCGAGGGTACGGCTGCGCTGCGGCTGGGACTTGCCGCTGTGCAGGGCCGCCGCGTGCACCCCGCTGGCCCGCAGGTGCCGGGTGAGCTGGTCGGCGCCGTGCTTGGTGTCCAGGAACAGCAGCACCCGGCCGTCCCGGGCGGCGATCTCCGTGGTCACGGCATACCGGTCCGGCCCGTGCACGACCAGGACGTGGTGGTCCATCGTCGTGACCGCGCCGGCCGAGGGGTCGACGGAGTGCGAGGCCGGGTCCTGGAGGTGGTCGCGGACCAGGCCGTCGACATCGCCGTCCAGGGTCGCGGAGAACAGCATGCGCTGACCGTCGGGCCGTACCTGCTCCAGGGCCTCGGTGACCTGCGGCAGGAAGCCCATGTCGCACATCTGGTCGGCCTCGTCGAGCACCGTGATGCGGACCCGCCCCAGACGGCACGCCTTGCGTTCGATGAGGTCGTGCAGCCGGCCGGGGGTGGCGACGACGACCTCGGCGCCGTCGCGCAGGGCGGCGATCTGGCGGCCGATCGACATGCCGCCGACCACCGCGGCCATCCGCAGCCCCAGCGCGTCGGCGTACGGGGTCAGCGCCTCGCACACCTGCTGGGCCAGCTCACGGGTGGGTACCAGGACGAGGGCCAGCGGCTGCTTGGACTCGGCCCGGCGGCCCGCCGTACGCGCGAGCAGGGGGAGGCCGAAGGCGAGGGTCTTGCCGGAGCCGGTGCGGGCGCGTCCCAGGATGTCGCGGCCGGCGAGGGCGTCGGGGATCGTGGCCGCCTGGATCGGGAAGGGCTCGCGCACATCCAGTTCGGCGAGCTTGCGCTGCACCGCGGGCGGCAGGTCCAGGTCGGCGAAGGAGGTCACCGACGGCTGCGACTCGGCGGGGTCCGGGTGGTTCATGACAAGCCTTCCGCAAGAGGGGACGTACCGAGGAAGGCCCGGTAGGACGAGGTACGGCGACCGGACGGGCGGGGCCGCCGACCGTCACTACCGTGCAAAAGTTTCACGCTAACACAAGGCGCGTACCAGGGTCCGGTCGGCCTGATACCCCGATCCGCTCGGGCAGGAGCGGATCAGAGGTGCACGGCATAGTGGTATGAGCTGATGCAAAAGACGCGTTCCGTGTACTCGTACCGGAGCGGTCGACGGGAAGGCGACAGGTATGGGTGGCAAGGACTCGTGGGAGCACGGGCCCGACCCGGACGAGGACCGGGCGGTCAGGGCGTCCGGCGGCCTGCTCGACCTGCTGCACGCCTCCGCCGTGGTCATGGACGCCGAGGGCCGCATCGTCCTGTGGAGCCCCGAGGCCGAGCAGCTGTTCGGTTACGACGCCTCCGAGGCGCTCGGCCGGCTGATCGAAGACCTGCTGGCGCTGCCCGAGGACGCGCAGCGCATCCAGGACCTGTTCAAGCAGGCGCAGGTCGGCACCACCGTCGCGGGGATCTTCCGCGCCCGGTGCAGGGACGGTTCGACCCGTTCGGTCGAATACCGCAAGGGCCGTCTGCACGATCCCGACGGCAATGTGCTCGGGCTGGCGCTCGCGGCCGACGTGGACACCATGCGCCGGATGGAGAGCGACCTCGCCCTGTCCGAGCTGCTGATCAACCAGTCGCCGGTCGGCCTCGCCGTCTTCGACACCGAGCTGCGCTGGATGCGTATCAACGACGCCCTGAGTACCGCTAACGGGGTGACCGAGGAGGACGTGGTCGGGCGGCGGCTCGCGGACACGCTGCCGGGCGTGGACACCCAGGCCATCGAGGCCGCGATGCGCCGCGTGCTGCGTACCGGTGCGCCGATACTCGACCACCGCACCATCGGCCGCGTCCCGGCCGATCCGGACCATGACCACGCCTGGTCGGAGTCGTACTACCGGATCGAGGACCGGCGCGGGAAGGTGCTGGGCGTCGCGGTGTCCGTCGTGGACGTCACCGCCCGCCATCTCGCCGCGGCCGAGATCGCGGCCGCGCACCGGCACCTGGCGACCCTCTCCGAAGCCAGCGCCGACATCGGCAGCACGCTCGACCTGCGGCAGACGGCGCGGGAACTGGCCGAGGCGGTCGTGCCCAGGTTCGCCGACCTGGCGACGGTGGACCTGCTGGAGTCCGTCGCCACGGGGCGGCGCACCGCGCCGGGCGACCAGGCCCGGTTCGTCGCCGTCGCCGTCGCCCCCGCGGAGCCGGACGACGACATGGGCGGCGCCGCGCTGTGGGAGGACCTCGACACCGAGGAACCGGCCCCCTTGATGCGGCGAAGCGTCCGGGAGGGCACCCCGGCGATGATCCCCCGCGTGGACTCCGCCGCGCTGCGCCGGATCTCGGGCGACGAACAGGCCGGCGCGGCGCTCCGCAAGGCGGGGGTGCGCAGTTACCTCGTGGCGCCGCTGGTCGCGCGGGGCACCGTGCTCGGCGTGCTCAGCCTGTACCGCACGGGCAGCACCCGCCCCTTCGACAGCCGTGACCTGCAGATGGTGTGCGAGATCGTCGGTCGGGCTGCCATCAGTGTGGACAACGCCCTGCTGTACGGCCGCGAGCGGGACACCGCGCTCACCCTCCAGCGCAGCCTGCTCCCGCAGACCCCGCCCGAGCAGCCGGAGGGGCTGGAGATCGCGGTCGGCTACCGCCCCGCGGGCAGCGGCACCGAGGTCGGCGGCGACTGGTACGACGTACTGCCGCTCAGCGACGGCAAGGTGGGCCTCGTCGTCGGCGACGTGATGGGCAGCGGTGTACGGGCCGCCGCCATCATGGGCCAACTACGCACCACCACGCGGGCGCTGGCCCGCCTCGACCTGCCGCCCGCCGAACTGCTCGGCCACCTGGACGAGACCGCCGCCACCCTCAGCGAGTCCTTCGCCACGTGCGTCTACGCGGTCTGCGACCCCAAGCGCGGCACCTGCACCTTCTCCAGCGCGGGCCACCTCCCGCCGGTCCTCGTCCACCCGGACCACGAAGCCACGCTCCTCACCGTCCCCACCGCCGCCCCCCTGGGCGTCGGCGGAGTGCCCTTCGGCACGCTGGAGGTCAAACTCCCCGAGGGCTCCCTGCTCGCCCTCTACACCGACGGCCTGGTGGAGACCCGGTACGACGCCATCGACGTCGGGCTCCACGCCCTCTCCCGCACGCTGGAGAACGCGACCGGCTCTCTCCAGCAGACCTGCGACAGCCTCCTCGACACGGTCGACCCCACGTCGGCGGACGATGTGGCGCTGCTGCTGGCGCGGTTCGGCGGGGCGTAGTCCCGCACAGGGAGCCGGGCACGCGGGCGGACGGCGTGCCCGGCTCGGCCGGTCAGGACCGGGCGGTGTCCGCGCCCTTCAGACCGAAGATGTCGACAGCGTGGTAGTAGGTCCAGGCCGTGGAGTTGCAGGACGTCTTGTTGGCACCGGAGTAGTTGTTGCAGACGCGCTTGAGGTCCTCGTAGAAGGCGGAGTCGATGCGGGACTTGTTCGCGGAGAAGGTGCCGGCGGCCTTGTAGTTGCGGTAGCCGAAGTCATGGCGGGCGCACGCGGTCTGGAAGGGGAAGCCGAAGGGGTTGTCGGGGGAGGAACTGCAGTAGTCCGTCGACCAGTCGAAGCCGTAGGCGGCCCAGGCGCCCTGGTTGCCCCGCGCGGAGACCCAGGCGTTGTAGCTGGCGGCGCTGGTCTGGGTCCAGGAGCTGAGCACCTGCGGCTTGTCGGCGGGCGCCGCCGAGGCGTCACTGGCGAGTACCAGCACCGCGGGGAGTGCCAGAGCGGCACCGGCGGCGGCGAGGGAGACGGCGTGGGGACGGCGCATGGAAGACCTCCGGAGTGTGGGGCCCAGCAGGCCTCGCGGGGTTCGCGAGGCGGGCTCAGCTTGGACCACCACTCGCCGACCTGAACAGTCCATGTCAAAGAATTCCTCGCACGAATTTCAACAGACTGTCAGCTCGAACCGGTCTCAACTCGGCCAATCCGGCGGCTATCACATCGCGTGGGGGACTTCGTGTGCTTCGCGCGGGAGGGTGTGCGTCAAGTGAACCTACGCAGAGAACAATTGACGCTTCGTCATGCACGTGGGCAACGGCCCCTCACCCGGCTGCGGGTCGGTGGAGGACCGTTGAAGAGGGCCGCGAGCGGGCAGGCCGGGGCCGATTCCGGGTAGCGTTGACACCCGTACAGGCGCGACGGAAAAGAGGTGGCCCGTGCGGATCTCCGTCTCCTCCGACATGGACGAACCGGTGGCCCGTCTGCTCGTCGCCGAACTGCGCGAGCGGGGTCACGAGGTGCGCGCGCACGGCGCGCTACGGGCCGGGGCCGACCCTCAGTGGGCGGTGTGCTCGGAGGCGGCCGCGCGGGAGGTCGCCGAGGGCGCGGCCGAGCAGGCCGTCGTCTGCTGCTGGACCGGCACCGGCGCCTCGATCGCCGCGAACAAGGTGCCGGGAGTGCGCGCCGCGCTCTGCGCCGACGCCGCCACGGCGGAGGGCGCGCGCCGCTGGAACGACGCCAATGTCCTCGCCCTCAGCCTGCGCCTCACCTCGGAGCCGCTGCTGCGGGAGATCCTCGACGCCTGGTTCGCGGCGGCGCCCAGCCACGACGAGGAGGACCGCCGCAACGTGGCCCACGTCGAAGCACTCGACGCGCGGCCACGCTGAGACGGTCCTCGCGGGTGGGGTTCCGGGTCAGTGGGCGCCCAGGCCACCTCCGCCGAACGAGCCGCTGGACCCCTTGCTCCAGCGCGGCCGGTCCTTGTTCTCACTGGGCCTGGTGTGCATGTTGTGGAGTTCGTACGGGGTGAGCGCGCGCCCGCCCTTGGGGGTCTGCGGGATCTCGTCGGGTTCCCGGTTCTCCTGTATCTCCCGAGTCACGCCCTCCGGGGGAAGGTGTGGCTGTTCCTCGGCGCTGGGGCGGGGTGGCTCCCTGTCCTTGATCCGGCTGTTGATCCAGAAGCCGCCCGCGAGCAGTGCCAGCACGCCGACGGCCACGACGAAGAGCACCAGGCTGATGAGCCCGCTCGGTGCCGCCAACTGTGTCATCGCGGTGTTCATAGCAGTGGAGTACCCCGTACAAACGGTGCGAACCGGACACGTTGGGTGGCTGTTCGTAGCACCCGGTGCACCACCGGACTTTCGGCACCCACAGGGCCGTTGCCGACGCGTTTACGCCGCCGCACCACGGCTACCCGCCCCCTGTGACACCTCCGCCCCACCCTTCACGACAGCAGCTCTACCAGTTCCTGGAGGACAGGTTCGCCTGCGCCCAGGCCTGCTCCGACTGTGCGCGGGCCTGCGCGGTGCGCGCCAGCCTCGTCGGCTCGTACGGCACCGCCGGGCAGGAGCGCGCCCGGCGCCTCGGGATCATGTGCGCCGAGGTGTGCGACACCACCTGCCGCGCGCTCTCCGAGGAGGGCCGCGCGGACGGCGAGGGCACCGAGGACGAGATCAGGCTCCAGCTCGAATGGTGCCGCTCCCTCTGTGTCGAGGCGGCCGAGGCGTTCGACGGCCAGCCCGGCGCCGAGAACGCCGCCAACGCCTGCCGTACCTGCGCCCAGGCGTGCACGGACTTCATGGCGGCCCTCGCCGCCTGACCCTGTCCCGGCGCGCGGAGCGCGGCGTAGCCTGCGGGCATGGACGGCGCGCGCGCACGCGATCCGGGTCTGTTCACCCCGGCCTCGGTGACCTGGCAGCTCCACGGCGACCCGATGATGTGGATCGCCGGTGTCCGTGCGCTCTACCTCCAGGCGCTGCACCCGCGCGCGGTGCGCGGTGTCCTGCAGAACTCCGACTTCCGCCGTGACGCCTGGGGCAGGCTGCTGCGCACCGCGGACTTCGTCGGCGTCACCACCTACGGCACCACCGAGGACGCCGAGCGCGCCGGGGAGCGCGTGCGCAAGATCCACAGCATGCTGACCGCGGCCGACCCGGACACCGGCGAGTGCTACGGGGTCGGCGAGCCGGACCTGCTGCTCTGGGTGCACTGCGCCGAGATCGGGTCCTACCTCCATGTCCTGCGCCGCTCCGGCTTCCCGCTCACCGGCGCCCAGGCCGACCGCTACCTCGCCGAGCACCGGGTGAGCGCGCGTCTGGTCGGCCTCGACCCGTCCGGGGTCCCCGCCGACCGGGCCGCGCTCGACGCCTACTTCGAGCAGGTCCGCCCCGAGCTGGCCGCCGGACCCGAGGCCCGCGAGGTCGACGACTTCCTGCGCCGGCCGCCGGTCCACCCCCTGCTCGTCCCGGCCCGGGCCCTCCTCTGGCGCCACGTCGCCGGTCTCGCCTACGCCTCACTCCCCACCTGGGCCCACGCCCTCTACGGCCGCCCCGCGCCCCCGCCCGCCGCGGTCACCCGCCACCTGCGCACCACGGGCACCCTCCTGCGCGCGATCCCCAGTTCCCTGCGCCGCCGGACCCCGCCCCGGCACCTGCTGCACGCGGTCGCCCGCCTGGGCCCCGCCGCCTGCCCCCACCCGACGCGCGTGCCGCTCTGAGGCCGTGATCGCCTTTTGGTAACGCCTGGTAGAAGCAGGCGAGTTGGCAGTACCCGTGACACCCGCGTGCCGGTACGCTCCCGCCTTCCGGGAGCGCACGGCATGCTCACCGACCCCTTCTGACGAGGAGCAGAGTTGTCCCTCACCGCACCCACCGTCACCTCTTTGTCCCGCCGCACCGCCGTTCCCGCCGCCCTCCTGCTGCCCGCCGCCCTGCTCACCGGATGCTCCCTGGCCGACAGCGGCGCACGCTGCGACGGCTCGGGTGCCGCGCGCGAGGACCTCGCCGCCCAGAAGGTGCTGTCCTCGCCGCCCGCCGGGGCCACCGACCCGGCCAACTACCGGGGCGCGGGCGTCTCCACGGGCTGCGACGACGACAGCCCGGGCCCGGCCTGGCTGCACGCCGGCCGCGTCTACGCCTTCCCCGGCACCCGCCAGGCCGTCATCGACCACTACACGCGCACCGCCGCCGCCCAGGGCTGGACCAGCGGGCCGACCCCGCACGCCGGCGCCGCCTGCTGGACCCGGATCGACGACGGGCGCCACCTGGTGCTCGACGTCGACTTCCAGCTCGACACCTGGTCCCCCGTCCCCGACCCCGGCAAGGGCATCGGCTACGAGGTCATGGTCGGCTCCGACGCCGACGGCGGCGCGGCAGGAGGGAACTGCACGGACTGAGGGCAGACACCCCCTACCCGGCGAAGATCAACCGTGCTACCAAGAACCATGCCTGCACACGAGGGAACCCGGACGTACGACGCCGTCATCGTCGGCGGGGGACACAACGGCCTGGTCGCGGCCTCCTATCTGGCCCGCGCCGGTCGCTCGGTGCTGCTGCTGGAGCGGCTCGGGCACACCGGGGGCGCGGCGGTGTCCAGCAGGCCGTTCGCCGGGGTGGACGCCCGGCTCTCGCGGTACTCGTATCTCGTCAGCCTGCTGCCGGACAAGATCGTCCGAGAGCTCGGGCTGGACTTCCGGGTGCGGGGGCGGACCATCTCCTCCTACACCCCCGTCGAGCGCGGCGGCCGCGCCACCGGACTGCTCGTCGGCGGCGGAGAGGAGCGCACCCGGCGGGCCTTCGAGGAACTGACCGGCGGCGAGCGGGAGTTCACCGCCTGGCAGCGTTTCTACGGCATGACCGGCGAGGTCGCCCGGCGGGTCTTCCCCACCCTCACCGAACCGCTGCCCACCCGCGCCGCACTGCGCGCCCGCGTCGGTGACGAGGACGCCTGGCGGGCCCTGTTCGAGGAGCCGATCGGGGTCACCGTCGAGGAGAACTTCCGCGACGACCTGGTCCGGGGTGTCGTCCTCACCGACGCGCTGATCGGCACCTTCGCCGACGCCCACGACCCCTCCCTCGCCCAGAACCGCTGCTTCCTCTACCACGTCATCGGCGGCGGCACCGGCGCCTGGGACGTCCCCGTCGGCGGCATGGGCGCCCTCACCGACGCCCTCGCGGACGCGGCCCGCGCGGCCGGAGCCGAGATCGTCACCGGGCACGAGGCCGTCCGCATCGACACCGACGGCCGCACCGCCGAGGTCACCTACCGCACCGCCGACGGCGAGGGCGTCGCCGCCGCCCGGCACGTCCTGGTCAACGCCTCCCCGCGCGAACTCGCCGCGCTCACCGGCGACCCGGCGCCCGAGCCCGCCGAGGGCGCCCAGCTCAAGGTGAACATGCTGCTCAAGCGGCTGCCCCGGCTCAAGGACAGCTCCGTCGACCCGCGCGAGGCGTTCGCCGGGACCTTCCACATCGCCGAGGGCTACCAGCAGCTCGCCACCGCCCACGCCCAGGCGGCCGCCGGTGAACTCCCCGCCGCCCCGCCCTCGGAGATCTACTGCCACTCCCTGACCGACCCCACCATCCTCGGCCCCTATCTCGCCGGGCGCGGCTACCAGACCCTCACCCTCTTCGGCCTGCACACCCCCGCCCGCCTCTTCGCCCACGACAACGACGCCGTACGCGAGGAACTGCTGAAGTCCACCCTGGCCCAGCTCGACACCCACCTCGCCGAACCCCTCGCGGACTGCCTCGCCACCGACGCCGACGGCCGCCCCTGCATCGAGGCGAAGACCCCGCTCGACCTCGACCGCGACCTCGGCCTGCCCGGCGGCAACATCTTCCACCGGCCCCTCACCTGGCCCTACGCCGAGGAGGACACCGGCCGCTGGGGCGTGGAGACCCGGCACGCCAACGTCCTGCTGTGCGGGGCGGGCGCGGTGCGCGGCGGCGGGGTCAGCGGGGTGCCGGGGCACAACGCGGCGATGGCCGTCCTGGGGGAGTGACCCCGGCCGCCGAGGATCTTGACCTCGCCGCCCGCCCGGCCCGAGGATCGGCTCTCATGACACAGGGACACGGCAGCACCGTCGACGGGGTGCTGCGCCGCAGCGCCCGCCGCACCCCGGCACGCGTGGCGCTGAGGTACGGCGACCGCACCTGGACCTACGCGGAACTGGACGACGCCGTCTCCCGCGCCGCCGCCTGGCTGCTGGCCCGGGGCCTGGACAAGGGCGACCGGGTCGCCGCCTACGGCCACAACTCCGACGCCTACCTCATCGCCTTCCTCGGCTGCGCCCGCGCGGGCCTCGTCCACGTCCCGGTCAACCAGAACCTCACCGGCGCCGATCTCGCCTACCTGCTCGACCAGTCCGGCAGCGCCCTCACCCTCACCGACCCGGCCCTCGCCGGCCGGCTCCCGGGCGGCACCCGTGCCCTCCCGCTGCGCGACACCGAGGACTCCCTGCTCGCGGGGCTGGCCGCCGCCGAGCCGTACGACGGGCCCGAGCCGCGCACCGAGGACCTCGTCCAGCTGCTCTACACCTCCGGCACCACCGCGCTGCCCAAGGGCGCGATGATGACCCACCGGGCGCTCGTCCACGAGTACCTGAGCGCGATCACCGCACTCGACCTGAGCGCGGGCGACCTGCCGGTGCACGCGCTGCCGCTCTACCACTCGGCGCAGATGCACGTCTTCCTGCTGCCGTACCTGGCGGTCGGCGCGACCAGCACGATCCTCGACGCCCCCGACGGTGACCGCCTCCTCGACCTGGTCGAAGCGGGCCGCTGTGACAGCCTCTTCGCCCCGCCCACCGTGTGGATCGCGCTCGCGGGCCGCCCCGACTTCGCCGACCGCGACCTGAGCGGCCTGCGCAAGGCGTACTACGGCGCCTCGATCATGCCGGTGCCCGTCCTGGAGAAGCTGCGCGAACGGCTGCCCAAGCTCGCCTTCTACAACTGCTTCGGACAGAGCGAGATCGGCCCGCTCGCCACCGTGCTCGCCCCGAACGAGCACAAGGGCCGCCTCGACTCCTGCGGCCGCACCGTGCTGTTCGTCGACGCCCGCGTGGTCGACGAGGAGGGCACGGAGGTGCCCGACGGCACCCCCGGTGAGATCGTCTACCGCTCACCCCAGCTCTGCGAGGGCTACTGGGACAAGCCGGAGGAGACCGCCGACGCCTTCCGCGGCGGCTGGTTCCACTCCGGCGACCTCGCGGTCCGTGACGCCGACGGCTACTTCAGCATCGTCGACCGGGTGAAGGACGTCATCAACTCCGGCGGCGTCCTGGTCGCCTCCCGCCAGGTCGAGGACGCCCTCTACACCCATGACGCCGTCGCCGAGGCCGCCGTGATCGGGCTGCCGGACGAGCGCTGGATCGAAGCCGTCACCGCCGTCGTCGTGACCCGTGGCGACGTCACCGAGGACGCGCTGATCGCCCACGTCCGCGAGCAGCTCCCGGCCTTCAAGGCACCCAAGCGCGTGCACTTCGTGCCCGGACTCCCGCGCAACGCCAGCGGCAAGATCCTCAAGCGGGAACTGCGCGACCAACTCGGCTAGCTGGGGCGGAGGTCCACGATGCGGCGGATCTTGCCCACCGAGCGTTCCAGTGACTCCGGCTCCACGATCTCCACGGACACCGACACCCCGATGCCGTCCTTCGCCGCCGCCGCGATCGACCGGGCCGCCGCCTCCCGCACCTCCGGCGTGGCACCGGCACGCGCCTCCGCCCGTACGGTGAGCGCGTCCATGCGCCCCTCCCGCGTCAGCCGGAGCTGGAAGTGCGGCGCCACACCGGGGGTGCGCAGCACGATCTCCTCGATCTGGGTGGGGAACAGATTGACCCCGCGCAGGATCACCATGTCGTCGCTGCGTCCGGTGATCTTCTCCATCCGCCGGAACACCCGCGCCGTACCCGGCAGCAGCCGGGTCAGGTCCCGTGTGCGGTAGCGGACGATCGGCATCGCCTCCTTGGTCAGCGAGGTGAACACCAGCTCGCCCCGCTCGCCCTCCGGCAGCACCTCACCCGTGACCGGGTCCACCACCTCCGGATAGAAGTGGTCCTCCCACACGTGCAGACCGTCCTTGGTCTCCACGCACTCCTGCGCCACGCCCGGACCGATCACCTCCGAAAGCCCGTAGATGTCCACGGCGTCGATGGCGAACCGCTCCTCGATCTCCCGCCGCATGCTCTCCGTCCACGGCTCCGCCCCGAACACCCCCACCCGCAGCGAGGTGGAGCGCGGGTCCACGCCCTGCCGCTCGAACTCGTCCAGCAGCGTCAGCATGTACGAGGGGGTGACCATGATGACGCCGGGCCCGAGATCCTGGATCAGCCGCACCTGCCGGGAGGTCATGCCCCCGGACGCCGGCACCACCGTGCACCCCAGCCGCTCGGCGCCATAGTGTGCGCCCAGTCCGCCGGTGAACAGTCCATAGCCGTAGGCCACATGGACGATGTCCCCGGGCCGGCCGCCCGCCGCCCGGATCGAGCGGGCCACCATGTCCGCCCACACCGAAAGGTCGTTGTCGGTGTAGCCCACCACTGTGGGCAGCCCCGTCGTCCCGCTGGACGCGTGCAGCCGCCGCACCCGCTCGCGGGGCACCGCGAACATGCCGTAGGGGTAGTTCGCCCGCAGGTCCGCCTTGGTGGTGAAGGGGAAGTGCGCGAGGTCCGCCAGCGAGCGGCAGTCCTCAGGGCGGACCCCCGCCTTGTCGAAGGACTCCCGGTAGAACGGCACATGGGCGTAGGCGTGCCGCAGCGAGGCGCGCAGTCGTTCCAGCTGGAGTGCCCGCAGTTCCTCGGGCCCGAGCCGCTCGCCCGCGTCCAGCAGGTCCGTCTCCTCCGCCATCGGGTCATCCCTTCGCACATGACACGCATCACGACACGCAATACGGACGACCGATCATTCGGTCGATCTTGCCGAGGCCAGTAATTCAGGCCATCGGGCCCCGGGCAAGAGGCGGGCCGGGATTTTTCCGCGCGCGACCCGGCTCCCGCGTACACCCACCCGCCACAAGGTCCCCCTCACGTGGCCTGTGCGGCGTCCTGGCCGGTCGCTAGGCTGAACCGCGGACGACGTAATGGGAGGAGCACGGACGTGGCCGAGAGCACCATCCAGCAGCAGTCGCTCACGGGCTGGGACAAGCCGGACCTCGATCTCACCGGGGCCGAGTGGCAGTCCAGCAGCGGGGGCCGGGGCGATGTCCAGATCGCCTTCGTCGAGGGCTTCGTCGCCATGCGCAACAGCCGGCGCCCCGAGAGCCCCTCCCTGATCTTCACCCCCGCCGAGTGGGGCGCCTTCGTCCTGGGGGCCCGCGAGGGCGAGTTCGACCTCACCTGACGCGACCGGGCGGAGCCGGGCCGGAGCCGACCGGGGGTGTTCCGGCCGCGATTGCCCAACACGCGCCCCGCGGCGCCGCCACCCGGCCGCCGCCTGAGCGAGGCTGGCCCCGACAAGAGGCCCGCCCCGGCACGGGGAGGCCGCGTCCCGGGAGGTGAGGAACGATGAGCGCAGTGCCGGTCATCGCCGCGGTCGACGGTTCCGAGGACAGCCTGCGCGCCCTCGACTGGGCCCTGGAGGCCGCCCGCCGCCGCGTCGCACCGCTGCGCTTGGTGCACGTCCGCCAGTACGCGGCCTGGGGCCAGGCCGACATCCTCGTCGCCGGCCCGCCCGACGACAGCGGCGACCCCGTCCTGGACGAGGTCCGCGACCGGCTCGCCGGCCTGCCCGACCTGCCCACCGTGGAGTACGTCGCCGTGGAGGGCGTGCCCGGCGCGGTCCTGCCCGAACTCGGCGCCGACGCCCAGTTGCTGGTCCTCGGCTCGCGCGGCCGGGGCGGCTTCGCCAGCCTGCTGCTCGGCTCCAACTCCGTCGCCGCCGCCCGCGACACCCCCTGCCCGGTGGTCGTCGTCCCCCGCCCCGGCCGCGAGGTGCACGCGGAGCCCCCGGCCGGAGCCGGACGCCGGGTCGTCGTGGGGCTCCACGTCGACAGCCCCGACGACGGCGTCCTCGGCTTCGCCTTCGCCGAGGCGTCGCTGCTCGGCGCACGCCTCCAGGTGATCGCGGCCTACCCCTGGCCCGTACAGACCTGGTCCGCCCCCGGCCAGCTCGTCCCGCCGCCCATCGACCAGGTCGCCGTGGAGAGCGAGACCCGTGCCCTCGCCGAGGGTTTCCTCGACCCGCTGCGGGCCCAGTACCCCGGCGTCGACGCGGAGGCCGAGGCGCTGCCCGGCGACGCCGCCGGACACCTGGTCGCCCTCTCGGCCGGCGCCGACCTGGTCGTCGTCGGCCGACACCGGCGCCGGCTGCTCGCGCCCGCCCGCATGCTCGGCTCGGTCACCCAGGCCGTCCTGCTGCACGCGGCGAGCCCCGTCGCGGTCGTGCCCTCCAGCCCCGTCGAGGAATGAGCCCGCACGGGGGCGTGCCGGGAGGGCTCCCGCACGCCGCCGGGCCCCTCCGGGCACGTACCATTGGCGGCATGTCGTTCCTCCGCCGCCGCAGCGCCACTCCCGCCGGACCAGACTTCGACGTGCTGGCCATGGACCCCGGCGACTGGCCCGGCAACCTCGGCGCGGGCCTGCTGCCCGCCCCCGACGGAAGCTGCCAGGGCGTCTTCCTGCGCTACGACCTGTTCGGCGGCCGCGGCCCCGCCATGATCATCGGCAACCTCCCCGAGGGCTCCCCGGCCCGCGAGACCGCCGAGGGCGAGATCCCCTTCGAGGTCGCCCAGCTCCTGCTCGCGCTGGACAACGAGGAGGAGGTCACCGTCGTCGGCTCTGAGGACACCCCCGTCCTCCAGGGCGACAACCTGCTGATCGTCCGCCGCCTCAAGCTCTCCGAGGGCCGGATCTCCTGCGTGCAGTTCGACCGCAGCGACGGCGTCCTGGTGACCATCGCCGCCTGGGACCGCCCCATCACCGACGACCTGTACGCCCTGCTGAAGCCGCTCCCGGCGGAGCTGTTCCAGCAGGGCTGAGGTCCCGGTCCGCCTAGCGGCGGGCGGCCGCCAGGTCCACGTCCGCCGCGCGGACGAAGCCGACCCGGTGGCCGTACTGGATCTCGTAGTACAGGTCCTTGCCGGTGACCACCCGGTGCGAGTCCTCGGTGAAGGTGACCGCGTAGTAGTACTCGCCCGGCATCCGGTCACCGACGACGTACTTCTGCCCGGCCGGGATCGTGTACGGCAGCGGCACCACCGACTGCGCCGGGACGCCCGCCGGGTACGCCTCCTTCTCCGGATAGGCGCGGCCGTACACCGGGACGCTCGCCAGACCCGCCTTCGGGGTGATCGTGACCCCGGACGCGGAGACGGCGGTGGCCTCACGGTGCGGATTCAGGAACCACGCCTTCTGCCCCAGGTACCAGATCGCCGTCCAGTCGCCCCAGCGGTCCGCGACCGCGTACTGCTGGCCGGTGGAGACACGTGAGGACAGGTCGTTGACGCCGTCGGTCGGGGCGGTGCCCAGGCCGATGTCCTTGATCAGGGGCGCGTGCACATCGTGGTCGGAGTAGAGCCGTACCTCGCCGGAACCGTGTGCCGGGCACGGCTCGCCCTTGGCCGTGCAGCCCGTGTAGACCGGCTGGTTGGCCGCGTAGTCCGGCAGGATCGTCACCAGGCCGGAACGGCTGGTGCCGGTGCGCTTGAAGGGGTGGCCGAGCAACTGGAAGTAGTGCGCCCAGTCCCAGTACGGGCCCGGATCGGTGTGCATGCCGGGAATCGTGGACGCGGTCGGGCCGGGCACGTTCTCGTGGCCCAGGATGTGCTGCCGGTCCAGCGGCACGCCGTACGCACGGGACAGGTACTTCACCAGCCGGGCCGAGGAGCGGTACATGGCCTCCGTGTACCAGGCGTCCGGGGCGGTGAGGAAACCCTCGTGCTCGATGCCCACGGAGCGGGCGTTCACATCCCAGTTCCCGGCGTGCCAGGCGACGTCCTTCGCCTTCACATGCTGGGCGATCAGACCGTCGGTCGAGCGGATGGTGTAGTTCCAGGAGACATAGGTCGGGTCCTGGATCAGGTTCATCACCCCGTCCCAGCCGCCCTCGGTGTCATGGATGACGATGTACTTCACCCGCTGGGCGGCCGGGCGCAGGCCCAGGTCGTGGTTGCCGTAGTCGTCGTCCCCGAACTCCTCGTACGGCGCCGGCACCGACACACAGGACACCGACCTCGGGCACTCGACGTCACCGGCCGGCGCGGTGCGCAGCCCTGCCCGCTGCAACTGAGCCGTGTCCGGCTCGAGTTGCGGGCTCGCCTTCAGCTCCACCCGCTGGCCGGCGTCGGTGGTGCGCTGCTCGCCGGTGCGCAGAACGTCGTACACGTCGTTCGCGTACGCGGCGGCGGTCGCGGTGTCCTCGGCGGCGGAGAAGCGGGCCACCGCGCCGTACCAGGCGGCCGGGTCGGCGCTGAGGGGCTCGCCCAGTTCGCGCTGCGCGGCCGCCAGCAGTGCGGCGCCGCCGGCGATGTTGGCCGCCGGGTCGGTCCGCAGCTCGGCCGCCGGACGGCCCGTCAGCTCCGCCGCACGGCGCAGCGTGGTCAGCCGGTCGGGCAGCTCGGAGGAGGAGGGCGCCTCGGCCCTGGGGTGCGGCGCGGGACGGGCGTCGTCGCCGCGGGCGTCCTCCGTACCCTCCGCGTGGTGCTCCGTCGCGGCCAGCGCGGTAGGCGCGTCGGTCAGGTGCATGGGGCCGTAGCCGCCGCTGACGCTGGGCGCACCGGCGTGCGCGTCCCAGCGGGACTGGAGGTAGGACACGGCCAGCAGGAGGCTCTGCGGTACGCGGTACTCGGCGGCCGCACTGCCGAACGCGCGCTGGAGCCCCCCGTCCGGGGGAGCGGTGGGCGCGGCCGGGGCCGCGCCGAGCAGCGGCAGCACCAGGGCGGCCGTGGCGAGCGTTCCGGCGGTCCGCTTCAGGCGTCTGACACCGGGTGCGGACGACGGGTCGGGGGCGAATCCTCGCAATGCGGCCTCCTGTGACGGGCGGGGCGTGGCGGGGCGGGCGGCGCCGAGCTGGGTCAGTGGTACCGGCTTGCCGACGATCCGTCAATGATGCCTTCGGGAAGATGATTTCCCACGTCACAAAGGGTTTCGGGCGAGTTTCGCGCTGACGGGGCGCGGGCCTGCGGGGCGTCAGTGGCCTATACCACTGACCTGCCGCCCCACAGGCCCGGCACCGGGAACCGCGGTGCGCCGCCGCTCGGGCGCACCGCGGTGTTCTGGGCCCCGCTACCGGGTGCCGACCGCCGCGCGCACGGCCCGGCGGGCCATGTGGCAGTCGTCGTGCAGCCGCCGCAGGAGCAGGCGCTGTTCCTCACCGGAGGGGGTCACGCCCGAGGCGCCCGGGGCCGGGGGAGTGCCGTGCATCGAGCGCTGTACGGCGGTCTCGTACGCCCGGATCTCGCGGGTCAGCACCAGCATCAGGTTGACCAGGAAGGCGTCGCGGGAGGCCGGGCCGCCCGACTGGGCGAGCTGGCTGATCTGACGGCGCGCCTCCGGGGCGTCCCCGAGGACCAGCCAGAGGGTGGCCAGGTCGTATCCCGGCAGGTACCAGCCCGCGTGCTCCCAGTCGACCAGCACCGGGCCGGCCGGGGACATCAGGATGTTGGAGAGCAGCGCGTCGCCATGGCAGAACTGGCCCATGCCCTGGCGGCCTGCCGCGTGCGCGATGCCGTGCAGCAGCTTCTGGAGGTCGCCCAGGTCGCGGTCGGTGAGCAGGCCCAGCTCGTGGTAGCGGGCGAGGCGGTCCGCGTAGTCCAGTGGTGCGCCGAAGGTGCCCGCCGGGGGCCGCCAGCCGTTCAGCCGGCAGATCGCGCCGAGCGCGGCCCTGATGTCCGCGCGCGGGGGCGCCTCCAGCGGGTGGCGGCGGTGCGAGGCCACCCGGCCGGGCATCCGCTCGATCACCAGCGTGCAGTTGTCCGGGTCGGCCGCGATCAGCCGCGGCACGCGCACCGGCGGACGGTGCCGGACGAAGGAGCGGTAGGCAGCTATTTCGTGCCGGACCCGCTCCGCCGCCGTAGGTGTGTGGTCGAGCAGGCACTTGGCCACCGCCGTGCTGCGGCCGGTCGTCCCCACGAAGGTGACGGACCGGGGGCTGCGGCGGAGTACCTGCACCGGGGCGAACTCCGGGCAGATCCGCTGCACCGAGGCGATGGCGGTGCGGAGCTGGGCGCCCTGCGGGCCGGACAGGTCCAGCCTGCCGCTGAGCGGCTGGGAGCCGGGCTGCCCGGGAATGCGTGGTGCCCGGCCCACGCCCAGGAGGGGAGCTCCGGGTCGCGCCGCCGGGTCCAGATACGGTCCGCCGCCCACGGGGCGGGGACGTGGTGGCCGGGGCGGGGCGGACACGGAGGACGATGCTGCGTACATGGGAGATACAGATCCCTTCGTGTGCCTGCTGTGCCTGCCTGTGCGTCGCTTGTCACGAGCTGCGCGCCCACCCGGCCCGGTCCTCCCAGGCACACCCTGGGGAGTGCCCCTGGGAGGACCGGGCCGGGGTGGCGCTTTCCTACCTGACACCCGGCGTCCACTGGCACACCATCTGGCGCACCCTGGCGAACCCTGGCGAATAGTCGCCCGGCAACTTGCACGGGGCTACTGTCAACTCAGCCGAGAACCTGGGGGCTTGACGTGAGCGGACAACCCAACACCCGCTTTGCGGACCTGTTCGGCATGGCCGGCTGGTCCAAGGGCGAACTCGCGCGGCTGGTCAACCGGCAGGCGGCGGCCATGGGCCACCCCCAACTGTCGACGGACACCTCGCGGGTAAGGCGTTGGATCGACATGGGAGAGATCCCGCGCGATCCGGTGCCGAGGGTGCTGGCGGCCCTGTTCACCGAGCGTCTCGGCCGTGTCGTGACCATGGAGGACCTCGGTCTGGTGCGGCACGGGCGTGCGGGAAGACGGCAGGGCGACGGGAAGAGCGAAGATCCCGACGGCGTGCTGTGGGCGCCCGAACGAACCGCCGCGGTCCTCACCGAATTCACGGGAATGGACCTCATGCTCAACCGACGCGGCTTGGTGGGCGCGGGTGCCGCGCTCGCCGCGGGAGCCACACTCAGCAGCGCCATGCACGACTGGTTGCACACCGACCCCACGCTCCGGGCCGACGCCCCCGTCCTCGACAACCCACTGCACGCGGAACCCGCCGGGTTCGACCGCTACGAGGCCGCACCCATCGGCTCCCAGGAGGTCGAGGAACTGGAGGGATCGGTCCAGGTGTTCCGGGCCTGGGACGCCGCCCGTGGCGGCGGCCTCCAGCGCAAGGCGGTCGTGGGCCAGCTCAACGAGGTGGGCGGCATGCTCGCCTACCACCATCCACCCCAGCTCCAGCGGCGCCTGTGGGGCGTCGCCGCCAACCTCGCGGTCCTGGCGGGCTGGATGTCCCACGACGTGGGTCTGGAGCCCACGGCGCAGAAGTACTTCGTCATCGCCACGCACGCCGCGCACGAGGGCGGCGACCGACCCCGGGCCGGCGAGGCGCTGTCGCGAGCGGCCCGCCAGATGGTGCATCTGGGCCGTCCGGACGACGCCATGGACCTGATGAAGCTGGCCCAGTCCGGCGCGGGGGAGGAGCTGCAGCCCAGAACCAAGGCCATGTTCCACACCATCGAGGCGTGGGCGCAGGCCGCGATGGGCCGGGGGCAGGCGATGCGCCGCACCCTCGGCCAGGCCGAGGACCTGTTCGTCTCCGACCGCCAGGAAACCCGGCAGCCGGACTGGATGCAGACCTTCAAGGACGAGGATCTGTACGGCATGCAGGCCCTCGCCTACCGCACGCTCGCCGAGCACGACCCGAGCGCGGCCGTGCACGCCCAGCACTACGCCCAGAAGGCGCTGGCCCTCAGGACGGACGGGCGGGAGCGGTCGAAGATCTTCGACCATCTCTCCATGGCATCGGCCTGCTTCATCGCGGACGACCCCGAACAGGCGGACCGGTACGCCCGGCTGGCGCTGATGGCGATGGGGGCCAACTCCTCCCGCCGCACCTGGGACCGGCTGCGCGAGATGTACCGGCTCACCGCCGAGTACGCGAGCTATCCGAAGGTCGGTGAACTGCGCGAGGAGATCAGGCAGGCCCTGCCCAAGCCCCGGAGCCGCGACACCGGTACGGCACCGGCGTAGAAGAGGTCCGCGCTACCCGGAGACCCTGGCCACGAGGAGACAGGCGTCGCCGTGCTGCCCCGCGGCCGGCTCCCCGGCCAGCAACCGCACGCACTCCCGCGCGGTACGGGCCGTACGCAGTCGTGGGCCGAGACCGAGCAGGCGTGCCACGTCCGGCTCGCTCAGCCGCTCGGTGTGCAGCACGATCACGTCGTGCGGCCGCAGGGTCAGTTCGGCCTGCCCGTAGGGGGAGCCCGCACCCGGTGGCGGGTCGTCCGGTGCGGTGAGCCGGCGCCCCGCCCCGTCGCGGAACAGCAGCGGGACGGGGCGCCCGGACCCGGCCCAGGTGAAGTTACGGTTCTGCGGCTCATAACGGCAGCAGACCGCATGGCGTAAGGAGGTGGTGGTCTTCAACTGATCGAGTATGGCCAGTAGCTGCGCGGGCGGGATGCCCGCCAGAGCCAGGCCGTGCACGGCGCCGAGCAGAGTGGCGGGGTCCGGGCCGGTGAGGTCACCGAGGCTCAACAGGGTTGTTCCGCCTGGTAGTTCCAGCACGTCCCACCAGCCGGCCGCCGCCGTGAGGGGCGGTGCGCCGGCCGTGTGGTGTGCCGCGAGGTCGAGCCCCGGCGGGGCCTGAAGCGGAGGCCGGCGAGCGGGAGGTTCCGGGGTCGTGCTCGACGACCGTCCGCGCGGCGCGAGTTCGCTCACGTCCCGGATCAGGGCCCACATGGAGACCGCGTCGCCGTCCGTGCCCAGCACCGGCTCGCCTCTCATGTGCACGGTCCGTACCGAGTCGTCGGGGCGCCGCACGCGGAACTCGCCGTCGATCGGCCGGGCGTCCACCAGGCAGCCGGTCACCATGGCGGTGAGGCGGGGCCGGTCCTCCTCGTGGACCAGCGCCGGGAGCTCGTCGAGGGTGAGCGCGGGCACGGACGGGTCCAGGCCCAGGATGCGGTACAGCTCCACCGACCAGTCGGCCTCGTCGGTGAGCAGGCCCCACTCCGCGCGGCCGACCCGGCCGGACGGCACGCCCTCGGGATGCCCGGCGGGCGGGCGGTCCGCGGAGACTGAGGGCTGCATGACGCACTCCGAGGGGACGGTAGGGCCAGGGGGAACGGAGGGAGCGCTACGACTGTGGCACAGCCCGCGATGCCTCGTAAGGGATTTGGCAACACACGATACGAGGGTGCGTCTGGCATATGCCAGAGTCTTCCGGGAGTGGTTCGCGTGGTCCCCGAGGCTAAGCGCCGCGCCGGCCAAGTCGTAGTCGGCGTACGGGTATTGACCCATGCGCGTGGACCCCGGCGCGGTGCTCGGCCGTGCGTTCGCCGCTCACCTGTTCCCCTGTGTCAGCCGAGTCCGATCGCCTTGTCGGCCTTCGCGCGGGTCGGCTGCCACCACGTCGTCACCGGCTCCCACACGCGGACCTGCCGGCCGGTGCCGAGGTGGGCGGCCGAGAAGTCACGGCCGTACTGGGAGGCCGAGGCCGACACCCCGATCGAGGGGGAGCGCCGGGCCTCCGGGTCGGAGGGATCGCCGATGGTGCGTACCGCCCCGTAGGCCGTCCCGCCGGCGGCCAGCCGGTAGGTGCCCCGGCCGCCCTCGGGCGTCGGCAGCGCGGCGCCGTCCAGCTCACCGAAGGTGATCGTCGGGACCCGGTCCACGAGACACGCGCGCGAGCCGGAGTTGGTCACGGAGAAGCGGACGACGGTCGTCCTCCCCTTCACCGCCTTGGCGTGGATGTCGAGTGCCTTCGCGGCGCACCGGGCGGGCGCGGCCTGGGCCTGCGGGGCCGCCTGGCCGGGTGCGGCGGCCAGCAGCAGGGCGGCGGAGGCGGCCAGGACGGGCACGGTGTGGACGGTACGGATACGCATGAAGGGGTCCCCCTTGTCACGATCGGGTCCGGTCGGCGGGCTGGGGCAGCGCCTACCCGGTGTGACGCCGGGCATGGCACCCCGGTTGCGGCGTCACCCCGCGTCCAGGGGTCCCGGAGTTCACGGGTCCGTCGACAAGGTCGAGCTCCACGCCTTCCCGTCGGCCGGGCACGAGCTGCGGTCGGGCGGCAGCGTGCCGTACATCAGGAAGTCGTCGACCTTGCGGTGCACGCACTTGGAGGAGGCGTAACCGGTGTGCCCGTCGCCCTTGTTGTCGAGCACCACGGCCGAGGACCCCAGCCGCCGTGCCGTCTCCTCGGCCCAGCGGTAGGGCGTCGCCGGGTCGCCGCGCGTGCCGACCAGCAGCATCCGCGGGGACGGCACGTTCTTCACCGAGTCCCTGATGTAGTCGGTGCCCTTCGGGCGGCCGTAACACATCAGCAACTGGGTGAGGCGGTAGCGGCCGAACACCGGGGACGCGGCGACGTAGGAGGCCCGCAGGTCGGTGAGGTCCTTGGTGAGCTGGGCGGCGGTGGGCCGGTCCGGGTCGTCCGCGCAGTTGACCGCCATCAGCGCGGCCGTGAGGTTGTCGATCGGCACCTGCCCCGGATCGGTCAGGCCGCCGTCGTTCTTCGCGGCCCCGTCCGCGTCGCCGGACCCGCTCGCCCGCGTCGGGAGCCCGAAGCCGCCCGAGGAGAAGCTGAGCACCCGGCGCGCGTCCCCGTCCTCCACCAGCGTGGCGAGCGCCCGCTCCAGGGACGGCCACAGCTCCTTGCTGTACAGACCCTGCCCGATGGCGCCCACCAGGTCCTGCCCGGAGAGGCTGCCGCCGAAGTCGGTCGGAACGGGGTTCGCGTCCAGCGAGCGCACGAGCTGGACGACCTGGTCGTCGGCCGCCCGGCGGTCCTGGCCGAACGGACAGCCCATGTCCGTCACGCACCAGTCCAGGAATCCCTCCAGGGCCGTCTGCTGCCCCTGGGCGCCCGCGGCCCCTTGCTCGGACAGCGGTTCGGTCAGCGTGTCGACCCCGTCCAGGACCATCCGGCCGACCTTGTGCGGGAACTGCGCCGCGTACACCGCGCCGAGCCGGGTGCCGTAGGAGAAGCCCAGGTAGTCCAGCTTCTTCTGGCCGAGGGCCTGGCGGATGACGTCCATGTCGCGGGCCGCGTTCACGGTGCCTATGTGCTCGAGCACCGGCCCGGAGTGCTTGGCGCACAGCTCCGCGGACTGCCGGAGCAAGGTCATGAGCTGCTGCGGACTGCTGACCTCGACACCGGCGCCCGAACCGGACGAGTCCGACGAGTCCGACGGAGGTTCCTCGCCGACGCCGCAGCTCACCGGGGAGGAGCGGCCGACCCCGCGCGGGTCGAAGGAGACCACGTCGGAGCCGTTGGTGAGGTCCATGAACTCCTTGCCGCCTGCCGCGAGCTGGTTCACACCCGAGGCGCCGGGCCCGCCGAAGTTCAGGAGCACCGCGCGATGTCCGGAGCCGGTCGCGCGGTAGCGGGCCAGCGCCAGATCGAGGGTGCCCGCCCCGGGGTGCGCGTAGTCGAGGGGGACGGTCACCTTGCCGCACTGGAGATCCCTCGGCATGTCCGGGCCCGCGCAGCGGCCCCAGGCGACCTTCTGTTCGTAGAAGCGGGCCATGCCGGGCCGGTCGGCCTCGCCGGACCGGGAACCGGCGGCCACCGCGGCGGGCAGGCTCGCGGCGACCAGCGCCAGGGCGAGCACACCCGCACCCGCGCCGCGCCGTACGGCGGACCGTCTGGACTGCTGCTTCACCTTGGCCGGCATCGCTCGCCTCCCAGGGCGCCACCGCCCTGAACAGGGGCGGCGCCGTCCTCACCATAAGCGCGCCCCGCACCGGTCGCCTCCCGGCCGTGCGGGCGTCACCTCCGGACCGGCGCCGAGGGTGCCACCTACGCCGGCCGGGTGAGGGGTCCACCTATCCGCGTGGCCGACGCGACAGGGGATTGACGTGCGGCTCGAACGACCGTGCCCCCCGAACGGGTGAAAGCCGCACAGGCCATAACCCGAACGGTTTGTGCGCGTTCTATGTGGTGCGGGTGGCTGCCCGCTACGACTTCTGGAAGGCAGGGAACCTATGAAACGGGCTACCCGAAACGGTGTGATCGGCGTCGCCGCCGCCTCCGGTGCGATGGCCATGGCCATGCCCGTCTCCGCCGCTTTCGCGGCTGGTGGTGCCACCGCCGACGGCGCCGCTGTCGGCTCGCCCGGTGTGCTCTCCGGCAACACCGTCCAGGCCCCGGTCAGCGTCCCGCTGAACGCGTGCGGCAACAGCGTCGACGTGGTCGGGCTCCTCAACCCGGCCTTCGGCAACTCCTGCGCGAACACCGGCTCCGACAACGGCGGCGGCGCGGTGAGCGGCGGCGGCTCCGGCAGCAAGGCCGGGGGCAGCGGTACCGGTGGCAGCAAGGCCGGCGGCACCAGGGCCGGCGGCACCAGGGCCGGCAACGTGGGGGGTGGCGGCGCCACGGCGCACAGCGTCACCCAGGGCTCGCCCGGCGTGCTCTCCGGCAACGGCATCCAGCTGCCGGTCGACATCCCGGTGAACGCCTGCGGCAACAGCGTGGACGTCGTCGGCGCCCTCAACCCGGCCTTCGGCAACCACTGCGAGAACCACTCCGAGGCGCCGACCCCGCCGCCCGTGGCGCCGCCCAAGCACCAGCCGCCCGCCCCGCCGAAGCACCAGCCTCCGGCGCCGCCGAAGACCGTGGTGCCGCCCGCTCACGTGACGCCGCCCAGCCTGGCGCACACCGGAGCGGACTTCGCCGCCCCGGCGCTGGCCGGAAGCGCGGCCTTCCTGGTGGCGGGCGCGGCCCTGTACCGGCGCTACCGCCCGGGCAGCATGGTCTGATCCCGCTCCACCGCACGGCCCCACCGACACCGCACCACTCGGTGGGGCCTTTGTCGTGCCTGCGCCCGGTACGGGCGTGCCCCGCGCGGTCCCGGCGTGACGCGGGACCGCCCGATCGGGAAGGATGCGGCGCGAGCGACCCCCCGACACCCCCCGGAAACGGAGCGCGGCGATGACGTCACCGGCCAACCAGGAGTTCACCGTCACGCAGGCCACCCTGGACGACTGGCCGGTGATCAGTGGCTGGGCGGCGGCCGAAGGCTGGAATCCGGGGCTCTCCGACGGCCCCGCCTTCTTCGCCCAGGACCCCGAGGGCTTCTTCCTCGGCCGTATCGACGGCGAGCCGGTGTCCGCGATCTCCGTCGTCAACTACGGCACGGAGTACGCCTTCCTCGGCTGCTACCTCGTCCGCCCCGACCTGCGCGGCCACGGCTACGGCCTCACCACCTGGAAGACCGCGCTGGCCCACGCGGGGGAGCGCACCGTCGGCCTGGACGGCGTCGTCGACCAGCAGGACAACTACCGTCGCTCCGGCTTCGAACTCGCCCACCGCACCGCCCGCTACACCGGCCCCGCCCCGGCGGCCGAGCCGCCCACCGGAGTCCGCCACGCCCAGCCCGGCGACCTCGACGCCATCACCCGCTACGACAGCGCCTGCACCCCGGCCGACCGCCCCCGCTTCCTCGCCGAGTGGCTCACCGCCCCCGGCCACCACGCCTACGTACGCCACGACGGCGAGCACCTCACCGGCTACGGCGTGATCCGCCCCGGCGCGGACTGCCTGCGCGTCGGTCCCCTCTTCGCCGACACGCCCGAGGACGCGCGCGCCCTGTTCGCGGCCCTCACCGCCGACCATGCCGGCCGGCAGATCGCCATCGACGTACCCGAGCCGAACAAGGCGGGCGTCGAGATGGCCCTCGCGGCGGGGCTCACCCCTTCCTTCGAGACCGCCCGCATGTACACCGGCCCGGTCCGCGAACACGCCGCCGAGCGGGTTTTCGGCATCACCACGCTCGAACTCGGCTGATCGCGGGGCGGGTTCGGGATAATCCCGTTGCCCGGTGCCGGCCCGGATGCTGGACTGACCGCATGGACCACGCCGCGGTACTCGCCCGCTACGACCTCGAAGAGCGGCGGAACGCCCGCCCCGACGCGCCCGGCGCCCGGATCGAACGGGCGGGTGCCGTGGTGCGCCAGGTGGCGGGCGGGCGGGGCTGGAACGGCGTCGTCTGGTCCGCCCTCGACGCGGCCGGAGCCGACCGCGCGATCGCGGAGCAGATCGGGTACTTCACGGACCTGGGCCGGTCCTTCGAGTGGAAGCTCTACGGCCACGACGGGCCGGCGGATCTGGGCGAGCGCCTGATCGCGGCGGGCTTCCGGGCCGAGGAGCCCGAGACACTGATGGTCGGCGAGATCGCGGACCTGACGCTGGAGGAACGGCTCCCGGACGGCGTCCGCCTGCTCCGGGCCGCCGACGCGGCCGGCGTCGACCTCGTGGTGGCGGTGCACCAACGGGTGTTCGGCACCGATGGCACCGCCCTGCGCGACCATCTGCTGGCCCGGCTCGCGGCCGACCCCGGTACGGTCCTCGCCGTGGTCGCGCTGGCCGGGGACGAGCCGGTGGCCTCCGCCCGGCTGGAGCTGGTGCCGGGCGGAGACTTCGCCGGACTCTGGGGCGGCGGCACCGTCGCGGAGTGGCGGGGCCGGGGCCTGTACCGCGCCCTGGTCGCCCACCGCGCCCGCGTCGCCGCCGCCCGTGGCTGCCGTCATGTCCAGGTGGACGCCTCCGCCATGAGCCGCCCCGTCCTGGAGCGCCTCGGGCTGCACGCCCTGACCACGACGACGCCGTATGCGTACGAGAGGTGACCCGGGGGTCAGTGGCGGCGGCCCACCGTCCGGTCCAGCGCGGCGATGCCGACCGCGGCCAGCGCGATCTGGATCAGCCACTCGATCCAGTCCGGCCCGTCGGTGTCCGCGACACCCAGGGCCGCCGCGATGGCCGTCCCCAGCAGGGCGGCCACGATGCCGACGAGGATGGTGACGATCACGCCGATGTGCTGGCGTCCCGGCACGACCAGCCGCCCGAGCACACCGATCACGATGCCGATGATGACGGCGCTGATGAGTCCTGAAATCTCCATGTCCACCCCTACTGGTCTCGGCCCCTGCTGCTCTGCCATGTGCCCCCTGCGGACGGAGTCACTCCACGCCGGCGCCGCCCCCGGGAAGTCCCACCCGGAGCGTGCCCGCGGCGGTGGCGGTCGATGCGGCCGGAGGCGGGATCTCAGGCGGCGGGGACCGTCCGTTCCAGGGTGTTCCAGCCGGACACCCGCACCCGGGGTGCCGAGCCGCGCAGGTCCGCCGTTCGGTAGGTGGCGGTGAGTGTCACCGACTCGCCCGGCCAGAGGCCGGCCTGGTTGTCCGACCAGCGCACCGGCAGCACCGGCCGGCCCTCGGCGTCGACCATACGGACGTCCGTCAGCAGGGAGGGTGTCCGGCCGCCGCCGGTACGGCGCAGGGTCACCGTCGTGGTGGACAGCGCGCCCGAGGAGCGGGTGGCTGCGGTGGCCGACACCGGCACCCGCGCCATGGCGGTGAGGCCCCTCAGGTCGGCGTAGGCCGTCGTCGGGGTGTAATACCAGTCGCTGTGCGCCCAGTCGAGGGTGTCGGGGCGGGTGGACAGCCAGTACACGTTCCGGCTCACCTCCCGGCCGTCGGGGCCGGTCACCACCAGACGCAGCAGGTGGGAACGGGAGGTGCCGCCGAGCCTCTCGGGCAGCGTGAACGCGGTGCCGTGCGCGCCGTCGCCGGGGACCCGCAGCCCGGTCAGGGTGCGGTCGTGGCGCGGGGTGCCGTCCGGGTCGAAGAGGGTGGCCCGCACGGTGAGGCCTGTGGCGGGGGAGTGGCGGTCGTTGACGACGACCACCGAGCGGTCGTCGTAGGAGTACTGGACGTGCAGTGGCTCGCCCGCCTTCTTGGCACCGAAGTAGGCGCCGTTCTGGTCGAGATAGCGGTCGATGAGCTGCCAGTGCAGCGAGGTCCAGCCGCTGTTCAGCATCCAGTGCACGATCCCGGTGGCCGGCTGGGCGGCGTCGTGCGCGTTGCGGCGGTACGCCTCGAACTCGGCGCGGACGTTCTCGTACTGGGCGAGCTGCGCCTTGCGCACGTAGTCGGTCAGGCCTGCGGGGGCGCCGTAGCGGGCGGTGAGGGCGTCGTCGTAGAGCTTGAGGGTGGAGAAGACCGCCGACGGGGAGCGGTGGTACTGCCTGGCCGCCGGGGTCTTCCACAGAGTGTCCAGCTCCGCGGGGGTCATCATCCGGCGCAGGGTGTCCAGGGTGGGGATGCTGGGGCCCGCGCTGGTCTCGGAGTTGAAGCCGGTCGCCCCGCCCTCGCGCTTGGCGTACCAGTAGGCGGGCGGTACCCAGTCGTAGGGGCCGCTCATCTTCATGCCTGAACGGCCCAGCCGGGGCGAGGAGTTGTCGGAGGCGGCCGGGACGACGGGGGTGGGCCAGTCGGCGGCGTTCAGCGCGTCCAGGTAGTTCTTCTCGATGGCGGCGTCCGGTGCCGCGTCGCTCCCGATCAGGAAGGAGATGACGCTCGGGTGGGTGCGCAGCCGGGCCGCCTCGGCGGCCATGGACGCCTTCGCCACCGCGTGGTCGTCCGCGTCCCACTTCTCCCCGGACCCGTCCTCGTTGACCTGGCCCTCCCACTTGTCGCAGCACTCCCAGCCCGGCAGCGTGAGCACGCCGAGCCGGTCGGCCAGGTCGAAGAACTCGTCCGGCTCGATGTGCCCTTCCAGGCGGACCGTGTTCAGCCCGAGGTCGAGGACGTACCGCAGCCGGTCCTCCGCGTAGCTGCGGTCCCAGCGCAGGAACTGGTCCGGCGACCAGCCGGCGCCCCGGATCAGCAGCGGGCGTCCGTTGATCCGGTACTGGCGGGCGCCGTCCTTGTTCAGGGGTGCCCGGACGTCACGGATGCCGAAGGTCTCGTGCGTGGTGTCCGAGACGGCACCGGCGACGGAGGCGGTGAGCCTGAGGTCGTACAGCGGCTGGCCGCCCATTCCCGCGGGCCACCACACGCGCGGGGACCGCAGGCGCAGGCCGGGGACGTCGGCGGGGGAGAAGGCGACGGTACGCGACTCGTGTGCGGCGAGGGGGACCCGGCGGACCAGCGTGGTCCCGGCGGCGCTGCCGGTGACCAGGGCGGTGACCGGGCGGCCGGTGTCGTTGCGCACCCGTGCCTTCACGGTCAGGTCGGCGCTGTCCAGCGACGGTACGGCCAGGTCGGTCACCACGTGGGCGTCGCCCAGCGCGACCGGCCCGCCGCGCCGGACCAGCACGTCCCGGACCAGGCCCATGTTCTGGTCCGGGGGCGGCTGGAGCCAGTCGAGCCAGCCCATGCTGAGGTCCCGGTTCGGATCATTGGGCCGGACCCGGAAGGCGACCGTGTTCCGGCCGGGCCGCACCAGTTCGGTGATGTCCAGCTCGTGCCGCGTGTACGCGCCCTCGACCTGCGTGTCCGTGGCCACCCGGTGGCCGTTGACGTGCACCTCGGCGGCCGGGACGACCCCGCTGAAGTCGAGCCGGGTGCGCCGGGAGGTGTCGTCCACGGTGAAGTCGGAGCGGTACCACCAGGGCACCTTGAAGTCGGCCTTCGGGATCTTGCTCAGATTGGTCGAGCGGAACGGGTCCGGGTAGCGGCCCTCGGCCAGCAGGGCGGCGAGGACCGTGGAGCGGGGGCCGGCGTTGTGCCACCCGCGCGCCGGGTAGCCGGGGGAGGAGACGGTGGCCGCCGAGTCGCTCACCTTCGCCGTGGACTGGAGCGCGAAGGAGGCCAGCGGGCTGACCGAGACCGCCGTGTCCGGGACGCGGGTCGCCGCGGGGGCCGGAAGCGGGGCCGGGGCGCGGTCCTTGGGGTCCGCCCAGGCGGTGGCGGTGAGGGTGCCGATCAGGCCGAGGAACGCGGCTGCCGTGGCGAGGCGGCGGCCGGGGGCGGGGCGAGCGGACAGGGCGGTCTCCAGCCTCGTGAGGTCACGGAACGCTATGGCCCGGCTCAAGGTAGAAAGCACCGCGAACCGTGTCAAAGACCTCCGGCCGGGACGCGCCGCCCGCGCGCACGAGGAGGCCGGTCCGCTCCGGCGGGCCGGCCTCGCGTCCTTCGTTGTCGGTGGGAGTCTGCGTACGGTCCTCCTTCCGTCGAACCGAGCGGACTCGACCGCGTCCGGTGGGCCTGCGGTGGAGTGCCGCGTATCGCGTATCCGTCTATTCTGCGCCTTTTATTCCCATATGTGTAGGGGGGTTCGCGCAATACTTCGACCGGATTCGGTTCCCCGCCCCTCCCTTCGCGCGGCCTCCGTTCACACGGCCGCCTTCAGCGGTTCCCCTCGCTCGATGCCGGAGCGCAGGCGGTGCAGGCCCCGTCGGGCGTGGCTCTTCACCGTGCCGAGCGGCCAGCCCGTGCGGGCGGCGATCTGCGGCTGGGTGAGGTCCTCGTAGAAGGCCAGGTAGAGGACCCGGCGCTGGGCGGCCGGCAGCCGTCCCAGCTCGCGGCGGACTTCCAGCCGGTCGAGCACCGTCTCCGGGTCGGCCGCGGTCTCGGCGCCGAGCGCGGCGCGGGACAGCGACGCGGCCGCCGCCGCGACCAGCTCGCCGCGCCGGGCGCGTGCCGCCAGCGCGTCGAAGATCTTGCGCCGGGTGATGCCGACGATCCAGCCGCCCAGCGGGCCCCGGTCCGGCCGGTAGCCCGCACGGCCCCGCCACACCCCGAGGAACACCTGCTGGGTCACGTCCTCGGCCTCACCGGCGTTCCCCAGCGCGCGGCGGGCGAGGGCGTACACCAGCGAGGACCAGCGCCGGTACACGGCCGCGAGGCAGTCCTCGTCCCCCGCGACCAGGCCCAGCGCCAGCTCCTCGTCGTCGCGGCCGTCCCCGGCCGGGGCCACGGGCGGTGCGGCGGTGGCGGGCGGGGACGGGTAGGAGGTCATGACCTGGCTCCTCGGGTGGGACGGTGAGGTCATCGTGGGAGCCGGTGCCGGGCGCCGACAACTCGCATCGTTTCTGCGTCGTTCCCGGCGTACAGTCGGCGTATGGACGACGAAGCCCCCGGCGCCGGACTGACCACCGGCGCCCTGGCCCGCAGGCTCGGTGTCTCGCCCACCACCCTGCGCTCCTGGGACCGCCGTTACGGTCTCGGCCCCGCCGCGCGCGCCGACGGCAGGCACCGCCGCTGGACCCCGGACGACGTGGCCGTGCTGGAGGCGATGTGCCGCCTGACCTCGTCCGGGGTACCCCCCGCCGAGGCCGCCCGCGCCGCCCGCGCCGCGACCGGCCCGCCCGCCGGCCGGACCCCACCCCCCGGGTCCCGCTCCCGCGCCCCCGGCGCCCTGCCGCTGGGCGATGTGCGCCAGGAGTGCAGGGGCCTGGCCCGTGCGGCCGTGCGCCTGGACGCCCCGGCCGTGGAGGAGCAACTGGACGGTGTGCTCGCCGAGTACGGCATCACCGTCGCCTGGCAGGACGTGATGGCACCCGCCCTGCACGCCGTGGGCCGCAAGTGGGTCTCCTCCGGGGACCGGTACATCGAGGTGGAGCACCTGCTGTCCTGGCACATCTCCACCGCCCTGCGCCGCCACACCCCCCGGCTCGGCCCGCCCGGCACCCCCGGCACCGGACCGGTGCTGCTCGCCTGCGCCCCCGACGAGCAGCACACCCTCCCGCTGGAGGCCCTCAACGCCGCGCTGGGCCGGCACGGCGTCCCCACCCGGATGTTCGGCAGCGCCGTGCCCGCCGACGCGCTCGCCGCCGCCGTACGGCGCCTCGGTCCGGCAGCCGTCGTGCTGTGGTCCCAGTCCCGTGCCACCGCGAGCCTGCCGCTCGCCCGGCACGTCGCGGCCATCGAGTGGGGTGTACGCGGTGCCCGCGGGCAGACCCTGCTGATGCTCGGCGGCCCCGGCTGGGCGGGCCGTTCCACGCACGGCATGCTCCGCCCGACCGGACTCGCCGACGCCCTCGACACCCTGACCGCCGCCTACGGCACCGAGCCCGGCCCGGACCTCACTCCAGTCCGCGGGCGTGCCTGAACCGGTCCAGGCCGTCCTTGAGGTCGACGATCGGGTCCGGGTAGTCCCCGAGCCTCGCGCGCTCCGGCCCGCTCAGCTTCCACGGCTCGTGCACCGCCGCCCCCTGCACGTGCGCCAACTCCTCGACCCAGCGCCGGACATAGGCCCCGTCCGGGTCGTACCGCCTGGCCTGGGCCGTCGGGTTCAGCACCCGGTTGGGGCGGGTGTCGGTGCCCGTGCCGGCCGTCCACTGCCAGTTGAGCTGGTTGTTGGCCACGTCCCCGTCGACCAGCAGGTCCAGGAAGTGCCGGGCGCCCACCCGCCAGTCCACGTACAGCGTCTTGGTCAGGAAGCTCGCGGTGAGCAGCCGGCCCCGGTTGTGCATCCATCCCTCGTGCCGCAACTGCCGCATCGCCGCGTCCACGATCGGATAACCGGTGCGGCCGTCCCGCCACGCCTGGATGTCCGCCTCGGCCTTGCCGCCGGTACGCCAGCGGTCGCGCCGGGTGCGGTAGTCGGCGTGGGACGCCTGCGGACGCACCGCCAGCAACTGCCGGTTGAAGTCCCGCCAGGCGACCTGCCGGACGAACGCCTCGGCGCCCGCGCCGCCCTCCAGCCGTGCCCGGTGCACGAGCTCCACCGGGGAGACGGTGCCGAAGTGCAGATGCGGGGAGAGCCGGGAGGTGCCGTCGCCGGCCAGGTCGTCGTGCTGGTCCCCGTAGGCGTCGATCCCCGTGCTCAGCCAGTCGGCCACCATCCGGCGCCCCGCCACCTCACCGCCCTCCGCGAGCGCCGGCGAGGTGCCCGGCACCGCGTCACGGGAAGGGATCTCCTCGGACTTGACGCCCTCCGGCACGCTCACCTTCCGGGGCGCGCCGAGCGGGTCACGCCGGGAATGCCCGGACCAGTGACGGAAGTACGGGGTGAACACGGCGAAGTGGTCCGAGGCCACCGGAGTCACCGCGCCCGGCTCCACGGCGGCGGTCACCGTGTCGTGGACGTGCAGCCTGCGGCCGTCCGCCTCCAGAGCGGCGCGCAGGGCGTGCTCGCGGCGGTGCGCGTAGCCGCTGGCGTCGGCGGCCATGTGCACCTCGTCAGCCTCCGCCTCCGCCACCGCCCTCAGCACCTCGGTCACCACGTCACCGGAGCGCACCACGAGCCGGCCGCCGCGCTCGCGCAGCCCGGCGTCCAGGTCCCGCAGGCAGTCGGCGAGGAACGCCAGCCGGTTGGGCGCGGCGAACCCCGCGCCGTCGATCCCGTCGTCGCGCACGAACAGCGGCACCACCTGCCGGGTCCCGTCCAGGGCCGCCCGCAGCGGCGGATGGTCGTGCAGACGCAGGTCGGCGGTGAAGAGGACGACCGAGGTGTTCATCGAACGGCTCCGGAGCAGGGGATGCTTACGGTGGACTCTTCCGGGCGAGCGCCCCGGACGGACGCGGACGTCAACGCCGGGCCCGCTTTTTCAGCCTCCGGTGCTGGAGTCCCAGGTTCTTGACGCCCCGCTTCCGCGGCCCCCGGCTCCTCATCGTCGGGACCGGACCGTGCACCGCGGCCCGCGCGATGTTCCGGGCCATCCCGCCGAACACGATCGCGTGGAACGGCGAGACCGCCCACCAGTACGCCTGGCCGAGCAGCCCGCGCGGATGGAACAGGGCGCGCTGGCGGTACCGGCTGCGGCCCTCGCCGTCCTGCTCCGCGTACATCTCCAGCCAGGCCAGTCCCGGCAGCCGCATCTCGGCCCGCAGCCGCAGCAGATGGCCCGGCTCGATCTCCTCCACCCGCCAGAAGTCCAGCGAGTCGCCCACCCGCAGCCGCTCCGCGTCCCGGCGGCCTCGGCGCAGCCCCACCCCGCCCATCGCCCGGTCCATCCAGCCGCGCAGGGACCAGGCGAGCGGGAAGGAGTACCAGCCGTTGTCGCCGCCGACCCCCTCGATCACCCGCCACAGCCGGTCCAGCGGCGCGTCCACCACCGTCTCGCGCTCGTCGGTGTACAGGCTGCCGCCCGCCCAGTCCGGGTCGGTCGGCAGCGGATCGCTCGGCGCGCCCGGCACCGACGCGGACGACCAGCGGGTGACCACCTTCGCCTCCCGGACCCGGCGCAGCGCCAGCCGGACCGACTCGTCGAAGGTGTACGGATGCCCGGGCGGCTCCGGCAGATACCGCCGGATGTCGTGCTCGCGGCACACCACCTCGTACCGCAGCGACTCCGTCAGCGGGCGGGCGATCGACGCGGGCACCGGGGTCACCAGCCCCACCCAGTGGCTGGACAGACCCGGCGTCAGCATCGGCACGGACAGGATCAGCCGGTGCGGCAGACGGGCGAGCCGGGCGTACCTCAGCATCATCTCCCGGTACGTCAGTATGTCCGGGCCGCCGATGTCGAAGGTCCGGTTCACGTCCGCCGGCAGTCGCGCGGAGCCCACCAGCAGCCGTAGCACGTCCTTCACCCCGATCGGCTGGATACGGGTGTGCACCCAGCTCGGGGTCACCATCACCGGCAGCCGCTCGGTGAGGTAGCGCAGCATCTCGAAGGAGGCCGAGCCGGAGCCGATGATCACCGCCGCGCGCAGGACGGCCGTCGGCACCCCGGACTCCAGCAGGATGTGCCCCACCTCCGCCCGTGAGCGCAGATGCGGGGACAGCTCCCGCTCCGGCACCCCGGCCGGGGTCAGGCCGCCGAGGTACACGATCCGGCGCACCCCGGCCGCCTTCGCCTGCTCGCCGAAGTACCGGGCCGCGCGCCGGTCGGTCTCCTCGAAGTCGTCCCCGCTGCCCAGCGCGTGCACCAGGTAGTACGCCACGTCGACGTCCCGCAGCGCCTCGGCCAGCGAGTCGGGGTCCGTCACGTCACCGCGCACCACCTCCACGTCACCGGCCCACGGATGGTCGCGCAGCTTGCCCGGGGTGCGGGCCAGACAGCGCACTTGGTGTCCGGCGGCGAGCAGCTCCGGCACGAGCCTGCCTCCGATGTAGCCGGTGGCCCCGGTCACCAGGCAGCGCAGCCCGCCCTCGGGCTCGTCGTCGTTCATCGTCCTACGGCTCCTCGGCATCGGTGTTCACCCGTGGTCCGCCACGGCCTCCCTGTGATCCCTTCCCGCTCGGCGCCACACGTGGATGCGGTTGTGCCGGACGGCGTACAACGGCATGTCCGGGCGATGGCCGGGCAGCCGGTGAGGTACAGGTTCCGTGTCCCGTCCGAACCTTCCGCCGGAGGTGTCCGCCGCCATGAATTCGACAGTGCTGGAGCGTTTCCCCGCAGGCTCACCGCGCGGCTCCTGGCCCGCCGAGGAGTACGCCGCCGCCCGCAGGGCCGAGGGTGAACCCGCGACGGTGGTCATGGACCTCAAGTCGGACGCCTTCCTGGTCGTGGTCGAGGGCCGCACGGACGACTAGGGTGTCTCCCCGGGCTTCGCGGACCGGGGAGACGCTTCCCAGGACGCCAGTGCCTCCAGGTGGGCCTTCCGGGTCTCCGCCGTCTGACCCTGGATCAGCAGGAACATCCCCTCGCGGGCGAGGCGCTGGGCCCTGGACGTGAGGGACATCGAGCGTCCGCCCCCTGCCACCACCCCCGCCGTGGTGGCGGTGTTCAGCGCCGCGTACGCCTCCGCCCGTACCGCCAGGCGTTCCGCCACCCGCTCCAGCGGGGCCGGGTGGTCGGCCAGGGCGTAGGCGCGGGTGCGGACGTCCGCCAGCTGGTCCCGCAGAGGGGCTGCCGTCCTCTCGTCCGGCAGGGACAGGGCCGCCGAGGCGATGCCGAAGACCGCCGGGTTGGTGTTCAGGGTCTTCGCCCGGTCGGTGGGGGCCCACTCGGCGTACGGGATGCGCAGGGCCACCGAGCCGTCGGGGACGCGCAGGCCGTCCAGTTCCAGGGAGACCGTGTGCGCCGCGGTCAGAGCGGCCAGACGCAGGGGTGCGGAGGGGCGCAGGCCCGGTTGGTCGCGGGCGTCCGCGAACGCGAACACCGCCTCGTCGTCCTCCGTCAGGCCGGCCAGGAGGAGGACGTCGTTCAGGCCCCAGCCGGTGTACCAGGGGACCCTGCCGTCGAAGCGCCAGCCCCTGCCGTCGCGGCGGGCCCGTACGGGCGCACGGGGATGCGCGCGCAGTTGGGCGTACGCCACGCCGGACAGCAGCTCGCCCCGGGCCAGCGGACCCAACAGGCGCTCGCGGGCGGCCGGTTCGCCGCGCGCGAGGACCTGGACCGGGGTGTGGTGCTGCGACTGGACGAACCAGGTCGAGCCGCACGCGCCCGCCAGGATCTCCGACACCTCCCGCACCACGGCGGGCGGCGCCGCCGAGCCGCCGTACTCGGCCGGTGCCGTCAGCCCCAGCAGTCCGGACCGCTTCACGGCCTCGATGTGGCTCGCCGGCACGCCCTCCTGGTCGACCCGCTCCGCCTCGGGTTCCAGCAGCTCGGCGGCGAGCAGACGGGCGCGGGTGACGAGCGGGTGATCGGTGATCGTCATGCGTCCCTCCTACCCCGGCCGCACCGCCCGGCATCCGTGGCACACTCCGCCGATGACCACCGAAACGATCACCGCGGCAGCCTCCGGCACCCTCACCCTCGGCGACCTCACCGTCCACCGCGTCGGCCTCGGCGCGATGCGGCTGACCGGCGACGCCGCCTTCCACCTGGGCACCCCCAGCGACCGGGCCCGCTCGCTGGCCGTCCTGCGCCGGGCCGTGGAACTCGGGGTGAACCACATCGACACCGCCGCCTTCTACTTCTCCTCCCTGCGTTCCGCCAACGAACTGATCAACACCGCCCTCGCCCCCTACGCCGACGACCTGGTCATCGCCACCAAGGTCGGCCCCTTCCGCGAGCAGGACGGCTCCTGGGGCACCGCCGCCCGCCCCGACCAGCTGCGCGGTCATGTCGAGGAGAACCTCCGCCAGCTCGGCCGCGACCACCTCGACCTGGTCTACCTGCGCCGGATGCGGCAGGACTCCGTCGCCGAACACTTCGGCGCCCTCGCCGAGTTGCGGGAGGAGGGCCTCATCCGGCACCTGGGCGTCTCCGCGGTCGAACCCCGCCACCTCGACGAGGCGCTGGCCATCGCACCGGTGGTCGCCGTGCAGAACCGGTACGGGCTCGACACCCCCGGCGCCGAAGCGACGGAACTGCTCCGGCTGTGCGGCGAGCGCGGCATCGCCTTCGTCCCCTTCTACTCCGTCGCCGGGGAGACCGGCGAACGGGGCACGCACGAGCGGGTGGCGGCCGGTGCGGACGCCGTGGTCGCGGAGATCGCGGCGGGGCACGGCGCCAGCCCCGCCCAGGTCCGGATCGCCTGGACCCTCCACCAGGGCCCGCACGTCCTGGCCATCCCCGGCACCGGTGACCCCGCCCATCTGACGGAGAACATCGCGGCGGGCGCCCTGAAGCTCAGCCCCGGCGAACTGGGCCGCCTGAACGCCTTCCACCCGTAGCCGGAGCACCCCGCCGGTCCCCCTCCGGGGGAGACTGGCGCCCCGGTAGTTTTACGTATAACCTCTCCCGCTAACCACCCCCACCGGAAGGCTCCGATGCGCCGCGTTGCCCTGGTCACCCTCGTCGTGGACGACTACGACCACGCCATCCGCTTCTACACCGAGGCCCTGGGTTTCCGGCTGGCCGAGGACGAGCCCCGCCCGGACGGCTCCCGGTGGGTCGTCGTGGAGCCAGGCACCGGGGAGGGCGGCGGCACCGGCCTGCTGCTCGCCCGCGCGAAGGACGACGGCCAGCGCGCCCGCGTCGGCGACCAGACCGGCGGCCGCGTCGGCTTCTTCCTGCACACCGACGACTTCGCCCGCGACCACGCCCGCATGACCGCCCACGGGGTGACCTTCCTGGAGGACCCCCGCCACGAGCCGTACGGCACGGTCGCCGTCTTCCAGGACCTCTACGGCAACCGCTGGGACCTGCTCCAGCCCGCCGCCTGAACCCCCATCCGCACGATCCGCCGAGGAAGCACGACATGACCGCGCCCCGCATCGACACCGAGACCCTCCGTCGGCTCCCCAAGGCCGTCCTGCACGACCACCTCGACGGCGGCCTGCGCCCGGCCACCGTCATCGAACTCGCGGCCGCGGTCGGCCACACGCTGCCCACCACCGACCCCGGCGAACTGGCCGCCTGGTACGTCGAGGCCGCGGGCTCCGGCGACCTGGTCCGCTACATAGGCACCTTCGAGCACACCCTCGCCGTGATGCAGACCCGCGAGGGCCTGCTGCGCGTGGCCGAGGAGTACGTGCTCGACCTCGCCGCCGACGGCGTGGTCTACGCCGAGGTGCGCTACGCCCCCGAGCTGAACACCCGTGCCGGACTGAGCCTGGCCGAGGTCGTGGAGACCGTGCAGGAGGGCCTCGCGGCCGGCATGGCCAAGGCGGCGGCCGCGGGGACGCCGGTACGCGTCGGCACCCTGCTGTGCGGCATGCGGATGTTCGACCGGGTCGGCGAGGCCGCCGAACTGGCCGTCGCCTACCGCGACGCCGGGGTCGTCGGCTTCGACATCGCCGGCGCCGAGGACGGCTTCCCGCCCGCCGACCACCTGGCCGCCTTCGAGCACCTGCGCGCCGAGAGCGTGCCGTTCACCATCCACGCGGGCGAGGCGTACGGCCTGCCCAGCATCCACCAGGCCGTCCAGGTGTGCGGCGCCCAGCGCCTCGGGCACGGCGTCCGCATCACCGAGGACATCGTCGACGGCAAGCTCGGCCGCCTGGCCGGCTGGGTCCGCGACCGCCGGATCGCCCTGGAGATGTGCCCCACCTCCAACCTCCAGACCGGCTGCGCCACCTCCATCGCCGAGCACCCCATCACCGCGCTGAAGGACCTCGGCTTCCGGGTCACCCTCAACACCGACAACCGCCTGGTCTCCGGTACCACCATGACCCGTGAGATGGCGCTGCTGGTCGAGGAGGCGGGCTGGACGGCGAAGGACCTGCGCACGGTCACCGTGAACGCGGTCAAGAGCGCCTTCCTCCCGTTCGACGAGCGCAAGGCGCTCATCGAGGACGTCATCCTGCCGGGTTACGCCGAAGCGCTCTGAAGCAGCCCCTTGACGTAGGCGGCCTGTCCGACGTGCTGGAGATCGTCGGACAGGACGCTCACCAGGCGCACGCCCAGCGTGACCGGCGGCTCCCAGCGCTCGTCCACGACCCGCTCCAGGTCCTTGGCGGCCAGCGTCCGCAGCACGCCGAGGGTCTGGTCGTGCACCGCGTCGTAGTACCCGGCCAGCAGCACCGTCGAGGGGACCCGCACCTTCGCGGCCTGCTCGGGGGTGTGGCCGTAGCCGGTGTCGTGGTGCGGCAGCTCCAGGTCGAAGCGGTCGGCCCAGTCCCGCGCCAGCCACACCTGCTCCAGCCCGAAGGCGTCCGCGATGTGGTCGTCCTGCACCCGGCTCAGGTGCCACAGCAGCCAGGCGATGGAGTTCGCGCCCGGCGCGGGGGAGTGGTCCAGGTCGTCCGCGCCGAGTCCGTCGAGCACGGTGTGGACTTCTTCCCGGATACGGTCGTAGCCCTCGATGAGGATCTCCTTCGCGTACATGTTCCCACCCTCGCGCATCCCCGCCCCCGGCGCGAGAGCGTGGGGTCACCCGGGTTCGCCGGGTTCCGCCCGCGGTGTGCCGAGCAGGGTGATCAGGGCGCGGGCGGCCGGGCTGGTGGCGCGCTCGGGGGGCAGCAGGGCCACCGTCTCGTACGCGGCCTCGTCGACGCCCTTCAGCGGCAGCGCGGTGAGCGAGGTCCGCTTGTGCCGGAAGTGCCGGGGGACGACCGCGATGCCGAGGTTCTCGTCCACCAGGTCCAGCAGGCTGTGCACGTCGTTGACCTCCAGGGCGACCGTACGGCGCACCCCGGCCGCGGCGAACGCGGCGTCCGTGGCCCGGCGCGGCCCCCAGTCCGGGTGGAAGTCCACGAACACCTCCCCGGCCAGCGCGGCGGGGTCCGGCACCGCGCCCGGTTCGGCGAGCCGGTGCTCCGGATGGCACAGCACGGTCATCGGCTCGCTGGTCAGCGGCACCGAGCGCAACTGGTCGCCGTCGGCCGGGACGCGGTAGGCGAAGGCCAGGTCCAGCCGGCCCGCCGACACCCCCTCCGCCAGCGCGCCCGAACCGCTCTGCCGCAGCCGGATCTCCACGTCCGGGTGCTCCCGCCGGAAGGCGGCCAGCAGCCCCGCCACATGCACCCCGGCGATGCACTGCTCGGCGCCCAGCGCCAGCGTGCCGCGCAGCACCCCCTGCACCGCGGCCACCGCCTCGTGCGCGGAGCGCACCTGGGCGAGGATGCGCTCGGCCTCCACCAGCAGCGCCCGCCCGGCCTCCGTCAGCGTCACCCGGCGCGTGGTGCGCACGAACAGCGGCGCCCGCAGCTCCCGCTCCAGGGCGCGGATCGACGCCGAGAGTCCCGACTGGGACACCATCAGCCGCTCGGCGGCACGGGTGAAGTGCTGGTCCTCGGCGACCGCGACGAAGTGCTGGAGATGACGCAGTTCCATGATTGAGAAGCCTAGCCGCTGAAATTCATCGGATTCTTCTGTTGGACCGCTGACCGCGCTCCGGGCAAGAGTGGGGGAGGCTGCCGGACACCGCCGTGTCCGGCGCCGGGAAGACCGAGTGCCAACCCCTGAGGGAGTCGCGTTGTACACCGCCCACCCCGACCGCTACGCCGACCTGCCCTACCGGCGCTCCGGACGCAGCGGACTGAAGCTCCCCGCGCTGTCGCTCGGCCTGTGGCACAACTTCGGCCCCGACCGGCCGGTGGAGACCCAGCGCGCGATCCTGCGCCGCGCCTTCGACCTCGGGATCACCCACTTCGACCTGGCCAACAACTACGGCCCGCCGCCCGGCGCCGCCGAGTCCGCGCTCGGCGAGGCGCTCAAGGCCGACTTCACGCCGTACCGCGACGAACTGGTGATCTCCACCAAGGCCAGCTATCTGATGTGGCCCGGCCCGTACGGGGAGTGGGGTTCGCGCAAGTCCGTGCTCTCCTCGCTCGACCAGAGCCTGACGCGGCTGGGCCTGGACCACGTCGACATCTTCTACTCGCACCGCTTCGACCCCGAGACCCCGCTCGAGGAGACGATGGGCGCGCTGCACTCGGCGGTCCAGCAGGGCAAGGCGCTCTACGTCGGCGTCTCCAACTACTCGGCCGGGCAGACCCGCGAGGCGGCACGCATCCTGGGCGAGCTGGGCACCCCGCTCCTCATCCACCAGCCGCGCTACTCCCTCCTGGACCGGCGCCCGGAGGAGGAGGGGCTGCTGGACACCCTGGACGAACTGCAGGTCGGCTCGATCGTCTACTCCCCGCTGGAGCAGGGCCTGCTCACCGGCCGTTACCTCGACGGCATCCCGGAGGGCTCCCGCGCCGCGAGCGACAGCCCGTTCCTGAAGTCCGACGCCGTCACCGAGGACCTCGTGGGCCGGCTGCGCGCCCTGGACGAGATCGCCGCCTCGCGCGGCCAGACCCTGGCCCAGATGGCGCTCGCCTGGGTGCTGAGGGGCGGACGGATTACTTCCGCTCTTGTCGGGGCGAGCAGCACCAGGCAACTGGAAGACAGCGTCGGCGCCATCCGGAATCTGGAATTCGATGCGGATGACATGGCCCGAATCGACGCCGCCGTGCAGACCTGAAGTCACCGGAACGGCAGCGTCGGAAGGCGGAAGTTTTTTCCGCCTTCACAATTTCTCCGCGTATTCCGGTGCGGGTGGCGCTGAATTCCTGCCACGCCCGCGTGCGGAGCCGCAGCAGAGCCCAGGGGAGCCCCGCCCCTGGGCTCTTGCCGTGTAAGGGCCGGCGGGCAGGGCCTCGGCGCGCCGCCCACGGTCGATAATCCGCCAACTAATGCGAGGCGGTCCCGCCTCTTACATGATTCGGCCAGAATCAGGGCATCGCATATGCCAGGAGAGTGGCCGGAAAGACATGGTGACAGTGTTTCCATTGTGGCGATACTCGAAATGCCAGGGGCACTTCACCGCACAGGAGCCGCACGGATAAGAGAGGGACCGGTCGGCACACCGGCGAGGCAACGGGGGAGTGATCGTGCACGATGAATTCCTGTGCCATGTCACCGCGTACGGGATCTGCGGCGGTCAGCGGGTAGGCGTACCGCTCGGCACCTACCGCGCGCCCACCCTCGCGCTCGCCCTGTGGTGGCTGCGGGACCGTGCCTCCTGGATCGCCGAGCGGCTGGACCCCAGCCCCGAGGGCGAGAAGATCCCGGCGGGCGCCCTCGTCCCCGTCCCGGACACCGTGGCCGACGTCCCCACCCTGCTGCGCGCCTGGTGTTCCGACGACACCCGGCAGGAACTGGTCGCGGACGAACTGGCCGGCGGACGCCTGGTGCGGATCGCCGCGAGCGACGACACCACGGAGTACGAACTCCTCGCCGAGTCGATCGACGCCCTGCGCATGCAGCGCACCGTCCCCGCCTTCGTCGTCCCCGTGGCCTGAACGGGAGACTCCCGGCCGGGCCCGGCCGCGACGCCCCCGGAAGAGGTCCGCACACAGCACACGCATCGGGTGGAATGCGTAGGCCGAGCCGGGGTACGAGCATCACAGGCAACAGGCGACCGGCCGTACCGGGCATTTCGAGAGAGACACCATGACCGAACACCTGGGCGTGGCAGTGGCAGTGATACCGAGTGGTTTCGACGTACCCGTGGAACCCCTTCGGCGTGCGGCGCACTACACCGGGGAACCAGGCTGCATCGCCGACGCGCGGGCCTTCGCCGGGCGCTTCCTGGAGCAGCTGCGGACCGAGTGGTGCGCCACCGTGGACCGCCGCACCGGCGGGGACCTGCTGCTGGTCGTCAGCGAGCTGGTCACCAACGCCGACCGGCACAGCGGGGGCCCGTACATCCTGGAACTGGAGGGCACCGACAGCGCGGTCAGCGTCTCGGTGTACGACAGCAGCGTGGCGCTGCCGCGCTTCTTCCCCAAGGACCCCGAGCGGGTGGGCCATCACGGCCTGGAGATCGTGCGCGCCGTCGCCTCGGAGATCACCGTGGACCGCGTGCCCGTGGGCAAGCGGGTGCGCGCCCTGATCCTGCTGGACGGCTGAGCGAACCGCTTCGCCGTCTCCGGGCAATGAACGCCGACCGCGATCCGGTCGGCGTCTTCGTGTGTCCGGAAACCTGCCTTCACGCCTCTGGCCGCGGTGGAAACAGGAACGCGGAAGGGCGGTCCGGTCGAACCGGACCGCCCTTTTCCCGGCAGGGTGTCGGAGCTTGATGCTCAGGCGCAGCCCAGCTCGCCCAGCATGCCCTGGCGCAGCCGCGCGATGATGCGCTTGATCAGGCGGGAGACGTGCATCTGCGAGCAGCCCAGCTTCTCGCCGATCTCGGCCTGGGTGGCCTCCTCCACGAACCGCATGTGGATGATCTGCCGGTCGCGGTCGCTCAGCTCGGCCATCAGCGGGGCGAGGGCGTGGAAGTCCTCCACCAGCCGCAGGCCCTCCTCCTCGACGCCGATGAAGTCGGCCAGAACCGCCTCGCCGTCCTCGCGGCCGTCGCCGGTGAGGGCGGCGTCGAGCGAGCTGGAGTTGTAGCCGTTCGAGGCGAGCTGGCCCTCGACGACCTGCTGCTCGGTGATGTTCATGAGCGTGGCCAGCTCGGCCACGGTCGGGTCGCGGTCCAGCCGGCTCGACAGCTCCTCGCGGGCCTTGGCCAGCTCCACGCGCAGCTCCTGGAGCCGGCGCGGCACGTGCACCGCCCAGGTGGTGTCACGGAAGAAGCGCTTGATCTCACCCACGATGTAGGGAAGCGCGAAGGACGTGAACTCCACCTCGCGGGAGATCTCGAACCGGTCGATCGCCTTGATCAGGCCGATCATGCCGGTCTGGACGATGTCCTCCATGTCGTCGCCCCGGCCCCGGAAACGCCCGGCGGCGAAGCGCACCAGCGACATGTTCATCTCGATGAGGGTGTTGCGCGCGTACTGGTACTCGTGCGTGCCCTCTTCCAGCTCCGCCAGCCGGCGGAAGAACTGGCGTGACAGCGCCCGCGCGTCACGGGGGGCGACGGACGCGGGGTCCGCGATACCAGGAAGGGTCTCCTCGTCCGTCATGTCCTGCGCGGCCTTGTCCGCGACCTCTGCTTGCGACCGGATGCCGACGGCGGTGTCCATTACCTCTCCCACGTAAGTCACGGTTCGACGACTGCTTCCGTGGGCCCTGGTTGCCCGAGGCCACGGTTGCCGCGTGGTCCCCGGCTACCCGGAAAACCCCGCCCCATGCACGTCTTCTCTCACGGGCCGGGTACCCCCGGTCACGCGTCGCATGCAGGCTAATTTCGACCTGGCTCGAAATCGCCGAAGTGGCTCGATCTTATCGGTCCATCGGCGATGAGTCCGGGGCCGGGGGCCGGTCGATACAGGTGAGGGCGCGACCGGCGCCGCGACCCGTACAGGAGGTCCCCATGTCCCACGGTGGTTTCACCACATGTCTCTGGTTCGACGGCCAGGCCGAGGAGGCGGCGCACTACTACGTCTCCGTCTTCAAGGACTCCCGCATCGGCCGGATCACCCACTGGAGCGAGGCCGGCCCCGGTGAGGCCGGGACCGTGCTCACCGTCGAGTTCACCGCCAACGGCCAGAAGTTCGTCGCCCTCAACGGCGGCCCCGAGTTCACGTTCAGCGAGGCCGTCTCGTTCATGATCCTCTGCGCCGACCAGCGGGAGATCGACCACTACTGGACCCGGCTGACCGAGGACGGCGGCGAGGGCGGCCCCTGCGGCTGGCTCAAGGACAAGTACGGGGTCTCCTGGCAGGTCTGCCCCGAGCGGCTGCTGGAGATGACCAACGACCCCGACCCGCAGAAGGCCGCCCGTGCCTTCGGCGCCATGATGAAGATGGGCAAACTCGACCTCGCCGCCCTCGAGAAGGCGTACGCGGGCGAGTGACCGGAACCGGCGCCCGGTCACACGCTCTCGGCGAGCACCTCGCCGATCGTGTGCCGGGCGTTCTCCGCCAGAACCGGGTTGGTGCGCCAGTAGTAGGGGAGCTGGACCAGGGCGATGGACAGCGCCCAGCCCCGGCCGCGCGCCCACTCGGCGTCCTCCGCGCCCACCGCGTCGCGGAAGGCGCCCCGGACGGCGGCGGGGAGCAGGTTCCAGGCCACGATCAGGTCCACGGCCGGATCGCCCACCCCGGCGCAGCCGAAGTCGATCACCGCGCTCAGCCTGCCGCCCCCGCCGACCAGGACGTTGCCGGGGGAGAGGTCGGCGTGCGCCCAGGCCGGCGGGCCGGTGTGCCCGGGAGCGGCCAGCGCCCGCTCCCAGCGAGCCGTCGCCCCGGCCGTGTCGATGCGGCCGGCGAGCCGGGCCAGCGCGTCACGGGTCGACTCGTCCTCCCCGGCGAGCGGGCCGCCCCGGTAGCTCCGGGGGGCGTCCGCGGTCGGGGTCCGGCGCAGGGCGGCCACGAACGCGCCCAGCTCCTCGGCCAGTCGCTCCGGCTCCTCCACCGCGCCCGCGACCGGGTTGGCGCCGTCCAGCCAGCGGTAGACCGACCACGGCCAGGGAAAGCCGCCGTCCGGCTCACCGGAGCCCACCGGTTCGGGGACGGCCACCGGCAGGCCGGGGCCCAGGCGGGGCAGCCAGTCCCGCTCGTGCGTCACGTCCGCCACCGCGCCCGGATGGCGGGGGAGCCGTACCACCAGTTCCGGCCCCAGCCGGAACATGGCGTTCTCCGTGCCGGACGACCTCAGCCGGGTCGCCGGCAGGCCCGCCCACGCGGGGAACCGCCGCGCCACCAGGCGCTCCACCAGCGGGGCGTCGATGTCGAGTTCACCGTCGCGCATCTTCTGGGTACTCACCGGCCCCATCCAAGGGCCGGAGTGTCCCCGCTGTCGACCGAAAAAGACCTGACCACCCCGTCCCCGAGCGTCCCGCCCGCCGAGTGGCTAGCGTGACGATCCGGGACGAACCGTTCAACACGAGAGGGCCGACCATGGCCGTGCAATCCGAAGGAACGCCCTGCTGGGCCGACGCGATGTTCACCGACCTGGAGGGCGCCAAGCGGTTCTACGGCGACGTCCTCGGCTGGACCTTCGGCGAATCGTCGTCCGAGTACGGCAACTACACCCAGGCGTACGCGGACGGCAAGGCCGTCGCAGCCGTCGTCCCGCCCATGCCCGGCCAGGAGGGCACCTCTCAGTGGTGTCTCTACTTCGCCTCGCCGGACGCCGCCGCCACCGCCGCCAAGGTCGAGGAGAACGGCGGCGAGGTGCTGATGGAGCCGATGCGGGTCGGTGACTTCGGCACGATGGCGATCGCCCGCGAACCCAGCGGCGCCGTGTTCGGCATCTGGCAGGGCGGCGCCCACGAGGGTTTCGAGGCGGTGGCCAAGCCCGGCGCCTACTGCTGGGCGGAGCTGTACACCCGCGAACCGGAGAAGGCGGACGCGTTCCTGTCGGCCGTCTTCCCGTACCGGATGAAGGACATGGCGGACGGACACGTCGACTTCCGCCTCTTCGACCTGGGCGCCGATCCGGTGCTCGGCCGGATGCGGATGGGGGAGGAGTTCCCGCCGGAGGTCCCCTCCTACGTCAACGTCTACTTCACCGTCGACGACTGCGACGCGGCCGTGGCCCGCGCCACCGAGCGGGGTGCCGTGCTCCGGTTCGGGCCGATGACCAGCCCGTTCGGCCGGTTCGCCGCCCTCACCGACCCGCAGGGCGCGAGCTTCTCGGTGATCGACGTCACCACGACGGAGGGCGGCATGCCGGAGTTCAAGGACGCCTGACCCGGCCGGTCGGACCCCGCGCGCGGCCATGGCATGATCGGGCACATGCGTGAACGTGTGGTGGCCGCGTGCGACGGGGCTTCGAAGGGAAACCCCGGACCGGCCGGATGGGCGTGGGTGGTCTCCGGCGACGACGAGCGGAACCCGGCCCGCTGGGAGTCGGGCCCGCTCGGCCGGGCCACCAACAACGTCGCTGAACTCACCGCGCTCGAACGGCTGTTGACCGCCGTCGAGGCGGACGTGCCGCTGGAGGTCCGGATGGACTCCCAGTACGCGATGAAGGCCGTCACCACCTGGCTGCCCGGCTGGAAGCGCAACGGCTGGAAGACCGCCGCCGGCAAGCCGGTCGCCAACCAGGACCTCGTGGTCCGTATCGACGCGCTGCTCGACGGCCGCTCGGTCGAGTTCCGGTACGTCCCCGCCCACCAGGTCGACGGTGACCCGCTGAACGACTTCGCCGACCGCGCCGCCAGCCAGGCCGCCGTGGTGCAGGAGGCCGCGGGCAGCGCCCACGGCTCGCCCGAGCCGCCGCCCTCGCCCGACACCCCGGCCCCCTCCGCCCGCCGCAAGTCGCCCCGGCGGGCCGCCGGTACCTCCGGTTCCGCCTCCTCGCGGACCATCAAGGCCAAGTTCGCCGGCCGCTGCCTCTGCGGCCGCTCCTACGCCGCCGGCGAGTCCATCGCCAAGAACGCGCAGGGCTGGGGCCACCCGGAGTGCCGTACCGCCACCGGCTGACCGGTCACCGCCGGACGCCTCGGGGTCCGGCCATGCCCGGACGCTGCTACCCTGCGAGGCCGATCGACTACGTCCGGTGACTTCCAGGGGTGTGCGTGTGAAGGTCGTCTGCGTCGGGGGCGGGCCAGCCGGCCTGTACCTCGCCATCCTGCTCAAGCGGCAGAACCCGTCCCACGACATCACCGTCCATGAACGCGCCCCCGAGGGCTCCACGTACGGCTGGGGCGTCACCTACTGGCAGGGCCTGATGGACCGGCTGCGCGCCCACGACCCCGAGTCGGCGGACGCCATCGCCCGCGACTCGGTCCACTGGCACGAAGGCGTCGCCCATGTGCGGAACCTGATCACCCGTCAGCCGGGCGACCAGGGTTTTGGGATCGGCCGCCACCGCCTCCTCGAACTGCTCGCCGAACGCGCCCGGACCCTGGGCGTACGGCTGGAGTTCACGAGCGAGATCACCGAACCCCCGGCCGGGGCCGACCTGGTGGTGGCGGCCGACGGCATCGGCAGCGCCCTGCGCACCCGGTACGCGGACGCGTTCGGCACCCACGTCACCCACGGCCGCAACCACTTCCTCTGGCTCGGCACCACCAAGGTCTTCGACGCCTTCACCTTCGCCTTCGTCGAGACCGCGCACGGCTGGATCTGGGCCTACGGCTACCCCTACGACGCCGGGCACAGCACCTGCGTCATCGAGTGCTCACCCGAGACCCTCACCGGCCTCGGCCTGCACAGCGCCGGCGACGGCGACGGGCTCGCCCTGCTGGAGGACCTCTTCGCCGGACTCCTCGACGGCCATCCCCTCATCGGCCGCGCGTCCGACGGCATCAGCGTCCCCTGGCTGAACTTCCGCACCCTCACCAACCGCACCTGGCACCACGACGGCCTCGTCCTGCTCGGCGACGCCGCCCACACCACCCACTACTCCATCGGCGCGGGCACCACCCTCGCCCTGGAGGACGCCATGTGCCTGGCCACCGCCCTCGGCGAGCACCCCGCTCTGCCCGACGCCCTCGCCGCCTACGAGAAGCGCCGCCGATCCGAGCTGCTGTCCGCGCAGAGCGCCGCCCGCTACAGCGCCCGCTGGTACGAGAGCCTGCCCCGCTACATCGAACTGCCCCCGCACCGGATGTTCGCCCTGCTCGGCCAGCGCCACTCCCCGCTGCTGCCGTACGTGCCGCCCCAGCTCTACTACGGCCTCGACAAAGCGGCCGGACAGCTCGAACCACTGCGCCGGCTCAAGCGCTGGCTCGGCCCCCGCGCCGCCCGCGCCCTGCACGCCGCGCGCACTCCCGGCCGCTCCCGCTGACCCCCTCCGCCCCGGCTCAGGCGCGGGACACCGGTTGGTGAATAGCCATTCACCGGATAGAGTGAATGGCTATTCACCAGTCAGCACATTCCCCCGCAGGAGCGTCGATGGACCCCTCCGCCCCCATACCCGAGCCGTCCGGCGCCGTCACGGCGCCGCCCCGGCTGCGGGAGCGCCTCACCATCCCCGTGCTGGCGTCGGGCGGCATCCTCATGGCGGTCATGCAGACTGTCGTCGTCCCGCTCCTGCCTGACCTGCCCCGGCTCACCGGATCCTCGCCGGCCGCCGTCTCCTGGATGGTCACCGCCACCCTGCTCTCCGGCGCCGTGCTCACCCCGGTCCTCGGCCGCGCCGGTGACATGTACGGCAAGCGCCGGGTGCTGACCTCCGCGCTCGCCCTGATGACCGTCGGCTCGGTGATGTGCGCGCTGTCCTCCGACATCGCCGTGCTCATCACCGCCCGCGCCCTCCAGGGCGCCGCCGCCTCCGTCGTCCCGCTGTCCATCAGCATCCTGCGCGACGAACTCCCGCCCCAGCGGCGGGGGTCGGCGGTCGCGCTGATGAGTTCCACCGTCGGCATCGGCGCCGCCCTCGGCCTGCCGCTGGCCGCGCTCGTCGTGCAGTACGCCGACTGGCACACCATGTTCTGGCTGACCAGCGCCCTGGGCGCGCTCGGGGTCGCGGCCACCTGGTGGGCGGTCCGGGAGTCGCCGGTGCGCGAGCCCGGCCGGTTCGACGTGGTCGGCGCGCTGGGCCTGGCCGTCGCGCTGGTGTCCCTGCTGCTCGCCGTCTCCCAGGGCGGCCAGTGGGGCTGGACCAGCCCCGCCGTCCTCGGCCTGTTCGCCGCCTTCGCCGTGGTGCTCGCCCTGTGGTGGCGCCAGCAACTGCGGACCGCCCGGCCGCTGGTGGACCTGCGGCTGGTGACCCGGCCGAGGGTGGGCCTGTCCCATGTGGCGGCCCTGCTCACCGGCTTCGCGTTCTACGCCAACTCGCTCGTCACCGCCCAGCTCGTCCAGGCGCCCGTGGCCAGCGGCTACGGGCTCGGGCTGTCCATCGTCGCCACCGGACTCTGTCTGCTGCCCGGCGGCGTGACCATGCTGCTCTTCTCGCCGCTGTCCGCCCGGATCTCAGCCCGGCGCGGGCCCCGGATCACCCTCGCCCTCGGTGCCGCGGTCATCGCCTGCGGCTACGCGCTGCGCATCGCCGACAGCCGCGACCTGTGGATGATCATCCTCGGGGCGACCGTGGTGGCCACCGGAACCACCCTCGCCTACTCCGCGCTGCCCACCCTGATCCTGCGCGCGGTACCGGCCGCGCAGACCGCGTCCGCCAACGGAGTCAACGTCCTGATGCGGACCATCGGCCAGGCCGTCTCCAGCGCCGCCGTCACCGCCGTACTGGTCCACCACACCAGCCTAGTCGGCGGGCTTCCGGTGCCCACGCTGCACGGGTATCTGATGGCCTTCGCCATGGCCGGCGCCGTCGCGCTCGCCGCCTGCGCGGCCGCACTCACCATCCCCGGAGACGGCGCCCCCGACGACACCCCCCGTGCCGAGGGCGCCACCGCGGGGGCTCGTGCCCTGGAGGAGGCGTGACCACCGCGCCGGCCCCCGCGCGCCGGGACGCCGAGGCGACCAAGGAGGTCATCCTCAGGGCCGCCCGGCACCTGCTGGCCCGGCACGCGCACGCCGACATCACCCTCAAGGCCGTCGCGGAGCGGGCCGGGGTCAGCCCGCCGCTGGTGGTGAAGTACTTCGGCAACAAGGACGCCCTGTTCGCCCGCGTCATGTCCTTCGACACCGACGCCGACGACCTCCTCGACGCCCCCCTCGCCGGCCTCGGGCGGCACATGGTCCGGCATGTCCTGGCCAGCCAGCGCGACCGGGGCGCCGACCCGCTGCTGCGCATCGCCTTCGCCCCGCTGCACGGCGACCACGGCGACATCCTGCGCGCCAACTTCCGCGCCCAGGTCACCGACCGCCTGGCCGCCCGGCTCACCGGCCCCGACGCCGGGCTGCGCGCCGAACTGGCCGTCGCCGCGCTCATCGGGGTCGGCGTCATGTACGGCATCGCCCGCGGCCCCCACCTGCGCGAGAGCGGCCCGGACGAGGTGGCCGACCGCTACGGGCCGCTCGTCCAGGCGCAGTTGACGCCCTGACCTACACCTGAGCGCCGGTCAGCAGGGACTCCGCGCAGCGGCGGAAGGCGGCGAGCAGGCGGCCGTTGTCGCCCGCGCGGGTGGCGAGCGCGACATGGCACGGCTCGACACCGTGCAGCGGGATCGCGGCCAGATCCGGTCGCGCCGGCATTCCCGGTGCGGCCGCAGCGATCGCCAACGCCTGCCCGGACGCGACCAGTTCGAACTTGTCCTCGATGTCCCCGATGAGCGGCCCGTCCGGCGCGGGCCGTCCGTCCGGGCGCGGGTCGATCCGCCAGAACGCGTCCCACAGCGGGTCCGGGACGCGGGGCAGGGGCTCGTCCGCGATGTCGTCCAGCGTCACCGACTCCTTGCCCGCCAGCCGGTGGTCGAGGGGGACCACCACCACGCGCGGCTCGTCGTAGAGCACGCTCACGCGCAGCCCGTCGGTGGCAAACGGCAGCCGCGCCACCAGCGCGTCCACCCGGTGGCCGAGCAGCGCCTCGCGCGCCTCGTGCCAGCGCACGTGCGCGGCCCGCACGTCCGCGTCCGGGAACCTGCGCCGCATCTCCCGCACGGCGGGGGTGACCAGCACGCCGGTCGTGTAGCCGACGGTGATCCGGCAGGGTTCGGCGGCCGCCCGCGCCTCCGTCGCCGCCTCGTGCGCGGCCCGCAGCAGTGCCCTGGCGCGGGGCAGGAAGACCTCACCGGCCCCGGTGAGCCGGGTGCCCTGCGGGGTGCGGTCCAGCAGCTCGACGCCGAGCTCCCGCTCCAGCCGCCGGACCTGACGGCTGAGCGAGGGCTGGGTGATGTGCAGGGCGGTGGCCGCGCGGCCGAAGTGCCGGTGCTCGGCGACGACCGTGAAGTACCGGACCAGCCGGAGATCGAGATCCGCGAAGTCGGACATGCTCTCCAGCGTACGGCCCTCGCACCAGCGGTGATGCCCGGAACGTATTGCGCCATGCGGAACAAGCCTTGGACGCGCGGGTTCCGTCCGGCCGACGATGGAGGCACTTCCACCGACCATCCTAGGAGAGCTTCACCATGCGTGTTTTCGTCACCGGTGCCACCGGGTTCATCGGCTCCGCGGTGGTACCCGAACTGATCGGCGCCGGGCACGAGGTCGTCGGCCTCGCCCGGTCGGACGACGGCGCCGCCGCACTGAAGGAGGCGGGCGCCGAGGTGTTCCGGGGCAGCCTGGACGACCCCGAGGGCCTGGCCCGCGCGGCGGACGGCGCCGACGGCGTGATCCACCTGGCCTTCATCCACGACTTCGTCGACTTCGACGCGGCCGGCGCCACCGACCTGCGGGCCATCGAGGCGATGGGCGCCGTCCTGGCGGGCTCCGGCCGGCCGCTCGTCGTCACCTCCGGCACCGCCATCGCCCCGGCGGGCCGCCTCGTCACCGAGGCCGACGCGCCCGCGCCGGGCACCCACCGGACCCCGTCGGAGGAGGCCGCCGTCGCGCTGGCGGAGCGGGGCGTGCGCGGATCGGTGGTGCGGCTCGCGCCCTCCGTGCACGGGCCGGGCGATCAGGGCTTCGTGCCGCACCTCATCCGCATCGCCCGCGAGAAGGGCGTCGTCGCCCAGGTCGGGGACGGTGCCAACCGCTGGCCCGGTGTCCACCGGCTCGACGCCGCCCGGCTGTTCCGGCTGGTGCTGGAGCAGGCCCCGGCCGGTACCCGGTGGCACGCGGCCGCCGACGAGGGCGTGCCGTTCCGGGAGATCGCGGAGGTCATCGGCCGCCACCTGGAACTGCCCGTGGTGAGCGTCCCCCCGGAGCGGGCGGGGGAGCACTTCGGGTTCCTCGGCCGGTTCGCCGGGGTGGACAACCCCACCTCCAGCGCCACGACCCGCGAACGGCTCGGGTGGCGGCCCACCGGGCCCGGACTCCTCGCCGATCTGGACCAGGGCCACTACTTCGAGTGAACGAGCACAGTTGGGCCGATCAAGTGATCGGTTTGAAAGAACGTTTGCGCGGTTAATTGCACCGCATGACCGAGGAGGCACCGCACAGGGGGCGGGACGAGACCAGGGAAGAGCGGGCCGACCGCAAGTGGGGCGAACTGATCCAGGAGGTACGTGTCGCGCAGACCGGGGTGCAGATCCTGTTCGGCTTCCTGCTGACGGTGGTCTTCCAGCCCAAGTACGGCCAGCTCTCCAGCACCGACCAGATCATCTACATCGTCACCGTGGTCCTGGGGGCCTGTGCGACCGGCGCCCTGATCGGTCCGGTGTCACTGCACCGCCTGGTCTCCGGGCGCCGGGTGAAGCCGGAGGCGGTACGGCTCGCGGGGAGGCTGACCTTCGTCGGCCTGGTGCTGCTGCTGGCCACCATGACCTGCTCGTTGCTGCTGATCCTCCGGGTGGCCACCCACGACGGCTATGTGCCGTGGCTGGTCGGCGCCGTCGTCTGCTGGTACCTGGTCTGCTGGTACGGCCTGCCGATATGGGCCCGTTGGCGGCACTCCGACCCCGAGGACCGCTAACGCCCGGTACGGGCCGCGAGGGCCGCCAGCGAGCGGTCGTGGACCCGGCTGAGCAGCAGCAGGGAGAGCACGGAGCCGACCAGGGCGCAGAACATGTCCCACTGGGTGTCCCACACATCGCCCTGGGTCGCGAGGAAGGCGTCGGCTCCGTGCCCGCCGATCACGGCGGCCAGCCACTCCAGCAGCTCGAAGTAGGCACTGAAGGCCAGGCAGGCGCACACCGTCAGCGGGGCCAGCCAGCGGCTGCCGCGCAGCGGCGAGGTACGGGTGAGCAGTTCCCGGACCAGGATCGCCGGGACGAAGCCCTGCATCAGATGCCCGAACCGGTCGTACGGATTGCGGCTCAGGTGCAGGGCGTCCCGCACCCAGTCGCCCGCCGGCACCTGCGCGTACGTGTAGTGGCCGCCGGCCGCCAGCACCAGGGCGTGCGCGGCGAGCAGACCGCACAGCAGCCCGGTGAGCGGGAAGCGCCGCCACAGGACCACCACCAGGGGCAGCCCGATCAGCACCCAGAAGGTCTCCAGGAACCACGTCGTGCGGTCCCGCGCGCCCCACGCGGAGACGGCCAGGCCCACGGCCGCCACCCCCGCGAACACGACGGGCGGCACCGTGCGGCGGACGGTCGGCCGGGCGGGGTGGACTGCGGTCACGGCGGGCTCCTGGGGCTGGCGGTGTCGGTCGCCCCATCGTCCGGCCGCCGGGCCCGCGGGGGCATGAGTACCGGTACTCATGCCCCCGCCGCGCGTCCCTAGGGCCTTACTCCCGCAGCGCCGCGCAGCGCGGTGAGGCAGGAGCCGATGGCCTGCTGCAGCTCCTCCAGGCGGCGGACCATGTCGTCCTCGTAGAAGTCCCCGGCGTCGTCGAAGGTCAGCTCCTCGAAGGCGCGGGTCGCCTTCTGGAGGCTGCCGTAGAACTTGGTGCGCCGCTCCCGCACCCGGAGTTCGGGGTCGGCCTCGACGGTGTCGGCGACCAGCGTCTTCAGCGTGTCGTACGCCTCCACCGCCCACTCGCCGGTGTCCTCGTCGTCCTCCAGCCCGTCGATCAGCGACAGATGGCGCTCGGCCTCCTCGCGCAGTTCGGCGGGGGCCTCGACGGTCTGCCCCGCCGGGGTCCTGATCTGCCCGGACTCCGCGATCTGCCGGACGTAACCGATCTTGTCGGCGGCGCGGCTCTCGGTGGCGACGGCCTTCTTCAGATCGTCGGTGCGCACCACGTCCCGCGCCAGCTCGGCCTGGAGCTCCGGGTCCTCCCTGATCCGGTCCAGCAGGGCGGAGCGGGCCGCGCGGGCCGTGGAGGGGTCGGCCAGGATGGCGGCGCGCAGCGCGGTCGGGTTCTCGGCCACCTCCAGCGCCTTGGTCGGCCGGATGCCCTCGGCCTCGGCGGCCTCCGCGATGGCCGTGCCGCGCTCGGAGGTGGCGCTGCTACGGGCGGAGTAGTAGCTCAACCAGGCGTCGGAGTCGGGGAGTTGGACGTCCTGGCCCGGCTCCAGCGTCTCGAACTGCGGGACCAGGCCGTCGTCGGCGGCCCGGTCCCACGCCCGGTAGTAGCGCATGACCCGCTCCGGGGAGCACTCCGCCAGCTCCGCGAACTCCTTCGCGGAGACCTTCGGGGTCTCCCCGGCCGCCTGTCCGCCCGGCCGCACACTGCGCGCCACCATCAGCGCGAAGGCCCAGCCGCCGGTGCGCGCGTACACCCCGAACTCGCGGGCGTCACGCGCCACCAGGTCGGACAGGGGTGCCGGAGCGGCGGCAGTCGTCTCGGTGGGGTCGATGGCCAGGGTCACGGATGGCTCTCCTGCGTACGGGGGCTCGGTGGTGCGGCCACCCGGCCGGCCGGGCGCCGATGGCAGCCTATATGGCCCGATAGGCGATGTTTGGCCGCAGTCGCCACCCGCTCCCTCAGCGCTCGCGGTGGGCGAGCGTGTCCAGCAGGGCGCCCAGCTCGGCCGCCGCGCCCGGCTCCAGCGGCAGCCCGTCGAGCACCGTACGAGCGGCGGCCATGTGGGCCCGAGCCTCCGCCAGGGCCGCGGCACGGCCGCCCGCCGCCTCGATCAGCGCCGCCGCCTCCGCCGTACGGTGCCCGCGCAGCAGGCCGGGCAGCCGGGCGCCCTCGGGGGCGGCGAGCGCGGCCAGAACCGGGTACGTCCTCCTGCCCTCGCGCAGGTCGCCGCCCACCGGCTTGCCGGTGACCTCGGCGCGGCCCCAGATGCCCAGCACGTCGTCCGCGAGCTGGAAAGCGACCCCCGCGTGCCGCCCGGCCCGGTCCAGCGCCGCGACGACCGGGCGCGGAGCCCCGCCCAGCAGCGCGCCGAGCGCGAGCGAACAGCCCAGCAGCGCACCCGTCTTGCCCTCCGCCATCACCCGGTACTCCTCGGGCGTCACCGCTTCCGGGCCCGTCCAGGGCCGTGCGGCGAACAGCAGGTCGTCGGCCTGCCCCCGCATGACGTCGGCCAGCGCGCCCGAGAGCAGCCGCACCCCACCGGGGACATCGGCCAGAACGCCGACGGCCAGCGCGAACAGGGCGTCCCCGGCGAGGACGGCGGGACCCGTGCCGTACGCCTTCCACAGCGCCGGGCGGCCGCGCCGGGTGGCGTCGCCGTCCATGATGTCGTCGTGCAGCAGCGAGAAGGCGTGCACCAGCTCCACCGCGACCGCGCCCGGCACCCCCGCCCCGGCATCCGCGCCGGCGGCCCGCGCCCCGAGCACCGCCAGCGCCTGCCGCACCCCCTTGCCGCCGGCCTCCGCGCCCTCCTGCCAGCCGAAGGAGTAGGCGGCCATCTCGGCCAGCCACGGGTGCAGTCCGGTGACCGCCTCCCGCAACGCGGGCCGCACCAACCCGGCTGACTCGGAGAGGACTCGCGTCGCCGGGATCCGCTCCGCGCGGAACACCGCCGTCACCGGGCACCCTCCGCCTCGGGCACGAACTCGGCCTGCGCCCGCGCCACCATCTCCCGCGCGTGCCGCAGCCCCGAGCGCTCCAGCACCAGGGCCAGCTCGGCCAGTTCGGCCGCCGTCTCCTCAGGGTCCCGGCCCAGCCGGGCCAGGGACTTGGCCAGACCCAGCCGGGACAGGGCCTCGCCACGGGGTTCGTCCATCGTGCGGAACTCGGACAGCGCCAGGCCGTACAGGTCCCGCGCCTCCTCGTAACGCCCGGCGCGGTAGCAGACGTTGCCGCGCATCTTGTGGTTGTAGGCGAGCGCGCTGGACAGGTTCATCTCCCGGCAGGTCGCCTCCGCCCGCGACAGCAGCTCCAGGGCCCGGCCGGTGTCCCCGTCCCGCGCCGAGAGGATGTCCGCGAGCCCGCGCAGGGCCCAGGCGTGGCCGCGCCGGTCGTCGGCGCGCTCGGCTATCTCCGCCGCCTCCTCGAACAGCGCGTACGCCCGGTCGAAGTCACCGGTGTTGCGGTGCATCTGGGCGATGCCCTCCAGCGCCCACACCGTGTGCCGGGCCTCCCCGCGCTTGCGGGCCTCGGCCAGCAGCTGTTCGTGCAGCCGGCCCACGGCCGCGTAGTCGCCCTGGATGCGGCCGGTCTCCGCGAGCCCCGCCAGCGAGTACCCCCGGACGACCACATCACCGCCGCGCTCGCCGAGTTCGGCCGCCAGCCCCAGCAACCGCCAGGCCAGCGGGAACGCCCCCCGCTGCCGGGCCAGCGTGCCGCCGCTCCACAGCGCCCACGCCATCGCCCCGGTGTCCCCGGCCGTACGGGCGGCGCGGTAACTCGCCTTCCACGCGCGGTCGGCCTCCGCGGTGCTGCCGAGCCGCCGGTGTGCCTCGGCCACCGCGAGACCGCAGCGGGCCACCTCCGCGGGGTGCCCGGCCCGCTCGGCCTCACGCAGCCGCTCCAGCCCCTCGGCGAGCACCTCGGTCAGCGAGGAATTGACGGACAGGGTGGTCAGGGCGCCCTGGTACTCCGGGGCGAAAGCCTTGCCGTACATGTGAACCCTTCTATACACCACGTGTATACGCGGCGCGTATAGCACGTGGGCGAATCGCCCCGGTCCACCGGGGGCCGGGGCGTGGTCGGTCGTGGGGCAAGACGCGGGCACGGCGACGGGGGTTGCCCGTGCGACGCGGATCACTCCGAGTGGCGCGGGGAACCCCCGTACGGAATCAGTGCTGTTGGGCCTTCTGCGGGGTGGCCTCGCTGGGCCGGACCACCACGACGCCCTCGCCCTGGAGCATCAGCTGGACGGCTTCGCCCGAACCGCCGCGCAGCATCGACCCTATGGACTGCGAGCGGTGCAGCGAGGTGCGCAGGTTCGCGGTCCAGCCCACCACGGCGTCCGTGTCGACGTACACCGGCGCCTGCTCGGAGACCGGGATCACCAGCGGGTTGCCCTCGCACATCAGGCCGAGTCTGCCGTGCCCGCTGAAGACGCTGTTGAACAGGCCGCCGCCCGCGATGCCGGAGCCCTTCACGGTCTTGATCTCATAGGACAGCGAGGCGTCGAAACACAGCACGTTGCGGCCGTTGACGGTGAACTGGTCGCCGGGCTCCACCTCGACGATGAAGCAGTTCTGGGCCTCGTGCGCGAACCACGCCTCGCCCCGCCCGCGCACCGACATCAGCGGGAGCCCCTCGCCGGTCACCGCGCGCTTGAGCATGCCGCCCACGCCCTGGCCCTTGCGCTCGAACTGGAGACTGCCCCGGTGCGCGATCATCGCGCCCTGGCGGGCGAGCATCTCACCGTCCACCACGTACCTGACGCACTTGCCGTTCTCTGTCGCCATCCCCGGCTCGACGGCCGGACGGACCATGTGCTCACTGGAAAAGAGGTCACCCTTCATGAGCGCATGGTGTCCCGGACGGACCCGTTCCGCCAAGATCACGCGAGGGACGGGCCGTCCGGGACGGGGACTTCAGCGCGCCGCGGCCGGGGCGATGTCCGCGTTGCGCTCCACCAGCGCCGGGCCGCGCCGCTGCTTGGCGCTCTTGCCGCAGAACGCCGGCTCCAGGGCGCCCGCCAGCGCGTTGAGGACCTTGCCGTTGTTGGAGGTGGTGGCCACCGCCGTCAGCGCCCGCTTGCCGTCCTTCGTGGCGAACGCGTAGGTGTAGTAGCCCTGCACCGCGCCCGTGTGCCCGTACACCGACACCCCGCAGGACAGGTCCCGGCGGCGCAGGCCGAGGCCGTACGCGGTGGTCGCGTCGACCTTGGTGAAGCGCTCCATCTGGGCGAGCCGGGCGGCGGAGAGCAGCTTGCCGCCGAGCAGTGCCGCGTAGAAGGTGTTGAGGTCCTTGGCGGTCGAGATGACGGCGCCCGCGCTCTGCGCCCAGGACACGGTCTGCTCGGTCGCGTCGACCAGCGGGTCGCCGGACCGGTCCGGGGTCAGATAGCCGCGCGCGAACCGGCCGGGAATCCTGGTGTCGGGGTGGACGTAGAAGGTGTCCCGCAGCTTGAGCGGGCCCATGATCCGGTTCTGGTACGCCTCCTTGACCGGGCGTCCGGTGAGCTTCTCGATGAGCATGCCCGCGACCACGAAGTTGGTGTTGGAGTACGAGTACGCCGCGCCGGGGGCGTTGACGCGCGGCTTCTTCAGGGAGAGCGCGACCAGTTGGGGGTAGGTGAACACCTTCGCGCGCACGGCCTCGAAGCCGGAGACGCTCTGGGCGAACATGTCGTTGGTGTAGTCGTACAGCCCGCTGCGGTGGCTCAGCACGTGCCGCACGGTGATGGCGTCGCTCGGCAGCAGTTTCGGCAGGTACCGGTTCACCGGGGCGTCCAGGTCCAGCTTGCCCTCGTCGGCCAGTTGGAGCAGGACGACCGAGGAGAACGACTTGGTCACGCTGCCGATGCGGAACCGGTCTGCGGTGCTGGCCGCGCGGCCGGTGCCCCGGTCGGCGACACCCCGGCTGATCAGATGGCTGCGGCCCTGGTCGTCGATCCGGGCCAGCGCGGCCGGGGCGCCCTGGGCGCGGACCGTGCGCAGCGCCCCGTCCACGCCCGCCGTGTCGGGCGCGGGGAGCGCGGCCGCCGCGCCCTTCTCGCCGGTCGCCGCCTGTGCCGGGACGACGAGGAGCGCCAGTGCCACCGCCCCGAGTACCGCGCTCCTGCCCACCGTTGCCGAGACCATCAGGCCACCACTCCCGTCCACACCGCCGTTGCCGCGACATGCGTCACATTCCGGCCTGGAACCTAGGGGACTGACGGCCCGTCTCCCCAGTCGACACACAGTCGGCCATGCGGCGATCACTCCGGGGTGTCCTTTGGGTAAAGGATTGTCCCGGAGAGCAGCGAAATGGATCATTCCTTCTTTACGTGGCCATGACTCATCCGAAAGGGTGAACCCTCGGGGCGCGACCCGCCTGCCCCGATGGCCGCCCAACGGCGCCATGTGTCACGGGGGCCGGCGCGTCCGGCCGCCGTCGAACGAAGGAACAACCCCTGGTGCGCAGACCGCACATACGCAGTGTGGCCGTCGCCGTCGCGGTGGCGACGGCGGCCACGGGCCTGGCCGGCACGGCCTTCGCCCGCCCCGCGCCCTCGACGGCCCACAAGGCCGCCGAAGGCGTCCGGACCGCCGCACGGACCGCCCCCGTGGTGAACGCCGCACGCGCGGCCGCCGTCGCCCACGCCGACGCCTCCGGGGTCGGCACGGGTGACGAACTCCGGGTGCAGGACGTCATGTTCGACCCCGAGGGCGGCCGTCACGTCCGCTTCCAGCGCGCCCACAGCGGCATGCCGGTGCTCGGCGGCGACCTCGTCGTCCACCTCGACCGGCAGCTCGCCTACACGGGCGTGACCACCGCGGCCGGCCAGTCCGTACAGGCCACCGCCTCCGACGCCCGGATCACCCCCAGGCAGGCAGCCGCCAAGGCGGCCGACGCCGCCGAGGGTGACGCCGGCACCGCCGAACTCGTCGTCGACGCGCGCGACGGCGAGACCGCGCTCGCCTACCGGGTCACCGTCACCGGCAGTGCCCTGGACGGCGCGAGCGGCACCCGCACGGTCGTCGTGGACGCCGTCACCGGCGAAGTCCGCAGCAACACCCCGGACGCGGACGAGTTCCTCTCGCCGGCGCTCCGCAAGGCGCTGCGGGCGCGCGGTGAGACGGTCACCCCGTCCACCTCCGCCCAGAGCGCGCCGAGCCTCCTCGCGGGCATCACCTCGGGCGCCTCGGGCTACCCGGCGACCGCGCGCGGCACCGGCAAGACGCTGTTCGCGGGCAGCGTTCCGCTGACCACCACGCAGACCTCGCGCGGCCACTTCCAGCTCAAGGACCCCACCCGGTACAACACCGAGACGCGGGACGCCAAGGGCAAGTACACCGAGTCCTTCGGCGGCGGCACCGCGATCACGGGTACCGCCAACGTCTGGGGCAACGGCAGCACGAGCAACCGCAACAGCGCGGCCGCCGACGCCCAGTACGGCATCACCAAGACCCTGGACTTCTACAAGAAGACCTTCAACCGGTCCGGCATCGCCAACAACGGCAAGGCCGCCCGCGCGATGGTCCACTGGGGCCGCGGGGTCGGCAACGCCTTCTGGGACCCGGCCTGCGGCTGCATGCTGTACGGCGACGGCGACGACATGATCAAGAAGCCGCTGGTCGTCCTCGACGTCACCGGTCACGAGCTGACCCACGGCGTGGTCGACGCCACCGCCAAGCTGGAGCCGACCTACGTCGACCGCGACGGCAACCAGTACGGCGAACCGGGCTCGCTCAACGAGTCCCTCGCCGACATCTTCGGCTCCAACGTGGAGTTCTTCGCCGCCAACGCGAAGAACCCGCCGAACTACCTGCTGGGCGAGAAGCTGGGCCTGAAGCAGACGTTCCTGCGCCGCCTCGACCACCCCTCCCTGGACAAGCTGGAGGGCACGGTCGACTACTGGTCGAAGGCCACGTACGACACCGAGGTGCACGCCGGTTCCGGTGTCTCCTCGCACGCGTACTACCTCCTGGCCGAGGGCAGCGGCAAGAAGAAGATCGGCGGTGTCTCCTACGACTCCCCGACCTACGACGGCGGCGCCGTCAAGGGCATCGGCCGCACCAAGGCCACGGCCATCTTCTACCGTGCCCTGACCCGCTACATGGTCTCCACCACCGACTTCCACGACGCCCGGATGGCGACGCTGAACGCGGCCAGGGACCTGTACGGCGCGACGAGCACCGAGTACCGGACCGTCGACCGGGCCTGGGCCGCGGTCAACGTCAAGGCCGCCAACACCCCGGCGAACCACTGACGCGCACCGGCTCCGACAAGGCCCCGTCCCGCACCCGCGCGGGGCGGGGCCCTTGTGCGCGGGCGGACACGGAACGTACCGAGGTGCGGGGCGCGGGAGACGGCGGGACCATCACAGGCATGGGCCAGACGAAGGAACCGGCCGGGTGAGCGGCCGGGGGAGAGCCTGCCGGGCGGCCGCCGTCCTGCTGCTCACCCTCACCGGTCAGGCGACGCCCGCCCTGGGGGCCGCCCCGCCGACCGGGGCCACCGTACGCGGCTCCGGCGTGGTCACCTGGGCCGCCGGCGCCCAACGCGTGGGACAGGGCGCCGACCGGGCCTACCGGCTGATCGTCAAGGTCAGCGCGGGCGGGAGCGACCTGCGCGTCCGGCTGTCCAACGCCTACGGGGACCGCCCCCTCACCGTGGACGCCGCCCACGCGGGCCTCCAGGCCGAGGGCGCCGCCCTCGAGCCGCGCAGCAACCGGGCGCTCACCTTCGGCGGCAGGCACACCGTCTCCGTCCCTCCGGGCGGGGCCGTCTGGAGCGACCCGCTGCCCGGCCGCGTCCCCGCCGGGGCCCGCCTCGCCGTCAGCCTGCGCACCCCGCACGCGCGGGGGCCCGCCACCGGCCACCAACTGGCCCTCACCACCTCCTACCTCGGCCGGGACGCCGACCCGGGCGGCGACGACGACACCGGCTGGACGTCGGTCACCCGCTCCTGGTGGTACCTCGACGCCGTCTCCGTACGCCCCGCGCACCCCCGGGCCGGCGCGGTCGTCGCGCTCGGGGACTCCATCACCGACGGCTGGGGGTCCACGCCCGGCCTCGACCGGCGCTGGCCCGACGACCTCGCCCGGCGGCTGCGCGCGGACGGCACGGGCGTGGCCAACGCGGGGATATCCGGCAACCGGGTCCTCACCGGCGACGACGGCGGCGAGAGCGCCGGGCGCCGGCTGGAGCGGGACGTCCTCTCCCAGCCCGGCGTGCGCACGGTGATCCTCTACGAGGGCGTCAACGACCTCAAGGCGCGCCACGGCGCCGGCGCGGACGAGATCGTCGCGGGCTACCGGGAGATCACCGAGAGGGCCCACGCCGCGGGCCTGTGCGTGGTCGGCGCCACCCTCGCCCCCTTCAAGGGCTGGCCCCAGTGGGACTCCGACGCCGAGGCGGTGCGCCGGGAGGTCAACCACCAGGTGCGCACCGGCGGGGGCTTCGACGCCGTCGCCGACGTCGACCGCGCGCTGCGCGACCCCCGCGACCCCGCCCGGCTGCGCCCCGGTCTGGACAGCGGCGACCACCTCCACCCCGACGACGACGGCATGCGCGCCATCGCCGGGGCGGTCGCCACCCCGGGCCGGGACTGCCGGCGCTGACGTGGGTTCAGCTCAGCAACCGGGCCCAGTCGGCCGGGACCCGTCCGGCCGGGCCCGGCACCGGCTGGTCGGCCGGGTGGCTCTCGGGCGGGGCCAGGGCGGGGCCGGACTCGTACAGCTCCCCCGTGGCGTAGTTCCAGAACCAGGTCTCGCCCGGCTCGAAGCTGCGCAGCACCGGATGGCCGGTCTCCTGGTAGTGCGCGGTGGCGTGCTTGCCCAGCGAGTCGTCACAGCACCCGATGTGCCCGCACCGCGCGCAGCGGCGCAGATGGAACCACCAGCTGTCCGCCTTCTCGCACTCCACGCACCCCGTACCGCTCGGCGGCACGGACGGGTCGATCGCGGTGTCCTCACTCATGCGCCCTCCTGGGCTCTGTCGGTTTCGCCGGACGTGGTGTCCGCGGTCAGCGGGAGGCGGACCTGGAAGCGGGTGTCGCCGGGGGCCGACTCCAGCCGAAGGGTGCCGTGGTGCTTGCCGACGACGATCCGCCGCGAGATGTCCAGCCCGAGACCGGTGCCCGCGCCGACCGGCTTGGTGGTGAAGAACGGGTCGAAGATCTGCTCCCGGATCTCCGGCGGCACACCGGGCCCGGTGTCCGCGAACTCCACCAGCGCCGAGTCGCCCTCCCGCGCCGTCCGCACGGTCAGCGTGCCCCCGCCGCCGTCCTGCGTCATCGCGGACACCGCGTTGTCGATCAGGTTGGTCCACACCTGGTTCAGCTCCGCCGGATAGCCCGGCAGCGAGGGCAGCGTGCGGTCGTAGGCGCGCACCACCTCGATGTGCGGGCCGAGCTTGCCGGACAGCATCAGCAGGGTGCTGTCGAGGAGTTCGTGCACGTCGACCACGCGGAACGGCGCCCGGTCGAGCTGGGTGTACTGCTTGGCGGCGTCCACCAGTTGGGAGACGCGGGTCGTGGCGTCCTCGATCTCGTTCATCAACAGCTCGGTCTCGATGGTGTAGTTGAGCCAGCCCACCGCGCCGCCCAGGATCTCCCGGTCCACCATGGAGGCCACCCGCTCCAGCCAGTCGGCGTCCAGCCCGGCCTGCACGAACACCGGCGCGAGCCGCCAGCCGTCCTCGATGCCGTGGTCGGTCAGCCAGTCGGCGAGCGCGTCCTCGCGGTCGGCCGCCTCCAGCGGACCGAGCGCCGGTGCCTTGGCGACCCGTTCGGCGGTGCGCTCCTGCATCTCGATCAGGCTCGCCAGCGCGTCACGGGAGAACGGGCCCTCAGCGATCAGCGACAGCTTGTGCCGCATCCGCGCCACCCGCTCCCGCAGGGCCGAGGTGGCCCGCACCGCGGCCGCCGCCGGGTTGTTCAGCTCATGGGTGAGCCCCGCCGACAACGAGCCCAGGGCCAGCAGCCGTTCGCGCTGGCCGATGGCCGCCTGCGTGCTCTTGGAGCCGAAGAACAGCCCCTCCAGCAGATGTACCGCCATCGGGAACCAGGCCCGCATGATCTCCGCGAACACCGGTGCGGGCAGCACGAAGAACCGGGTGGGCTCCGTCACCCGCATCGAGTTGTTGTACAGCTGCCGCACCCGGTCCCCGAGATACGCCTGCATCGCGCCGCCGTACACCCCGCGCTGGGAGGTCCGGGACACCTCCACGTCCTCGGCGCCGATCCGCCGCGAGAGGACGACGGCGCCCTCGATCAGCACGTAGAAGCAGGTCGCCGGATCGCCCTCGGTGTACACCGGGCCCGGTTCGAACAGCTCCACCCGGCCCTCGCGGCACAACCGCCCCAGCTGATCGGGCGACAGCCGCTCGAAGAGGAACAGGCTGCCGATCTCGCCCGGGCTGCACGGCAGCTGGCGCCCGCTCACGACTGCTCCAGATAACGGTGGACGAGCATCACGGCCATGGCTCCCTCTCCTACGGCGGACGCGACCCGCTTGGCCGACTCTGCGCGCGCGTCGCCCGCCACGAACACGCCCGGCACACTGGTCTCCAGGTGGTACGGCGGCCGCTCCAGCTCCCAGTCCGCCGGCAGCTGCCCGTCCACGGTCAGGTCCGGGCCGGCCAGGATGAACCCCCGCCCGTCCCGGCGCACGGTCCCGTCCAGCCAGCCGGTCAGCGGGGCGGCGCCGATGAACACGAACATCCACTGCGCCTCGACCTGGTCGGCCTCACCCGTGTCCACCCGGCGCAGGGTCAGCCGCTCCAGCCGGTCCGAGCCGTGCGCCGCCTCCACCTCCGTGCGGGCGCGCACCGCGACGTTCGGCGCCTCGGTGATCTGCTGGACCAGGTAGTGCGACATGGACGCTGCCAGGTCGGCCCCGCGCACCAGCAGCGTCACCGACTTGGCGAACCGGGACAGGTACATCGCCGCCTGCCCGGCCGAGTTGGCGCCGCCCACGACGAACACGTCGTGCCCCTGGCAGGACGGCGCCTCGGTCAGCGCCGACCCGTAGAACACCCCGCAGCCGGTCAGCCCCGCGCAGCCGTCGGCGGTCAGCCGCCGGTACTGCACCCCGGTCGCCAGGATCACACTGTGCGCGCCGATCGCGGAGCCGTCCGCGAACCGCACGATCCGCGCCGCGCCGTTGACCTCGAGTCCCGTCACCTCGCGCGCCGTGAGGATCTCCGCGCCGAACCGGGTCGCCTGGCGGCGGGCGCGGTCGGTGAGCTGGGCGCCGGAGACGCCGTCGGGGAAGCCGAGGTAGTTCTCGATCCGGGAGCTCTGCCCGGCCTGGCCGCCCGTCGCCGAACGCTCCACCAGCACCGTGCGCAGCCCCTCGGAGGCCCCGTACACCGCCGAGCCGAGCCCGGCCGGGCCGCCGCCGATCACCACCAGGTCGTAGAAGTCGGCCGTCGGCGTCGTCGCCAGCCCGACCCGCGCGGCCAGCTCCGGGGCCTCCGGCTCGACCAGCACCCGGCCGTCGGGGGTGATCACCAGCGGCAGCCGCAGCCCGTCCTGCCCGGCCGCCGCCAGCAGCCGCCGCCCCTCGGGGTCCTCCACCGAGTACCAGCGGTAGGGGACCTGGTTGCGGGCCAGGAACTCGCGCACCTCCGAGGACCGAGCCGACCAGCGGTGGCCCACCACCTTGATGAACGGCACCGGCCGGTGGTCCCCGGCCCGCCAGGCGGCCAGCAGGTCGTCCACCACCGGGTACAGCTTCTCCTCCGGCGGGTCCCAGGGCTTGAGCAGATAGTGGTCCAGGTCCACCACGTTGATCGCGTCGATGGCCGCCCCGGTGTCCGCGTACGCCGTCAGCAGCACCCGCCGCGCACCCGGAAAGACGTCCATCGCGCGCTCCAGGAACTCGACGCCGTTCATCACCGGCATCCGGTAGTCCGCCAGCAGCACCGCCACGGAGTCGCCGCGCAGCTTCAGCTCGCGCAGCGCCTCCAGCGCGGACGGCCCGGACTCCGCGCGCACCACGCGGTACGACGCGCCGTAGCGGCGCCGCAGGTCGCGGGCGACCGCGCGGGACACGCCCGGATCGTCGTCCACGGTCAGCAGGACGGTCCGGGCGCCGTCGGTCGGCTCTGCCATGCGTTATCACCCCGGGCGGTCGGGTGCGCGGACGGTCTCGCCCATCGTATGTGTGTTTGCACCGCTTCGCCCCGGTGTGCTCCCGGCGCCGGGTGGCGGACGGACCCGCCCGCTGTGGCAGGGTCATGGCGAGGACGGAGCAGGCAGGACGACGAGGAGGCCCAACGGATGACACGCCCGATCACGGCAGGGGTGGACGGTACGGAGGAGAGCCTGGCCGCGCTGGACTGGGCGGCCCGCGAGGCCGTGCGCCGGGGGCTGGCGCTGCGCGTGGTGCACGCCTGGGAGCAGGTCGGGGAGCTGCCCGCCGACCGGGACACCCAGCGGAGCTGGGCCGAGGCGGGCCTCGGCCGTGCCGTCGGCTCCCTCGCCGAACGGCACCCCGGCCTGGACGCGACCCTGGAGCTGACCGAGGACGACGCGGTGGACGCGCTCCTCGCGGCCGGCGCGGACGCCGAGGCGCTGGTCCTCGGCACCCGCGGGCACGGAGCCGTGGTCGGCTTCCTGCTCGGCTCGGTCGGCCTCCGGGTCGTCGCGGAGGCCGACCGGCCGGTGATCCTGGTGCGTGCCGGGGACCGCCCGGAGGCCGAGTCAGCCGGCCGGGAGATCGTCGTCGGCCAGCACGGCACCCCGGAGGACAGCGCCGCCGCGCTGCGTTTCGCCTTCGAGACGGCGGCCTCCCGCGGCGCCACCCTCCGCGCGGTGCGCGCCTGGACCCTGCCGCCCGTCTTCGCCTACAGCCCCGGCTCGCTCAAGCTGCTGGACGAGGCGGGCGGCCTCGAACCGTACGAGAAGCGGGCGCTGGCCGACGCGCTGCGGCCCTGGCGGGAGCGGTTCCCCGGCGTGCCCGTCGCCGAGCACGTCGAGATGGGGAGCGCCGGACAGGTGCTGGTCTCGCAGGCCACGCGGGCCCAGCTCCTCGTGGTGGGCCGCCGGGCGCGCCGTACGGCGGTCGGCGCCCGGATCGGTTCGGTCGCGCACGGGGTGCTGCACCACGCCGGCAGCCCGGTCGCCGTCGTCCCGCAGGACCGGCCCGCCGTGCCGGAGCCCGGCGACGACCCGGCCTGACGGTCAGGACGCCCGGTCGCGGGCCCGCTCGGCGGCGGCCCGCACCGGGCCCCGGTGCAGCGGGCCGTGTCCGGGCAGCAGCACGTCGCCCGCCAGGTCGGCGATCAGCGCCAGCGAGGTCACGGCCTGGTCCGTCTCGTGGTGGAAGAAGCCGTGCAGCATCTGCGGTCCCCGCACGCGGGAGGTCGCGTGCCCGGTGATGAGGGCGTCACCGGAGATCACGACGCCCGCCTCGGGCAGGTGGTAGACGCAGTGCCCGTCGGTGTGGCCCGGCGTGTGCACGGGTACCGGCCGCCCCGGCAGATCGAGCGCGCCCCGGGACTCGAACGGCTCGGGCTTCGCCACCGGGTTGTGCTCGGTGCCGCCCGCCTTGATCACCTGCACCGCCCACGGCACCACACCGGGCCGCCACGCGTTGCGCGCCACGTCACCGATCGAGCACTGCTGGAGGAAGTCCCGCCGGGCGTGCGGCACTTCGGCCGGGTGCAGCAGCACCGGCGTGCCGTGGGCGTCGCGCAGGTACTCGGCCGAGCCCAGGTGGTCGTTGTGGGCGTGGGTGATCAGCACGGCCGTCACCGCCTCGGGTGAACTGCCCACGGCCGCGAGGGAGTCGAGCAGCGCGTGCCGGTCCTTGGGGTAGCCGGTGTCGATGAGCGTGACGTCCTCACCGTCCTTCAGGATCACCCAGTTGACGTGGTGCCCCCGCACCAGGTGGACGCCGTCCGCTACTTGCTCTGCCTGTGCCCGCATGTTCCCCTCGGATTCCGGCCGGTGACCTGACCGGGGCCAGCCAACCAGATGCCGGGGTCAGCGCACTCCGCGAGGTCGGAACTGGATGCTGATCCGGGGCCCGGTGGCCCGCGCCGACTTGGGGACGCAGTGCTCCCAGGTGCGCTGGCAGGAGCCGCCCATCACGATCAGGTCGCCGTGCCCGAGCGGCCGGCGCACGGCCACCGCGCCACCGCCCGCCGGACGCAGCAGCAGATCGCGCGGGGCGCCGACCGAGAGGATGGCGACCATCGTGTCCTCCCGGCTGCCCCGCCCGATCCGGTCGCCGTGCCACGCCACGCTGTCCCGGCCGTCGCGGTAGTAGCACAGCCCGGCCGTGACGAAGGGCTCGCCCAGTTCCGGGCCGTAGTGCCCCGAGAGCACCTCGCGTGCCTCGTCCAGCACCGGATGGGGGAGGGGGTCCCGGTCGCGGTAGAAGGACAGCAGGCGCGGCACGGACACCACGTTGTCGTACATCCGGCGCTGCTCGGCCCGCCAGGGGACCTCCGCGACGAGCTGTTCGAACAGCGCGTCGGCCCCGCTCAGCCAGCCCGGCAGCACGTCGATCCAGGCCCCGGAGCCCAGCACGGTCCGCTCCAGCCCGTCGAGAGGGCCGAGGCTCAGCTCGTCGGCCTGGTCGAACAGCGAACTCTGGAGGTGCGTGGACATGAGGCCAGCGTACCGCTGAATCGAAAATGTGTTCTATCGATCATGAAGTGCCCTCTCACGCGGCCCGCGCGTGCGGGGCTCTTTCCGATACATCGATGTATCGGATACGTTCCTGTATCGAAAGCGGGGTGCGGGCGATGACGGCCGAGGAGAAGACGCCGCGGGTGACCAGGCGGCGGGCGCGGACGCGGGCCGAACTGCTGGCCGCCGCCTTCGCGGTGTTCGCGGCCAAGGGGTTCGGGCGGGTCTCCATCGAGGAGATCTGCGAGGCCGCCGGATACAGCCGGGGAGCCTTCTACTCCAACTTCGCCACGCTCGACGAACTGTTCTTCGCCCTGTACCAGGAGCGAGCCGACCTCATCGCCTCCCAGGTCGCCGAGGCGCTCGCCCAGGACGGACCCGCGCTGGACGTGGCCGCCGGGGTGGACCGGGTCGCCGAGGTGCTCCTCCTCGACGTGGACTGGCTGCTGGTGAAGACCGACTTCCTGGTGCACGCCGCCCGCGACCCGGCCGTCGCCGAGACCCTGCTCCGGCACCGGGCCCGGCTGCGCGAGGCCGTCGCCGACCGGCTCCGGCGGGCCGAGGCCACCGCCCATCCGCCGGGCGGAGTGGAGGCGGCCGCCCGCGCGGTCGTCGCCGCCTACGACGGCGTCACCGTCCAGCTCCTGCTGGACAAGGACGTCGAGGCCGCCCGCGACTGGCTGAAACACCTGCTCACGCCCCTGCTGTCCGGCAGCGGCGACCCGGAACGAACGCTGTAGGGAAGGACGAGGACTCCATGGACGCGGATGTCATAGTCGTGGGAGCGGGCCTGGCCGGCCTGGTCGCGGCGCACGAACTCACCAGCCGCGGCCGGAAGGTGGCCCTGCTGGACCAGGAGAACGCCGCCAACCTCGGCGGCCAGGCGTTCTGGTCCTTCGGCGGCCTCTTCCTGGTCGACTCGCCCGAACAGCGCCGCCTCGGCGTCAAGGACTCCCTCGACCTCGCCTGGAACGACTGGCGGGGCAGCGCCGGCTTCGACCGGATCGACGACGAGGACTCCTGGGCGGTGCGCTGGGCCCGCGCGTACGTCGAGTTCGCGGCCGGGGAGAAGCGGTCCTGGCTGCGCGGCCACGGCATCGAGCTGCTGCCCACCGTCGGCTGGGCCGAGCGCGGCGACCTGCGCGCCGACGGCCACGGCAACTCCGTACCCCGCTTCCACATCGCCTGGGGCACCGGTACCGGCGTGGTCGAGCCCTTCGTGCGGTACGCCCGGCAGGCGGCGCGGGACGGGCTGCTGACCTTCCACCACCGGCACCGCGTCGACGAACTGCTCATCGACGGCACCACCGCGCGCGGAGTGCGGGGCACCCTGCTGGCCCCGGACGACTCGCCGCGCGGTGTGGCCTCCAGCCGGGAGGCGGCCGGGGAGTTCGAGCTGACCGCGCAGGCCGTCGTCCTCACCACCGGCGGCATCGGCGCCAACCACGACATCGTCCGCCGCTACTGGCCCGAGCGGCTCGGCACGCCCCCGGCCGACATGGTCACCGGCGTACCCGCCTACGTCGACGGCCGCATGCTCGACATCAGCGCGGATGCCGGGGTACGCCTGGTCAACCGGGACCGCATGTGGCACTACACCGAGGGCCTCGCCAACTGGGACCCGATCTGGCCCGGCCACGGCATCCGCGTCCTGCCCGGCCCCTCCTCCATCTGGCTCGACGCGCGCGGCCGCCGCCTGCCCGACCCCTGCCTGCCCGGCTACGACACGCTCGGCACCCTGCGCCATCTGCGCACCACCGAGGACATCGCGGGCCACGACCACTCCTGGTTCGTCCTCACCCGGAAGATCATCGAGAAGGAGTTCGCGCTCTCCGGCTCCGAGCAGAACCCCGACATCACCGCCAAGGACCGCAAGGCCGTGCTCCGCGACCGGGTGCTGGGCAAGGGCGCCCCGGGGCCGGTGCGGGCGTTCGTGGACAAGGGCGAGGACTTCGTCACCGCCGGCACGCTGGAGGAGCTGGTGGCCAGGATGAACGGCCTCACCGGCGAGGCTCTGCTCGACCCGGCCGAGGTGCGCCGGCAGATCGAGGCCCGCGACCTCCAGATGGCCAACCCCTACAGCAAGGACTCCCAGGTCCAGGGCATCCGCAACGCCCGCCGCTACATCGGGGACCGGCTGGGCAGGGTCGCCGCCCCGCACCGCATCCTGGACCCCGAGGCGGGTCCGCTGATCGGGGTCCGGCTGCGCGTGCTGACCCGCAAGACCCTGGGCGGCATCCAGACCGACCTCGACTCCCGCGCCCTCGGCGCCGACGGCAACCCGGTCGAGGGGCTCTACGCGGCCGGCGAGGTGGCCGGCTTCGGCGGGGGAGGGGTGCACGGGTACAACGCGCTGGAGGGCACCTTCCTCGGCGGCTGCCTGTTCTCCGGGCGCGCGGCGGGCCGGGCCGCGGCCCGGCAGACCGGCTGAGCCGGGGCGAGCGGGCCCCCGGCCCGCTCCGGCAGGGTGCCGAGGGCCCTCTGGGCCGGCGGCACCCCGTCGGCGCGGCGCCCCGGAGCGCAGGACAGCCGGGGGTCCGGCACCCTAGTCTGTGGCGGAGCGATCATCGTCGTCCCGAAGGAGCGCACGTGAGGTCCTCCCGCCGCCCGGCCGCACGACGCCGCGTCGCCCTCCTCCGGCGCGAGACGGTCCTCGCCACGGTCCCCCTCGCGGTCGCCGCCCTCCTCGGCGCCGCCGCTCCGCTCGGCTCCGGCACCACCGGAGCACCGGGCGCCGGCGACCCGTACTTCCCGCTGAGCGGCAACGGCGGCTACCACGTACGCCACTACGACCTCACGCTCGGCTACGACACGGCCGGCCGGCACCTGGACGGCACCGCCGTCCTCACCGCCCGTGCCACCCAGCGCCTCAGCCGGTTCGACCTGGACCTCAGCGGCCTCACGGTCACCTCCGTGCGCGTCGGCCGCGAGGACGCCCGCTTCACCCGCAAGGGCCAGGAACTCGTCGTCACCCCGAAGAGCACCCTGCGCGACGGCCAGGAGTTCAAGGTCACCGTCCGCTATAAGGGCACCCCGAAGCCGGTCACCGACCCGGACGGCTCGGCCGACGGCTGGATTCCCACCGACGACGGCGCCTTCGTCGCGGGCCAGCCGCAGGGCGCCATGACCTGGTTCCCGGCCAACAACCACCCCCTGGACAAGGCGTCGTACGACTTCACCATCACCGTCCCCGAGGGCCGTACCGCCGTCGCCAACGGTGTGCTGCGCGAGCAGCGCACCGCGCACGGCCGCACCACCTTCCGCTGGCACCAGGCCGAGCCGATGGCCGCCTATCTCGCCACCGCCACCATCGGCACCTTCACGGTCCGGCGTGGCACCCTGCCCGGCGGCGTCCAGCTCTACGACGCCGTCGACCCCAGGGAGGCCCGCGCCGCCGACCGGGTGATGAAGAAGCTGCCCTCGGTGCTGAAGTGGGAGGCCGGACTGTTCGGCCCCTACCCCTACCGCGCGGCCGGCTCGATCGTCGACCACGCGCCGGACGTCGGCTACGCCCTGGAGACCCAGACCCGGCCGGTGTACGACTCGGCGCCCGACCTGGACACCCTCGTGCACGAGAGTGCCCACCAGTGGTTCGGCGACTCCGTCTCGCTGACGAAGTGGCAGGACATCTGGCTCAACGAGGGCTTCGCCAGCTACACCGAGTGGCTCTACGAGGAGCAGCACGGCGGCGACAGCGCCCAGAAGACCTTCGACGGCCTGTACGCCCGCTCCGCCAAGGACAAGCTGTGGGCCTACCCGCCCGGCGCCCCCGGCGACGGCGGCAAGATCTTCGGCGACCCCGTCTACGACCGGGGCGCGATGGCCCTGCACCAGGTGCGCAAGACCGTCGGCGACCGCGCGTTCCTCCGCATCCTGCGCGCCTGGGCCGCCCAGCACCGCGACGGCCACGGCACGACCGAGCAGTTCACCCGGCTCGCCGAGAAGGAGTCCGGCAAGAAGGTCGCCCCGGTGCTGCACACCTGGCTCTACACCAAGGGCAAGCCGAAGACCGCCTGACGGTCACTGCTCGCGCAGCCCCCACGGGGAGCCGTAGGCGGTCAGCAGGTCGAGGAAGGGACGGGCGGGGAAGGCCTCCGGGCCCAGCACGCCCGCGCCCGACCAGGCGCCGGTGGCGAGGAGTTCGAGGGCGACGACCGGGTTCACGGCCGTCTGCCAGACCACGGCCTGGGAGCCGTACTCGGCCATCGACCACTCGTTGTCGACCACGTGGTAGAGGTACACCTCGCGCGGCGCCCCGTCCTTGGTGCCCTTCACCCAGGTGCCCGCGCAGGTCTTGCCGCGCATCCGGTCGCCCAGCGTCGCCGGATCGGGCAGCCCGGCGGCCACCACGTCCCGCGGCGAGACCGCGACCGGACCGTCCGGGCCCGGCACGGTCACCGGAACGGTGCGGTCCAGGCCCAGCTGGTGCAGTGTGCGCAGCGTGTCGGTGAACTCGCGGCCCAGCCCGTACTTGAAGGTGACCCGCCGCGCGTCCGTCCAGCGCGGTATCAGCAGCACCTCCTCGTGCTCGACGTTCACGCACTCCACCGGGCCGATGCCCTCGGGGAAGTCGAACACCTCCGGCTCGCTGAACGGCTCGGTGGTGAACCAGCCGCGCCCCTCCTCGAAGACCACCGGCGGGTTCAGGCACTCCTCGATCGTGGTCCAGATGCTGAAGGAGGGCGCGAAGTCGTAGCCGTCCACGGTGAGGTTCGCGCCGTCGCGGACGCCGATCTCCTCGACGGTGTCGAAGAGCTCGTCCGCCGCGTACCGGGCGAACACGTCCGACAAGCCGGGCTCCACACCCATGCCGACCAGCGCCAGCGCGCCCGCCCGCTCCCATTCGGCGGCAGCCGCGAACTGCTCGTCGCCGAGCTTCACCCCGCACTCCTCGTACGGGCGCTCCGGGTGCGGCCGGGACAGCGACATCGCCATGTCGACATAGGTGGCCCCGGCCGCGCGGGCGGCCCGGAACAGCGGCATCACGAATCTGGGGTCGGTGGCGTTCAGCAGCACGTCGCAGCCGTGCCGGGTGAGCAGGCCGGAGACCGCCGCCTCGTCGGCCGCGTCGACCCGCTCGGGTACGAACCGGTCCGCGTCCGCGCCGAGGGCCGCGACGGCCGCCTCCGCGCGGGCGGGGTCGTAGTCGGCCACCACCATCAGGTCGAAGAACGGACGGCGGGCCGCGATCCGGGTGACGGCGGTGCCCACACCACCGGCGCCCACGAGCAGTACACGCATGACGGAAACTCCCTGCCTGACACGGACGGAAAACGAGAACGGGACAGGCGCGCCTTGCCGTGAATCCAACGCCCCGCGCCGCGTTAAGGTCAATGGCGTTGGCATAAGGACCGCCAGGACCACCGCAGAGAGGGCCCCGCCGTGCCCAAACCCGTCGTGCCCGAGGAGAAGCGCCGCAGACGCCGGCCCACCCGCGGCGGCACCGTGCTCACCGAGGACCTGATCGTCACCACCGCGCTGCGCCTGCTGCGCGAGCACGGCAGCGCCGGGCTCACCGCGCGCCGCCTCGGCCTCGCCCTGGACTGCGACCCCAGCACCCTCTACCGGTACTTCCGGGGCATGGACGACCTCACCCTGGCGATCGGGGACGCCCTCATCGGCCAGGCCCTCGACGGCTGGCGCCGCACCGGCCGATGGCGCGCCGACCTGCGCGCCATCGGCACCCGCATCCACGCCGCCTACGTCGCCCACCCGCAGGCGGCGCTGCTGACCGTCAGCCGGGTCACCGGCCGCGCCCACGAACTCGCCGTCGACGAGGCGGTCCTCGACGTCCTCGCCCGGGCCGGGTTCCCGCTGCCCGAGGCGGTGGGGGTCTACCACGCCTTCATCGACCAGACCCTCGCCTTCGCCGCCTTGGACGCCGCCACCCTGGCGCTGCCCAGCGCCTCCCAGCGGGCGGACGAGGACCAGTGGCACTCCACCTACGCCCGGCTGCCCCGCTCCACCCACCCGCGCATCGCCGAGGCCGCCCCGCTGCTCGCCCGGCAGATGGTGCACAGCGCCTACCCGACCGCGCTGGAGATGCTGCTGGACAGCGCGGCCGCCCGGCTCAGCGGCGCAGCGCCCGCGCCGCCGTCGCGCTGACCGCCTCGGCCAGCGCCGCCAGCGCGGGGGAGTCCAGCCGCCACTGCTGCCAGTACAGCGCCACGTCCAGCCACCGCCCCGGCGCCAGCGGCACGACCCGGCCCGCCGCCAGCATCGGCTCCGCCTGCGACTCCGGGACCATCCCCCACCCGAGCCCGCGCGCCACGGACTCGGCGAATCCTTCCGAGGTCGGCACGTAGTGCCGCACCGGACCCGCGCCCGGCCCGCCGAGCCCGCGTACGAAGGCGTCCTGGAGGTCGTCCTTGTCGTCGAAGACCATCACCGGCAGCGCGCCCAGCGCCTCGGCGAGCGGCCCGGACGGCAGCCGCGCGGCCAGCTCCGGCGCCGCCACCGGCAGATACCGCAACCGCCCGAGCGGACGCACCGAGCAGCCGGGCACCGGCTCCGCCGACCCCGTCACCGCCGCCATCACCAGGCCCTCGCGCAGCAGCGCGGCCGTGTGGTCCTCGTCCTCCCGGCGCAGCTCGAAACTGAGCCCCGGCACCTCGGTGAGCGCGTCCAGGAACCAGGTCGACAACGAGTCGGCGTTCACCGCGACCGACACCCGCGTCGGCTCCCCGGCCCCGCTCATCCCCAGCTCGTCCCGCGCGTCCCGTTCCAGCCGGGCGAGCTGGCGGGCGTACCGGACCAGGACCGCGCCGGAGTCGGTCGGCCGGACCGGCTTGGTGCGCTGCAGCAGCACCCGGCCGGTGCGCTGTTCCAGCGCCTTGACCCGCTGGCTCACCGCCGACGGCGTCACGTGCAGCGCGGCGGCTGCCGCGTCGAAGGTGCCCTCGTCCACCACCGCCAGCAGCGTCCGCACCTGCTCCAGGGGAAGGTCTTTCATCACGAGAGCTAAGGGTACGTAAGAATCTTTAGCTGTACGCGCGGTGATCCGGTCCCTAACGTCGAGGGCATGAACAACGCGCTCACCGCCGCGGCCGCGGGCTTCGGCACCGGTCTCTCCCTCATCGTCGCCATCGGCGCCCAGAACGCCTTCGTCCTGCGCCAGGGGGTCCGCCGGCACGCCGTCCTCGCCGTGGTGGGCATCTGCGCGCTCTCGGACGCCGTGCTCATCGCGCTCGGTGTCGCCGGGGTCGGCGCCATCGTGGTGGCCTGGCCGGACGCGGTACGGGCGGTCGGCATCGTCGGCGGCGTCTTCCTTCTCTGCTACGGCGCCCTCGCCGCCCGGCGCGTCCTGCGCCCCGCCACCGACGGGCTGAGCACCCGGGGCGAGGCAGCCGGGTCGGTCCGGCGCGCGGTGCTCACCTGCCTGGCGATGACCTGGCTCAACCCGCACGTCTACCTGGACACCGTCTTCCTGGTCGGCTCCCTCGCCGCGGACCGGGGCCCGCTGCGCTGGACCTTCGGGCTGGGTGCCGCCCTGGCCAGCCTGTGCTGGTTCGCGGCCCTGGGCCTCGGGGCCCGGCTGCTCGGCCGGGTGCTGGCCCGTCCCGCCGCCTGGCGGGTGCTGGACGGGCTGGTCGCCCTCACCATGCTGGGCCTCGGGGCCATGCTGCTGATCGGTACCTGAGGAGGCGAAGGGTTCGGCTTTCGCCGGGCGTTGCTGCGATAGTGAGGCTCGAAATCGAAAGATGTATCGAGCAACCAGGACCTCCGTGGACACGAGCGAGAGCAGCAGCACCACCGACGCGGGCACGCCCGGCACGCCCGGCGGGGACCCGCCCGCGCGCGGCTGGCGCCGCTGGGCGATGGACACCCGCCCCCTGCGCATACCGGCCTACCGGCGCCTGTGGTCGTCGACCATCGTCACCGCCGTCGGCAGCCAGCTCACCGCGGTCGCCGTACCCAAGCAGATCTACGACATCACCCAGTCCTCGGCCTGGGTCGGCTACGCCAGCCTCGCCGGGCTCGTGCCCATGGTGGTCTTCGCGCTGTGGGGCGGAGCCGTCGCGGACACCGTGGACCGGCGCAAGCTGCTGCTGGTCACCAACATCGGCATCGCCGTGACCTCGCTGCTGTTCTGGGCCCAGGCCGTCAGCGGCCTCGACTCGGTGCCCGTGCTGATGGTCCTGCTCGCCGCCCAGCAGGCGTTCTTCGGCCTCAACCAGCCCGCCCGCAGCGCCTCGGTCGCCCGGCTGGTCCCGGCCGGGGAACTGCCCGCGGCCAACGCGCTCGGCACCACCGTCATGCAAATCGGGCTGGTCGCCGGCCCGCTGCTCGCCGGCGTGCTGATACCGGTCATCGGACTGCCCGAGCTGTACCTCATCGACGCCGTCGCGCTGACCTTCACCGTGTGGGCGGTGTTCCGGCTGCCCGCCCTGCCCCCGCTCGGCGAGGCCACCGCCCGGCGTGCCGGGGTGCGGGAGATCGCGGCCGGGTTCCGGTACATCGCCGGGCGCAAGGTGCTGCTGCTGTCCTTCCTCGCCGACATCGTCGCCATGGTCTTCGGCATGCCCCGCGCCCTCTTCCCCCAGCTGGCCGCGCAGACCTACGGCGCCTGGGGCCCGGGGCTCGCGCTCGGGCTGCTCTTCGCCGCCATCCCGGTCGGCTCGGTGCTGGGCGGGCTGTTCTCCGGGGTGTTCTCGCGGGCCCGCAGGCACGGCCTCATGGTCATCGGCTCGGTGGTCGGCTGGGGGCTCGCCGTCGTCGGGTTCGGGCTGAGCGGCAACCTCTGGGTGGCCGTCGCCTTCCTCGCCGCCGGCGGCGTGGCCGACATGGTCTCCATGGTCTTCCGGGGCGCCATCCTGCTCTCCGCCGCGACCGACGAGATGCGCGGCCGGATGCAGGGCGTCTTCACCGTGGTCGTCGCGGGCGGACCCCGTCTCGCCGACGTGCTGCACGGCACCGCGGGGTCGCTCTTCGGCACCCGCGCAGCCGTCGCGGGCGGTGGGGCGCTGGTGGTCGTCATCATGGTGGCACTGGCCGCCGCCATGCCCGCGCTGCGCCGCTACCGGATCTGACCCGCCCTCACAGCGGGGTGCTCCGCCGGATCGCGTACTGGTCCATCAGCTTGCCGCGGGTCGTCTCCAGCCGGTGGGCCAGGATCTCGGCCACCGTGCGCACCAGCGACAGCCCGAGCAGCGGGTCCTCCACGCACAGCGCGAGCACGGAGGGCCCGTCGAACTCGTAGGCGCGGACGTTGCTGAACGCCACCGCCCCGAAGTCCCACTCGTACGGCGGGAAGAGCCACGACCAGCCGAGCAGGTCACCGGCGCCGAGCGTGGCCACGGTGATGTACTGCCGGGAGGTCACCTGCTGGTCCAGGGAGACCGCGCCCGAGCGGATCACCCAGAACCGGTCAGCGACGCCGCCCGCCTCGAACACGCGGGTGTCCTCCGGGAAGGAGACCTCCTTGGCCAGTTCCATCAGCCGTTCCCGCTGGGCCTGTGGCAGGGCGGTAGGCAATTTGATCGCTTTGGTCATACGCGGGGCTCCTCACCGGCGGCCGTTCGGGTGGTTCCCTAAGCCCATTGGAGCCGCTGCCGCCGCGGCAGGCACCTCGAAGAGCCGGCCGCGCGCCGGGTCGCCGTGCCGAGGGCAGGAAAAAGCCCTGGCTGGACGGGGGAAACCAGCCAGGGCAGTCGATGCGGAAGCGCGCGGAACACACGGGTGACGGTCCGGGGCGCGCCCCGATATGGATGAACGATAAACCACAGGGCGTCCGACCGGTATGGCTCCCGGCGTCACGTGACGTGGCTCACTCCCGCCGCTCCCGTCCCGCCGCTGTCCACCGGACGGCTGCCCGGCGCGACGATCTCCGTCAGCACCCCGGCCACCACCTGGTACGTCAGCGCGCGCTCGGTAGCCTCCCGCGCCCGGTCCGGATCGGTGGCCGTCAGGCTCTGCGCCCGCTCCAGCCACACCCGTTCCTCCTCGGCGGCCAGATCCCGGCCCCGCCGGATGCGCCGCAACAGTTCGTCCGCGTCCACGACATCGCTCATGCCGGGCTCCTACCCGCCTCCGCGCCCGGTAAAGGCACGCGGCCAGCCGGTGTTTGACATCGCCGCGAGGGGTCAGCCGCAAGGAAGAGGCCCCGGCCGTCCGGGAGCACACCGCAAAGACCGGGCACCACGCCAGGGAGGGACGACACCATGTGCGAGCAGCACGCGACCAGTACCCCGGCCGTGCCCCGGCAGAGCCGCAGGACCGCGGCGTACCGGCCGGCCGACGCCCGCAGAGACGTACGCCGCGCGGTGACCGAACGCTGTCGCGACCGCGCGCTCACCTGCGCCGAGGAGACCCTCGAGGACGCCCTGCTGGTCGCCTCCGAGCTGACCACCAACGCCATCCTGCACGGCGGCGGCATCACCTCCTTCGAGGTCGACGTGGACACCCGCGGCGTACGGCTCTCGGTCAGCGACCGCAGCGACGAACTCCCCGACACCACCACCGGGTTGGCAACCGAGGCGGACCGGAGCCGTACCGGCGGCCGGGGCTGGCCCATCGTCAGCCTCCTCGCCCGTGACATACGGGTGGCCGGACTCCCGCGAGGCGGCAAGTGCGTCACCGCCGTCGTACCCCTGCGCTGAACACGGCCCTTCCCGGGCCGCGTCCCCACCATCGTCTGGAGCGTGCGCGCAGGACGGGCGGATCGGCCGGTGTCCACTCCCGCAGCAGCAGACCGTGCGCCGCGATCACCGGTGTGCCGTCGGCCGTCACTACTTCGCCGCCTCCACCTTCACCGGGACGCCCAGCGGGCGGGCGAGGCCGGAGACCGCCTCGTCCAGGCGCTGGAGGTGGCGCAGGACGCGGTCTGTGACGCGGCCCCAGCGGGGAGTGGCCAGGGTGCCGGGCTCCAGCATGGACGCGATGCTCGGGCCGGTCTCCAGCGCGGCCGAGGAGTGCGGGTCGCGGACGTGGTCGGCGATCGCCTCGATGTTGTGCACGATCCGGCTGCACACCCCCCGCAGCCGGGGATCGGCCGCGATCGACGGGTTGCTCGGCAGCAGCTCAGCCGTGGCCGCCAGCGCGCGCCCGTGGTAGGCGCAGGTCTCCAGCAGCGCCACCACGTACCGCGCGGTGTCCCGGCGGGAGCGCAAGGGGGTGACCGGGTGGGTGAGCGGCTTGGTCGCGGCGTGCAGATCGGCCAGCGCCTGGTCCAGCTCGCGGGCCTGGTCCACCAGATCCGTGTGCGGCCGTCCGCTGAGCTGGTCCACGGCCGCCTGCGTCAGCTCGGCCAGCTTGTCCAGCACCGTCACCAGCAGTTCGTTGGTTCGCCGGTCGGTGCGGACCGGCAGGACGACCGCCGCCGTGATCACCCCGCAGGCCGCGCCCAGCGCCGTCTCCTCGACCCGCAGCACCAGCACCGACGCGCTGTACGTGTTCAGCAGGGTGTAGAGCAGCCCCAGCGCCGCCGTCACGAAGAACGACATCAGCGTGTACGACAGGGGAGCGGTGTAGAACATCGCGAACACGAACAGCAGCACCAGCGCGAACGCCGTCCACGTGTGGTGTCCCACCGCACCGGCGAGACCGATTCCGGCGACCACCCCGAGGACGGTGCCGAGCAGCCGCCGGCCGCCCTTCACGAGGATCTCCCCGGTGGAGGTGGTGTTGATGAACACGATCCAGCAGGTCAGCACCGCCCAGTACCAGCGCTGGTGGGACAGCAGCTCACCGCCCACGATGGCCAGCGACGCCCCCACCGCCACCTGGATGGCCGCCCGCGTCGTGGGACGCCGGAGCCCGGTCTCCTCGGGCTTCTCCGCGTCGGGTTCCTCGCTGATCTCGATCGCCGCGTCCTCGGCGTCCAGCTCCTCGCGGGACCGGCTGGTCGCCGGGGTGTCGTCGGACTCGTCCTGCGGGCCGTCCAGCGCGGTCCGCAGACCGAGCACCGCGCGCGCCGCCTCACCGATACCGCGGAACACGTCCTGCACGGCCGGGGACGCGTCGGGCAGGTTGTCCTCCTCGCGGTAGCCCAGCAGCCGGTTGCGCACCTGGGCCAGCGCCGTCCCGGACGTCTCGCCCACCGGGCGCAGCACCAGCAGCCGCAGCGCCTCAAGGTCCCGGCGCATCGTCTCCGTCGCGGGGTCCCGGACCGGCAGCATCCGGCCGGGCGGCACCGGCGCGCCCGGCAGATGCAGGGTGAGGGTGTCGGTCCGCTCGGCGCTGCGCGCCGTGAGCAGCATCAGCCCGAGCCGCTCGGCGGCGATCTCGGCGTCCGCGACCCGCCGCTGCACCAACCGGGCCATCGCGTCGTCGGAGGTGCCCCGCTCCAGCCGGCCCTGGATCATCAGCGCCGTCTCGTGCAGCCGGGCCGTACCGGTGCGCAGGTCCTCCACGACCTTGTCCACCTCGTCCGGGCCCGCGTCCAGCAGCTCGATCTGCGTGCCCAGCAACTGCCCCAGCCGGGCCCGGAAGGCCCGCCGCAGCCGGTCGAGCGTGCCCGCCTCCGTCTGCGGCATCAGCACGAAGCGCGCGAACGCGCTGCACCCCACGGCCACCGTGATCACGATGTACAGCGACGGCAGCATCGACGGCGTCGCCCGCACGAACAGCGACAGGAAGTAGACCTGGAAGCCGATCAGCCCGAGCCCGGTGGCCCGGTCGCCGAACCGGCGCCCGTAGACGGCCGCGAAGATGATCACCAGGAAGGAGATGTCGCTGACCAGCGGCCAGCGGTTCAGCACCGCCCCCGCCGACACCGCGGCCAGCGCCACCGGCAGGGACAGCGCCACCGTGACGGCCTGCTTGCTGCGGTCCGTCTCCCGGACGGCGAAGGTCGCGGCCATCGCCGCCATCGCGCCCGCGACCAACTGGGGGACCGGGAAGCGCAGCGACGCGAGCAGGATCAGGGTGAGGGCGATCGCGGCCACCGTGCGCAGCCCCGCGATCAGCCGCAGCAGTCCCGGATCGGACGCGGCGAGCCGGTCCCACAGCCGTACCAGAAGCGCCCGTCCCCTTGCCTTCACGCCGCCGTGCTCTCTCTCCCGTGCCGGACCACGATCTAGGACCCAGGATGTCACGACGCCCCGCCTGGCTCACCGCTGGCCAGCGGAGATGAGCCCGGCGCGCCCGCGCCCCCCCGGAATAACGGGCCGCGAGCCGCCGGAGGCCGCCGCCCCCGCGACGGGACGGCGGCCTCCGGCGACCCGGTCCACCCGGCTCAGCCGCCGGTCACCTTCCCCCGCACCTTGCCCTCCGCCTCGGCCTTCCGCACCTCTTCGCGGACCTGGTCCGGCGTCAGATAGGAGTCCGTGTACTCGAAGTCCTTGAGCTGGGCGGGCTTGCGGGCCTGGAAGCCCGTACGGACGAAGTCGTCCCCGGCGACGGCGTTCAGCAGCCAGTTGACCAGCACCCGTGCCTTGGCGACCCCGGTGCGCAGCGCGGACCAGTGGTAGCCGCGCGCCACGGCCTGGGCGAGGATGCCGCGCAGCTCGATCCCGAGCGGCCGGGACACCGCGTCCTTGCCGCCGAGGTCCACCACCAGACCGAGGTCCTTGTGGACGTACGCCTCCAGCGGCTCGCCGCGCAGCGAGTGGATGATGTTGTCCGCCACCTTCGGGCCCTGCCGCATGGCGTGCTGCGCGGTGGGCGGGCAGATCGCGCCCTTCTCGCCCTTGGCGAGGTCCGGTACGGCAGCCGCGTCGCCGAGCGCGAACACGCCGTCGTGGCCCGGCACGGTCATCTCCGGGGTCACCGCGAGCCGACCGCGCACCGTCTCCGCGTCCATCGTGCCGATCAGGGGGCTCGCGACCACGCCGGCCGTCCAGATCAGGGTGTGCGACGGGATGACCCGGCCGTCGGTGAAGGTGACCTCGTCCTCCGTCACCTTGGCCACGGAGACGCCGAGGGAGACGTCGATGCCCCGGTCGCGCAGGATCTTCAGCGCCTGCTTGCCGAGGCGGTCGCCCAGCTCCGGCATCAGCTTCGGCGCGATGTCGATCAGATGCCAGCGGATCAGGCTCGGGTCCAGCCGCGGATAGCGCCGGACCGCCGCGTGGGTGAGCCGCTGGAGGCAGGCCGCCGTCTCCGTGCCCGCGTAACCGCCGCCGACCACCACGAACTGCAGCCGTGCCGCCCGCTCCTCGGGGTCGTCGCTGGCGTCCGCGAGGTCGAGCTGCGAGATGACGTGGTCACGGATGTACGCGGCCTCCGCGAGCGTCTTCATCCCGAAGGCGTGCTCGGCGAGACCGGGGATGTCGAAGGTGCGGGTCACGCTGCCCGGCGCCAGCACCAGGTAGTCGTAGGGCTCGTTGACGATCTCGTCGGTGATGGTGCGGATGACGCACACCTTCGCCTCCAGATCCACCCCGATCGCCCCGCCCGGAATGATCCGGGTGCGGTACTTCTTGCTGCGGCGCAGCGAGACGGCGATCGACTGCGGCGTCAGCACGCCGGAGGCGACCTGGGGCAGCAGCGGAAGGTAGAGCTGGTAGGAGAACGGCGTCACCAGGGCGACATCCGCCTCGTCGGGGCCGAGTTTGCGCTCCAGCCGGCGGACGCACTCGACTCCGGCGAAGCCGGCGCCGATCACCAGAATCCTGGGTCGTCGTGTCACGGTGTTGTTCCCTTCTGCGGCTCCCGTCGGTCCGGATGGACGCCGTTCGCATGCCCGGGACCACTGCCACCACACCCGATCCCACCGTGCTCCGAGCCGTTCCGCCAGTCGGAAGCGCCCGGCGGCGAACGCGTGGGCAGCAGCCTGCCCCTCCACGCACCGGAGTAACCCGATTCCGCACCGGTACACCTTCCGGCGCCCTCACCAGGGCAGGAAGACGTGGATGTCCTTGCCGTCCGCGACCACCACCACGCTGACCTGGTCGCACAGGGTGTGCACCAGATGCCAGCCGATGCCCCCGCCGCCCGAACTCGGCCTGAACGGGCGCGGCTCGGGCACCACCGTGCTGGTGTCGTGCAGGGTGACGTGCACCCCGTCGAAGGTGCGCCGCATCCGCAGCCCGAACGGCCCCGGCGCGAACTGGACCGCGTTCGCCGCCAGCTCCGTCACCACCAGCAGGATGTCGTCCCAGTACTCCGGCGCGCTGGGCGGAGCCTCCCGGGCCAGCCCGCGCAGGAACTCCTCGGCGGCCAGCCGCGCGCCCGTGACGTTCGGAAGTTCGCCGGGAAAGCAGTAGGCGCGCTCGTGCGCTCTCTCGGAGGGAGGTGTGCCGTCCCAACGCCGCTCTGTCGCCATCTCGCATTCCCCGGCCCCGTCTCCCGGAGCGGCCCGGATACGGGCCTCGCACTCCGGGGCGGTCATCGTCGCTGGTCAGTTCACCAGGGCGGGTTCCCAGCGCGACGCGGATTACGCGTGATCGTGCCACCCAACGGTCGAGCGGCTCACCGGAACACGTCGTCCGGCTCGTCCCAGTCCGCCGGCTCCGGGCTCCGTCCGCCCCGCGCGGCTCGCGAACGAGCCGTGTACATCGCGTCGATCTCGGCCGCGTAGTGCCGCGCGATCACGTCCCGGCGCAGCTTCAGCGACGGCGTCAGCAGACCGTTGTCCGGGGCGAACGGCTCCTGGACGACCCGGTAGACCCGGATCGACTCGGCACGCGACACCGTGCTGTTGGCCGCCGCCACGGCACGGGCCAGCTCCTCGCGCAGCGCGCTCTCCTCCCGGCTCTCCCGCCCCTCGAAGTCGCCCTGCAGCGCCAGGGCTGCCCGCCAGTGCGAGAGGAAATCCGGGTCCAGGGTGATCAGGGCGCCCATACAGGGCCGGTCCTCGCCGACCACCACCGCCTGGTGGATCAACGGGTGCATCCGCAGCCGCTGCTCCAGCGGGGCGGGCGCCACACTCTTGCCGCTGGAGGTGACGATGAGGTCCTTCTTGCGGCCGGTGATGGTCAGGTACCCCTCCCGGTCCAGCCGCCCGATGTCACCGGTCGACAGCCAGCCCCCGCGCAGCACACTCCGGGTACGCGCCTCGTCGCCGATGTAGCCCTGGAACACGGACGGGCCGTGCACCAGGATCTCGCCGTCCTCCGCCACCCGGACCTCGGTGCCCGGCAGCGGGACGCCCACCGTCCCCGACTTCTCCCGGCCCAGCGGCTGCATCGTGATCCCGCCGGAGGTCTCCGTCAGCCCGTACCCGTCGTGGATGTACAGGCCGATGCCCTCGAAGAACAGCGACAGTTCACGGCTCAGGGAGGACCCGCCCGAGGTGCCCCGCCGGGCTCGGCCGCCGAGCGCCGAGCGGAGCTTGCGGTACACCGTCCGCTCGTACAGGGCGTGTTGGAGCCGCAGATCCAGTCCTGGGCCCGTACCGATGCCGAGCCGGGCGCGCTCCTCGGCCTCCGCGAAGTCCCGCGCGGTCTGTGCCGCCCGCTCGAACAGCGCGCCCCGCCCGGCCTGCTGAGCCGTCCTCAGGAACGTCTTGTACAGCTTCTCGAACACCGACGGGACGCCGTAGAGATATGTCGGCCTGAAGGTGCTCAGCGCCGAGGCGAGCGCTTCCTCGGACACCTCCGGCTCGTGCGCCATCAGGAACCCGCCCCGCAGGCACATCGTCTGGATCATGATCCCGTAGACGTGCGAGAACGGCAGGAACGCCAGTACCGAGGGCTGCTCGCCCGGCTGCGCCGCCGTGTGGCCCCAGCCGGCCAGCAGCACGTCACAGGGGTAGGCGAGTCCGCGGTGGCTGAGCGCGCAGCCCATCGGGCGGCCGGTGGCGCCGGAGGTGTAGGTGACCGCCGCGGTGGAGTCGGGCAGTACGATCCGGCGCAGCGACTCCACGGTGGTCAGCGGGATGTCCACCCCCCGCTCGGTGAGTTCGGGCAACGCGCCCGCGTCCAGTTGCCAGACGTGCCTGAGGCGGGGAAGCGCCGCGCACACGGTGCCGACCGTCATCACGCCGAGTTCGTCCTCGACCGCCACGGCCACGCACCCCGCGTCCCGGAGCATCCACTCCACCTGGTCCCGCGAGGACGTCGGATGGATCGGGACGATCTCCGCGCCCACGGTCCACAGCGCGTGGGCCAGCACCGTCCACTCGTAGCGGTTGCGGGCCATCAGGGCGACCCGGTGGCCCGGCGAGATCCCGGTGGCCACCAGCCCCTTGGCCAGTCCGAGCACCTCGTCCCTGAGCCGGCCGGCCGTGATGGTCTCCCAGCCGCCGGAGGAACCCTGCGCGTGCCGGGCGAGCACCGGGAGCCGGGGGTTCGCCTCGGCCCTGTCGAAGACGATGTCGGCGAGCCCGCCGGTGGGCGGAGGGAACGCTGCCGGAGCGGAGGCGACGTCGCGCATGCGCTGCTCCTGGAAGTACGGAGGGTGACCCCGCCGATCGGCTCTGTGTCGGCGGTGCACGAATGTAGCGCGGGGAAGCGGTTTCGGTGCGGGGAAGGAGAAAGTCGTGATCCCCTGATGACCTGCGGGTGTCCGGTGGGTCCCGGGTGCCGCCGTTCCGTACGGGTATCGGCGCCGTCGCCGGGACACGCCGAGAGGGGCGGCCGGGGGGTGTCGTGACCCCCGGCCGCCCCTCGTCGGGCGCCGGTCGCGGCGGGCTCAGTGGGCGGGCGCGAGCCAGACCGTGGCGAGCGGCGGCAGCGTCAGCCGCAGCCGGCCCTCCTCCGGGCAGAGCTTGCCCGGGTCACCCGTCTGGACGCCGCTCCCGCCGTACCGGACCGCGTCGGTGTTGAGCACCTCCTGCCAGGCGGCCACCTGCTCGGGCGCCCAGAGCCGGTAGTCCTCCCGGACCACGGGCGAGAAGTTGGACACCGCCAGCAGGGGGGTGCCGTCCTCGGCGTACCGGACGAACGCGAAGACGTTGTCGTCGGCCGCGTCGCACATCGACCACTGGAAGCCGCCCGGATCGGTGTCCCGCTGCCACAGCGCCAGGGCGTCCCGGTACACCGTGTTCAGGTCCCGCACCAGGTCCCGCATGCCCCGGTGGTCGGCCGCCGAGTGGTAGTCGTCGGCCAGCAGCCACCACTCCGGCCCGTGCTTCTCCGACCACTCCGCACCCTGTGCGAACTCCTGCCCCATGAACAGGAGCTGCTTGCCGGGGTGGGCCCACATGAAGCCCAGGTAGGCCCGGTGGTTCGCGCGCCGCTGCCACCAGTCGCCCGGCATCTTCGACACCAGGGCCTGCTTGCCGTGCACCACCTCGTCGTGGGAGATGGGCAGCACGTAGTTCTCGCTGTAGGCGTACACCATCGAGAAGGTCATGTCGTGGTGGTGGTACTTGCGGTGCACCGGCTCCTTCTGCACGTACTCCAGCGAGTCGTGCATCCAGCCCATGTTCCACTTCAGCCCGAACCCGAGACCGCCGCTGTCGGTCGGCCGGGTCACGCCCTCCCACGCCGTCGACTCCTCGGCGATGGTCACCACACCCGGGCAGCGCCGGTACACGGTCGCGTTCATCTCCTGGAGGAACGCCACGGCGTCCAGGTCCTCGCGCCCGCCGAAGACGTTCGGCGCCCACTGCCCGGAGTCCCGCGAGTAGTCGAGGTAGAGCATCGAGGCGACCGCGTCCACGCGGAGCCCGTCGATGTGGAACTCCTCGCACCAGTACACCGCGTTGGCGACCAGGAAGTTGCGCACCTCGGTCCGGCCGAAGTCGAACTCGTAGGTCCCCCAGTCCGGGTGCTCCGCCCGCCGGGAGTCCCCGGGCTCGTACAGCGGGTCCCCGTCGAACCGGGCCAGCGCCCAGTCGTCCTTCGGGAAGTGGGCCGGCACCCAGTCCATGATCACGCCGATGCCCGCCCGGTGCAGCGCGTCCACCAGGAACTTGAAGTCGTCCGGCGACCCGAGCCGCGGGGTGGGCGCGTAGTACGAGGTGACCTGGTAGCCCCACGACCCGCTGAACGGGTGCCCGGCCACCGGCATCAGCTCGACATGCGTGAAGCCCAGGTCCCGTACGTAGGCGGGCAGTTCCTCGGCCAGCTCGCGGTAGGTCAGCCCCGGCCGCCAGGACGGCAGATGCACCTCGTACACCGACATCGGAGCCTGGTGCACCGGGGTGTCGCCCCGGTGCGCCATCCACTCGGCGTCGTCCCACGCGTAGCGGGAGGAGGTGACGACCGAGGCGGTGTCCGGCGGGACCTCGGTGAGGCGGGCCATCGGGTCCGCCTTCAGGAACCGGTGGCCGTACCTCGAGGTGATCTCGAACTTGTACCTCGCGCCCTCACCGATCCCCGGCAGGAACACCTCCCACACCCCGGCCGCGCCCAGCGAGCGCATCGGGTACTGAGTGCCGTCCCAGAAGGTGAACTCCCCGGCCAGCCGCACGCCCTGGGCGTTCGGCGCCCACACGGTGAACCGGGTGCCCGCGACGCCCTCGTGGGTCATCGGCTCGGCGCCCAGCGCCTTCCACAGCTCCTCGTGCCGGCCCTCCCGGATCAGGTGCAGGTCCAGCTCACCGAGCGCGGGCGCGAAACGGTACGGGTCGTGCACCCTCTGCTCGCCGTCCTCGTAGACCACCACCAGCTCGTAGGCGGGGATCTCCGGGTACGGCAGCAGGGCCGAGAAGAGACCGTCGCCCTCGGAGGTGAGCGGCGAGCACACCCCGTCCGCCAGGACGCTCACCTCCCGCGCGTTCGGGCGCAGGGCACGGAAGAGGACGCCGCCCGGCACCGGGTGGGCGCCCAGCAGGGAGTGCGGGTCGTGATGCGCGCCGCCCAGCAGGCGGTCGCGCTCCTCGCCCACGAGCGCGCTGCCCGGGGCGCGGACGGGGCCCGAGGTCTCGGGCAGCGAAGTGTCGCGCAGTGCCATGGTTCAGCCTCTCCACTCGGCGAGCCGCTCGATGGCCGCCATCGGGACCGGAAGCCAGTCCGGCCGGTGTCTCGCCTCGTACAGCACCTCGTACACCGCCCTGTCCGTCTCGTGCGCGCGCAGCAGCGCGTGCTCCTTGCGTGGGTCCCAGCCCGCGCGGGCCGCGTAGCCCGCGCAGAACGCCTCCCGGCAGCGGCTCGCCCACTCGGGCCGCCAGGGGCGGCGCTGCCGGGCCGCGTAGTCGAAGGAGCGCAGCATCCCGGCGATGTCACGCACCGGGGACTGCGCGGTCCGCCGCTCGGCGAGCGGACGGGAGGGCTCGCCCTCGAAGTCGATGACGAACCAGTCGGCCCCGGCCCGCAGCACCTGACCGAGGTGCAGGTCCCCGTGGACGCGCTGGGCGGCCGGACCCGAGTCGCGGGCGGCCAGCGCCCCGAACGCCGCCCTGAGGCCCGGCACATAGGGCCGCAGCCCGGGCACCGCCCGCGCCGCCGCGTCCAGCCGCACGCACATCGCGTCCACCGTGACGCCGTTCTCGTCCCCGCCGGCCGCCGGGAACGCCCCGGCCAGCGCGAGGTGCACCTCGGCCATGGCGCCGCCCAGCTCGCTCGCCTCGGTGGTGAAGTCGTCTCCCCGGGCCAGCGCACCGAGCGCCAGCTCCCAGCCGTCGACCGCGTCCGGCAGGAACGGCTGGAGCACGCCCAGCGTGGCCGGGCGCGGTGCGGTGGTGCAGAACCACGCGACCGGCGCGGGCACCCGCGCACACCCCTGCGCGGCCAGCGCCTGCGGCACCTCCAGATCCGGATTGACGCCCGGCTGGATACGGCGGAACAGCTTCAGGATGTACGCGTCGCCGTACACGATCGACGAGTTGGACTGCTCACTGGTCAGCAGCCGGGGCGCGAGGCCGCCGGGCACCTCGGCGGCCTCGTCCACCTCGAAGCGCAGCGGCCCCGCCTGGCCGGGCTGCCGCAGCCGCTCCAGCAGCAGGTGCGCGCAGCGCGGGTCGTGCAGCGCGTCGTACACGGTGAACCCGGCCAGCGGGCCCTGCTCGGCGCGTCCGATGCAGGCCCGGTGGAGGCCCTGCGCGGGCCGCTCGCGCAGCCCGAGCAGCAGTTGGTAGCAGTCGCCGGGCGGGGGAGTGCCGCCGGGCGTGGGCACGGGTGCGTGCGAGGCGTTCACCAGCAGGTGCAGGCAGCCCGGGAACAGCTCGGTGACGGACAGCACCGACAGATCGGTGGCCGGGCGGTCCTTGCCCGCGAACCAGCGCTGCCGGGGCAGCCATTCGCGCAGCAGGCCGCCGAGCGAGGCCAGGAGTCCGTCGGCACCGGTCGCCGCCGGGGGGCTGAGGGTGATGGTCTTCGGCATGGTGACGCGTCCTTTCCTCGGCGCCGGGCGCTCAGCGGCGGCGGCCGATGCGGGATGCGGGTCGGGTGAGCCGGAACCAGTAGAAACCGTGGCCCGCGAGGGTCAGCAGGTACGGCAGCTCGCCGATGGCCGGGAACTTCACCCCGCCGATCAGCTCCACCGGGTGCCGCCCGTCGAAGGCCCGCAGGTCGAGTTCGGTGGGCTGCGCGAACCGGGAGAAATTGTGCACGCACAGCACCAGGTCGTCGCCGTGTTCGCGGAGGAAGGCCAGCACCGCCGGGTTGGACGAGGGGAGTTCCGTGTACGAACCCAGCCCGAAGGCGGGGTTCTGCTTGCGGATCTCGATCATGCGGCGGGTCCAGTGCAGGAGGCTGGACGGCGAGGACATGGAGGCTTCGACGTTGGTGACCTGGTAGCCGTGGACCGGGTCCATGATGGTGGGCAGGAAGAGCCGGCCGGGGTCGCAGGAGGAGAAGCCCGCGTTGCGGTCGGGGGTCCACTGCATGGGGGTGCGGACGGCGTCGCGGTCACCGAGCCAGATGTTGTCGCCCATGCCGATCTCGTCGCCGTAGTAGAGGATCGGCGAGCCCGGCAGGGAGAGCAGCAGGGCGGTGAAGAGCTCGATCTGGTTGCGGTCGTTGTCGAGCAGGGGGGCGAGGCGGCGGCGGATGCCGATGTTGGCGCGCATACGCGGGTCTTTGGCGTACTCGGCCCACATGTAGTCGCGTTCCTCGTCGGTGACCATCTCGAGGGTGAGCTCGTCGTGGTTGCGCAGGAAGATGCCCCACTGGCAGTTGGTGGGGATCGCCGGGGTCTTGGCGAGGATTTCCGAGACCGGGTAGCGGGATTCCCGTCGTACGGCCATGAAGATGCGGGGCATGACCGGGAAGTGGAACGCCATGTGGCATTCGTCGCCGCCGGTGGAGTAGTCGCCGAAGTAGTCGACCACGTCCTCCGGCCACTGGTTGGCCTCCGCCAGCAGCACGGTGTCCGGGTACTGGGCGTCGATCTCGCTCCGGACGCGCTTGAGGAAGGCGTGGGAGGCGGGCAGGTTCTCGCAGTTGGTGCCCTCGGCCGCGTACAGGTACGGCACCGCGTCCAGCCGGAACCCGTCGATGCCGAGGTCCAGCCAGAACCGGAGGGCGGCCAGGATCTCCTCCTGGACGGCCGGGTTCTCGTAGTTCAGGTCCGGCTGGTGCGAGAAGAAGCGGTGGAAGAAGTACTGTCCGCGCACCGGGTCGAAGGTCCAGTTGGAGACCTCGGTGTCGACGAAGATGATCCGGGCGTCCTGGTACTGCTTGTCGTCGTCGGCCCACATGTAGTAGTCGCCGTACGGGCCCTCGGGGTTGGTGCGGGACTCCTGGAACCACGGGTGCTGGTCACTGGTGTGGTTCATGACGAAGTCGATGATGACCCGCATGCCCCGCTGGTGGGCCGCGTCCACGAATTCCACGAAGTCGGCGAGGTCCCCGAACTCGGGAAGGACGGAGGTGTAGTCCGCTACGTCGTAACCCCCGTCACGCAGCGGGGACTTGAAGAACGGCGGGAGCCAGAGGCAGTCCACGCCGAGCCACTGGAGATAGTCGAGCTTGGCGGTCAGACCCTTCAGATCGCCGACACCGTCGCCGTCGCTGTCGTGGAAGGAACGGACCAGCACTTCATAGAAGACGGCGCGCTTGAACCACTCGGGGTCCCGGTCCTTGGCCGGAGTGTCCTCGAAAGTGTCCGGCACGGGTTCGTTCACGGTCATGACGCTGAAGGCCCTCCGATCTGTGACGTCGCCGGCTCGGCACGCAGGACGTGCGCGGGGGCGCGGCCGGGGCTGAGGCGGACGTAGTTGTCGCGGCCCCAGTGGTAGGTCTCGCCCGTCAGTTCGTCGTGCACGGACAGGGTGTCGTCCCAGTCCAGGCCGAGTCGCGGCAGGTCCAGCGAGACGGTGGCCTCCTGGGTGTGGTGCGGGTCGAGACTGACGACCACGAGGACCGTGTCGTCGCCGGTGCGCTTGCTGAAGGCGAGCACCGAGTCGTTGTCGGTCCGGTGGAAGCTGAGATTGCGCAGACGGTGGAGTGCGGGGTGCCTGCGGCGGATCTCGTTGAGGCGGGTGACGAGGGGCGCGATCGTGCGGCCCTCGCGGGCGGCCGCCTCCCAGTCCCTGGGCTTGAGCTGGTACTTCTCGGAGTTCAGGTACTCCTCGCCGCCGGGCTGAAGCGCCTGGTTCTCGCACAGCTCGTAGCCGCTGTAGATGCCCCATGTGGGGGAGAGGGTCGCCGCGAGGATCGCGCGCACCTCGAAAGCGGGTCGCCCGCCCTGCTGGAGGTAGCCGGGCAGGATGTCGGGGGTGTTGGCGAAGAAGTTGGGCCGCATGTAGGCGGCCGCCTCCCCCGAGAGCTCGGTGAGGTACTCCGTCAGCTCCTGCTTGCTGTTGCGCCAGGTGAAGTAGGTGTAGGACTGCTGGAAGCCGATCTGGGCGAGGGTGTGCATCATCGCGGGGCGGGTGAACGCCTCCGCCAGGAAGATGACGTCGGGGTCGGCGCGGTTGATCTCCCCGATCACGCGCTCCCAGAACACCACGGGCTTGGTGTGGGGGTTGTCGACGCGGAAGATGCGGACGCCGTGCTCCATCCAGTGCCGCAGGACCCGCACGGTCTCGGTGACCAGGCCGTCCATGTCGGCGTCGAAGGCGACGGGGTAGATGTCCTGGTACTTCTTCGGCGGGTTCTCGGCGTAGGCGATGGTGCCGTCGGGGCGGTGGTGGAACCACTGCGGGTGCTTCTCCACCCACGGATGGTCCGGGGAGCACTGCAACGCGAAGTCCAGGGCGACTTCGAGCCCCAACTCCCTTGCCCGGCCCACGAAATGGTCGAAATCGTCCAGGGTGCCGAGGTCGGGGTGGACCGCGTCGTGACCGCCCTCGGGAGAACCGATCGCCCACGGGACACCGACGTCGTCCGGGGTCGCGGTCAACGTGTTGTTGCGGCCCTTGCGGTGCGTGGTCCCGATCGGGTGGATCGGCGGGAGGTACACCACGTCGAAACCCATCTCCGCGACGGCCTCAAGACGCTTCTCCGCCGTACGGAACGTGCCGTGCGGCTGGTCGACCGTGCCCTCGGAGCGGGGGAAGAACTCGTACCAGGAGCCGTACAGGGCGCGCTCGCGCTCCACCAGCAGCGGCATGGGGTCCGAGGCGGTCACGAGGTCCCGCAGAGGGTACCGGGCCAGGACCTCCGCCACCTCCGGGCTCAGGGCGTCCTTCAGACGGTGGTTCACCGAGAGGGTGTCGTCGCCGAGGGCGTGGGCGGCGGCCAGGACGAGGTCGCGCTCCGGGCCCCTGGGCGCTCCGGCGGCCGCGCGCTCGTAGAGCTCCGCGCCCTCCTCCAGCACCAGGCCGGTGTCGATCCCGGCCGGGATCTTGATGCCGGCCGCGTGCCGCCAGGTGGCGATCGGGTCGGACCACGCCTCCACGCGGTAGGTCCAGCGGCCGGTGGCGTCCGGGGTGATGTCCGCGCCCCACAGGTCGCTGCCGGGGGACAGCTCACGCATCGGGGTCCACGGGCCGCGCCGCCCCTTGGGATCGCGCAGGACCACATTGGCGCCCACCGCGTCGTGTCCCTCGCGGAACACGGTCGCGGTCACCTGGAACGTCTCCCCGGCCACCGCCTTCGCCGGGCGCCTGCCGCACTCCACGGCCGGCCGGACATCACGTACCGGTACGCGGCCGATGGCCGGGGTCCTGCGCATGGATCTCACCTCCGCCGTGCGCGAAGCCGGGCACACGGGGCCCGGCTTCGCGGTCCTGGATACGGGGCCGGCAGGTGCCGTCCCGTAGGGGAACGCCATGTACGGTGCCAGGTCAGGGGCTTGGCGCCGTGGATCGCCGCTCCGGTGACTGCGCGCGTCGCGCGGCCCGTCCGGGCTGCGGCCGCCCGTCCTGCTCGCTCAGCCGGCCGGGCGGGGTGGAGCGCAGATACCGCTCCGCGGCGTCCGCCGCCTCCCTGGCGCAGCGTTTTCCCATCAACACGCACAACGTGTAGCCCGAGTCCTCGAAGGTGCTCCGGACCGTGCGGTCGTGGGGCGAGGCGAGCATCACGCGCTCCCACGCCCGGTAACGCCGCAACTGCCGGGCCACTTCGGCCTTGGCGGGTAGCAGCATGGTCCCCTTCACCTTCCACGGCTCTCGACGTCGCGTTCCCGACGGTCGGGTGGTGTCCGAGCACGGAAGGGCGCGGAACCGTTACGGCGATCGAGGGCTTTCACTCATGGTGCACGTGTAAACACACTCCGTCCTGTTGGAGCTTCAACGACCCCGCCGTTCGTGATGCTCGTGTTGCACGAATGGCGTAGCAGCCGCACTGTGGATGATGACTCAGAAGCGACTGGCGTTCACGCTGAGTGTCCGGTGATCCCGTCGGACGGCCGTGGAGCAGGAGCTTCGCCGGTGAGGAGCAAGCGACAATGGAGACCGCAGTGCCTCGCTACTACCACCTCGACGTGGAAGTCAGCCCGGAACGCGTGGGACAGGTCAGCCGCATCCTGGCCGCCCACCTCAGTCACTGGGACCTCGACAATCTCGTGGACCCCGTCCGCCGCGGCACCGAGATTCTGCTGCGCGCCATCGACCAGCACGCCCCGGACACCACCACCTCGATCGAGATGTGGTGGAACGGTCAGCACCTCATCACCGCCATCGGCGGCGGCGACCGCGACCTCGGCCCGGACGAGGGTCTGCGCGCCTGCCTCGCGGACATCGCCGCGATGAGCGACGGGTGGGGCTGCTGCGCCACCGAGACCGGGGCCAGGATCATCTGGTTCTCGCAGCGTGCCCGTGCCGACCAGCGGGTCCCGTTGGTCCCGACCGCTCCCTCGCCGCACATCCGCCGGATGCTGCGCGTACCCCGGGCGGCCCCGGTGCCCGCAGGCGTCGCCGAAGTACCCGCCGGCACGCTGGCGGGCGCCCGGTGACGGCCAGGAAGTCCCGGAAGGGGGTGCCCGTGTGGAGCGGGCACCCCTATCCGTTGGGCGCCTCCTACGACGGTCAGGGCACCAACTTCGCGCTGTTCAGCGAGGTCGCCGAGCGCGTGGAGCTGGTCCTCGTCGACGACTCGGGCGCCGAGACGCCCGTACCCCTCCACGAGGTCGACGGGTTCGTGTGGCACGGGTATCTGCCGGAGGTCGGGCCGGGTCAGCGCTACGGGTACCGGGTGCACGGTCCCTGGCAGCCCTCCCTCGGCCACCGCTGCAACCCGGCCAAGCTGCTGCTGGACCCCTACGCGCGCGCCGTCGACGGCCAGATGGACAACGACCCCTCGCTGTACGAGCGCGACCCGCACGGACCGGCGCCCGGCGACAGCGCCGGGCACTCGATGCTGGGCGTGGTCACCGATCCCTACTTCGACTGGGGCGACGACCGCCCGCCGGGGCACCCCTACTCCGAGTCCGTCATCTACGAGACCCATGTGCGCGGGCTGACCCGGACCCACCCGGACGTGCCGGAGCGGCTGCGCGGCACCTACGCCGGGCTGGCGCACCCCGCCGTCACCGGGCATCTGACCTCGCTCGGCGTCACCGCGGTCGAGCTGATGCCGGTCCACCAGTTCGCGCAGGACGGTGTGCTGCGCGACCGGGGGCTCTCCAACTACTGGGGCTACAACACCATCGGCTTCTTCGCTCCGCACAACGCCTACGCCGCCCTCGGCTCGCGCGGCCAGCAGGTCAACGAGTTCAAGGCCATGGTCAAGGCGATGCACGCGGCCGGCCTCGAAGTCATCCTCGACGTGGTCTACAACCACACCGCCGAGGGCAACGAGATGGGCCCCACCCTCTCCTTCCGGGGCATCGACAACGCCTCGTACTACCGCCTGGTCGACGGCGACTGGGCGCACTACTACGACACCACGGGCACCGGCAACAGCCTGCTGATGCGGCACCCCTACGTGCTCCAGCTCATCATGGACTCGCTGCGGTACTGGGTGACCGAGATGCATGTCGACGGGTTCCGCTTCGACCTCGCGGCGACCCTGGCCCGGCAGTTCCACGAGGTGGACCGGCTGTCGGCGTTCTTCGACCTGATCCAGCAGGACCCGGTGATCAGCCGGGTCAAGCTCATCGCCGAGCCCTGGGACCTGGGGGAGGGCGGCTACCAGGTCGGCAACTTCCCCCAGCTCTGGTCGGAATGGAACGGCAAGTACCGGGACGCCGTACGGGACTTCTGGCGGGCCGAGCCCGGCTCGCTGGGCGAGTTCGCGTCCCGGCTCACCGGTTCCTCCGACCTCTACCAGGCCAGCCGGCGCCGGCCGCGGGCCAGCGTCAACTTCGTCACCGCGCACGACGGGTTCACCCTGCGCGACCTCGTGTCGTACAACGACAAGCACAACGAGGCCAACGGCGAGGGCAACCGGGACGGCGAGAGCGACAACCGGTCCTGGAACTGCGGCGCCGAGGGCGACACCGACGACCCGGCCGTGCTCGAACTGCGGGCCCGCCAGCAGCGCAACCTGCTGGCCACCCTGCTGCTCAGCCAGGGCATCCCGATGCTCGGCCACGGCGACGAACTCGGCCGCACCCAGCGCGGCAACAACAACGCCTACTGCCAGGACAACGAGATCTCCTGGATCGACTGGGACCTCACCGACGAGCAGCGCGCCCTCGTCGACTTCACCCGGCGCCTGATCGGCCTGCGCGCCGAGCACCCCGTGCTGCGCCGGCGCCGCTTCTTCCGGGGTGAGACCGAGACCCGGCGGAAGCAGCCGCTGCCCGACCTGATCTGGCTGCGGCCCGACGCGCGGGAGATGACCGACCAGGACTGGCGGCGCGGCGACGCGCACTCGGTGGGCGTCTTCCTCAACGGCGACGCCATCGCCGAGCGGGACGCCTACGGCGGGCGGGTCGTCGACGACTCCTTCCTGCTGCTCCTGAACGGCTTCTGGGAGCCCGTCGACTTCCGGCTGCCCGCCGCCGCGTACGGCGAGCGCTGGACGACGCTGATCGACACCGCCGACCCCGAGGGTGTGCCCGACGAGCGGGAGCGCAAGGCGGGTACCCGGCTGCGGGTCGAGTCGCGGAGCCTGATCCTGCTGTCCCGGCCGTCCCGCGACGGCTGAGCGGGAACGACAAGAGGGCGCCCACCGGAGTCCGGTGGGCGCCCTCTTCGCCGTCCGTCAGCGCGGGTCGCGCGCGGTGACCGTGAACTGGGCGCCGTCCTGGTCCCGCAGGACCGCCTCCCGCTCGCTCTCGCTCAGCACGCTGCCGCCGTGCTTCTCGGCGCTGCGGGCGCAGCGCGCCACGTCGTCGACGGAGAAGTGGATCTGCCAGTGCGGCCGCACCGAGGGGTCCGGGGCCGCCTCCACCGCGCCGGAGTCGATCCGCGCCACCACGGTGCCCTGGCTGCGCAGCACCACCTCGCCGCCCTCGTACTCGACCTCGCAGCAGCCCGGCTTCCCGGTGGCCCAGTCCAGCACCTCACCGTAGAAGATCGCCGCGTCGAAGGCGTTGCGGGTGTGCAGGCGGATGAAGGCGGGGGCGGAGCGGCGCCAGGACTCCCAGTCGGAGAACAGCTCGCCCTGCCAGATGCCGAAGGTCGCCCCGTCCCGGTCGGCGAGCAGCGCGCCCCGGCCGGGCGGGAAGGACAGCGGGCCCACGGCCGCCGTGCCGCCGCGCTCCCGGACCCGCGCGACCGCCACGTCCGCGTCGGGGACGGCGAAGTAGGGGGTCCAGGCCACCGCGGTCTGCCACATCCCGGCGACGGCGGCGATCCCGGCGATCGGCACACCGTCCGCCAGCGCGATCCGGAAGTGGTCGCCGAGGCGGGCGTCGCGCCAGCGCCAGCCGAGCACCGCGCTGTAGAACTCCTCGGTGGCGTCGAGGTCGCGGCTGGTCAGGCTCACCCAGCAGGGGGCGCCGGAGACGGACTGCGTCGAGACGGTGTCCTTCTTCTTCCTCGATCCACCGCTGACGGGTGTGTGGTGATTCATGACGGTCGCGTCCTGCTCTCGGGGCCCGGCGGCCACCGGTCTCGACCAGTGTCCGGCCGGAAAGGGGTCGGCTGCCTCCCGACTACCCCGCGGGAAGGCCCTGATGTGCGGCGACATCCCCCGGCCACGCAGCATGTCCAGGTCGTCACGAAGGCGGGCGGCTCTCGCCCGAAAGAGTGAAAGGCGCGGCGGTACGGGGGCTACGGGAGCGGCTCAGCCGGACTCGGTGAGCAGTTCCTCGCGGAGCCGGTCGAAGCAGCCGCTCAGCAGCCGGGACACGTGCATCTGCGATATGCCGAGCTGCTCGGCGATCCCGCTCTGCGTCATACCCCGGAAGAAGCGCAGATAGAGGATGGTGCGCTCCCGCTCGGGCAGCGCCTCCAGACAGGGCCTCACGGCCGCCCGGTCCACCACCAGGTCGAAGCCGGGATCGGGCTCGCCCAGGGAGTCACCCAGCGCGTACCCGTCCGTGCCCGCCACGTCGGCGTCCAGGGACAGCGCGGAGAAGCACTCCAGCGCCTCCATGCCGGTGCGCACCTCGTCCTCGCTGAGCCGGGTGTACGCCGCCAGCTCCGCCACGGTGGGCGGACGGCCGGGAATGGTCTGCGCCAGTTCCTTGCCGGCGCTGCGGACCCGGTTGCGCAGGTCCTGCACCCGGCGCGGCACGTGCAGGGTCCACATGTGGTCCCGGAAGTGGCGCTTGATCTCGCCGGTGATCGTCGGCACCGCGTACGCCTCGAAGGCCCGGCCGCGCTCGGGGTCGTAATGGTCCACGGCCTTCACCAGGCCCAGGGCGGCCACCTGGTACAGGTCCTCCAGGGACTCGCCGCGGCCGCGGAACCGGACCGCGATCCGCTCGGCCATGGGCAGCCACAGCCGCACCAGCTCGTCCCGCAGCGCCGCGCGCTCGGGGCCCTCGGGCAGCCCGGCAAGGCGCTGGAAGGCATGGGCCGTGTCGGGGGCGTCGTCGTGCGGGTGGGTTTTCGTGCTGCCAGTTACAGACATCGCGTGCACTTCTCTCGCGGGCTGGGACGACAGGCACATTCGGCACTGAAGTCCCTCTTCCCCAGTGTGCGGCAAAAACAAACAAACATGCCAATAAGGGACGAAACCCGTGTCGGTCTTGACCCGGTTTTGGGGCGGGTGGCTCCATGGACGCGGGCCGTGAGAGACGGTCGCCCGGAGTGATGTGCGGCACGCGTGCGAGCGGTGCCGGCGCACCCGCCCGGACGGTTTCTCCTGGGCACGGCTTGATCGCCGAGCGAACCGGGCGAACCGCCTGGCCATGTGGCATTCCGCTCATTTGACAGTGTGCTGAGCACACGGATAGACAGCAGCTCGCGGATGGTCGAGAGGGGCACTGTGTACGAGCCGAACGTGGTCGGTGACTGGCAGGAATACGGCGAGCACGCCGGTCTGCGGGTCCGCGTCCATCGTCTGGAGACGGCCGAACCGCCCCGGGGGCGTGACGACGCCGCGGCCGGGCTGACGTACTTCAGCGTCCGGGTGACGATCGAGAACCGGGGCACCCGCCCGTGCGGCGTCCAGCTCGAGGACGGTCAGATCGACGTCCGGGTCGGCGCCGACGGCGAGGGCGCCTTCATCGACTGGCGCAGCTCGCAGTTCATCGAGGGCTTCGACGTGTACCCGCTGCGCCGGGCCACCGCCGTGGTCCACGCGGCCGCCGCCGAGGACGCGCTCACCCATGTGGACGTCCAGGTCCATCTGCGGGTGGACGACGAGTGGACGGACCGCCGGCTGTGGGCCGGCGGCATCGGCCTCACCGAGGCCGCCCAGGTCGCCACCGCGGCGGCCTGCGGGCCGGACAGCCTGGCGCACCAGCTCACCGCGTACCTGGAGGAGCGGACCGAACCCGGCACCGCCTGACGGGCGCCGGGCCGGACCGCGAGAGGGTCAGGCGTTCGGGTCGAAGGGGATGCCGGCCGGTTTCGCCGACGCCAGATGCGAGGCGAAACTCGCGTCCTTCAGGCCGAAGTTGGCGCTGCCGAAGTCATACGTGCTCAGCTTGTCGCGCAGCCCGGGCGGGTAGCCGTCCCAGCCGACCAGCGCCGGGTACTGCCAGGTGTGCTGGTGGTTCTCCGGCGGTTCGTCGTTGTTGTTGGCCAGCCGGAAGCAGTGCGTGCCGATGCCGTCCTTGTGGTAGACGACCTTGGCGTGCGTGCCCTCGAAGCGGACCTCGGAGGCCGGGTGCACGGTGAAGGAGCCGTGGTTGGACGTCGACACGTACCGCGTCTGCCCGTCCTGCACCCACACCACCACGTGCTCCCAGTCGTTGCGGTGGCCGCCGATGCTGGTGCCGGGCAGTGCCTGGTCCTTCTCGAAGTACAGGCCGTAGAGATAGCCGCACCAGCCGTTGTTGCACTTGGCCCGCGAGTAGCCGTTGGTGTTGTCCAGGTCCGAGGCGTCACGGCAGTTGCCGTTGAGCGCGCCGGTCGGGTTCAGGCCGGGGTTGATCGTGCCGTCGGGGCCGATCGCGGGCGTCGAGTAGCAGCCGTCGGTGTCGTAGTCGAACGCGGGCTGGTATCTCAGCTCCTCGGCCGTGGCGTTGACCGGCAGGGCGAGCGGGGGAGCGGCGAAGGCCGCGGCCGGGAAGGCGATCACGAGGGTGGCGGCGCCGGTGAGCGCGGCGAGCCATCCGCCGCGCCGTCGGCGGGACGTGGACGAACCCACTTCAATCTCCAACTAGGTTGAGGGGTAGGGCAGTTCAGCATCCCGGCCGAAGGGGCCGCTGTGAAGTCGTCCCAGCTGTCCCACAGGTGAAATTCTGTCAGCCGCGCCCCTCAGAGATCCTCGGGGAGGTCCGCCGCCGACTCCTCGGGGGCGAGGTCCGGGCGCAGGCGCAGCCAGCTCGGCTGGCGCAGCAGCCCCGCCCGCGTCCGGGTGCTGAAGCCGACCTCGCCGACCAGCCGGGGCAGCACCCAGCGCGCCCCCGGAATCCGGGGCGCGGGCTCGAAGGGGCACCATTCGCTCGCCGAGGCCGCCAGCAACGCGGCCAGCTCGGTGCGCTCGCCCTCGCTCCAGCCCGTGCCCACCCGGCCCGCGTACACCAGCCGGCCTCCCGCGCGCTGGCCGACCAGCACCGCGCCGGGCAGTCCCGACAGGCGGCCCTTGCCGGGCAGCCAGCCGCCGACGATCACGTCCACGCTCCGGGTGTTCCGGATCTTGACCCAGTTCCGGGAGCGGACGCCCGGCTCGTACACCGAGTCCAGCCGCTTGCACACCACCCCCTCCAGACCGTGCTCCCGCGTCATCCGCAGCGCCTCGGCGCCATGGCCCACCACCGCCCCCGGCACCGACCACCGCGGACCGTTCAGGCCGAGGCCCGTGAGCAGGTCGCGCCGCCGTGCGTACGGGGCCGCCGTCCGGGGCCCGGAGAGGTACGGCACGTCGAACAGCACCAGGTGGACCGGAGCCCGCGCGGCCCGGCGCGCCGCCAGGGCCGGGGTGTGCGCGAGGCCCATCCGGTTCTGGAGCGCCTGGAAGTCGGGCCGCCCCGCCGCGTCCAGCGCCAGCACCTCGCCGTCCAGGATGGCGGGCGAGTCCCCCAAGGCGTGCGCCAGCGGCTCCAGTTCGGGATAGGCGGCCGTGATGTCCTCCCCGGAGCGGGCGCGCAGCAGCAGGGTTCCGTCACCGGGCAGGTAGACCATCACCCGCTGCCCGTCCTGCTTGGTCTCGTACGCCCAGCGCGCGTCCTGGGCGGGCGGCGGCAGAGTGCCGGGGGTGGCGAGCATGGGACGGACGAACGGCAGCGGGGCGAGGGTCACGGCAGAAGATGTCGACCACGCCGGGCGCCACCACGCACCCCGCGCCGCGGGTTCCCCCGAACGGCTGCCGCCGCCGCGCCGGTACCCGTGCCGCCGAGCGTCCCCTACCGTCAAGTAATATCCGGCGGCAGGCCATCGAAGGAGACATCGTGCCCCCACGCTCGCCCCTGCTGCTCGCCGGTCTGCTGGCCTCGGCCGGGATCGCCCACTTCGCCGCCCCCAGGATGTTCGACGGGCTCGTCCCCCGCGCCCTGCCCGGCTCGCCCCGCACCTGGACCTACGCCAGCGGGGCCGCGGAGCTCGCCCTCGCCGCCGGCGTCGCGGTGCCCGCGACCCGCGCACCGGCCGCGAAGGCGGCCGCCGCCTTCTTCGTCGGGGTCTTCCCGGCCAACGTGAAGATGGCCGTCGACTGGCGGCACCGGCCCGCCCCGCAGCGCACCGCCTCCCTCGCCCGGCTGCCCCTCCAGGTGCCGCTGGTGCTGTGGGCCCGGGGTGTCGCCCGTACCGCGAAGGAGCAGTCATGAGCCTCCAGGTCGGCGACATCGCCGAGGACTTCACGCTGCCGGACGAGACCGGCACCGAGCGGCGGCTGACGGAACTGCTGGCCGACGGCCCCGTCGTGCTGTTCTTCTACCCGGCCGCCCTCACCGCCGGCTGCACCGCCGAGGCGTGCCACTTCCGCGACCTGGCGGGCGAGTTCGCCGCCGCCGGGGCCCGGCCCGTGGGCGTCAGCGGCGACACCGTCGAGAAGCAGCAGGAGTTCGCCGGGCGACACACCCTCGGCATGCCCCTGCTCTCCGACACCGACGGCACGATCCGCGAACGCTTCGGCGTCAAGCGGGGCTTCACGCTCGCGCCCACCAAGCGGGTCACCTTCGTCATCGGCCAGGACCGCACGATCCTGGAGATCGTCCGCAGCGAACTGCGCATGAACACCCACGCCGACCGGGCGCTGGCCGCGCTGCGGGCGGCGAAGGGCTGATCTCTCGTACGGACGGTGGCCGAGGCCGTGCTCGCCACGGCCACCGTCCGGCTGACACGATCAACGGGTGCCCGTACGACGACCCCCGGGAGCGCACACATGACCACGGACAGCACCTCGGCGGAGCGGCCCGAGCGGGTCGCGGGCGTGGCGGTGAAACCGGTCGCCGGACACATCGGCGCCGAGATCACCGGCGTCGACCTCGCCGCACCGCTCGACGACTCCCTGGTGACGCTGATCAGACAGACCATGCTGCGCTGGAAGGTCGTCTTCTTCCGCGACCAGCGCCTCGACCACGCCGGGCACGTCGCCTTCGCCCGCCGCTTCGGCGAGCCGGTGGTGCCGCGCAGGCGGGGGAGCGCCTCGCCGGAGGGGTGCCCCGAGGTGGAGACGACCGCCGACCGGCTGGAGCTGGGCGGCCGGTTCGGCATGGAGCACGAGGAGTGGCTGCGCCGGCGCCGGCACACCCTGCTGCGCGGCTGGCACTGCGACCACGGCGCCCGGATCGACCCGCCCGCCGCGACCATCCTGCGCGCCGAGACCGTACCCCCGTACGGCGGCGACACCACCTGGGCCAACCTGGCCGCCGCCTACGCGGGGCTGTCCGCGCCGGTGCGCGCCTTCGTGGACGGGCTGCGGGCCGAGCACCGGCTCGGGGTCGGCTACCAGCCCCGGCCCGGCGAGGACGCGTACCTGCGGCACCTCCTGGACCACCAGGTCGCCTCCGAGCACCCCCTGGTGCGGGTGCACCCGGAGACGGGGGAGCGGGTGCTCTTCGTCAACGGGTACTACCTGGAGCAGATCTCCGGGGTCTCCCGCCCGGAGAGCGCGGCCCTGCTGGAGATGCTGCTGGAGCAGGTGGTGCGGCCGGAGTACACCGTCCGCTTCCGCTGGGAGCCCGGCAGCGTCGCCTTCTGGGACAACCGGGCCACCGTCCACCTCGCCCCCGGCGACACCGCCCACGCCGGCCACCCCCGGATCATGCACCGGGTCATGCTCCAGGGCGACGTGCCGGTGGGCGTGGACGGCATCGCGTCGAAGCCGCTCGTGGGCACCGAGCCCGGACGCTGGTAGCCCCCTGGTTCACCCCGGTGTGACCAGCCGCGCCTCGTAGGCGAACACGGCTGCCTGGGTGCGGTCCCGCAGGCCGAGCTTCACCAGGATGCGGCTCACGTGCGTCTTGACGGTGGAGTCGGCCACCACCAGCCGCTCGGCGATCTCGGAGTTCGACAGGCCCTGCGCGATCAGCACCAGCACCTCCGTCTCCCGCTCGGTCAGCTCGCCGTAGGCCGCGTGGGCGGCCGGCATCAGGCGGGGGGCCTCGGACAGGCGGGAGAACTCGTGGATCAGCCGCCTGGTGACCGTCGGCGCGAGCAGCGCCTCTCCGGAGGCCACCACTCGCACACCGTCCGCGAGCTGGCGCGCGGAGGCGTCCTTCAGCAGGAAGCCGGAAGCCCCGGCCCGCAGCGCCTGGTACACGTACTCGTCCAGGTCGAAGGTGGTGAGCACCAGCACCTTCGCCGTCGCGTCCGCCGCGATGATCTCGCGCGTCGCCTCGATACCGTTCATCTCCGGCATGCGGATGTCCATCAGCACGACGTCCGGGGCGAGTTCACGTACCCGTGCGACCGCCTCCCGGCCGTTGACCGCCTCGCCGACGACCTCGATGTCCGGCATCGCGTTGAGGAGGACCGAGAAGCCCTCGCGGACCATCATCTGGTCGTCGGCGATCACCACACGGATCGTCATGCGTCATCCCCGACGGGGGCGGCGGCCGGGACCGGCAGGAACACGGCCACCTCGTAACCGCCCTCGGCCGTCGGGGCCGCCGTCATCTCGCCGCCCAGCATGGAGACGCGTTCCCGCATGCCCGTGATGCCGTGACCGGCGCCGGGGGAGGGCTTGACGAGACGGGGCGCGGGCGGCGCCCCGTTGACCACGCGCAGGCCCAGACCGCCGAGCACGTAGCCGATCTCGACCTTGGCATCCGCGCCCGGCGCGTGCCGCAGGGTGTTGCTGAGCGCCTCCTGCACGATCCGGTACGCCGACAGCTCGACGCCCTGCGGGAGTTCGCGCACCGCGCCCGTCACCGTCTTGGTGACGTCCAGCCCGGCGTCCCGCACGTTGGCGAGCAGGGCGTCCAGGTCCGCGAGGGTGGGCTGAGGGGCGTCCGGGGCCTCGTAGTCCTGTGCGCGGACCACACCCAGGACCCGGCGCAGCTCGGTCAGGGCGGCGACCGCGTTCTCCCGGATGGTGGCGAAGGCCCTCTCCAGCTCCGGCGGCGGGTTCTCCACCCGGTAGGGGGCGGCCTCGGCCTGGATGGCGACCACCGACATGTGGTGGGCGACCACGTCGTGCAGCTCGCGGGCGATGGTGGTGCGCTCCTCCAGCAGGGTGCGCCGGGAACGCTCGTGCGCGGTGACGGTCTGATGGACGCTCACCTCCCGCCGGGCCTGCTTGAGGGTCTGCCGGACGACGACGGCCAGCAGGAACACCCCGGCGAAGAACAGCAGCGGCCCCAGGTCGGACCCGTAGCCGAAGTCACTCGGGCCGAACAGGCCGTCGGCGAGGACCCCGTAGGCCGCGGTCAGCAGCCACATCCAGGCGGCCGTGCGCGGCCGGGTGCGCGCGGCGACGACCGTCAGCACGGCCAGATGCGCCAGGAAGCCGCCCGGCGGGAACGGGGATTCGCCGGAGGAGCCGCCCGACAGGACGAGGGCGACCGTGTTCGCGGCCAGGGAGACCCAGAACGCCCCCGCCGGACGCACCAGCGTCAGCAGGACCGGAGCCCCGGCCAGCAGCGCGCACAGCAGGGGGACCGGACCGGCGCCGTCCGTGCTCACCAGCCCGAGGAACGCCGCCATCGAGGCGAGGACCACCACCACCGCGTGCGGCGCCCAGGCCCCGTACTCCCGCAGGCGCTCGGAGCCGCGCCGGGTGAGGCGGCCGCCGGGTTCGATGGGCGGCAGCGGGCGGTAGGCGAAGGCGTCCTGGAACAGGTCCTGCCGCAGCCCGCCCAGGGCGTCCGCGGCGAACCGGAACTCCGGGCTGCGCTGCCGCCCGGCCCGGCCCGGCGGTATCGGCTGGGTGTGCGTCGTATCGGTCACGGAAGAGACGGTAGGCGGAGGGCGGGGGAGCGGTCGTCCCCTCTCAGGAGGGTTCTGGGGGGTCCGTCTCAGGGGGGAGGCGGGGCAACCCCCGGAGTTCCGCTCCGGGAAAACCGGTGCTCCGGAATGCGGACAGTCATGGCCATTTCTTTGTCCGGTTGTCAAAAAGGTTTTACACAGCGAGGTTTGAGGTCGAATTCATTCACCGGAAGCCGGGCGACCTCCTAGGGAAAACCCTCGCTTGTACCGGCGCTTGGTGACATGACCTAGTCAAGGTGCCATTCTCGCCCCGTACGCGCATCCTCCCCACTCCCTTCACAGGAGGAGTACGAGTGAGACGCCTTCCCCACAGACACCTTTCCCGCAAGGGAGCCACGGTCGGAGCCGCCCTGCTGTCCACGGCGGCGCTCCTCGCCGTGGCCGTCCAGGCGACCCCCGCGGCCGCCCGGCCCGCCGCCCCCCACGCCCCGCTGCGCACCGGCGCCCTGGAGGCCAGGCTCAGCCCCGCCCAGCACGCGGCGCTGGTCAGGACCGCCAAGCAGGGCACCGACGACACCGCCCGCTCCCTCGGCCTCGGCGCCAAGGAGAAGCTGGTCGTCCGGGACGTCGTCAAGGACAACGACGGCACCCTGCACACCCGTTACGAGCGCACCTACGCGGGCCTGCCGGTCCTCGGCGGCGACCTCGTGGTGCACACCCCGCCCGCCTCCGTGGCCAAGGGCACGGTGAGCACCACCTTCAACACCAAGCGGGCCATCAAGGTCGCCTCCCTCACCCCGGCCGTCACCAAGTCCGCCGCGCAGTCCACGGCGCTCAAGGCCGCCAAGGCCCTGAAGGCGGAGAAGCCCGCCGCCGACAGCGCGCGCAAGGTGATCTGGGCCGGCTCCGGCACGCCGACGCTCGCCTGGGAATCCGTGATCGGCGGCTTCCAGGACGACGGCACCCCGAGCAAGCTGCACGTGATCACCGACGCCACGACCGGCAAGGAGCTGTACCGCTACCAGGCGATCCAGACCGGCGTCGGCAACACCCAGTACAGCGGCCAGGTCACGCTGACCACCGCGCAGTCGGGCTCCAACTACACCCTCACCGACAGCACGCGCGGCGGCCACAAGACGTACAACCTCAACCACGGCACCTCCGGCACCGGCACGCTGTTCTCCCAGACCAACGACACCTGGGGCAACGGCACCACGTCCAACGCGGCCACGGCCGGCGCGGACGCCGCCTACGGCGCCCAGACGACGTGGGACTTCTACAAGAACACGTTCGGCCGCAGCGGCATCAAGAACGACGGCGTCGGCGCCTACTCCCGCGCGCACTACGGCAACGCGTACGTGAACGCGTTCTGGGACGACTCCTGCTTCTGCATGACCTACGGCGACGGCACGGCCAACAACGACCCGCTGACGTCGCTGGACGTCGCCGGCCACGAGATGAGCCACGGTGTCACCTCCAACACCGCCGGGCTCAACTACACCGGTGAATCCGGTGGGCTGAACGAGGCCACCTCCGACATCTTCGGCACCGGTGTGGAGTTCTACGCGAACAACACCACCGACCCCGGTGACTACCTCATCGGCGAGAAGATCGACATCAACGGCGACGGCACGCCGCTGCGTTACATGGACAAGCCGAGCAAGGACGGCGCGTCCAAGGACAGCTGGTCCTCCAGCCTCGGCGGCCTGGACGTGCACTACTCCTCGGGCCCGGCGAACCACATGTTCTACCTGCTCTCCGAGGGCAGCGGCACCAAGGTCATCAACGGCGTCACGTACAACAGCCCGACCTCGGACGGTGTCGCGGTCACCGGCATAGGCCGGGACAAGGCCCTCCAGATCTGGTACAAGGCGCTGACGACGTACATGACGTCCAGCACCAACTACGCCGCCGCCCGCACCGCCTCCCTGAACGCGGCCACCGCGCTGTACGGCGCCAACTCCGCCGAGTACGCGGCCGTCGGCAACGCCTTCGCCGGGATCAACGTCGGCAGCCACATCAACCCGCCGGCCAGCGGGGTGACCGTCACCAACCCCGGTAACCAGTCCGCCACCGTGGGCAAGGCGGTCAGCCTCCAGATCCAGGCCAGCAGCACCAACAGCGGTGCGCTGAGCTACAGCGCCACCGGGCTCCCGGCCGGGCTGTCGATCAACGCCTCCACCGGTCTGATCTCCGGCACGCCGACCGGTGCGGGCTCCTCCAGCACGACGGTCACCGTCACCGACTCCGCGGGCAAGACCGGCACGGCCGCCTTCACCTGGACGGTCAGCGCCACCGGCGGCGGCTGCTCGGCGACCCAGCTGCTCGCCAACCCCGGCTTCGAGTCCGGTAACACCGGCTGGACCGCGAGCAGCGGCGTCATCACCACCGACAGCGGCCAGGCCAGCCACGGCGGCTCGTACAAGGCATGGCTGAACGGCTACGGCACCACCCACACCGACACGCTGGCCCAGTCGGTCGCGATCCCCGCGGGCTGCAAGGCGACCCTGACCTTCTACCTGCACGTGGACTCGGCCGAGACCACCACCAGCACGCAGTACGACAAGCTGACGCTCACCGCCGGCTCGACCACCCTGGCGACCTACTCCAACCTCAACAAGGCCACGGGGTACGTCCAGAAGACCATCGACCTGTCCTCGCTGGCGGGTTCGACGGTCAGCCTGAAGTTCACCGGGGTCGAGGACTCCTCGCTCCAGACCAGCTTCGTCATCGACGACACCGCCCTGACGACCGGCTGATCAGCACCTCCCCGCACGACAAGGGTCCCGCACACGGGTGTGTGCGGGACCCTTCGCGTCCCCTCGCGTTCCCCGTCAGTTCAGCGGGTCCAGCGTGAGATACGCCTGCTGCGGGTTGCCGTCGTTGACCAGCGACTCGTGGTTGCCGACGTCGTCGAAGGCGAAGGCGTACGCCTTGCCGTCGGCCATCTGGGCGTGGATGGCCTTCGCGTACTGGTTGGTGACCCCGTCCTGGTAGAAGCCCGCGTCGGAGCTGTCCGGCTGGTTGGGGTTGCTCAGCAGCGTGGAGCGGTTGTAACCGGCGCACAGGGTGCGGGAGATGGGGCCGCGCACCTGGTCGTTGGGCGCGTCCAGCAGTTTGTGGCAGCCGAAGATGCTGGCGGCGTCCGGCTTCTGGAAGCTGGTCACCACCGCGCCCGAGGAGTTGGTGAAGTTCATGACGTTGCCCGAGACCCGGCCGAAGTACTTCGTGTTCGGCTGGTCGGTGAACGGCGTCACGGTCAGGGTCTGCGAGGAGTACTTGGACCAGACCCGGTTGACGTAGTCGTCCATCACGTTCGACGGGAGCGCCCCGGTCTCCACGCCGTACAGCGGGGAGAGGGCACGCAGCACGGTGCCGTCCGAGCGGGTCTGGACCAGGCCCGACCAACCCGACTTGCTCTTCAGCGAGTTCATGACGGCCGAGTAGCCGCCGGACTTGAGGTGACCGGTGGTGGCGACCTGGCCGTCGCCGCGCTTCACGCCGACCGCGTAGGGCGCCGAGAACATGTCGACCTGGGTGCTGTTGAGCCAGAGCCCGGCGTCGTTCAGCGTGTACTCGGACCAGCTGAACAGGATGTCCCGGTTCGGGTCCGAGGGGTTCTGCACGGCCGGCTGCACCAGGCCGCCGGTGGTGAGCCGGAAGTCCAGCTTGCGGCCGTAGGAGAAGTAGATCCGGCCGGAGAACTTCGGAATCCGGATGGTCGTCGACTGGCCGGGACCGGGCCCGGCGATGGCCGCGTCCGGTGCCGGGGTCGGCGGGTTGCCGCCCGCCGGCCAGGCGTGGAAGGTGCCGCCCGCGTCGGCCCAGCCCTGCCGCCCGGAGGACAGCTGGGTGCCGAGGTCGTAGATGTACACCGGCTCGGAGCGGCCCGAGTTGTTGGTGATCTGCAGCGGGATCGTGTCCGGCACCGCGGCACTGGCCTGGCCGGCGGCGCCGAACGTCAGCACCGAGCCGACCAGGGCGGCCGTGGCCGTGGCCGACAGCGCGGAACGAGCGATTCTTCGAGTCAACTCTCCACCTCCGTGTGGGGTTCGGGGCGGCACGGATACTGGTCCGTACCTTTTTGAGAGCGCTCTCAGAGTGCGTGTGTGTCACGGACGTGTCAATCAGTTGAACCGAACACGTTCCGTGACGTCGACAAGCGTTCAGAAAGTGCGCCGCAGAAGGGAGTCGAGCGCCTCCCAGTGACGCTCCTCGGCCGCCGCGTCGTAGGACGAGGTGTCCCTCTGGGTGTAGCCGTGCGGCGCGCCCTCGTAGACCTCGCTGGTGTGGCGCACCCCGGCGGCCGTCAGCGCGTCGTCCAGGCGGCGCATCTGCTCCTCGGGCATCGAGGCGTCCTGGTCGGCGTGGCCGAAGTACACCTCGGCCGTGATGCGGCCGGCGCCCAGGTGAGGGCTGTCCGGGTCCTCGGTGGCCAGGTTGCCGCCGTGGAACCCGGCGACCGCCGCCACCCGCTCGGGGTGCGTGGCCGCCGCGCGCAGCGCGAGCCGGGCGCCCATGCAGTACCCGGTCACCGCCACCGGTCCGGCCGCCACCAGCGGCGACTCCTCCAGCCAGCCGAGGAACGCGTCCGCGTCCACCTCCGCCTGCTGCGGCGTGAGCGAGTGCACCAGCGGGCCGAGCCGCTCCCAGATCGTCGGGTCGGACCCGGGGTCGATGAACTCGGGCAGCTCCACCACCGGCGCCGTGCCCTGCCGGTAGAACACGTTGGGCACCAGTACGGTGTACCCCTCGGCGGCGAGCCGGTCGGCCATCCCCTTCAGCCAGGGCCGCAGCCCGTAGGCGTCCTGGTAGAAGAGGACTCCGGGATGCGGCCGTCCGTCGGCGGGGTGGGTGAGATAGGCGTCGGCGTCCCCGTCCCGGGTGGGGATGGTGACGGTCGTTCCCTGTACCTCGGTCATGATCAGCACACTTCCTTGTCGGACTACTCGAACCGCGCGGGGTCGCCCGCGCCCACCCGCACGATCTCCGCCTCGCCGCTGGAGAAGTCCACCACCGTGGTCGGCTCGGTGCCGCACTCGCCGGAGTCCACCACCGCGTCCACCACGTGGTCGAGCCGGTCCTTGATCTCCCAGCCCTGGGTCAGCGGCTCCTCCTCGTCCGGGAGCAGCAGCGTGCTGGAGACCAGCGGCTCGCCCAGCTCGGCCAGCAGCGCCTGGGTCACCACGTGGTCGGGGATGCGCACACCCACGGTCCGCTTCTTCGGGTGCAGCAGCATGCGCGGCACCTCGCGGGTGGCCGGCAGGATGAAGGTGTAGCTGCCGGGCGTCGCCGCCTTCACCGCCCGGAACACGTCGTTGTCGATGCGGACGAACTGACCGAGCTGCGCGAAGTTCTGGCACATCAGCGTGAAGTGGTGCCGGTCGTCCAGCTTGCGGATGGCACGGATGCGCTCCATGCCCTCCTTGCTGCCCAGCCGGCAGCCGAGCGCGTAGCACGAGTCCGTGGGGTAGGCGATCAGCGACCCCGACCGGACCGCGTCCGCGATCTGCGCCACGGCGCGGGGCTGCGGGTTGTCGGGGTGCACGTCGAAGTACTTGGCCATTCGCCGAGCTTAAGCCGTCCCCAACCGTCCCTCGCGCACCACCACCCGGCCAGGCGTGAAGCGCGGAGACCGGGGCAGCCGTACGTCGAGGCACCCGGAGCACTCCCCCCCCAGCTCCGGGCCCCGCCGTCTCCGCCGGTGGCCAATGCCCCCCAGGCCACCGGCGGAGCCCCGCCCGTGTCCACCCGCGACGCCCGGCGGGGGTGTCGGGTAACGTCGGCGGTCGAACGCCGAGGCCGAGACGGGGACGAGGTGCACCACGTGGCCGCCCGAGCCGGCGAGGGCACGCACGCCCCACCGCCGCAGGACACCACCGCCACCTGGGCGGAAGAGCTGCTCGACCAGTTGCGGCCCGCGGTCCGGCACCCACGCCGGGTCCTCGCCTGGCTCGCCCGTACCGTCCACGCCACCGCCAGCCTCGAGGACGCCGACGGCCGGCTCCTCGCCGGCGACCGCCTCACCGCCGACAGAGCCGTCCACGCCGACGTGGCCACCGGACGGATCTCCGCCGCCGCGCTGGAGGACGCCGGACGCCATGTCCAGGTGGTCGGCATCCGCCACCCGGGACCCGGCCGCGCGGCCGGTGCCGTGCTCACCGTGGTCCGGCCCGATCCCTTCGACCGGCGCGCCGCCGAGATCGTGCACCGCACCGCGAGCGTCCTCGGACTGCTGCTGAGGGAGGGTGAACTCGCCCGATCCGCACGCCGGTTGCGCCGTGCCTCCGCCGACCTGCGCCTGGCCGTCCTGCAACTGCTCATGGTGGAGGACGTGGTCTCCGCCCGCCGCGTCGCCGCCGGACTCTGGCCCGGCCTGCTCGAACAGGACACCGCCCGCGTCTGGGTCGTCGAGGGCTCGCCCACCGGACGCGACGCCCTCGCCGAGGAGTGCGCCGACGTCACCGAGGGCCGTGCGCTGGTCGTGCGCTGCCCCGCCATGGACGGCCATGTCATCGTCGTCAGCCCCGCCCCGGCGCCGGGGGAGAGGCTGCGCGGCCTCGTCGCCGACCGCCCCGGCACCTACCTCGGCGGCAGCCTCGACCAGCGCCTCGCCCGGACCGCCACCGCCTACGGGCAGGCCGTCAGCGCCCTCGCCGTCGCCCGGTTCAGCCCCGGCCGCAGCGCCGTCTACGCCGAACGCACCCACCCCGAACGCCTGCTGGACCCGGCCGCGCTGCGCACCTGGTCGGCCCGGACCCTGCGCCCGCTGGACACGCTGCCCCATCACACCCGTGCCGAGCTGCTGGCCACCACCCGGCTGGGCCTGGACTTCACCGCGGTCAGCGCCGCCAAGGTGCTCGGCGTCAGCCGCAACACCGTCCGCGCCCGCATGGACCGGCTGCAGTCCCTGCTGGACACCGACCTGACCGACCTCACCACCCGCACCGTCGTCCGACTCGCCCTGCTCACCGAGGCGGCGCACGGCCCCTACGCACCCGGAACCGCCCCGCACACCGGGCCCCGCTTCAGCGACCTGCTCGACTCCGCCGCGCTGCGCGACTGGGCCCGCGACCTGCTCGGCCGGCTGGACGGCGACGGCCGCGACCTGCGTGCCACCCTCAGCGCCTGGATCTCGGCCGGCGCCAACGCCGAACGGGCCGCCGGGCAGCGGGGCGTCCACGCCCAGACGGTCCGTGAACACGTCCGCGCCGCCGAACCCGTCCTGGAACGCCAGCTCCTCGCGGGCGGGAGCGACCTGTACGAGGTGGTCCTCGCCCATCTCGCGGACGGCACCCTCGCCGCCCCCGAGGCCGGAGCGAACGGGGACCAAGCGGACTCACCCGTGCACGGGTGAGTGCTCACCGGCACGGAGCGGGCACCGCTGCGATGGCGACCGCCGGGCCCCGCGGTTAAGTTCGGCAGTCCAGCGGGGGTACGACCGGAGCGGGGGGCCGGTCGTACCCCTTCCGCGTGGCCGCGCCCCGGCCCGGTCGCGGACTCAGTGCCGGGGGTTCTGCGCGGGCAGGTCGTAGACGTGGCCGGGGGAGATGATCCTGGTGACGGCCTGCCCGAACAGAGTGCTCGGCTCCTGGCCGTCATGCGCGATGTCGGTGTTCAGCAGCACCACCAGCGAGGTGCGCGCCGAGGGCAGATACACCGTCAGCGACTCGTACCCCGGCAGCGAGCCGTTGTGGCCGATCCAGCCGTGCACGTCGAAGATGCCCAGGCCGTAGCCCGCGTCGGGGTAGCCGGTGGGCGGGGTGAGCAGGCGCTGGCGCTGGGTGGCGGGGCTGATCATCCGCTCGCCGTCCGGGAACCGCCCGGTGGCCACCGTGCGGGACCACACCCGCATGTCCTCCAGGTTCGAGACCATCGCGCCGGCCGCCCAGCCCCAGGACGGGTTCCAGCCTGCCGTCTCCGCGACCTTCCCGTCCGCCGTCTGGTTGGTGTACCCCTGCGCGTGCGGCTTCGGGAACTCGCTGCCCTCGGGGAACGAGGTGTGCTTCATCCCGGCCGGGTCCAGGACGTGCTGCTGGATGTAGTCCCCGAGCCCCTGTCCGCTCTGCTGCTCCACGACCAGGCCGAGCAGGATGAGGTTGGTGTTGGAGTACTCGAACTTCGCTCCCGGCTGGAACTGCACCGGGTGCTTGAAGGCGTAGTCCAGCAACTGCTGCGGGGTGAAAGAGCGTTGCGGGTCCGAGGTGAGCGCCTTGAAGAAGTCCGGGTCCTCCGAGTAGTTGAACAGCCCGCTGCGCATGTCGGCGAGCTGGCGCAGCGTGATCTTGTCGCCGTTCGGCACGTCGGCGATGTACCGGCCGATCGGGTCGTCCAGGTCCACCTTGCCCTGGTCGACCAGTTGCAGCAGCGCGGTGACGGTGAACGTCTTGGTCTCGCTGCCGATCCGCATGTACAGATCCGGGGACATCGGGCGCTTGCTGCTCTTGTCGGCGACCCCGAAGGAACGGACGTAATTCCCCTTGTCCGGGGTCCAGATCCCGACCGTGACACCGGGGACGTCCGCCTCGCGCATCACCCGCTGCACGGCGTCGTCGATCTGCCGGTTCACCTCGGGCGTGAGGGCCTGTACGTCGGGTCCCGTGGGGGAGGGGCTCGGAGAGTCCGCGGTGGCCGGCGCCGCCAGGGACGGGACCGCGGTGAGCGGGGCGACGAGTGCGCCGAGGGCGGCCGCGACGGCGAGCCTCCGGCGCAGGTGTGCTGGGAAACGGGGCATGAGCTGACTCCAAGCACGTGAGAGCCGGAGCTGCGGGGCTGGCGCCCCGGGCTCTCAGCATAGGAGCGCTTCCTCCGCCCCGCCCGTCGGCCGTCCGGGTGAGCGCCGGTACTCAGCGGGGCGACTGCTCCTACTCAGCGGGGCGACTGCTCCGGGGCCAGTACCAGCACGCTCGCGTCGTCGTCCACGTGGTGGCCGAGGTGGCGTACGTCCTCCCAGAGCGCGTCCGGGAGTGCGGTGGTGCCGGTGTCCGCGAGGGCGGCCAGGCGTTCGGGCAGGGGGTAGAAACGGCCGGACGCGTCCCGCGCCTCCCACAGGCCGTCGGTGGCGATCAGCAGGCGGTCGCCCGGGTCCAGTGTCACCGTGACCTCCTTCGGCGGCTCGACCCCGAGGAGACCGATGCCCAGCGGCGGCCCCGGCGCGACCGCCAGCTCCCGCGCCCCTCCCGCGCGCAGCAGTACCGGCGGCGGGTGCCCGCAGGCCACCACCCGTACCGTCCGGGTGTCGGCGGAGAACTCCAGCAGCACCGCGGTGGCGAACAGCTCCGGGTGCCGGACCCCGGACGAGTCCGCCACCAGCCTGCGGTCCATCCGGGCGGCCACCGCCTCCAGCGACCGCTGGTCCAGCGCCGCTTCGCGGAACGCGCCCAGCAGCGCCACCACCGTCCGCACCGCTGACAGGCCGTGCCCCTGGACGTCCCCCATCACCGCCCGCACCCCGTAGGGGCCATCCCGGACGTCGAAGAAGTCCCCGCCCAGCAGTGTCCCGTCCTGCGCTGCCCGGCTGAAACCCACGCATCGCAGGTCCTTGACGCGCTCCGGCAGCGGGGGCATCACCGCCCGCTGCACCGCCTCCCCGATCTCCCGCTCGGTGTCCAGCTGGGCGTCCCGGCGGCTGCGTACGTAGGACACGAACACGCTCAGCACGGCCACGAAGGCGATGGTCAGCAGGTCGGTGTCGCCGGGGCGGTCGAGATGGGTCAGTGGCACCAGCAGCGACACGATCACCAGCGCGCCGAGCGCCGCCGTGGCCAGGGGCCCGTACGACAGCACCGCCAGCGGCGGGATCGCGCCGAGCAGGAAGCCCAGATCGCTCGCGTGCGGGGTGACGAGGCTGGCCAGCGTCACCGCGATCAGCAGCAGCACCGGAAGCACCCGTACCCACGCCGGCGGGGGAGCACCCCGCAGCCAGCCGCGCCGCTCCCGCGCTCGCCCCGGTGACCAGCCACGCAGCGATCTCACACGCCCACGCTACGCCGGGCCCGCCCCCGCCGCCCGCCCCGTAAAACCCCTGGACGCCCGCGCGAGCGGCCCCCTACTGTGGCGCGAGCACGCCCGAGACGGACCAGGAAGGAGGCGAGCGTCATGTACGTCACCCCGCACGCGCGCTCCCTCCACTCCGTCATCCGGGTGTGCACCACCTGACCGGACCGGGAGCGCCACCACCACAGGCACATCTCCCGGAGGACACCTTGACCGCACCGGTCATCCGCACGCTCGATCCGAGCAGTGCCCACCTGTTCCACGACCTGCCCGACCCGCTCGGCCTGAGCGAGCGGCACCGCACCACCCGCTACCGCCCCGACTGGCAGCGCGTCGCCCTGCGCGACGGACGCCCCGTGGCCCGCGCCGCCTGGTGGGCCCGCGCCGAGGACCCCGCCCCCCTGCTGATCAACTGGTTCGACGTGGCCGAGGGCGAGGAGGCGGCGGGCGCCGAACTGCTGCGCACCGCCCCCTGGGCCACCCCGGAACTCGAACTCGACCTCCCACCCGGCTGGCGCGGCGACCCGCACCTCGCCGCCGCCGTCGCCACCCGCACCGCCGCCGCCCGCCTCGCCGGGTACGAGCCCCTCGTCGAGCGCTTCCTCTACCGCTGGACCCCCGACCTCGGCCTGCCCGAGCAGCCCGGCCGCCTCGAGTTCACCCCGGACCCGGACGACGAGGTCTTCCTGGACGCCCTGCGCCGCATCCACTCCGTCACCCTCGACGCGCACGCCCGGCGTGCCATCGAGAAGGGCGGAGTGGAACTCGCCGCCCAGGAAGAGCTGGACTTCTTCCACTGGTGCCCTCGCCCCGCGAGTGGTGGCGTGTCGCTCGTACCCCCGAGGGCGAGACAGCCGGTATCCACGTTCCGGCCCGCAACCCCTCCGGGCCCTGTGTCGGCTTCATCGGCGTGGTCCCCGAGCAGCGCGGCCACGGCTACGCCTACGACCTGCTGGCCGACTGCACCCACTTCCTCGCCGGCCAGGGCGCCGACTTCATCGCGGCCGCCACCGACCAGGGGAACTTCCCGATGGCCGCCCACTTCACCACGGCCGGCTATCCGGTCGTACGGGAACGGGTCAACTTCTGGGGGGAGGGGGCAGCGGCCGGCTAGTCGACCGGTTCGCTGAGGCGTGCCTGTGCCGCCGCGAGGATCTCGGTCACCCGGAGTCCGAACGCGGCGTCGCAGGCGTGCCGGCGGCCGGTGCGGGCGGCTGCCGCCAGCGCGTCCACCGCACGGGCCAGCGCGGGCACCGCGCCCTCCGAGCTCCTCGGCAGCAGTGCCACCCCCGACTCGCCCCGCAGCTCCACATCGGCCCCGGCCGCGGCGGGCGGCGCCGACAGACTCAGCGTCAGCGTGCTCGACGCCCCGGTGGCATGGTCCAGCACCAGGTGCACGGTGTCGGCGGGACCGTGCACCGCCGCGAGCACCTGCCGTACGTCACCCAGCACCGGCAGCAGGACGGACAGCGCGTGCGGGCCCACGTCCCACAGCGCGCCCTTCTCCCGCCGCCACGCCGACGCCGCGAACGGGCTGTCGCTGGTGAACACCGAGCCCATCCAGTGCGCCCGCGCCGTGAACCACCCCGCCTCGGCGGCCTGTTCCGCGATCCACGCCTCCGGCTCCTTCTGGAACCGGGTGGTGAAGAACACCACCGACGCCACCCGGGCCCGCTCCGCGGCCTCGGCCACCGCCCGCGCCTCGGCCACGCCCAGCGCCAGTGGCTTGTCCAGCAGCAGATGCCGCCCGGCCCGTGCCGCGCGCACCGCCAACTCCGCCTGCACCGACGGCGGGAGCGCCACCGCGACCGCCTCCACATCGGCCAGCAGCTCGTCCACGTCCGGGTAGGCCCGCACCCCGTACTCCCCGGCGAGCGCGGCCGCCGCCTCCGGGCCGCGCCCCCACACCCCGGCGAACTCCACACCGGGGTGACCGGCCAGCGCCGGGGCGTGTGCGGCGCGCGCCCAGGGGCCCGTTCCCAGCAGTCCGATGCGCATCGAGCGCTCCCTTCTCTTCACACCGTGCTCCACGGCATCAAGGGACGGCGTCCCTCTTGTCGTGGGTATACGGCTCCACGGGCCGGTCGTCTCCGGCCAGCCAGTGGGCGATCGTCTCCGCGATCGGCTGACCGGTGTCCAGCTCCACGAAACCGAACTGGCCCGACTGATTGCACTCCAGGAACCACCACGTGCCGTCCGCGTCCTCCGCGAAGTCGAAGGCGCCGTAGGCCAGCTCGGCGGCCGTCAGATAGCGGCGGACCGACGCCGCCACCCGAGGGGGGACCTCGGCGGCGAGCCAGGGGGAGACGGACGGGGCGAAGCGGACGTCCACATGGTCGGGGTGGGCATCCGGATCGACCGGTTTGCGCGCCGCCAGCAGCCGGTCCCCGACCGCCGTCAGCCGGATGTCGGCCCGCTTGGCCACCCGCTGCTGGAGCAGCGTCGGACCGAAGGCCACCGCGCTGAAGTCGGTGCCCGGCGCCACCCGGCTGGTCGGCACCGCGCGCGGCGGTTCCTGCGGATGCGCTCCGGAGACCGGCTTGACCACCACGTCCCGGTGCCGCTCGGCGAACTCCCGCGCCGTGTCGGGGAAGGTCGTGATCAGCGTGGCCGGCACCGGCAGCCCGCTGCGCTGGGCGAGCCGCAGCTGCCACGGCTTGTGCCGGGCACGGCGGGCCGCGTCCGGATGGTTCATCCAGCGGGCGTCGCTGCACCGCAGCATCCCGTACAGCGCCTGCGCCGACTCCTGGGTCAGCCAGGAGGACGGCTGGGCGGCACGGGCGGCCGCGTCTCCGGGCCTGCGCACCCAGATGGAGCGCAGGCCGCTCATCCCGACCAGTCGCCCGCCGACGGACAGCCGGCCGCCGCAGTCGTCCCCGGCGTACTCGCCGGTGAGCGCCACCCCGTTGGTGAGGTCCGCGGGGTCGAACCGCACGACGGGCACCCCCGTCTCGCCCAGCCGCAGGACCACCATGTCGGCCGTGACGTCCTCGTCACTGGTCAGGATGAGCACGGTCATCGTCGGGGGCCCGCGATCAGTCGTCGAAGTGCGTCTTGGAGCCCGCCGTGGAGGTGGTCGTCCCCAGGGTGAGCAGGATGGCGTGGTCGGTCGCGGCGATCCGCCCGTCCGGCAGGACGTTCAACTGCAGCGCGGAGTCGTACGCGTAAGGAGCGGTGGCATCCGACTGACCGGCGGGCCGTGCGTAGTTGAGCGTGAACGGTTGCATGGTCTCTCCCCTGTTTCGTCCTTCACGTCCTTATACGAATCGAACGAGTGGTTGGTTTCCTCACGCTCCGTTACCGGGGCCCGGAGGGAGGCACCGTGAACCGATGGGTCAGCAGGAAGGACGCCGCGCGGGCCGCGGTGGCTGCGCCCCACCGCACATTCGTCTGCCCCGTCCGCCCCCGGTGCGAGCCTGCTTCACCCGGCCAGGGTGGCGCGCGCGGCGGACAGGGCCTGTTCCGCGTAGCCTCGGCCGAAGAGCACCGCGTGCACCAGCAGCGGGAACAGCTGATGCGCCCCGACCCGGTCGCGCCACCCGTCGGCGAGGGGGCGCCTCTCCTCGTAGCCGGCGAGCACCTGTTCCAGATGGGGGCAGCCGAAGAGGCGGAGCATCGCCAGGTCGGTCTCCCGGTGGCCGCCGTGCGCGGCCGGGTCGATGACGCGGACCTCGCCGTCGGCGCCCCACAGGACGTTGCCCTGCCACAGATCGCCGTGGAGGCGCGCGGGCGGCTCGGCGGGACCGGCTAGTGCGGGCAGCCGCTCGCACACCGCCTCGATCACCCCTGCCTCGCCCGCCCGGACCGTCCCCGCGTCGACGGCGCACCGCAGATACGGCAGTACCCGGTGCTCGGCGTACCAGGAGGGCCAGTCGTCGCCCCGGACGTTGCGCATCGGCGCCCGGCCGATGTACGCCTCCACGGGCCCGTCCGGCGGGGCGGCGCCGAACGCCGGGGCACCGGAAGCGTGCAGCGTGGCCAGCGCCCGGCCGAAACGCGTCGCGGCCCCGGCGTCGGCGGCGCCGGTCGGCACCCGTTCGCTGACCAGGGACCACTCGTCGTGCCCGAGCACCTCCGGCACCCGCACCGCACGCGCCGCACCGAGCCAGCGCAGCCCGGCCGCCTCGGCGCGTACCGCGCCGGGGCCGTCGCCGCGCTTGACCATCACCGTGGTGCCGTCCTCCAGGGTGACCTCGGCGGGCGAGCCCGCCCCCACCGGACCGCCCGTGACCCGACGCCCGGTCAGCCGGGACGCCGTCAGCGCTGGATCTTCGACTCGCTCGACCACGGCCCCAGAGTACGACCCGCAAAAGCCCGGTCACGTCAGGAACTTCGAGCGTTGCTACGACGGTTTTCGGCCAAGTTTGCCCGGAATGGGGGGCGCTGACGTCCCTTTCGCCCCTGTGCTGCGGCCGGGGCCCCCACCCCCCGGCCGGACGGGTAACCCACTGGTCCGTTCGGGGGTCGCATCGGCGTGTCGCTGGGACAGACGGGTGGAGAGGTGACCCGGCTGGACGGCCCGGATGGTGCGCGGCGCCGGTCGGTCCGACGGTGGATCATGTCGAGGCCGGGTCATGTCAGCCGATGAGGAATCAGCTGCCCGGCCACGGCGGAAGGACACCGACATGCGCTCTGCCCGCATTCTTCTCGCCACGGCGGCCGCGTCCGCCGCCCTCGCCCTGGCTCCCGGCGCCGCGCTCGCGGGGGACGACGGGGGCCGGGACGACTCCTCCTACAACAAGCAGCAGGACAGCGACTCGGACCGGGACAAGGGCTCCGGCGACAAGGGCTCCGGTGACAAGGAGTCCGGCGGCCGCGACTCCGGTGGCCGCGACTCCGGCGGCAAGGACTCCGGCCGCGACTCCTACGACTCCGACTCCGGCGGTGACGGCCCGCGCGGCGGCATGCACACCGGCGGCGGCGCCCTCGCGGCCGTCGGCAGCGACGACTGGAGCTCCGACTCCGGCGACGACAGCCGCTTCGACCCGGAGAGCTACAAGGACAAGGGCGACGGCGGCGGCAGCGGCGGCAAGGACAGCGGCGGCAAGGACTCCGGGGGCAAGGGCGACTCCGACGAACCGCGCGGCGGGATGCACACCGGTGGCGGCGCCCTCGCCGGCTCCGGCGGTGTGACCACGGGCGGCGTCGCCGTCCTCGCCGCGGGTGCCGTCGGCGCCTACGCGCTGCGCCGCAGGAAGGCCGCCGGTCCGGCCGCCTGACCGCCCCCGCGACCCAGGGGCCGTGGCCGCCGTCGACGCCGTACCGCGTCGGCGGCCCGCGCCCCCTGATCCAGATCCCTGTGCTGCCGTGCCCGAGCGAGGTGGTGTCCGATGGCAGCAGACCCTTCCGGTGACAACGCGGGCCGGGGCGGCCGGCTGACGCTGTGGGGAGCGGCCATCGTCATCCTGGCGCTCAGCGTCTTCGGCGGCCACCACGGCACCGGCGACGGCACCGACGCGGCCCGCACCAAGACCGCGACGGCGGGCGCGGTCCAGGCGGGAGCCCCGCTGCCCCGTTCGGCGCCGACCCGGCTGCGCATCCCCAAGATCGGCGTGGACGCGCCCTTCACCGCCCTCGTCCTCGCCTCGAACGGCCAGTTGGAGCCCCCGCCCGCGGGCAACACCAACCTCGTCGGCTGGTACGGCAAGGGCGCCTCGCCCGGCGAGAAGGGCACCTCGGTCATCGCCGGCCACGTGGACACGACCACCTCGGCGGCCGTCTTCGCCAACCTCGACGACCTGGCGCCCGGCGACCGCTTCTCGGTGGAGCGCGCCGACGGGAACACCGCCACGTTCGTCGTGGACAGCGCCGACACCTTCGCCAAGGACGACTTCCCCAGCGAGCGGGTGTACGCGAACGCCAAGCGCCCCGAGGTCCGGCTCATCACCTGCGCCGGGGACTACGACCACTCGGCCAAGGACTACACCGAGAACCTGGTCGTCTTCGGCCACCTCGTCTGACCCGGCGGCCCCGCGCTCACCGGGCGCGGGGCGCCAGGGGGCCGCCCGGCGTGAAGGCGAGCGCGGCGAACCGCTCGCCGATCCGCCGGTGCGCGGCGCCGTCCGGGTGGAGTCCGTCGGGCAGCGGCAGCTCCGCGAAGTCGGCCTCGCCGTACAGCTCGCGCCCGTCGAGCAGGTGCAGACGCGGGTCCTCGGCGGAGCGCTGCGCCACGATCCGGGCCAGCTCCGCCCGTACCGTGTTCAGCGTCAGCTTGCCCTGGGCGGCCTCCGCCGGGTCCCCGGCCGCGCGGAACACGAGGCGCCCCTCGCTCAGTGCGGAGAGGTCGGGCATGGTGGGGCCGGGGGTGTCCTCGTGCATCGGGCACAGGATGGGGGAGACCACGAGCAGCGGTGTGTCCGGGTGGCCCTCGCGAATGGTGTCCAGGAAGCCGTGCACGGCGGGCCCGAACGCCCGCAGCCGCATGAGGTCGGTGTTGACCAGGTTGATGCCCGGCTTGACGCTGATCAGATCGGCCGAGGTGTCCCGCAGCGCGCGGGCGGTGAACGGGTCCAGCAGCGCGCTGCCGCCGAGGCCCAGGTTGACCAGATCGACCCCGCCGAGCGAGGCGGCGACGGCGGGCCAGACACCGGTCGGGCTCGCCGCGTCCGAGCCGTGGCTGATGGAGCTGCCGTGGTGCAGCCACACCGGCCGGCCGGAGGCGGGTGCGGGCGCCACGGGCGCGTCGGTGCGCAGGGCGACCAGCTCGGTGGTCTCGTTGTGCGGCAGCCAGATCTCCACGGTCTTGTCCTCGGCCGCCAGCCCGCCGAAGCGGGCGGTGCCGACCGGACCGGGGGTCAGTTCGGCGGCGCCGGTGGACATGTCGAGGGTCAGCGTGTCGCCGCCGGTGACCGTGGCGGCGCCCGCCGGGCGGCCGTCCACCAGCAGGTCGTAGACGCCGTCCGGGCGCGGCGGTGCGCCCAGGTAGGCCCGCTTGGTGGGCACGGTGTCCAGCTCGATCACGGTGGCACGGGTGCGGAACACCAGCCGTACGCCGGAGGGCTGGGACTCCACCATGTGCAGTTGCGGGTCGGCGCACTGGGCGCGGGCCCGGGCGGGCAGCCGGTGGGGGAGGAGGCCGCGCTCGGTGCGCTCCAGCTCCAGGGCGCCCCGGACGAGGTCGGCGGTGAGGGCAGTGGTGGTCCAGTCGGTGGGCATGGGGGGTCCGTCGGCAGTAGGGGCAGGGGAGTTCAGGAGGCGGGCCAGTTGCGCAGGAGGGCGTCGAGCGCGTCGAGGGCGCGGTCCCAGGACTCCTGCGAACCGGGGGCGCTGTGGTCGAACGCGCCCGCCGACTCCAGGCCCACATAGCCGCTGAACACACTGCCCAGCAGGCGTACGGCATGGGTCTGCTCGGGCTCGGCGAGGTCGTAGCCGCGCAGGATCGCCCGGGTCATCTGGGAGTGCCGGACGCCCGCGCTGGCGGCGGCGGTCTCCGGGTCGAGCCGGTACCGGGCCGCCTCGAAGCGGCCGGGGTGCGCGCGGGCGTAGTCGCGGTAGGCGTGGGCGAAGGCGGTCAGGGCGTCCTTCCCGGCCCGGCCCGCGAGGGCCTCGGCGGCGCGGTCGGCCAGCTCCTCGAGGGCGAGCAGCGCGATCCGGGTGCGCAGGTCGTGGGAGTTGCGCAGATGCGAGTACAGGCTCGCGGTCTTCACGTCGAACCGCCTGGCCAGCGCCGACACCGTCACCTGCTCGAACCCGGCCTCGTCGGCCAGTTCCGCACCGGCCCGCACCAGCCGTTCCGTGCTCAGACCCGCACGCACCATGGACCCGCCTCCTCAAGAACCTGACCGATTATGTATCTGCCTAAAAGGTTTAGGCAAATGAGAACCAGGTGTAGGCAGCACCTGCGGCGGCCACCGGGTCCCCCGGACGGGGCGGACCGCTGTCTGCCGTCGGTGAACACCACCCTGGGCGGGCGCGGTGGTCAGTTAGCGTCCGGACTCATGACGACGATCACGACGCGTACGGTCGAGTATCCGGCCGACGGTTTGACGATGATCGGGCACCTCGCGCTCCCGGCCGGTGTCGACCGTCGGCCCGCGGTGCTGCTCGGACCGGAGGGCACGGGGCTCGGCGACGTCGAGCGCCGCAGGGCCGATGCCCTCGCCGAGCTGGGGTATGTGGCGCTGGCCTTCGACCTGCACGGCGGGCGCTACCTGGGGGAGCCCGAGGACATGCTGGCCCGCTGCATGCCGCTGCTCGCCGACCCCGACCGGATGCGGGGCATCGGCCACGCGGCGCTGGACGTGTTGCGCTCCGAACCGCGGACCGACCCCGACCGGATGGCCGCCGTCGGCTACGGCACCGGGGGCGCGATCGCGCTGGAACTCGGGCGCGACGGTGTCGACCTGCGCGCGATCGCGACGGTCAACGGGCTGATCACGGGCCGACCGGGCGAGGCCGCGCGCATCCGCTGCCCGGTATGGGCCGGGGTCGGGTCGGAGGACCCGATCATGGCGCCCGCGCAACGGGAAGCGTTCACCGCCGAGATGCAGGCCGCCGGCGTCGACTGGCGCCTCACGGTCTACGGGGGAGCCCTGCACGCCTTCCACCATCCGCCGGTCGGGCACACCGTGCGTCCCGGCGTCGGCCACCACCCCCGGCACGCGCGGCGAGCCTGGTGTGACGTCGTCGCCCTGCTCGCCGAGTGCCTGCCCGTCACGGACTGATCCGACCGGCTTCTGATCCCCCGGAGACTTCCTGGCCCTGCTGGACAGACCCGAGGGCCGCCCTCCCGCTCGGGGAGGACGGCCCTCGGTGTGCTGCCGGGTCGCTCAGACCTCCGGCGCCGGGTACGTCGGGTACTCCACGCCCGAGACGTGCTGGACGACCCGGACCACCTGGCAGGAGTAGCCGAACTCGTTGTCGTACCAGAGGTAGAGGATCGCGTTGTCGCCGTCGACCTTCAGGGCGCCGCCGTCGACGATCGAGGCGTTGCGGGAGCCGATGAAGTCGCTGGAGACCGCGTCCGGCGCCGTGGTGAAGTCGATCTGGCGCTTGAGCGGAGAGGTCAGCGACACCTCGCGCAGGTAGTCGTGGACCTCCTCGCGGGTGGTCTCGCGGCCGAGGCGCAGGTTCAGGATGGCGATCGAGACGTCGGGCACCGGCACCCGGATCGAGCTGCCGGTGATCGGCGCCTTGAGGTCCGGCAGCGCCTTCGACACGGCGGACGCGGCGCCGGTCTCGGTGATCACCATGTTGAGCGGCGCGGACCGGCCCCGGCGCTCGGCCTTGTGGTAGTTGTCCAGCAGGTTCTGGTCGTTGGTGAACGAGTGGACCGTCTCGACGTGGCCGCGCAGCACCCCGTACTCGTCGTCCATGGCCTTCAGCGGCGGAACGATGGCGTTGGTGGTGCAGGAGGCGCAGGACAGGATCTGCTCGTCCGGCTTGATGGTGTCGTGGTTGACGCCGTGCACGATGTTCGGCACGTCGCCCTTGCCGGGCGCGGTCAGCACGACCTTGTCGATGCCGGGCCGCAGGTGCTTCGACAGACCCGCGCGGTCACGCCAGTTGCCGGTGTTGTCGATCAGGATGGCGTCGCGGATGCCGTACTCGGTGTAGTCCACGGACGACGGGTCGTCGGCGTAGATCACCTTGATCTCGTTGCCGTTGGCGATGATCGTGCTGGCGTCCTCGTCCACCGTGATGGTGCCCTGGAACTGACCGTGGATCGAGTCGCGGCGCAGCAGCGAGGCCCGCTTGACCAGGTCGCCGGCGGCCTTGGCGCCACCGCCCCGGACCACGACGGCCCGCAGCCGCAGGCCGTTGCCCGAACCGGCCTTCTCGATCAGCAGGCGCGCGACCAGCCGGCCGATGCGGCCGAAGCCGTACAGCACGACGTCACGCGGCGCGCGGCGCTCGATCTTCTCGGCGCCGGTGGCCCCGGCGACCGCCTCGGCGGTGAACTCCGCCACGCTCAGTCCCCGGTCGTCGGCCTTGTACGTCGCGGCCAGCATGCCGAGGTCGATCTGGGAGGGGCCGAGGTCGAGGGCGGTCAGCGCCTTAAGGAACGGCATCGTCTCGGTGACCGACAGCTCCGCTCCCGCGATCTGCCGGGCGAAGCGGTGGGTCTTGAGAATGCTGACCACCGACTTGTTCACCAGGGAGCGGCTGTGCAGCAGGACGGTCACGTCCCGCTCGCGGTGCAGCTTCCCGATGATCGGGATCATCGACTCCGCGATCTCCTCGCGGTGCATCCAGTTCGTGAACGAGTCGTCGTTGACAGTCACAGATCTATCTTTCGAGCTAGGCGGCGCTCATATGGTAGACACACCCTACTTTGATCACCAGAGCCGCCTGTCAGGGGGGTCGGCCCGGCCGCCGTTCCTGAATCAGGGTGGAAGAACACGCGACACCCTGGCACCGCATTGCACCGCCGGTACCCCGTGACCATGGTCGGAGCGTGATCACGTCTTCCGCACCCCGGCCCGGAGCGGCCACCGCCCCCGGCCCGCCGCGCCGCCGCGCACTGCCCCTGATCGTCCGCCACCGCGCACCGCAAGGCGCCCTGCTCGCCCTCGCGCTGTTCGCGGCGGTCCGCGCGGCGGGCATCGCCGCCGTGATCGCCACCAACGCGCTGACCGGCCGCCCCCTGGTGCACAGCCTCGCCCACTCCTGGGACTCGCGCTGGTACCTCAACATCGCCGCGCACGGCTACGGCCGGCTCATCTGGATCACTCCCACGGGGGGAGTGCAGAGCGACTGGGCCTTCTTCCCGCTCTACCCGGCCCTCGTCCGGGCCGCCGACACCGTCCTCCCGCTCACCCCGGCCGCGGCGGCCCTGCTCGTCTCCTGCACGGCCGCCGTCGTCGCCGCGTACGGCGTCTACCTCATCGGCCACCGTCTGTACGGCCGCGCCACCGCCACCGCCCTCGTCGCACTGTGGGCCGCGCTGCCGCACGCGGTGGAGCTGACCATCGCCTACACCGAGTCGCTCTTCGCCGCCCTCGCCGCATGGTCCCTGTACTGCGTGCTCAAGGACCGCTGGCTGTGGGCGGGTGCGCTCGCCCTCCTGGCGGGCCTCGCCCGGCCCACCGGTTTCGCCGTGGCGGCCGCCGTCATCGCCGCCGCCGCGCAGCGGATCGTGCTGCGGCGCGGACAGGTCGCCCCCGGCGTATGGGCGGCCGCCCTGCTCGCCCCGCTCGGCTGGCTCGGCTACGTCCTGTGGGTCGGCTCGCGCACCGGCGACCTGACGGGGGGCTACTTCGCGGTGCAGGGCGCCTGGGGGTCCCGCGTCGACTTCGGCGCCGGTGCCGCCCGCTTCGTCGGCGCGCTGCTCGCCCACGGCGGCCAGGTCATCTACCCCGTCGCCCTCGCCCTCGTGCTGATCAGCCTGGTGCTGTTCGCGCTGCTCTGCCTGGAACGCCCCCCGCTGGCCCTGGTCGCCTTCGCCGGCGTCCTGGTGCTGCTGGTGGTCCTCGGCTCCGGCTCCTTCTCCTCCAAGCCGCGCTTCCTGCTGCCGGCCTTCCCGCTGCTCATCCCGGCCGCCCGCGCCCTCACCCGCGCCTGGCGCACCCGCCCCGCCGCGGTCCTCCTGGTCGGCGGCGCCCTGGCCGTCGTCTCCGTGCTGTACGGCGCCTACGTCACGGTGCTCGTCCATTCACCCCTGTGACCCGCGCCGGTGCGAAGGCCCGGAAAGCGGGTAGACGGGGGCTTCGAGGAAAGGACGACCATGACGACCTACGTGATCACCGTGCCCGGCACCTTCACCGGAGACATCGAGGCCGACACCCGCGCCCGGCTGGGCCGGGCCCTGCGTCCCGCCGACCCGCACGGCACCGACCTGGGCAGCGCCGAGGACCTCGACACCGTCAACGTGAACGACGACGGCACCTTCACCCTCCACCTCACCGTCGAGGCCGACAACAACAAGCACGCCGAGCAGGAGGCCCGCCGCCTCGCGGACGAGGCCCTGCGCACCGTCGGGCTGGACGAGAACTCCGCGCCGCTCGGTCCCGCCGTGATCACCGGCATCGACTCCCAGGTGCACTGACGGTCCGTGGCGGGCCGTCCCGGACGCCGAAAGCGCCCGCATGGGTAAAATCCAGACAACGGCCCGCCAGGATCACCGCCCACCGGGGTGAACGATGTTCCGCAAGCGCTCCACGGACGAAAGCGACGAGCTGCTGGCCAGACTCGGCTCGCTCACCGCCCAGGCGCGTGAGCGCGCGGAACAGCAGCGCAGCCAGGTCGAGCTGGCCATCGCCCTCCAGCGCGGCATGCTCCCGCGCGACCTGCCCCGCCGCCCCGGCCTGCGCCTCGCGGTGCGCTACGCCCCCGCCAACCAGGGCCTCAACGTGGGTGGCGACTGGTACGACGCCTTCGCCATGCCCGACGGCAGGATCGGCCTCACCATCGGCGACGTCCAGGGACACAACATCGAGGCCGCCGCCTTCATGGGCCAGGTGCGGGCCGCGCTGCGGGCGCTGGCCTCCGTCAGCAGCGAACCGGGCGAACTGCTCGCCCGTACCAACGACCTGCTGGTCACCCTCGGCAGCGACCTCTTCGCCACCTGCACCTTCCTCCGGCTGGACCCCGTCACGGGCGTTCTGGAGAGCGCGCGGGCCGGGCACATCCCCTTCGTCTGGGCCACGGCCGACGGCAAGTCCGGCGTCGTCCACGACATGGGCGGCCCGCCGCTCGGTATCCAGCCCGGCATGGACTACCGCGTCACCCGGCACCGGCTCTCCACCGGCGGGGTCTTCGTCCTGCTCACCGACGGCGTGGTGGAAGGGCCCTCCCTGCCCGTCGAGGACGGCCTCGCCCAAGTGGTCCGCCTCGCGGGCATCGCCGCCGTGGCCGGCCTCAAGGCACACGCGCTCGCCGCCGCCGTGATCAAGGGCGCCGACCATGTGGGCCACGACGACGACGCGGCCGTGCTCGTCGTCGGCCACGACGGGCCGGACACCCCGCCACCGCCCGCGCAGCCCCGCGTCGTCAGCCCATAGGCGGCGTTCGCCTGGCCGCTCCCGGCCGACCGGTGTGAGAGTTGCCGGGTGGTGGCATTCCCTGAAGCGCGTCGGCCGGGCGGCCATGCCGCCCTGGTCGTGGCCGTCGCGGTCTGCTACTTCGCGGCCGGGCGCCTCGGGCTGCTCTGCGAGCTCACCGTCGACGGCGCCGTCGTCACCCCCATCTGGCCGCCGACCGGCGTGGCCGTCGCCGCCCTGCTGATCCTCGGGGTGCGGTACTGGCCCGGCGTCACCATCGGCGCCTACCTCATCGTGCTGTCGCTGGACACGCCGGTGCTCTACTCGCTCGGCTACATGGTCGGCAACACCCTCGCCCCGGTGGTGGCGGTGGCCCTGCTGCGCCGGGCCGGGTTCCGTACCGACCTCAGGCGGCTGCGGGACGGGCTCGCGCTGGTGTTCTTCGGGGCGCTGGGCGCCATGCTGATCAGCTCGACCCTGGGTGTCGCCCTGCTCGTGGTGACCGACCGGATGCCCGCGCACGCCTTCTGGACCGTGTGGCTCGCCTGGTGGGTGGGGGATGCCATGGGCGTCCTGCTGGGCACCCCGCTGCTGCTCCTGTTCAGCCACGCCCGGGGACTGCGGCCGACACCCCGCCGGTGGGAGGCCGGCACGCTGGCCGTGGCCGCCGTCTGCGTCGTCCCGTTCGCCGTCTACAGCCACCTCAGCCTGCTGTTCCTGGTGTACCCGCTGATCATCTGGGGCGCGCTCCGCTTCGAGCTGGTCGGCAGCATGCTGTGCGCGCTGGCCACCTCGGTGCTCGCGGCGCTCGTCGCCAACGGCGAGGGGGGTGCCTTCCGGGGGCTGAGCCGTGTCGAGATCATGGCCAAGCTCCAGGGGTTCAACGGCACCATGGCGCTGACCGCGCTGCTGCTGTCCGCCGTGATCGCCGAACAACGCCACACCCGGCGCTCCGTGGAGCGGGCGTGCGAGGAACTGGTCGAGGTGCTGGAACACCTCACGGCGGGGGAGGCCCCGCCACCCCGCCCGGCCACCGAGGACGCCGACCCCCTGCTCCGGTCCGGCGACGACGCGCGGCCGCCGCCGGACACACCCGAGGGGGAGACGCCCCCTAGTCCAGCGCCACCGACGCGGTGACCCGCTTGCCGCGGCCCAGTGGAGTGACCTCCAGCGCCCCGCACAGCAGGCTCACCAGCCGCAGCCCGTGCCCGCCCACCCGCTCCGGGTCCGGCGGGCGGTGCCGGGGCGGGCGGGGCGAGGAGTCCGTCACGCTGATCCGCAGGGCCACCGGGTCGGGGACCACCTCCACGCACAGCGTGAACGGCCCCGGCGCGTGCTTGAGCGCGTTGGTCACCAGCTCGCTGGCGACGAGCTGCGCGTCCTGCACGGTACGCGCCGACGGGGCGGGGCGGACCCGCGCGAGCAGGTCGGCGACCGCGTCCCTGGCCTCCGGGAGGGACGCGGTGTCGGCGTCCCAGCGGCGGCTGTAGCGCGGCAGCTCCGCGGTGGTCCGCGTCATGGTGTCTGTCGTGAGGGGGAGGTCCATGCGGAATCGCCCTTCTCCCGTGGTGGCCGGTCCTGGCCCCGTCGTGCGATCGCGGAGGATCGTCCCTTCTCCACCCGGCTACCCCCAGCTCCGCCGATCAAGGGGCGTCGGGGCGTGATTCCCCCGGACGCGTGAGAAATGACCCGGGTAAAACACCAGGCACACAAAGTGGCGGGCCCGGAAATCCGCGAAGGGGATTTCCGGGCCCGCCCCGGTACGGCATCGCACCGACTCAGTGTTTGAACGTGTCCTTCGCCTTCTCCTTGGCCTGACGGGCATCGCCCTTGGCGCCTTCGGCGCGGCCCTCGGCCTCCATGCGCTCGTTCCCGACGGCCTTGCCCATGGTCTCCTTGACCTTGCCCTTGAGCTGCTCCGCCTTGGCCTTGCCCTTCTGGTCACCAGCCATGGGGTATTCACATCCCAACGTTTTCGGTGCGTGGTCGACATTCGGATATCCCCACCCCCGCCGGGCCAAACCAGAAAAGTCGAAATTCATGGACCGGAGTCGTTCCGGCGGGCCCGTCGGCGCCGTGCCAGATGCCGGACGACCAGCGCCGCCACCAGCAATGCGACGGCGATGAGCACGTAACGCTGATAGCGGACGATCTCGTCGTACACCGCCGTGATGTGGCTGCCCGCCAGGTATGCCAGGGAGGACCACAGGCCCACCCAGAGGGCCGCGCCGAGCGCGTTGAAGGCGAGGAAGCGGGGCCAGGGCATCCCTGTGGTGCCGGCGATGATGCCGTTGGCCTGGCGCAGTCCCTCCACGAACCGGGCCACCGTGACGATCTTGCCGCCGTGCCGCCGGAAGAACGCCTCCGCGGCCTCGAAGCGCTTCGGCGTCAGCAGGATGTACCTGCCCCAGCGCTCGACGAACGCCCGGCCGCCCGTACGGCCGATCACATACCCGACGTTGTCCCCGAGGACGGCCGCCGCGAACGCGATGGACGCCACGGCGACGATGTTCAGCCGGCCCGCACCGGCGTAGACCCCGGCCGCGAGCAGAATCGTCTCGCCCGGCGCCGGGACCCCGAAGTCCTCCAGGAAGACGACCGCGCCGACGGCCCAGTAGCCGTAGTGACCGAGGAGCGGGGCCAGCGGCGCCAGCGGGCCGGGGAGGGGAGGCGGCATGGCATCACCGTACGCCGCGCCGCGCTCCGCCCCCCCCGTGACCTGCGTGAAGGGCCGTACTCAGGAGCGGCCCACCGCGTCCTGGTCGCGCACCTCAGCGGGGGCGTACGGCTCCGCGGCCGGCGCGGCGGCGGTCGTGCGGGCCCGGCGCCACTTGGCGAACCCCAGGGCGATCTGGTCGGTGTAGCGCGCGGTCAGCGGACCGACGACCACCAGGATCAGCACGTACGCGGTGGCCAGCGGGCCCAGCCGGGAGTCGATGCCCGAGGTGACCGCGAGACCGGCGATGACCACCGAGAACTCGCCGCGCGCCACCAGCGTGCCGCCCGCCCGCCAGCGGCCCCGCACGGAGACGCCCGCGCGCCGCGCCGCCCAGTAGCCGGTGGCGATCTTGGTGAGCGCGGTGACGACCGCCAGGGCCAGCGCGGGCAGCAGCACCGGCGGGATGCTCGCGGGGTCGGTGTGCAGCCCGAAGAACACGAAGAAAACGGCCGCGAACAGGTCCCGCAGCGGTGCCAGCAGGTTGTGCGCGCCCTCGGCGACCTCTCCGGAGAGCGCGATGCCCACCAGGAAGGCGCCGACCGCCGCCGAGACCTGGAGCTGCTGGGCGAGTCCGGCGACCAGCAGGGTGAGGCCGAGGACCACCAGCAGCAGCTTCTCCGGGTCGTCGCTGGAGACGAAGCGGGAGATGACCCGGCCGAAGCGCACCGCCAGCAGCAGCACCAGACCGGCCACGCCGAGCGCGATGGCGAGGGTGATGCCGCCCGCCACGAAGCCCGTACCGGCCAGCAGGGCGGTGACCAGCGGGAGGTAGACCGCCATCGACAGGTCCTCCAGCACCAGGATGCTGAGGATCACCGGGGTCTCCCGGTTGCCGATCCGGCCCAGGTCGCCCAGGACCTTGGCGATGACGCCGGAGGACGAGATCCAGGTGATGCCGGCCAGCACCACGGCGGCGATGGGACCCCAGCCCAGCAGCAGTGCCATCACCGCACCCGGCACCGCGTTGAGCGCGAAGTCCACCAGACCGGCCGGGTACTGGGTCTTGAGGTTGGAGACCAGGTCACCGGCGGTGTACTCCAGGCCGAGCATGAGCAGCAGCAGGATCACGCCGATCTCGGCGCCGATCGCCACGAACTCCTCACTGGCGCCCAGCGGCAGCAGCCCGCCCTCGCCGAAGGCCAGCCCGGCGAGCAGATACAGCGGGATGGGGGAGAACCTGAGCCGGGCGGCGAGCCGCCCGAGCAGGCCGAGGGCCAGGATGATCGCGCCGAACTCGATGAGGAAGACCGCGGAGGAATGCATCCGGATCACTCCCTGCCGAGGATCTCGGCGGCCGCGTCCACGCCCTCGCGGGTGCCGATCACGATGAGCGTGTCACCGCCCGCCAGCCGGAAGCCCGGGCCGGGGGAGGGGATGGCGTCGGCGCGGCGGAGCACGGCCACGATTGACACACCGGTCTCGGTGCGCATCCGGGTCTCCCCGAGCAGCCGTCCGTTCCAGTGCGAGACGGAGGACAGCGAGATGCGCTCGGCGACCAGACCCAGCTCGGTCGTGAAGAGCAGGCTGGGGCTCTGGTGCGTCGGCATCAGCGCCCCGGCGACGGCCTCCGCCTCGCCGCTGGTCAACTGCACCGACAGTGCGCACGCGTCGGGGTCGTCCTCGCGGTAGGCGCTCAGTGTCCGCGCCCCGTCCCGGTGGGCCACCACCGACAGCCCGCGGTGTTCCCGGGTGGTGAGGTCGTACCGGACGCCGATCCCCGGCAGCGGCGTCCTACTCGTGCGTGCGGTGCCCATGGCAACCCCCCTGGATTTTTTGACTCTTTCTTGGTGCAACCATTGCCCACACCCTAGCTTGACGGTGCATGGCCACACGGAAAGCGGTCTCTCAGGGGGGTCACGTCATGCCCGGTACGCCGCTCAGCCGCCGAGGTTGCCCTGCCGGGCGTCGGCCCACAGGTCGACCCCGCCGTCCGTGGCGTACTTGTCGATCTCGGCCAGCTCCTCGGCGCTGAACTCCAGGTTCTCCAGCGCCGCCACGTTCTGCTCCAGCTGCTCGGTGCGCGAGGCGCCGATCACCAGCGAGGTCACCCGCTCGTCACGCAGCGCCCAGGCCAGCGCCATCTGTGCCAGGGACTGGCCGCGCCGGGCCGCGATGTCGTTCAGGGCGCGCAGCCGGCCGCGCATGTCCTCCGTCAGCCAGGACTGGTCGAAGGACTTGCCCGCCGCCGCCCGCGAGTCCTCCGGCACGCCGTCCAGGTAGCGGCCGGTCAGCAGGCCCTGCGCCAGTGCCGTGAAGCCGATGACGCCGAAACCCTCCTCCTCGGCCACGTCCAGCAGACCCTCGGTCTCGATCCAGCGGTTGAGCATGTTGTACGACGGCTGGTGGATCAGCATCGGCGTGCCCAGCTCGCGCAGGATCGCCGCGGCCTGCCGGGTGCGCTCGGCGTCGTAGGAGGAGATGCCGACGTACAGCGCCTTGCCCTGGCGGACGGCGGTGTCGAGCGCGCCCATCGTCTCCTCCAGCGGCGTGCTCGCGTCCAGCCGGTGGGAGTAGAAGATGTCCACATAGTCCAGGCCCATACGCTTCAGCGACTGGTCCAGGGAGGCCAGCACATATTTGCGCGAGCCACCGCCCTGGCCGTAGGGGCCCGGCCACATGTCCCAGCCCGCCTTGGTGGAGACCACCAGCTCGTCCCGGTACGGCGCGAGGTCCTGCTTCATCAGCCGGCCGAAGTTGATCTCCGCCGAGCCGTAGGGCGGGCCGTAGTTGTTCGCCAGGTCGTGGTGGGTGATCCCCAGGTCGAAGGCGCGCAGCGCGATCTCCCGCTGGGTCGCGAAGGGCCGGTCGTCACCGAAGTTGTGCCAGTAGCCCAGCGACAGCAGGGGCAGGTCGAGCCCCGAGCGGCCGGTGCGCCGGTAGCGCATGGTGCCGTCGTAGCGAGCGGGGTCCGCGACATGGTTCATCGGGTGATCTCCGGGTGATGCCGTAGGGGTGCCCCCGGGAAGCGGGGCTGATCCACCCTGCGCCCTCGGCAGCGCGAAGTCCAACCGTCGCATGTCATGGGATTGAGCTGCCTTGTTTCTTAATCACCCCGCTTCTGACCTCGGGGTTCGCCCGTGTGCACGTGGCCGGTGTGACGTGTGGGGCGTTGGGCAGCAGGATGGGACACGGGGCTGATGCCCGGTGCGGCCGGAGAAAGCGCATCCCGGTGACACCGACGGCGAAAGGAGCGGCAGTGAGTGATGCCCTGTCCGACGGAGAGCGGCCCTCAGACATAAAGAAGAAGGCCTCCAAGGCCGTGATGGAGCTCCCCCATCAGGTCCGCGAGGAGCTGACCCACCGACTGCGGCGCAATCGGGGTGCCTTCCGCAAGGACGACGTCCAGGTCGTCGAATCTCCCCTGCTCAAACGGGCCGTCGGCGCCTCGGCGCTCGGCAACTGCATGGAGTGGTTCGACTTCGGGGTCTACAGCTACCTCGCCGCCACGCTCGGCAAGGTGTTCTTCCCCGGTGCCTCCCCGGGCGCCCAGGTGATCTCCTCCTTCGCCACCTTCGCCGCCGCCTTCGTGGTCCGCCCGCTCGGCGGCCTGGTCTTCGGACCGCTCGGCGACCGGCTCGGCCGGCAGAAGGTGCTGGCCACCACCATGATCATGATGGCCATCGGCACCTTCGCCATCGGTGTGATCCCCGGCTACTCCACCATCGGCATCGCGGCACCGATCCTGCTGCTGGTCGCCCGCATGGTGCAGGGCTTCTCCACCGGCGGCGAGTACGGCGGTGCGACCACCTTCGTCGCGGAGTACTCACCCGACCGGCGGCGCGGCTTCCTCTCGAGCTGGCTCGACTTCGGCACCTTCGTCGGCTACGCCCTCGGCTCCGCCCTGGTCACCGTGCTGAACCTGCTGCTGACGGACGCCGAGATGCTCTCCTGGGGCTGGCGCATCCCGTTCCTGGTCGCCGGTCCGCTCGGTGTGATCGGCCTCTACATGCGGCTGAAGCTGGAGGAGTCCCCGGCCTTCCAGCAGCAGCTCGACGAGCACGAGAAGAGCCTCGCCCAGGAGTCGGCGGGCAGCGAGTTCAAGGACATCATCAAGAAGCACTGGGCGGCGCTGCTCATCTGCATGGGCCTGGTGCTGCTCTACAACGTCACCAACTACATGGTCACGGGATACCTGCCGACGTACCAGACCGAGACGCTCGGCCGGTCCAGCAGTTCGGCCGACGTGCTGGTGCTCATCGGCATGGTGTGGATCGTCATCCTGATCACGTTCCTCGGCCGGCTCAGCGACCGGATCGGCAGGCGCCCGCTGTACGGCTGGGCCGCCGTCGCCATGATCGTGCTGGCCGTCCCGTCCTTCCTGCTGATCAAGATGGAGGGCACCTGGGCGCCGATCCTCGGCGTGCTGATCCTGTCCACCCTGCTCGCCTGCTTCGCCGCGCCGAGCGCGGCCACGCTGCCGGCCCTCTTCCCGACGGCCGTCCGGTACGCGGCGATGGGCATCGGCTTCAACTTCGCCGTCGCGGCCTTCGGCGGCACGACCCCGCTGGTGACCGCCGCGCTGGTGGACATCACCGGCGACGACCTGATGCCCGCGTACTACCTGATGCTGGCCGGAGCCATCGGTCTGATCACGGTGAAGTTCCTTCCCGAGAGCGCCCAGGTCCCCCTGCGCGGCTCCCAGCCCATGGTCGGCTCGAACGAGGAACGCCGCGAGCTGATCACGACGTCCAAGGAGCTGTACGCCCTGGCGAAGGACAGCCCGGCGGCCGACCGGGGTTAGAACTCCTCACGAAGCGCTCACGAACGGCGCGGCTTCATGTATTCGAAGACGGCGCCGTCGGGGTGGCGGGCGACGATGCGGGTGCCGTTGGGAACCTCGTTGACCTCTTCGAGGATGTCCGCGCCGGCCTTTGCCAGCGCCTCCAGGACGGGGCCGAGGTCGTGGACCAGAACCGTGGCGGTCTGCGAGGTGTACTTCTCCAGCGGGCCCGCGTAGAGCAGGAAGGGGCCGACCTTGGCGACGTGGAGTTCCTTGTAGGTGAAGCGCCTGGCTTCGGCGCCGCCGGCCAGGTCGCGGTAGAGAGGGATGGCCGCTTCCAGATCGTCGACCTCGACGTTGGCGACCATGGCCGTGATGTTCTCGCTCATGCTGTGTCTCCGGTGGGGTGCGAACAGACAGGGGATTTCGGGGCGGCGGGGTTCCGGTCCCGCGCGGCGGTGCCGCGCCGCGGCGGGGCCCTGCCCCTCGGCCCGACGCCGCTGCGGTGCGCGGGCCACCCCCTTCTCGCGCACAGTTCTTTACCGTTCAGTCCAGAACGTAGTTGTTATGGACTGAACGGTCAAGAACGGGTACGGTGACCGCATGGCCAGACCCCGCAGCTTCGACGAGACGGAGGTCCTGGCGCGGATCAGGGACACCTTCTGGTCCACGGGCTACGCCGCCACCAGCATCGACGAGATCGCGGCTGCCGCCGGGCTCGGCAAGGGCAGCCTGTACGGCGCGTTCGGGACCAAGGAGGAGATGTACCGCCGGGTGTTCGCCGCCTACTGCGCCGGCCTCGTCGATACCGTGCGCGCCAGACTCGCCGGCTCCGACAGTGGAGCGCTGGACCGGGTACGGGAGCAGATCCGCACCATCGCCCGCGCCACCGGCGCCGACACCGCGCTGCGCGGATGCCTGCTCGCCAAGGGGGCCGCGGAACGGTCCGAGCACGACACCCAGGTCGCCGAAATCGCCCGCCGCACCGTCCAGGCCATCGGCACCCTGCTCACCCAGGCCCTGTCCGCCGCCCAGCGCGCGGGCGACATCAGCGCCGACGCCGACCCCGCACGCCTGGGCGCCTTCCTCCTGAGCGTGATGCGCGGCATCGAGGCTCTGGGCAAGGCGGGCACCGATCCCGCCTACCTCGACACGGCCGCCGAAACCGCTCTCGGGCTGCTCCCCCTCACCCGCCAGGCGACGACCACGCCCACCTGAACCCGGGCGGCCGGCTCCGCCGCCGTAACGGGCTGAGGGGATCAGGAAGACCATCGTCTTCCCCGCAACGGAACATCCGCGACGGGGCGAGACCTTCAGGAGACCGAGACCCCCGGCAAGGCCCCCGTAGCCCCTGCAGCGACGGGGGTCTTCGCATGTCAGGGCGCCAACTCCGGTTCCTCGGCCGGGACTTAAGGGGAGATTAATCGAGGATTAAACATCGCCCGGTGAGGCTGCCGTTTGTTCGGATACCCGTTGCTCATGGGCGATTTGGGGGGTCGCCGGGCTTGTTGGAGCCGGTGGGGCCGAGGCGTATGGTCGGGGCCTGCCGGTGGTGCTCGCCCTGCGCGTGAGAGCGCTCTCAGACCTTCGGGTCCGGTGTGTGCGGTGTGCTCCTCCGGCGCTCGTCCCCTCCCCCCACGGTCGAGGGCGTGCCTCGTACGTCCCCCCACAGAGAACAGGGTGTGTTCAGGTCATGGCTGGTCATCGTTTACGTCGCTGGTCCTACCGCGGACTGATCGGCACAAGCGCCGCCGCCCTCGCGGCCGGTGTGCTGCTCAACACCACCGGCCCCGGCGCGCACCGCGCCGACGCGGCGCCGGCGGCCGCGCTGAGCTGGTCCGACGACTTCGACGGCGCCGCGGGCAGCGCGCCGGACAGCTCCCGCTGGACCCTGGAGACGGGTGGCGGCGGCAACGGCAACCACGAGTTGCAGTACTACACGAACAGCACCGACAACGCCGCCCTCGACGGCAACGGCAACCTCGTCATCACCGCCCGCAAGAACACCGATCCCAACCTGAACTGCTGGAACGGGCCGTGTCAGTTCACCTCCGCGCGGCTGAACACGGCGCGGACCTTCACGCAGAAGTACGGCCACTTCGAGGCCCGCATCAAGATCCCGCGCGGTCAGGGCACCTGGCCGGCCTTCTGGATGCTGGGCGACGACCTCGGCAGCACCGGCTGGCCGGGCAGCGGCGAGATCGACATCATGGAGAACGTCGGCAAGGAGCCCTCCACGGTCCACGGCACCATCCACGGCCCCGGCTACTCCGGTGCGGGCGGGATCGGCGCCGCGTACAACCTGCCCGACGGCAGGCCGTTCGCCGACGACTTCCACACCTTCGCGGTCGACTGGAGCCCGTCCGGCATCACCTGGTCCGTGGACGGCCAGAACTACCAGACCCGCACCCCGGCCGACGTGAACGGCAACAAGTGGGTCTACGACCACCCCTTCTTCATCATCCTCAACCTCGCCGTCGGCGGTGACTGGCCCGGCAGCCCCGACGGCGGTACGTCCTTCCCGCAGACGATGACCGTCGACTACGTCCACGTCTCCGCCCAGAACTGAGGTCCGGGGCCGGGAGTCGCCGACCCCCGGCCCCCCTGACCGTCCCCGTGCCGTCCCGGCTCCGGCCGGGTGCTTCCCCCACTGCAAGGAGTTACCCGCATGTCGCCTCGTCACCAGCGCAACCTGACCCGCCGCAAGCTGATGTTCGCCCTGGGCGGTGCGGCCGTGGCCATCCCCGCGGGCGCCGCCATCGCGCCCTTCGCCCTCGCCGACCAGCCGGGCGACAGCGGCGGCAACAAGACCCGCGCGGCCTCGGGTTCGCTGCCGGTGACCGTCGTCAACAACAGCGGCTCGTTCGCCAACGGCTCCGTGAACGTCTACGTGGTCGGCAACGTCGACGGCAAGCAGGTCCGCCTCAAGCAGGACGGCACCCTCGCGCCCATCGCCGTCTCCGACAACGGTGCGGACGGCTTCACCGACTACGCGATACCGCTCGCGGGCAGCGGCGAGACCAAGCTGTCCCTGCCGTTCATGTCGGGCCGTATCTACGTCTCGCTCGGCGACAAGCTGAAGATGAAGGCCGTCACCGACGGCAACGGCAACGCGGCGCTGCAGTTCCCGGCCGGCTGGGTCGAGTCCGACCCCAACTTCGGTGTGCTGCACGACTGTGCGGAGTTCACGTACAACGCGTCCGGCATGTTCTGCAACACCACGATGGTCGACATGTTCAGCGTGCCGATGAGCATCCGGCTCACCGGTGAGAAGGACCAGACGACCGGCGGCATCCGGGACGGGGGCCGCGCCGCCGCGTTCGCCGCGGTCAAGGAGGTCGCGGAGTTCTCCAAGCTGGTCGTCGACGACAAGCGCATCATCGCGCCGGGTCACGGGCTGGACGCCGGGCTCTTCGCCAAGGACTACTTCGCGCCGTACATCGACGAGGTGTGGTCCACCTTCACCGGCAAGGACCTCAAGATCACGACCAACGCCGGCACCTTCACCGGCCGCGTCCGAGGCGACCGCTTCACCTTCGACGGGCCGGCCTCGGTGTCCTTCGCCAAGCCCTCCACCCGTGACGTCCTCTTCTGCGACGGCAACCTCGCCGCCCCGAACGACGGCACCACCGGTCCCGTCGCCGCCGTCCTCGGCGCCGGCTTCAACCGCTCGACGCTGCTCACCGACACCGCGCAGCCCAGCACCGACCCGGCCGCCTTCTACCAGGGCGAGCTGACCAACCACTACTCCAAGGCCATCCACGCGGCCACCAAGGACGGCAAGGCGTACGGCTTCGCCTTCGACGACGTCGCCGACTTCGCCTCCTTCATCCAGGACACGGCGCCCTCCGGCTTCACGCTCACGCTGACGGCGTTCTGATCCACCCCCGACAGCACTGCTCCCCGCCTCGGCTCAAGGCGGGGAGCAGTGTGGTGTCCCTGGTGGTCAGCAGGGGCGGATGTGCCATACCGGCGTCCAGGACGCGGTACCGCTCTGCGGGGCCCGGCTGCTCCACCGTTCGGTGCCGTTCTGGTTGTAGAAGCGGGCCACGGTGCCGCTGCTCTGGCTGTTGTTGAAGTAGCCGTCCCCGATTCCGTAGAAGTCGTAGTAGCCGCAGTAGTAGTAGTCGTAACGCTTGCCGTCGCCGTCCTGGATACACAGGTGCCCGGAGCTGCAACTGATCGCGGCGGTGGCGGAGGCGGCGAAGGTCACCGTCCCGCCGGGCATCGTCGCCTTGTCCGCCGCGAGCTGCCGCTCGCCGGGGTGGGCGGCCAGATAGCCGTCGATCCGGCCCTGCACACCGCCCGCCGCCGACGCGCTCCCGGCCAGCAGCTGACTTCCCGCCAGCGCCGCCGCGGCCACCAGCACGCCCACAACTTTGCGCACGCTCATCCTGAAACTCCCCCTGTCCCCGCCCCCGGCCACCGCCACGGACGACGCCGGTCCCGAAGGCTGGACCCATCGTCCCGAGTGGATGAGCTGCCCTTGAAGCCCGATTCCGGTCATTGCCCCCGCCCCGGCTCCCACCGGGGGCGCACACACACCCCACCCCCGGTCCCTTCGCACTACGAACCGTTTCAGCAACCGCCCCGAGAAAATCGCTCCGCAATGCCGAGGAAACGACTCCTGTATCGCGGGCACCTTCTGTCTCCCCCAACCGGCCCCTTCGAGTGACCAGTTGTCGGTCCAGGCCGGTGCGGGCCGGGGGAGCGGGTCGGGGAGACTGTCCCCTCGGATCAAGGGGAGGGCTGCCGAGCATGAAGCGTGGGGTTCGAGGGCTGGTGACGGTCGCCGTCGTGCTGGCCGGGAGCGGTTGCGCCGCCGACGCACTGCCGGCGCGTCCCGCCGGTGCCCGTGTCGCGCCGTCCGAGCGGGCCTGCCCGCACGGAACCTTCCGGTGGGGCAAGGTCGTGAAGAGGGAGGTGCTGGCAGGGGTGTCGGACGCCCGGCGCTTCGATGTGGGGCACGGGACCACCACCGTCCACGCGACCTTCGAGGCGGCTCCCGTCCGCTCGCTCCACGCGGGCGTCACACCGGACGAGGGCACGCTGGACCAGCGTGCCGCCGTCGCGGCGCTGGAGAGGGAGACCGGTGTCGAACTCGCCGACGCCGGGGAGGACTTCAGGCTAGGCGCGGACAGGGTGCAGGAAGTGTCGTTCAAGAAGTCGAAGGGCGCCCTCTTCTACGCCGTCGGCGTCACCACCTACGAAGCGTCCTTCGCACACTACTGCGCCCCGGCGGACACGACACCGACACGCGGCACCGTGGCCACCTGGTCACCGGTGACGTACGGCGACCTCGTCAAGTGCGGGATCGACGAGAAGCTCGAACCGGCGAGCGTCGAGGCCCAGCGGCTCGTGTGCCGCTGACCTGATCGTTCCGGGTGGGACTCCACGGCCGGTCGGCACGCTCGGCCGGTTCGGCCCGCCGGAGCGAGCCGTCCCGGCTGGGGGACCTCCTCCGACGTACGGTTCTGGCTGGCGGAAACGGTCGAAACCGCCCGGGAGGAACGATGACGCAAGCCGCGGGTCAGGCGCCCCGCACCACCAAGGGGCTGAACGGCCACATGCTGATGGCGGCCGTGGTGTCCGCGATCAGCGGTCTGCTGTACGGCTACGACACCGGCATCATCTCCGGCGCGCTGCTCCAGATCGCCGAGGAGTTCCACATCGGCGACACGATGAAGGAGACCATCGCCGCCGGAATCCTGCTGGGCGCGGTCATCGGCTCGCTGAGCTGCAGCCTGCTGTGCGAGCGCTTCGGCCGGCACCGCACCATCCTGCTGATCTGCTGCGTGTTCATCGTGGGCAGCCTGACCTGCGCGGTCGCCCCCAACGCCGTGGGTCTGGCCCTCGCCCGCGTGCTGCTGGGCTTCGCGGTCGGCGGCGCCACGCAGACCGTGCCGATGTACGTGGCCGAGCTGGCGCCCCGGACGATCCGCGGCCGCCTGGTGCTCTGTTTCCAGCTCGCCATCGGTGTCGGCATCGTGATCGCCACGATCGTCGGCGCGAGCGAGGCCGTGTCCTGGCGGGTGGCGATCGGCGCGGCCGCCGCCCCCGCCCTGCTGATGCTGCTGGGTCAGTTGCGGCTCCCCGAGAGTCCCCGCTGGCTGATCCTGCGCAAGGGCGACGTCGACGAGGCGGAGAAGGTCCTGAGGCGGGTCCGCCCGGCGGGCTACGACGTCGACTCCGAGCTGGAGGAGATCAGCGCCCTGGGCCGCCGTCAGCAGCGCACCGACCGCGACCATCAGGGCTGGCGCGGGCTGCGGCAGAGGTGGGTGCGTCCGGCGCTGGTCGTCGGCTGCGGCATCGCCGTCTTCACCCAGCTCTCCGGCATCGAGATGATCATCTACTACGCCCCGACCATCCTCACCGACAACGGCTTCGACCGTTCCTCGGCGCTCCGGGTCAGCGTGGCGCTCGGGGTGGTCTACCTGGTGATGATGATCGTCGGCCTGTGGATCGTCGACAAGGTCGGCCGCCGCAGGCTCACCCTGATCATGGTGCCCGGCGCAGCCCTGAGCCTGTTCGTGCTGGGCGGCTTCTACATCACCGGCCACGGCACTCGCGCCTACGTCCCCGCCATCGTCGCCTGCCTGCTGACCTTCATGTTCTTCAACGCGGGCGGCCTGCAGCTGATGGGCTGGCTGACCGGCTCCGAGATCTATCCGCTGACCGTGCGGGCCGCCGCCACCAGCGTCCAGTCGGCCACCCTGTGGAGCACCAACCTGCTGATCACCCTCACCCTGCTCAGCATGATCAGCGCCTTCGGGGTGGGCCAGGTCTTCTGGATCTACGCCTTCTTCAACGTGGCCGCCTGGCTGTTCGTCTGGCGGAAGATGCCGGAACTCACCGGGCACAGCCTGGAGGACATCGAACGGCACCTGAAGAACGACGAGTTCCAGCCCGAGGACTTCGCCCGTTCCTGACCGGCACCCTCAACTCACGGGCCGGAAGCAGGCCGTGACCTCCTTGCCGCGCGGGCAAGGATAGGCGCCCCAGCTGTCGGCCAGCGCGTCCACCAGCAGCATGCCCCGCCCGCCGGTCGCCTGGGTGGTCGGCCTGCGCTGTTCCGGCAGCTCCGGCGAGGCGTCGTGCACGGTGACATGCAGGCACTCGCTGTCCCAGGTCAGCACGAGCTGCGCGGTGGCCTGGGCGTGCACATGGGCGTTGGTGACGAGCTCGGAGACGGTCAGCAGCACCGCGTCCACCGTGTCCGGCGCGCTCCGCGACCAGTCCAGGCTCTCGAGGTGGCCGCGCGTCCAGTCCCGCGCCGCCTTCACGCCACTGCTGACGGGCAGCGACCGGGCCCACCCCACGGCGCGCAGGGAGGACTCGTTCGAGGAAGATTCATCGACGCTCATGACGTCCGCCTTCCCCGCGATCGCCCCGGCACCCCGCGGAAAGCCTTGACTTCGCGAGCACTCCAAGTGATGAGCTCCTCGGTGTCCACGAACACCGAGGGGGATGACCATGAACGACTCACCGGTCGCGCTCATCACGGGCGGCGGCAGCGGCATCGGCGCGGCGGTGGCACGGCAGCTGCTGGCAGCCGGCTACCGGGTCACCGTCACCGGACGCGGCAAGGACCGGTTGCGGGAGTTCGCCGAGAGCCTGGGCGATCCCGCCGAACTGCTTGCCGTCCCGGGCAGCGCGTCGTCCTACGACGACGTCCGGGACGCGGTGGACCGCACCGTCGAGCGGTACGGGCGGCTGGACACCGTCATCGCCAACGCCGGTGTCGCCACGCACGACTCCGTCGCCGAGGGCGACCCGGCGGGGTGGAGCGAGATGGTGCTGACGAACGTCCTCGGCCCGGCTCTGCTCATCCGCGCCGCCGTCGACGCGCTCAAGGAGACCCGCGGCCGGATCGTCCTCATCGGAAGCGTCGCCGGGTTCGTGAACACCCCCGGCAACCTCTACGGGGCGACCAAGTGGGCGGTCACCGGACTCGCCGAGAACACCCGGCGCCAGGTCACCGAGCACGGCATCGGCGTCACCCTGGTCGCACCCGGCCGGGTGGAGACCCCGTTCTGGGACGGCTACGGCAGTCTGCCGCCGGGGCATCTGCTGACCGCCGACCAGATCGCCGCCTCGGTGGTCTGGGCGATCCGGCAGCCGGCCGGGGTGGACGTCAACACCGTCGTCGTGCGTCCGGTCGGGCAGCCCAACTGAGCCGACGCGACAGGCCCCGGCCGAGCGGACTTCCGCTCGGCCGGGGCCCGTTCGGTACGGAGCGCGCTAGCGGCGCTTCCGGCGGCTCAGCAGGGTCAGCGCGACCACCGCGACCGCACCGGCGACCAGCAGCTTGCGCTTGTCGCGGACCTGCTCGGGCGCGCGCTCCTGCCAGAGCTGCTCGGCCTGGCCGGCCTTGGCCCGCACCTGGGTCGCCGCGATGGCGGCCTTCTCCTTGACCGGGTCCGGCACCTTCTCCGCCAGCTTCTGCGCGGTCTCGGCGGTCTGCACCTTGAGCGCGGCCGCCTTCTCCTGGGCGCGGGCCTTGACGTCGGCCTTGTCGGTGAGCGCCTCCACGGTCTCCCCGAGCTCGTGGCGGGTCCGCTCGACCTGCTCCCGAAGCTCCTGGGGGCTCGCGGAGGAGGACTCCTCGAACGGCTGCTGTGTCATCGCTTGGCACTCTCCTTGATCTCGGCCACATCGGCCTTCACGCTGTCGATGGTCTGCTCCGGAGCGGGCGGGGCGGCCATGCCGACCTCCTTCTTGCCGGTCAGGGCGAGCACCGCGGTGACCGCGCCGAGGACGCCGGTGACGATGAGGGCCGCGGCCCACACCGGAAGCGGTACCGCAAGACCGGCGATCGCCGTGGCCACCAGGGCCTGGAGCGTGAGGAAACCGACCAGGCCGGCGCCCCCGAAGAACCCGCCGCCCTTGCCGTAGCGCTTGCCCTTCTCCTTCATCTCCGCCTGTGCGAGGCGGAGTTCGCCGCGCACCAGCTCGGTGAGCTGCTGCGAGGCGCGTTGCACCAATTCGCCGACCGGCTCCTCACGGGCCACCGCTCGTTCACGGTCGGGTTCGAACATGACCATCACCCCTCCTGCGTCTCCGGCAATCCGGATGCCCCGGTTACGCCGTAGGACGCCTGCGAGGGCCCTGTTGCACAGGGCCCTCACACGGGCGGCACCGAGATGGACGGGGCAGGCGGGGAACGTGTTACGGCTGTGGCCAGCGGTCCGCCTCGCGGGGGGCCGGCTCGTCCGCCTCGAAGGGGCCGGCGGACCGGCTCGGGTCGAGGATCTCGTCGCCGAACAGGTCCTGCAGCCAGTTGGTCTGGTACACGGTGTCCAGGTACCGCTCGCCCAGGTCCGGCGCGATGGCCACCGCCGTCATGTCACGGGTGTCGTGGCGGGCCAGCCAGTGTGCCGCTCCGCTCACCACCGTGCCGGTCGACCCGCCGAAGAGGAAGCCGCGCCGGGCCATCCGGTGGCAGGCGCGGATGGTGTCCGCCTCCTCCACCCGGATCACCTCGTTGACGTAGGACTCGTCCAGCAGCGGCGGCCGCATGCTCATCCCCAGACCGGGGATCATCCGGCGGCCCGGTTCCCCGCCGAAGGCGACCGAGCCCACGCTGTCCACCGCGACGATGCGCACCGGACGGTGCCACTGCCGGAAGTACCGGGCGCACCCCATCAGTGTCCCGGCGGTACCCGTTCCGACGAACAGCACGTCCAGGCGGGGGAACTGACGGGCTATCTGCGGCGCGGTCGTGCGGAAGTGCGCCTGCCAGTTGCCGGGGTTGGTGTACTGGCTGAGCCACACGTACCGGTCGTCGGAGGCGCACAGCGAGCGGACGTACTCGATCCGCGTGCCGAGGAACCCGCCGTTCTCGTCCAGGTCGGCGACGATGTGCACCTTGCTGCCGAGGGACTCCATCAGCAGCCGGGTCGACAGGTTGCAGCGCGAGTCGGTCACGCACAGGAACTTGTAGCCCTTGCTCGCGGCGATCATGCTGAGCGCCACACCGAGGTTGCCGGAGGAGGACTCGACGATGACGGAGTCCGGCTTGAGGATGCCCTCCCGCTCGGCGCTCTCCACCATCTCGTTCGCGGCCTTCAGCTTGATGGAGCCGGCGAAGTTGAAGCCCTCGCACTTCAGGTAGAGGGGACATCCGAGGATCGACTTGAGGTCGACGAAGAGATGGCCTTCGTTGAAGTCATGGGGAGCGGATATGACGGGCACGATGGGCCTCCTGGTGCCGCGGAGGGGCAGGGCTCTCAGCCGTACCGGCGCAGGTCGTGGAAGAAGTTGTCGATGAGGCCGAGGTTCCCCGCGGCGGCCGTCTCGTCGTAGACGTACTTGCCGACGGCGAGGTCGAGGACGCCGAGCCCGAAGGGCGAGAACACGATCGGCCGGTCGGGCGGCGGCGCCGCCCGGCCGAGCATCACGTCGTTCAGCGTGCCGTTGAGGAAGTCCCGGTTCCCGGTGCGCTGTTCGACCAGGTGCGGGGAGGTGTCGGCCTTGAGGCAGTGCTCGACGTCGTCGACGAAGTTCGCCGACGCGAGGAGGACCTCGGGGGCCAGGTCGCGCAACGACACGTGCAGGACCACGGGGTTGTGGGAGAACAGCGAGGCGTCGGTGACGTGCGGCTGTCCGGCGACGGTGGCGAAGACCACCAGGTCGCTGGAGCGGATCAGGTCCGCCGCGCTGTCGTGGACCGTGACCTCCGCGCTCGTCCCGCTCTGCCGCAGGTAGTCGCAGAACCCGGCGGCGCTGTCGGCGGCCAGGTCGTGCACCCCGACCGACTCGAACTCCCAGCCGGTGCCGGCGAGGAAGGTGTGGATGTAGCGGGCGATCAGACCCGTGCCGAAGAACCCGACGCGGGTCGGACGCGGCCGGTTGCGGCTGAACCAGTCCGCGGCCAGCGCGGCGGACGCGGCCGTCCGGGTCGCGCTGATGATGGAGCTCTCCAGACAGGCGAACGGGTAACCCGTCGTGGGGTCGTTGAGGATCAGCACCGCCGAGGCGCGGGGGAGTCCCGACCGGACGTTGTCCGGGAAGCTGGAGATCCACTTCATGCCGTCGACGCCGACGGACCCGCCGACCGAGGCCGGCAGCGCGATGATCCGCGAGCTGGGCCGGTCGGGGAAGCGCAGGAAGTAGGACGGCGGGTTCACCGAGTCCCCGGCCCCGTGCAGCCGGTAGGTCGCCTCGACCAGGTCCGTGATCTCCCGCTCGCGCCCGGCGAGCGCCTTCTGCACCTGCTCGCCGGAGATCACCGCGAACGTCGGCGAGGCCGGGTCGGGGTGGGCAGGCCGCGTGGTGGTGGGCAACAGATCGGTCATCGCTCGCTCGCCTCCGGGTTCGTGGCACCGGCGTCCAGCCGGCGCGGGTCGGCCATGCCGACCAGCACCTGCCTGTCCCCGGTGTAGGGCTCCCTGCTGTGCGCGGTGCGCACGTTGTCGACGAGGAGCAGGTCGCCGGCCTGCCACGGCTCGCGCCGGGTGTGCTTCTCGTAGGTCGCGTTGAGCAGCTCGACGACGTCCTCGCCGATCGGACCGCCGTCCCCGAAGCGGGTGTTGAAGGGCAGGCCGTCCGCGCCGTAGACGTCCACCAGGTACTCGCGGACCTCGGGGGCGAGCGTCCACTCGTTGAGGAACGCGATCTGGTTGAACCAGCACGCCTCGCCCGTCACCGGGTGCCGGACCACGGCCGGGCGCCGCTGCGTGGTGCGCAGCGAACCGTCCGGCTGCCAGGCGAAGTCGATGCCGTTGGCCCGGCAGTAGCCCTCCACCCCGGCGCGGTCGGCGGTCCCGAACGACTCCTCCAGGGACGCCCCGATCTCGTCGTTGTAGGACCGGGTCAGCAGCCAGCCCTCCCGCTCGAAACGCGTCCGCACCTCGGGAGGCAGCTCCCGCAGCACCTCCGCCGCGTCCGCCACCGCCGTCGCCCCGCCGTCCTCGGGCGCGGTCAGGCAGGCGAACAGCATCAGACCGGGCGGCTCCTGGGTGTAGCTCAGCTCGTGGTGCATGCACATCGGCTGGTTGGCCGGCCAGGTCGTGGACACGTACAGCCCCGAGCCGAAGGTCTCGCGTGGCGCGAAGGACTCCCGCTCCGTCATCAGGCCGCCCGTCAACCGGGTGAACAGGGCACCGACCTGCTCCGGGTCCCGCAGCCCCAGGCCACGCACCAGCAGTGACCCGTGCTCGGCGACCTGGGCGCGCAGCACGTCGCGGTACTGCGCCGCCCAGCCCGGCACGTCCGGCGGGGTGTCGATACGGGCCACCGGCGGTCTGCCCGGCCGCAGCTCCACGTCGAGCGGGGCTGCCAGGGAAGAGGTCGACATGTCGGTTTTCCTTTCGGTCGCCCGCCATTGGGCTGAGGGGGGAAGGTCAGGAGGAGGAGGCCAGCGGCTCCACGGCGGTCAGTACGGCCTTGGCCGCCTCGGTGGGGCGCAGGCGCGGGAAGTAGTGCCCGCCGTCGGGAAGTTCGTGCAGGTCGACGTGGCCGGCCAGCAGCAGCCAGTCCCGGTGGGCCTCGGTGTACCCGGCCGTGTGCGGGTCGTCGGCCGCCACCACCACCGACACCGGCGCCGACAGCCGCACCGCCGGCGGATTCTCCAGGGCCTCCGAGAAGTACCGGTGCGCGGAGAGACAGTCGTGGCGGTAGGCGGCGCCGACGCGCTCCGCGTGCCGGGCGGTCAGCTCCGCCAGCTCGACATAACCACCTTCCTCGGCGAGCCGCGCGGCGATCTCGGCGTCACCGCGGACCGCCAGCGCCGCCACGGCGGCGTGCCGTTCGGCGGCCGTGCCCAGCAGTTGCGCGCCCAGGAACAGCCGCGCCACCTCCACCCCGAGCTCCTGGAGCCGCCGGGCGGTCTCCACGGCCGCCGCGGCGCCGGACGAGTGACCCCACAGCATGACCCGGGTCAGTCCGCGGGCGGTGATCTCCGCCGCGACCCGCTCCGCCACCTCGGCGACCGAAGCGAACGGCTCCTGCCGCCCGGCCAGGTCGTGCCCGGGCAGCTCCACCGCGAACACCGGCATCCCACCGCCCGCCAGCGCGCTCGCCATCGGCTGGAAGTTGACCGCGTTGCCGCCCGCGTACGGGAAGCACACCAGCGCGCACTCCGGCGTTCCGTCGCCCTCCGCCAGGGGCTGGAGCAGCTCCCCGTCCGGCCCGGCCGCGCCGTCCAGCAGGGCGGCCAGATCGGCGAGGACCGGCTGGCGGGTGATGTCCTTCAGGGACACCGCGCGGTCCAGCGCGATCGTCAGCTTCACCGCCGTCAGGGAGGTGCCGCCGGAGTCGAAGAAGTGGTCCGTACGGCCGATCCGGTCCTCGGGGATGCCCAGCAGTCCGGCCCAGGCGGCCGCGAGCCTGCGTTCGGCCGGGGTGCGCGGCGCACGGTCCCCGGCGTCGTCGCGCGTAGCCGGTGTGCTCTGCTCGGCCAGCCGGGTGAGCGCCTTGCGGTCGATCTTGCCGTTGGCGGTCAGCGGGAGCGCCGACTGCCAGTGGAAGGCGGCGGGGACCATGTAGGCGGGCAGCCCCGCGCCCAGCGCGTCCCGCAGCTCGTCCGCGGACCGTTCGCGCCCCGCGTAGAACGCGGCCAACTGCTGGCCCTGTCCGGCCCGTTCGGCCACGACCACCGCACCGTCCCGCACCCCGGACACCCGCAGCAGCGCGTTCTCGATCTCGCCGATCTCGATGCGGAAGCCCCGGATCTTGACCTGGTTGTCCCGGCGCCCCAGGAACTCCAGCTTGCCGCCGGGGTGCCAGCGCCCCCAGTCACCGCCCAGGTAGAGCCGCTCACCCGGCCGGTAGGGGTCCTCCAGGTACGCCTCACGGGTGCGCTCGGGGTCGTTGACATAGCCCCGGCCCACGCAGACGCCGGAGAAGGCGATCAGGCCCGGTGCGCCCAGCGGCACCAGCTCCAGACGCTCGTCCACGACCAGGACGCGGACGTTGTTCACCGCACGCCCCAGCAGGACGCGGTCGCAGGGCCCGTCGATGATCTCGTGGTTGGTGTCGTCCGACGTCTCGGTCAGGCCATAGGCGTTGACCAGCTCGATGCCCGGCTGTACGGCGAACCAGCGCTGCACCAGCTCCGGTTTGAGCGCCTCGCCGGTCACGGACACGAAGCGCAGGTCCGGGAAGTCGCGCGGGTGCTGCTCCAGGTAGGAGACCAGGACCTCCAGATAGGAGGGCACGAGCTGGGTGACCCGGACCCGGTTGCCGACGAGCGTGTCGGCGAACCGCTCCACGTCCAGGAGCACGTCCTGCTCCACCAGCAGGGTCCGGCCGCCCACCAGCAGCGCGGAGACGAGCTGCCACAGCGAGATGTCGAAGCACTGCGGCGCCGTCTGCGCCACCACCCCGTCCTCGCCGACACCCAGGTCGTCGATCTTGGCGAAGAGATGGTTGAGCATCCCCGCGTGCTCGCACATCGCGCCCTTCGGCTCGCCCGTGGAGCCGGAGGTGAAGTAGATGTAGGCCAGCTGACCCGGCTCCACCGGCACGCCGAGGTCGTCCTCGGCGTGCTCCTCCGCGTACGCGTCACCGACGAGCAGCCGCTCGGCGCCGGGCACCTCGGCCAGCGCCTCGTCGAGCGTGCCCGTGCTGCCCGACTCGGTCAGCACCAGCCGGCACCCGGCCCGCGAGAGGGTCGCCGCGATGCGGCCGGGCGGGAAGTGCGGCTCGATCGGCAGATAGGCGCCGCCCGCCTTGAACACGGCCAGCGTGGCGGCCAGCCAGTCGAGGTTCCGCTCGGTGACCACGGCCACCACGTCCTCCCGGCCCAGCCCGCGCGCCACCAGCGCCCGCGCCAGCCGGTTGGCCCGGCGGTTCAGCTCGCCGTACGTCCACCGCCGGTCGCCGTGCACCGCCGCGACGGTGTCCGGGTGCCGCCGTACGCGCCGCTCGAACAGTTCGTGGGCGCGCGCGTCCGGCAGCTCCCGCTCGGGACCGGCCAGCTCCGCCAACTGCTCGTGCCGCTCCTCTGCCGACAGCAGGCTCTGGTGCGTGTGCTCGGCGTCCGGGTCGGCCGCCATCAGCGCCAGCGCCCGCAGGTGGTACCCGGCGACACGGCCCGCGCTCCGGGCGTCCAGGACGTCCGTGCGGTACCGGAGGACCAGGCGCCCCTCGGCCTCGGACCAGTGCACGTGCAGGACACGGGCGCCGGAGAGGGGGATGTCCTCGGGGCCGCACGTCACCTCGAACGCCTCGTCCGTCAGGCCCAGTTCGCGGCGCAGGGCCGAGAGGTCGACGGGCCGGTGCGCCCGCACCCGCGACTCCGCGCGGTGGGTGGCTCCGGCGAGCGCGCGCCAGGTGCCGGGGGAGACGGTGATGCGGCACGGCAGAGGCTCGGCGTCGACGGCGTACCCCGTCACCACGTCCTGCTCGCCGGTGAGGGCGGCAAGCACCTTGGCGTGGGCCGCCAGCAGCAGCGCGCCCACCGGCACGTCCAGCCGTCGGGCCAGGTCGTCCAAGGACTCGGGCAACGGCACCCCGCACTCGGCCGTACCGGAGACAGGCACCTGCGCCCAGCGCGGTACCGCGGTGAATCCGCCGGCGGTCAGCACGCCGCTCCAGAACTCCCGGTCCGCCTGCTCACGCGTTCCCATCGGATGCTCCCTCACTTCACGGACGCCGCGGCGGCGCTGTCGACGGACGGTGGGGTCCTGCGGCCGGTACCGGCGGGCAGCACCGCCGCCTCCGGCATCTCCACGGCGGGGTTGCCGCCCCAGCGCGCGTGCGCGGGGACCTCCTCGCCCTTCATGAGGAAGGAGTCGGGCGCCAGCCGCGCGCCGTCGCCCATGGTCACGCCGTAGTGCACATGCGAGCCGACGCCGAGGGTGCAGCCCGCGCCGAGCGTGCTGATGTCGGACTTGAACGTGCCGTCCTCCTGCGAGTGGCACTGGACCTTGCTGCCGGCGTTCAGAGTGCAGTCGTCGCCGATCACGGCGAGCGTGCGATCCGTCATGTAGCAGCCGTCGTCGAACACCCTGCGGCCGACGCGGACACCCGTCAGGCGCCAGACGAGGGCCTTGAAGGGGGTGCCGTTGTAGATGTTCAGATGCCGGTCCGGCACCTTCCACAGGCGCTCCTGGGCCCAGAAGGCCGGATCGTAGATGGAGCACAGCATGGGGCGGAGCCGGCGGAAGCGGGTGAGGCAGCGCTCCAGCAGCACGTAGTAGAGCGTGGTGAGGACCAGCGTCAGCGCCATGTAGGTGGCGATGACCACGTGCCCGAGCACGCCGTACAGCTCCACCGTGGCCAGGCCCAGCAGGGTGAGCCCGAGGACGTGCAGCCAGCGCACGAACAGCATGAAGGCCATCGAGCGCAGGTTGTAACGGTTCTTCCCGGCGAGGCTCTGTCGCAGCGCGTCACCGGACCTGAACTTGTCGAACCGGCTGTCACGCTCCACCGACCTCGGGATCTCGAAGCACGGCGATCCGAGGAGCCCGACACCCTGGCGGACCTCCCCGTCGAGCGGCACCATCACCTTCGTCGCCAGCAGGCAGTTCTCCCCGGTCCGGCCGCCGATGGGGTAGGCGATGTTGTTGCCGAGGAAGTTGTGCGCCCCGATCGTCGCGCGCGACACCCGGAACGACGTGGCCGAGTAGTCCGCGTTGATGACGGAGAGCCCGTCGGCCACCATCGTGCCGCTGCCCACCGTGACCAGCAGCGGGTTCTCGTGCTGCATCTCGGTGCCGAAGTTCGACCCGGTCTGCTCCACGTGCGAGAGGTCGTATCCGATGCCGCGCAGATAGTGCACGATGTACGAGCTGTCGCCGAAGAGCCAGGCGAAGAACTTGATGTTCGTCATCCGCGCGGTCGCCCGGTGCACCGCGTACCGGAAGCCGTAGAGCGGGAACACCCGGTCCGGCGGCACCACCAGGTGCAGCAGGCGCGGCAGGGTGCACAGCAGGGCGAGGCCCAGGACGACGAAGCCGGCGAACAGCACCAGGGAGAGCACGAACGCGTCGGTCACCAACTCGCCCAGCGGGAGCGCCGTCTCGGGGTCGAGCCGGCGGCGGACCGCCGGCACCGCGTTGAACAGGATGTATATCCCGCCCACCCCGAGCGGGATGTACACAAGGAACAACTGGAGCAGCGAGGCCAGCGCGAACCAGGCCCGGCGGCCGGTGCCGCAGCGGGCGGGCGCGACCCGCAGGTAGTCGATGTCGGTGGTCTGCGCGGGTGAGCCGTGCTGGTGTTCGCCGGCCGGGACGGACTGGCCGCGGTGCAGCGACGAGGAGTGCCCGAGCTGGGCGCCGTCGCCCATGGCGGTGTCGATGTCCAGGACGGTCTTCTCCCCGATGTACACGTCCCGGCCGATGCTGATCCGGCCGGTCTGGATGTACCCGGCGTGCGCGCGGTAGCCGAGGAAGAAGGAGTCCTTGCGGATAACCGTGCCGGAGCCGATCGTCAGCAGGTCCGTGCAGACCGGTACCGAGTGGGAGAGGATCGTGACGCCCTTGCCGATCCGGGCGCCCAGGGCCCGCAGGTAGAAGACGTACAGCGGGTTCCCGATGAACAGGATCATCGGATTGGCGTGCAGCAGTGCCTTGACGACCCAGAAGCGCAGGTAGGCGAGGCCCCAGACCGGGAACTCACCCGGTTTCCAGCGCCCGACGAGCACCCACTTGGCGACGACCGGGAACGCGCACAGGGCCACGAAGCCGACTCCGCCGAAGACCAGGGACCGCAGGTACACGTCCCACACGCCCGAACTGGTGGCCACCCATTCGTAACCGCCGGCGGTGGCGAATCCGGCGACCAGTGAGTATCCGAGGAAGATCAGCAGTTGGGCCGTGCCGCAGAGGGTGTGGGAAAGCCCGCTCGCCCGACGCGCCGGCTCCGGGGGCATCACCGGAGCGGCGGGAGCGGGGGCCGCCGAGGTCGCTGTGAGACCCGCCGCCAGGGCGTGGATCGTGGGGTACCGGTAGATGTCCTTCATGGATGGGGAGGGCAGATCCTCCCGCTTCCGGGCCCGCGCGCAGAATTGCGCCATGACCAGGGAATTGGCACCGAGAATCTCGAAGAAGTGCGCATCGGCCGGAACGTTCTCCATACCCATGACGTCGGCCAGCACATCCGCCAGCCGCGCTTCGGTCTGGCTCACCGCCGGGCCACCGTCAACGGGCCGCCCCACGAGGATTTCGTCGTCCGTTCCTTCTATATGGACGTCCGAGGACTGTTCCACCATGTGATCTCCTGCGAGAACGTCTGGATCGCTTGCTCGGCCACGTGCTCTTCTCTGATCACGAACTGCTGACTCAGTGTCGGCCCGGCGCGGTAAGGCTGCCACTTCGAATCGATCAACCCGTGGGCCGGAAAGGCCCCGCCAGGCCCGTGATTTCTGGGCAGCCGCAGGTGCGCGGGCCATATGGGATCACCTGTTTGGCGGACCTTTCCGGTACCGCCGCCGGTGGCGGGCCGCCCCTCGGTGTCGGATGCTGGACGGGCCGGATTCCGCCTGTATCGCACCGCCCTGCCCGCAGCACCCCGCGGGCCGCCCACCGGGAGAGGCCATGGATCACAGCGCCGTCGCCAAGCACGACCTGAAGACCGAGCCGCAGTACATCGACGCGCCGATGACCGCCGCGGCCGCCTTCCTGGTGCTGACCATCAACAGCGGCGACGAGGCCATGGACAAGGCGCGGTCGGTCGTGGCGAGCATCGAGGACCTGATCAAGGACATCAAGATCCAGGTGAACACCGGGATCTTCACCTGCAATCTCGGAATCTCGCACCACGCCTGGGAACCGCTGACCCGCAAACCGCTGCCGAAGGAACTCAAGCCCTTCCAGGAGATCCGGGGCGCCCAGCACACGGCGGTGGCCACCGAAGGCGATCTGCTTTACCACATCCGCGCCGATTCGGTTGATCTCGTCGTGGAATTCGAGAAGATCCTCCTGGAGGCTTTCGGTGATTCCGTGACGGCCGTGGACGATGTCACCGGATTCCGTTACTACAACGGCCGCGACCTCCTGGAATTCGTGGACGGCACCGCCAATCCGATCGGCCTGTCCCTGCCGGCGGCCACCCTGGTCGGCGAGGAGGACCCGGCATACACGGGCGGCAGCTACGTCGTCATCCAGAAGTACCTGCACGACCTCAAGGACTGGCGCGCCCAGACCACCGAGACGCAGGAACAGATCATCGGCCGTACGAAGTTCGACAACATCGAACTCCCCGACGCGACCGAGGGGCAGAAGTCGCACAAGACCCTGTGCACCATCCAGGACGCCGAGGGCGAGCACGACATCCTCCGCGACAACATGCCGTTCGCCACCCCCGGCAAGGGCGAGTACGGCACCTACTTCATCGGCTACTCCCGGCACCTGTGGGTCACCGAGAAGATGCTGGAGCGCATGTTCATCGGGGACCCGCCGCCCCTGCACGACCGCATCCTCGACTACTCACGGGCGGTCACCGGCGTCACCTTCTTCTGCCCGCCCCGGAAGTTCCTCGTCGACCTCGCGGACTGAGCCGTCCGCAACCGAGCCGCCCGGGAACGCCGACTGAATCGGGCCGGCCGGGACAGTCGCAGGGGGAGGCGACTTTTGGGAGGAAGCATGACGCTGGTCAAAGCGGGCGTGGTGGTGCTCGACTGTGCCGAGCCGGAGAAACTGGCCGCGTTCTACGAGGAGTTCCTGGACGGCGAACAGACCGTCGCCTCCGCCAACCTGGTGCAGATCCGGGGTGCGGACGGCTTCCGCATCGCCTTCCGCCGCGATGTGAACGCCACGCCCCCGAGCTGGCCCCGCCCGGAGAACTCGCTCCAGGCACACCTCGAGTTCATGGTGGACGACCTGGACGCGGCCGAGCGGCGCATCGTCTCGCTGGGCGGCCGCCCCCTGGAGACACGGGACGCGGTGGGTCCGCACGAGGAGCGCAGCTACTCCGACCCGTCGGGACACTCCTTCACGGTGCGGCTCGCCCCGCCGACCGCACCCAAGCAGGGCTGAGCACGGACGAGGACCGGGGGCGGCGGGCATCGCATCGGCCCGCCACCCCCGGTCCTCGTGTGCTCAGTCCCGGCCGCCCTTCTCGGCCACCGGCCACACACCCGTCGACCGCTCGATGGCCTTGGCCCCCGTACGGTCCACGGCGCTGCGCACCACCGCGAAGATCGCGCCCTGCACGGCCGCCGCGAGCAGCACCTCGCCCCAGCCGCGGTCGCGGTCCAGCGCGTCGGGCGCGTCCTCCTCGTGCCGTATGGCCATCCACGCCTTACGGAAGGCCAGTCCGGCCAGGGCGCCGCCGGCCCAGCTCATCACGAAGCCGACCGGCTTGTAGGTGAGCGAGAGTTTCTTCTTCGTCTTGTTCTTCGCCATGTCACGCTTCTTCCTCGTCACGCCCGCCTCATGCAGGCAGACCTCGGGGCCCCACCCGCTCGTGCGGCGCCACGGGTCCCGGCGCGGTGCCGGCACCGAACGGCCGGCCGCCCAACTCCTCGCGGTGGTGCGGGCTCAGCCAGCCGGCGAGGTCCGGGCCGAGCGGCACGATCCCGGTCGGATTGATGCCGGAGTGGACCTGGTAGTAGTGCCGTTTGATGTGGTCGAAGTCGACCGTGTCCCCGAACCCCGGCGTCTGGAACAGGTCCCGCGCGTACGCCCACAGCACCGGGTTCTCCGTCAGCTTCCACAGATTGCACTTGAAGTGCCCGTGGTACACCGGGTCGAAGCGGACCAGCGTGGTGAACAGCCGGATGTCCGCCTCGGTGATCGTGTCCCCGACGAGATAGCGCTGCCCCGCCAGCCGCTCCGCCAGCGCCTCCAGCCGCCGGAACACCCCGGCGCACGCCTCCTCGTACTCCTTCTGCTCCGAGGCGAACCCGGCCCGGTAGACCCCGTTGTTGACGTCTTCGTAGACCTCCGCCATCACCTCGTCGATCTCGTCCCGCAGGTGCTCCGGGTACAGGTCCGGTGCGCCCTCGCGCTGGAGGGCCGTCCACTCGGTGGCCAGGTCGAGGGTGAGCTGCTGGTAGTCGTTGGTGACCAGCTCGCCGCTCGGCACGTCGACGATCGCGGGCACACTCACCCCGCCGGGCGCGCCGGGTTCCCGCTTCTCGTACGCCTCGGCCAGGTACCGGATGCCGAGCACCGGGTCCCGGCCGCCGGGGTCCAGGGTGAACCGCCAGCTCCGGTCGTCCTGAAGGGGATCGGCGACCGCCATGGGCAGCGCCCGCTCCAGCCCGAGCAGCCGGCGCGAGATCACCGCCCGGCTCGCCCACGGGCAGGCCCGCGAGACCACCAGCCGGTACCGCCCTGACTCGACCGGCCGACCGTCCCGGCCGTCGGCGGTGATCCGGTCCGTGAAACGGCTCTTGGACCGCTTGAACTTCTCGTGGCCCAAGGCGCTGTTGCCGTCGCCACCCATGTCGCCTCCTCACCGCACGGTCCGCACCGCGCGCTCCTGCCTGTGCCGGGCCCGCCCGTTCGGCGCGGCGGGCCCGTTCCCTTCCGTTCCGCCTGACGCGTTCCCCCATTCCGGCCGGGGACCCGCGCCGAGGCGCTCAGCGGTCCTGCGACAGCCGCAGCAGGTCGGCGAAGGTGCCGCCCGCGTGCACGAGATCGTCGTACGTGCCCTGCTCGGTGATCCGGCCGTGGTCCATGACGACGATCCGGTCCGCGATCCGGGTGTTCTCCAGACGGTGGGTGATGACGATGGTGATCCGGTCGGCGGAGATCGCCTTGATGTGCTCGAAGATGGCGTGCTCGCCGTGCGGGTCCATCTGGGACGTGGGCTCGTCCAGGATCAGCAGCGGCGGACGGCGGTACAACGCGCGGGAACAGGCGAGCCGCTGCCACTGGCCCCCGGACAGCTCGGTGCCGCCGAAGATCTCGCGGGCGAGCAGCGTGTCCAGCCCGGCGGGCAGTTCCTCCACCGCATCGCGCATCCCGACGGCCTCCACCGCGTCCCACACCGGGCCGTCGTCATGGCTGCGGGGCTGGCCGAGGGTGATGTTCTCCCGGACCCGCAGAGGCCACTGCGCGAAGATCTGCGGCACCAGACCCGTGTTGTCCCAGACGCTCGCCGGATCGGCGCCCGCGAGATCTGTGCCGTTCCACCTCACCCGGCCCTTGTCCGCCAGGTAGATGCCGGTGATCAGCCGGGTCAGGGTGCTCTTGCCGGAGCCGTTCACCCCCACGACCGCCAGGATCTCGCCGCGCCGCAGCGTCAGGGAGACCCCTTCCACGGCGGGGCGGTCCTTGCCCGGATACCGGTAACCGACCTCCTCCAGCCGGATCTCCTCCACCGGCGCCTCGACGGCCGCGCCCCCGCGCCTGGGCGCACGCTCGGCGGCGTGGTCGAAGAACGCCTGCATGTCGCCGAGGTAGAGGCTGGTGTGGAAGACGGCCGCGCCCTCCACGACCAGTTGGGAGAGCGCGGACAGCGTGGTCTGCACCGCGACCACGGCGGTGGCGGCGACGGCCGGCGCCACCCGGCCGGTGACGGCGAGCCACGCGAGCATCCCCCAGGTGGCGGTGAGGAACACGCCCCCGGCGAAGGAGGAGGACAGGGCGATCCGCAGCGTCCTCGGGGCGGCGGCGAGGGTGCGCCGGTCGACCCGCTCGGACAGGGCCCGGTACCAGTAGAGGAGGTAGTCGGTCATGCCGTTGGCGCGGACCTCGTCGCCGTACTTCGGGGTCGTCGCCCACCAGCGGGTCATGCCACGGACGTTGCGGTCCGCGATGTTGGCGTAGTGGATGTCGTAGTCCACCCGTGCGGTGAGGACCGCGCCGACGGCGGCCGGGGCGACGGCGAGCAGGAGCAGCGGCAGCACCAGCGGGTTCAGCACGGTGACGACCGCGCCCGCCGTGACCATCCTGATCAGGGCCGACGTGAACCGCTGGGCGTCCATCACCATGACCTGCGTACGGGTCACGCCCATCTCGGCGGCTTCCTGCCGGTCCGAGAAGCCGTCCACCGCGCAGGCGGCCGCCTCCACCCGGCAGACGGCCTCGACCAGAGCGGTGTCCGTGGCGGTCGTCAGCCGGGGCGTGATCCGGCGCTCGGCATAGCGCGCGACGGCCAGCGCGGTCCGGGCCGTGGCGCTCGCGCAGGCGACGACGACCAGCGCGGGGAGGGCCGCACGCAACCGGTCCGCCATCGCGCCCGCCCCGAGCAGCGGGGTCATGGCCCGGGCCGTGGCGGTGAGCAGGACGGCGGCCGACACCCCGGTCGCCACCTGGCAGGCGAGCAGCAGCAGGACGGCACGGCGGTCGATCGCCCACGCCATGGCGGTGATCCGGCCCAGCACACGGGGGAGTTGGGCACACAGGCCGCGGAAGCTCGCGTCGCCCAGCGGGTTGACGGAGTAGTGCCCGGAGTAGTTGATCTCAGCCGGTGCGGGTGGTGGGACGGTACGGGTGGAGGTGCTCAACTGCGCGTCTCCTCAGGTTGCGGAAGCCGGTGAAGGTGCGGCACCGGGGTCAACGAGAGGGAGCGTCATATCGAACACACGTGTTTCGGCCGCAGCGGAGTCCGCATCGACCGCCGTCGTTCCGGGAGCCCTGGAAACGCGTCGTGGAACTCACCGCGCCGGGGCTCCGCCCGGCCATGGCCGAATCGCCACGGCCGATACGGGTGTGACGGATGGGGTTCGCTCAGGCCTTGAGGCGGTCGCGGTCGCCCATCACCACCATCGGGTGGCCGGCGGGGTCGAGGGTGCCCAGGAGGGTCTTGATGCCGGCCTCCGGGACGGTCACACAGGCCGACGTGCCGTCACCGTGGTCCAGGTGCAGCCAGATGCCGCCGCCCTTCTCCACACCCTCGGGCCGGCTCCAGTCGTAGGGCGGGGTGCCCTTGAGCCGGTTGTAGTTGATGGCGATGACGTAGTCGAAGTCGTGCGCGTGCGCCTCGTCGTCCGGGTCGGCCACCGACGCCGCGTAGGCGTGGTCGTCGTACCAGTACGGCAGTTTCGTGCCGGGGCTGCGCAGCGTGCCTCCGGCGTCGGTGAGGGAGAAGACGCCCACGGGGCTGCGTTCGTCGTCGAGCCGGTGGTCCGTCGTCCAGCCCCGGCGGCCGTTGTGCGAGGGCCAGCTCGCGGACTGCTTCCACTGCGCGCCCTGCTTCTCGTACAGCACGGCCGTGCCCTCGGCCGAGTCCCGGTCGTCGCCGTAGACCACCACCAGTTGCCGGGTGTCGTCCGGGATCTGCCGGCCCATCCGCTCCCCGACACCGGGGACGCCGCCGGCGGTCGCCGGGCGGGAGGAGCCGGACACGGCCGGGTTGCCGTTGCCCGCCGCGCCGCCGGAGCGGGCCTTCGTGCCCGGGTCTCCGCAGGCCGTGGTCACCGCCAGCAGCACACCGCAGAGGGCCACCGCGGATATGGCATGCCGGGCACCACCGTGCCGCGGGTAACGGGGACAGGACGGGGTGTCAGTGGAGTTCCGCATGATCAGCATCCTGGGGCGGGACCGCCGGGGCGCGCATCCCGGACCGGCATCCGGGCTAAGGCCCTTCGTCCCGGTCAGGCCGCCCTCGTCCGACGGCGCCTTCTCGGCCGAGGGCGCCGACGCGAGGGGGGAGCCGAGGACCGACGACAAGGCCGCCGCGGAGGTGCGCCCCGCGACTCCGGCAAGATCCGGAAGACGCGCCCCAGGCGCTAACGTGGCTCCCCATGACAGTCACCGGGACGGACATCACGGCGGACCTGATCCGGGATCTGCTGCGCGAGCAGCACCCCGACCTGGCGGAACGCCCCCTGAAGCTCGGCGCGCTCGGCTGGGACAACCAGGTGTGGCGGCTCGGGGACGACCTCGCCGTCCGCCTGCCCTGGGCCACCGAGTCGGCGGACGCGCTGCTGCGCAAGGAGCACGCCTGGCTGCCGCTCCTCGCCGAGGGCCTGCCCCTGCCGATCCCCGTACCGCAGCGCCTCGGTGAACCCTCCGACCGCTTCCCGAGACCCTGGCTCGTCACCACCTGGGTACCCGGTGAGCCCGCCGACCGCGCCCCCGCGACCCGCCCCGACGAAGCGGCCGACACTCTCGCCGCCTTCCTGACCGCCTTTCACCGCCGCGCCCCCGAACAGGCCCCGGTGGGCCGGGACCGAGGGGGCCGGCTGGCCGGCTTCGCGGAAGCCTTCACGGGCTCGCTCGCCCGGGCCACCGAGCTCGGCCTCGTCGAGAACCCCGACGCCGTCCGCGCCGTCTGGGAGGACGCGGCCGCCGCCCCCGCCTGGACCGGCCCCCGCCTCTGGCTCCACGGCGACCTGCACCCCGCCAACGTCCTCACCCGCGACGGCACCTTCTCCGGCGTCATCGACTTCGGCGACCTCTTCGCCGGCGACCCCGCCTTCGACCTCGCCTCCGCCTGGATCCTCCTCCCGGACGGCGCCGTCGACCGCTTCCACGCCGCCTACCTCCCGGCCCCGGACCCCGCCACCCTCCGCCGCGCCCGCGGCTGGGCCGTCCTCCGCGCCCTGGCGGGCCTCCACATCGGCCACGCGGGCGACGAGGGCCGCCCCGGCGGCAAACCGACCTGGGGCCCACCGGGTCGGGCGTCTTTGCGGCGGCTCACGGAGTCGGTCCGGTACTGAGGCGGCCGAGGGGTCGACGCGTGCCCCCCCGGTGCGTCGCTGGGGGAGCGGCCGGTGCACTGACGGAGCCGGTGCCGCGGACGGCACCTGCCCGGACGGCTCAGCCGCGGACGGCCTCCGCCCGGGCGGCTCACACGTGCGGCCGGCGCCCGTGTTCCTGGTGCGGGAAGGTCTGGTCCGCGCCCGGCAGCGTCGGCTTCGGCAGCGTGGCCACCTCCTCCTGCGCCTTCTCGAGCTGCTCCGCCGTGTCGTCCGGCAGGCGCGGTGCGTGCGGGCGGCCGGAGCGGAAGCGGAAGGCGCTGGTGAAATCGCCGAAGGCGGAACGGCGCCAGTCGCTGATGTTGGGCTCCTCCACCCCGGTGAAGCGCTCCAGGAACTGCAGTGCCGAGGTGTGGTCGAAGGCTTCCGTGGCGACCCAGCCCCCCACGGTCCAGGGCGAGATCACGATCGCCGGCACCCGGAAACCACCGCCGATGGGCAACCCCTGCACGAACTCGTCCGGCGTTCCCGCGGGCGGCACCGGCGGCGGCACGTGGTCGAACAGGCCGTCGTTCTCGTCGTAGTTGAGGATGAACGCGGTCTTGCGCCACACCTTCGGGTTGGACGCGATCGCCTCGATCTTCGAGGCCACGAAGTCCGCGCCGGCCGCCGGGAGATAGTCCGGGTGCTCCGACTGGTGGCCGGTCGGCATGATCCAGGAAACCGCCGGGAGCCGGTCGTTGCGGGCGTCGTCCTCGAAGGTGCCCTCGGGCTGCGGACGCACCCCGCGCTCGTACAGCTCCGAGCCGGGCGCGGCGTTCTTGAACGGGGCGAACTGCTCCAGCATGTTGCAGCCGTAGTCGTCGTCCTGCTGGTACACCTTCCAGCTCACGCCGGCCGCCTGGAGCCGCTCGGCGTAGGTGGTCCACTGGTACGGCTTGGGCGCCGAGTTCTTCAGGACCGGGCCGCCCTTCGTGCCGCCGGGGTCGATCGAACCGGTCATCCACATCAGCCGGTTGGGCCAGGTCGGGCCGAACACCGAGCAGAAGTAGTTGTCGCAGATGGTGAAGGTCTCGGCGAGCGCGAACTGGAACGGGATGTCCTCGCGCGTGTAGTAGCCCATCACATACGGGCCGTTGACGCCGTCGGCCGCGCGGTGGGCGGGGAGCCACTGATCCATCCTGCCGTTGTTCCACGCCTGGTGCTGCACGGACCAGGAATGGCTGGTGGACGGGATGGCCTGGGCGCTGGAGGAGTGGGTGTCGAGGTGGAAGGGCAGCAGGTAGCCCTTGGGGTTCACCGCGTCGGGCTGGTAGAACACGCTGCGCCCGTTGTCCAGCTTGAGGGCGTGCGGGTCGGCGAAGCCCCGGACCCCGGACAGGGTGCCGAAGTAGTGGTCGAACGACCGGTTCTCCTGCATCAGCAGGACCACGTGCTCGATGTCGCGCAGCGAACCGCGCCTGGGCGGCCCGGCGGCGACGGCCTTCTGGACGCTCGGCGGCAGCAGGGACAGAGCCGCGGCGCCACCCAGCGCGCCCGCGGCCGATCCCAGGACTCTACGGCGGGTCAACTCGGCCATGGTCGTCCCTTCTTGAGCGCGGTGGGCGCTCCGGCGGAGTATCGGTCCGCCCGGCCGGGAAGCCGGGCCGTCCCTCACTCTCCGCCCCTCCCGCCGGGACGCGTCAGGGGAGGGCGGTGAACATGCGGCCAACGCGCGGGAACGGCTTGACCAGCCCGTGACCGTCAACACCGAGAGGTCACAGGCGAGTTGCCGCACGTTCGGAGAAGCCGGCCGGCAGCCGGGGAAAGCCCCCACCGCCGAAGCGGTGAGGGCCCCACGGTCCCGCCGCCTACAACTCCTGGATCCGGATGTCGCGGTACGAGATCACGTCCGACGTGCTGTGCACCTGGAGCCCGATGTACCCGGTCGCATAGCGCCGGCCGTCGGTGCCGGGGTCACCGTCGCGGGGCGGGGTGAAGACCTGTCCGCCGACGTTGTCGAACTCGTTGATGACGGCACCGTTGCGCAGGATCGTGAAGTGCTGGCCCTCCGCGCGGATCTCGTAGTCGTTCCAGGTGCCCTTGGGGGTGACTCCCGCGCCGCCCAGGCCCACCCGGTCGAAGCCGTAGACCGAACCCGTCTTGTACATGTCGCCCGTCGGGCTGTCCAGGATCTGGATCTCATGCCCGTAGTTGATGGCGACCCACTCGGGCCGGGACTCCTCCGGGTGGTTGTGCACGTTCGGGAACCGGATGAACACCCCGCCGTTGGCGTTGCCCGTGCCCGGAGCGTCGTCGCGGAAGCGGAGCTTGAGCGAGAAGTCGCCGTACTTGTGCTCCGGGAACCACAGCATGCCCATACCCGGCACGGTCGTGCTGCTCGTGATGGCGCCGTCGCCGGTCAGGGCGAACTGCCCGCCGCCGACCTGCTCCCACTTGGACAGGGACGCCTGCGTGCCGTCGAACAGATCGCGATAGCCCGCTGTCCGGCCGGGCTTGCCGATCTTCGACTGCTTGGCCGCCTTGGTGATCTTGTTGAACTCGCGCTGGTCGATCAGACCGTCCGCGAGGAGCCCGTCGAGCACGCCGTCGACATGCTTGAGGAACAGCGCCTGCGACGACCAGTCCTTCTCGTCCTCGATCAGCTCGTTGATCGTGCACCGGCTGCGGGTCATCCGGTTCGGCACACCGGTGTCGACCGTGCCGACGATGACGGTCAGCCGCTCGTCGTACTCGGGACAGTTCGGCGCCGGGACGCCACCGCCCTGCGCGACCGTGAAGGTGACGCTCTTCGCGGCAGAGGTGTTCCCCGCCTTGTCCGTCGCCCGGTACGCCACCGTGTGGAAGCCGAGCCGGTCCACGACCACGGGCGCCGAGTACGCCAGGTACGGGCCCTGGTCCAGGGAGTACTCGACCCGGGCCACCCCGGACGCGGAGTCCGACGCGTTGACGGTGACCTTGGCGCTGGTGACGTACGCGCCGTTCGAGTTCCGCGTGCCGCTCAGGGTCGCCGAGGTCTCCGGCGGGGTCGTGTCCTCGGCGGGCGGGGCCACGACCTTGAAGCTCACGGACTTCTCGGCCGCCGCGTTCCCCGCCTTGTCGGTCGCCCGGTAGCGCACGGTGTGCGAGCCGGCCGCGTGCACCATCACCGGCGCGGTGTACGGCTGCCAGGCGCCGTCCGCCCCGAGCGCGTACTCGATGGTGTTGACGCCGGAACCGGTGTCCGAGGCGGTCACGGTCACCGTGGCCATGGTCAGGTAGTCGCCGTCGGCGTCCTTCTCGCCGCTCACCGTCGCGGAGGTCTCCGGCGCGGTCGTGTCGTCCGTCGGCGGGGCGACCACGCCGAAGGTCACGGACTGCTCGGCGGCCACGTTGCCCGCCTGGTCGGTGGCGCGGTAGCGCACGGTGTGCGAGCCGACCTGGTCGACGACCACCGGCGCGGTGTACGCCTGCCACGGACCGTCGGCGCCGACCGCGTACTCGACCGACCTCACGCCGGACGCGTCGTCCGACGCGGAGACGGTGACCGTGGCCGAGCCGACGTAGGCGCCGTCGGCGTTCCTCTGCCCCTCGACCTTGGCCGAGGCGGTCGGCGCCGTGGTGTCCTCGCCGCCGGGCTCGGTCACCGTGAGGATGCCCTGCATCTGGCCGTGGCCGGGGATGCTGCAGAAGTAGCGGTAACGGCCGGGCGTCAGGGTGACGTCGACGGTGTGCTTGCCGCCGCTGTCGTCACCGGGGTTGGCCAGGATGTTCACCGGCACGTCGTGGTTGTACTCGGGGTCCGACACGTCGAACGTCAGGGTGTGCGGCATGCCGATGTCGTTGCCGGTCGCGGCGCTGTTCTCGAAGACGAGGGTCGCCGCGCCGGCCACCGCCGTCGTCGGGAAGCTCGCGTACCGGTCGGTGCGGGAGCTCGCCGTCCAGGTCAGGACCTGGGCCGCCGCCGCGCGGTCGCCGTCCCGTCCGTACGCGGCCGTCGAGGTGAGCCCCAGCATCAGCAGCAGCGCGCCCAGCAGCGCGGTGTACAGGCGCAGAGGTCGATGTCTCACTGTGCCGCCTTCCTGGCCAGATCCTTCGCGGCGGGCGTGGCCGCGCCGCCGGTGTACGTCACGCGCCACAGCGCGGACTGGGAGTCGGAGGTGAAGAAGCCGCGGCCGTAGTCGAGGACGTAGAGCGAACCGTCCGGGGCGAACTTCCAGTCCATCAGGTTGCGTATGCCGCCCTGCCCGACCGGGATGATCTTCTTCAGCGACTCGGCCGTGACGGGCAGGCCGCCCTTGCCGACCGTCTTCGGGTCGGTGAGCACCGCGTGGCGCGGGTTGTCCGCGTCGTAGAAGTCACCGACGAACCACTTGCCGTCCCAGTACGCGGGCCACGCGCCGGCGCCTGCCTTCGCCGCGTCGTAGCGGTAGACCGGGCCGTCCATGGTGGCCTGGCCGCCTCCCTTCAGCCACGGCAGGAGGTAGGTGGCCTCCTCGTTCCTGTAGCTGGGCACGCCCGCCGCGTCGCGCGGGAAGTCGGGGGCGCCTCCCTGCGGCGAGTACCAGATGGTGTTGCCGGTGACGGGCGGCAGGTTCACCAGGCCGTCGTTGTTCGGCGACTCGTTCTTCGGGGCGTCGCAGTCGTACCAGCCCAGCGGCTTGGCCGGGTCCGGCAGATTGCGGTCGCGGTAGGGCTGCTTGTTGCCCATGCAGAACGGCCAGCCGTGGTTGCCCGCCTTGGTGATCGCGGCGAACGTGTCGTACTTCGCCGGACCCCAGGTGGTGCTCGGCGCACCCGCGTCGGGGCCGACCCAGCCCGCGTAGAGGATGTCGGTCTTCTTGTCGACGGAGATCCGCGCCGGGTTCCGCACACCCATCACGTAGATCTCGCCCCGGGTCTTGCCGCCGCCCTCGTCCTGCTCCTTGCCGGTGAAGAGGTTGCCCTCGGGCAGCGTGTACGTGCCGTCCGGCTCCGGGTGGACGCGCAGGATCTTGCCGTTGAGGTTGTGAGTGTTGCCCGCGGTGCGGCGGGCGTCGGCGAAGGAGAGGCCCTTGTAGTTCGGCTGCGGGTTGTTGCCGGAGTAACCGTCGCTGAATCCGGAGGAGTTGTTGTCACCGGTGGCGATGTAGAGGTTGCCCTTGGAGTCCCAGGCCATCCCGCCGCCCGCGTGACAGCAACTGTGGACCTGTACGGGCCACTTGAGGAGGACCTTCTCGGAGGACAGGTCGAGCTTGTTGGTGGCGCGGTCCAGCGTGAAGCGGGAGACGCGGCGTTCGGCCACCTGCTTGTCGCGGTCGAGGCCGGAGTGCGGGGTGTAGTGCAGGTACACCCAGCCGTTGGACTCGAAGCCGGGGTCCAGCTCGATGCCGAGCAACCCCTCCTCGACCTTGACCAGTTCGTCGCCGCCGCCCTTGTTGCCGAAGACGGTGAGGGCGCCCGCGAGCGTGACCTTCTTCGTGGCGGGGTCGTAGACGTGGATCTGTCCTATGCCCTTGCCGATGTCGGGGTCGTTCCAGTCGGTGACGACCGGCCCCCCGTTGGTGCCGCCGCCCCGGCCGATGTACAGCACCCGTCCGTCGGGCGCCACGACCAGTCCGTGCGGCTCGCCGATCTGGTCCTGCTGGCCGGGCTGGTTCGGCTGAGTGACGCGCACCGCCGAGTAGTTGGCGTCGATCGTGGCCTTGCAGTCGGCGCGCGAGAGCCGGGTGGTCCACAGCAGGGCGCCCCGAAGATGGTCGCGGAAGTCGGTCTCCGCGAACGACTCCACCGTGCCGCCCATGCCCGTGTAGAAGGACCGGCCGCCGGAGTAGTCCCGGCACCAGGAGACCGGGTGGTCGGCCCCGTTGGCCCCGGTGCCCGGCCGATAACTGCTCTCCCGGACCTTGGCGACGGTGTGCACCTTGCCGGTCGGGTTGCTCGCCCAGTTGAACCACTTGTCGGGCCGCTTCCACTCCAGCGGCAGCCCCTTGGTGGCCGGATGACTCCGGTCCGGGACCTCCACCGTGGCCCGCTGTACGGCGGCGGGGCTCCCGCTCGCGGGACGGGCGCCGATCAGACCGGTGAACCAGTCGGAGTACGGCTCCGTCCGCGCCGCGTCATGGATGCCGAGGAAGCCGCCGCCGGCCTTCAGATACGCCTCCAGACCCGCCTCCTGCTCGGGATCGAGTACATCCCCGCCACCGGTCAGGAACACCACCGCGTTGAAGGTGCCCAGCCGCTTGTCGTTGGTGAAGACCGAGGCGTCGTCCGTCGCCACGGTCTGGAAACGCTGATCCTCGGGCCCGGTCAGACCGATGGACTCGATCGCCTCGATACCGGCGTCGACGGTCGGTGACTCCTCGGTGGCCGAGGCGTGGAAGACGAGCACTTTGACGTGTCTGCCGCCCGGCGGCGACGGCAGCGCCGACGCCTTCGGCTCCGGGAACGGACTGGCCGTGGCCGCGGTGCCGCCGCTCAGCAGGGATGCCGCCAGGGCTCCGGCCGCCAGGGCCGCCGCCGCCGCCCGCCGGGATCTCGACCGGTGATGTGGTGCGCTCTGCATGGGTCACCCACCCTCCGTGGTCTCAGCAACAGCGCCAGAAGCTAGACGTCTTTCACCGGCCCGCCAATAGCTATGGACGGAATCTCACCAACTTTGTCCTGGGTGTGGATAAACGCGAGGGGCGCCTCTACCGTGGCCGTCCCCGGGGGCCCGCCCCCGCCCGTCTCCTCACAGCACCCCGCACAGGACTGGAGAGACCGGTATGGCTCTGGACAGAAGGACTTTCGGACGACGACTGCTCGCCGGCGGTGTGGTCGCCGCCACCGGTACGGCAACGTTGTCGGTGGCCTCCGCCCCCTCGGCCGCGGAACCCTCACCGCCCACCGCTCCGGCAGGCGGCCAGGTGCGCCACCTCAAGCTCTACGCCGAGAAGCTGCCGGGCGGACAGCTCGGCTACGGCCTCGAGAAGGGCAAGGCGACGGTGCCGGGACCGCTCATCGAGCTGGTCGAGGGCGACACCCTGCACATCGAGTTCGAGAACCTCACCGACGCCGACGCCAGCCTGCACGTCCACGGCGTCGACTACGACATCGCCAACGACGGCACCCGGATGACGGGCAGTCATGTCGAGTCCGGCGGTACCCGCACCTACACCTGGCGCACCCACGCCCCCGGCCGCCGCAAGGACGGCACCTGGCAGCCGGGCAGCGCCGGTTACTGGCACTACCACGACCACGTCGTGGGCACCGACCACGGAACCGGCGGCATTCGCAAGGGCCTGTACGGCCCCGTCGTCGTACGCCGGAAGGGCGACCTCCTGCCGGACAAGCAGTTCACGATCGTCTTCAACGACATGACGATCAACAACAGGACGGCGGGAGAGACCCCGGACTTCGAGGCCACGGTGGGCGAGCGCGTCGAGATCATCATGATCACGCACGGCGAGTACTACCACACCTTCCACCTGCACGGTCACCGCTGGGCCGACAACCGCACGGGCCTGCTGACCGGTCCCGACGATCCCAGCCGGATCGTCGACAACAAGATCACCGGGCCCGCCGACTCCTTCGGCTTCCAGGTCGTCGCGGGCGAACACGTAGGCGCGGGCGCCTGGATGTACCACTGCCACGTCCAGAGCCACTCCGACATGGGGATGGCCGGACTGTTCCTGGTGGCGAAGCCCGACGGCACCGTACCGGGCCACACCGGACACCACACCGCCGCGCACCAAGCCCACTGACGCCCCCCGAGTCTTTGTCCTGTGAGTGGAGAAAGTGAGCACGAATTTCCGCGCTACTTCTTCCCAGCCCCGGCAGCCGCTGCTACGTTCCCCCCGAAAGAACGCGACGGACGGCCGGTACCGAGGCGGGGAGGGACTCGTGAGACGCATGACGGCACGACCCGCCAACGCCCACCAGGCCCGGCTGCTCCGCATGCTGCGCGACAAGGGTCCCCACTCCCGCGCCCAGCTCGGCGACCAGATCGAACTGTCCCGGTCCAAGCTGGCCGTGGAGGTGGACCGGCTCCTGCAGACCGGCCTCATCGTGGCCGACGGACTCGCCGCCTCGCGCGGCGGGCGCCGTTCCCACAATCTGCGGCTCGCGCCGAACCTGCGCTTCCTCGGCATCGACATCGGCGCGACCTCGGTCGACGTCGCCGTCACCAACGCCGAACTCGAAGTGCTGGGGCACCTCAACCAGCCCATGGATGTACGCGAGGGCCCGGTCGCGGTCTTCGAGCACGTCCTCGCCATGGCGGCCAAGCTCCGCTCCTCCGGGCTCGTGGAGGGGTTCGACGGCGCCGGCATCGGCGTACCGGGCCCCGTCCGCTTCCCGGAGGGGGTGCCGGTCGCCCCGCCGATCATGCCGGGCTGGGACGGCTTCCCCGTGCGGGAGGCGCTCAGCCAGGAACTCGGCTGCCCCGTCATGGTCGACAACGACGTGAACCTGATGGCCATGGGGGAGCAGCACGCGGGCGTCGCCCGCACGGCAGCCGACTTCCTCTGCGTCAAGATCGGCACCGGCATCGGCTGCGGCATCGTCGTCGGCGGCGAGGTCTACCGGGGGGCGACGGGCAGCGCGGGCGACATCGGACACATCCAGGCCGTACCCGACGGCCGCGCCTGCGCCTGCGGCAACCGGGGCTGCCTGGAGGCCCACTTCAGCGGCGCGGCGCTCGCCCGCGACGCCATGGAGGCGGCCGGTCAGGGGCTCTCGGCCGAACTCGCCTCCCGCCTGGAGACGCACGGCACCCTGAGCGCCGTCGACATCGCGGCCGCGGCCGCCGCCGGCGACACCGTCTCGCTCGACCTCATCCGGGAGGGCGGCACCCGCACCGGCCAGGTCATCGCGGGCCTGGTCAGCTTCTTCAACCCCTCTCTCGTGGTGATCGGCGGCGGGGTGACCGGCCTCGGCCACACCCTGCTCGCCGCGATCCGCACCCAGGTCTACCGCCAGTCGCTGCCGCTCGCGACCGGCAACCTGCCCATCGTCCTCGGTGAGCTGGGCCAGAACGCCGGAGTCATCGGCGGCGCCCGTCTCATCAGCGACCACCTGTTCTCCCCCGCGTGACCACGCCGCCCGGCACCCCGCCGGACGGCCCGCAGGAAACAGCGCCACCGCACCGCTCAGCTCTGCCCCGGTCCGCCCCGTCCACCGGCGTACCGCCCTGAAACAGGCCCGCACGCCCGCCGAGGGGAATCCACATGGCACCCGAACCACCCCTGCTCAGCATGACCGGCATCACCAAGGCGTTCCCCGGCGTCCGGGCACTGGACGGTGTCGACCTCGACGTGCAGGAGGGCGAGGTGCACTGCCTGCTCGGCCAGAACGGCGCGGGCAAGTCCACCCTCATCAAGGTCCTCGCCGGCGCCCATCAGCCCGACACCGGAACCATCCAGTGGCGCGGCGACCCCGTCACCCTCCGCTCGCCCCTGGCCGCGATGCGCCTCGGCATCGCCACCATCTACCAGGAACTCGACCTGGTGGAGCACCTGTCGGTCGCCGAGAACATCCACCTGGGCCACGAACCCACCAGGGCGGGCTTCGTCCTACGGCGGCGCGCCGCACGCACCTCGACGGCCGCGCTGCTGCGGCGACTCGGGCACTCCGAGATCGAACCGGGGCGCCTGGTAGGGGAGTTGTCGGCGGCACAGCAGCAGATCGTCTCCATGGCGCGGGCGTTGTCCCACGACGTACGCCTCATCGTGATGGACGAGCCGTCCGCCGCCCTCGACCCCGACGAGGTCGACAACCTCTTCCGCGTGGTCACCGGACTCACCGCCGAGGGAGTCGCGGTCGTGTACATCTCGCACCGGCTGGACGAGATCCGCCGCATCGGCGACCGCGTGACCGTACTGAAGGACGGGCGGGCGGTGGCCCGCGGGCTGCCCGCCAGGACCACGCCGACCCGCGAGGTCGTCACCCTGATGACGGGCCGCGACGTGGAGTACGTCTTCCCTCCGCGTCCAGCCGAACCTGCGCTCGGCGAACCGGCGCTGGAGGTGCGGGGCCTCGCCCGCGGCGGTGAGTTCGACCCGCTCGACCTCGTGGTGCGGCCGGGCGAGATCGTCGGCGTCGCCGGGCTCGTCGGCTCCGGCCGCTCGGAGATCCTGGAGACGGTCTACGGCGCCCGCAAGCCCGACGCCGGGCACGTCCTGGTCGGCGGCCGGCCGGTCCGGCCCGGCAGCGTACGCGCCGCCGTACGCGCCGGGATCGGGCTTGCCCCCGAGGAACGCAAGGCGCAGGCCCTGCTCATGCTGGAGTCCGTCACCCGCAACGTCTCGGTGTCCACCCTCTCCCGCTTCGCCCGCGCCGGCTGGATCGACCGGCGTGCCGAACTGGGCGCCGCGCGTGCCGCGACCCGCGAGCTGTCGTTGCGCCCGGACAACCCGGCCGTCCCCGTCCGCACCCTCTCCGGCGGCAACCAGCAGAAGGCCGTCCTCGCCCGCTGGCTGCTGCGCGGCTGCCGGGTGCTGCTGCTGGACGAGCCCACCCGCGGCGTGGACGTCGGCGCCCGCGCCGAGCTGTACGCGGTGGTCCGCCGGCTCGCCGACGAGGGCCTCGCCGTACTGCTGGTCTCCAGCGAGGTCCCCGAGGTCCTCGGCCTGGCCGACCGTGTCCTGGTGCTCCGGGAGGGCCACGTCGTCCACGAGGCACCCGCCCGCGAACTCGACGAGCACCGCGTACTCGACCTCGTCATGGAAGGAAGCCCGGCGTCATGACGCAGCCCGTCTCCCCGCCCCGGTACGACAGCGGCAAGGCGCCCGCGGCCGCGCGGCCCCCCGCCTGGCGCACGCTCGCTGCCCGCGCCGACGTCCGCACCCTCTCCCTGCTCGGCGTCCTCGCCGTCCTGATCGTGATCGGCGGGGTAACCAAGCCGGACGAGTTCCTCGACACCCGCAACCTGCAACTCGTCCTCACCCAGGCGTCCGTGATCGGTGTCGTCACCGTGGGCATGACCTTCGTCATCACCTCCGGCGGCATCGACCTGTCGGTCGGCGCGATCGTCGCCCTCGCCTCGGTGTGGGCGACCACGGTGGCGACCCAGGAGTACGGGTTCGCGGGCATCCTCTTCACGGCGCTCGCCGTCGGCGTGGGCTGCGGCCTGGTCAACGGCCTCCTCGTCGCCTACGGCGCCATGGTCCCCTTCATCGCCACCCTGGCCATGCTCGCCTCGGCACGCGGACTCGCCCTCCAGATCACCGACGGACGCACCCAGATCGTCACCGTCGACTCCGTCCTCAGTCTCGGCGAGCGGGACGCCTACGTCCTCGGCATCCCGCCGCTGGTCCTGGTCTTCGCCGTCGTCACCGTCATCGGCTGGCTCGTGCTGAACCGGACCACCTTCGGCCGCCGCACCGTCGCGGTCGGCGGCAACGCGGAGGCGGCCCGGCTGGCCGGCATCGACGTCCGCCGCCAGCGCCTCTACCTCTACCTGCTCTCCGGCCTGTGCTGCGGCATCGCGGCCTTCCTGCTGATCGTCCTGGCCGGCTCGGGCCAGAACACCAACGGCAACCTCTACGAACTCGACGCCATCGCCGCCGCCATCATCGGCGGCACCCTGCTCAGCGGCGGCCGGGGCACCATCACCGGCTCGGTGCTGGGAGTGCTGATCTTCACCACGATCACCGACATCTTCGCCCTGAACAACCTGCAGAGCGACGTCCAGCAGATCGCCAAGGGCGCGATCATCGTCGCCGCCGTGCTGGTCCAGCGCCGTACCGCGAGCACGACCTGAGGAAAGGGTTCACCGCCATGCGACCGACCGCACCGACATCCCTGACCAGCCGCAGAGGGCTCCTGTTCGGCACCGCCGCCGTCGGCGCCGGGGCCTTCCTCGCCGGGTGCACGAGCAACGAACCCAAGGACGAGAAGACCGCCGCCGAGGACCGGCCCGCCGACGACAAGCCCGGCAAGCACGTCACCATCGGCTTCGCCGGCCCACAGGCCGACCACGGCTGGCTCAACGCCATCAACGACAACGCCAAGCGACGCGCCCGCACCTACTCCGACGTCACCCTGGAGATCACCGAGGGCTCCAACGACACCGCCGCCCAGATCGGGCAGATCGAGACCCTCATCAACAAGAAGGTCGACGTCCTGGTGGTCCTGCCCGCCGACGGCAAGGCCCTCACCCAGGTCGGCCTCAAGGCCATGCGCGCCGGCATCCCGGTCGTCAACCTCGACCGCGTCTTCAACACCCCCCAGGCGTACCGCTGCTGGATCGGCGGCGACAACTACGGCATGGGCCTGAACGCCGGGCACTACATCGGCGAGAAGCTCAAGGACACCCCCGACGCCCGGGTCGTGGAGCTGGCCGGCCTGGACAACCTGGAGCTGACCAAGCAGCGCACCAAGGGCTTCGACGACGCCCTGAAGAACTACCCCAACATCCGCAAGGTGGCCCGCCAGGCGGCCGACTTCACCGTGGAGTCCGGCCAGGCCAAGATGGCCCAACTCCTCCAGGCGCAGCGCAAGTTCGACGCCCTGTGGAACCACGACGACGATCAGGGCGTGGGCGCGCTGCGTGCCGTGGAACAGGCGGGCCGGGACGGCTTCCTCATGGTCGGCGGCGCCGGCGCGCTCTCCGCGTTCCAGGCCATCAAGCGCGACGACGGCGTGCTGAAGGCGACCGTCCTCTACCCGCCCACCATGTCCGCCTCCGCCATCGACCTCGCCCGCGCACTCGGCCAGGGCAAGGGCGTGGGCGGCATGGCCGAGTACGAGATCCCGGCCTCCGTCACGCTCTACTCCGCCGTCGTCGACAAGGACAACGTCGAGCGGTACATGCCCACCGGCTTCCGGTGACCGGCCCCCGCCCCACCCGCACGGCACCCCGTACGAGGACGAGGAGAGGACCCACCGCATGGCAGCGCCGCAGAGTTCAGCAGGGGACGGCACCCGGCCCGGCGTCGAGGACAAGCCGCCGTTGCGCATCGGGATGGTCGGTTACGCCTTCATGGGCGCCGCCCACTCCCAGGGCTGGCGGACGGCGGGCCGCGTCTTCGACCTGCCCCGCGAACCGGTCCTGTCCGTGCTGTGCGGCCGGGACGCCGACGCCGTCCGCGCCGCCGCCGAGCGCCACGGCTGGGCGGCCACCGAGACCGACTGGCGCGCGCTGATCGCCCGCGACGACGTCGACCTGGTCGACATCTGCACCCCCGGCGACAGCCATGCCGAGATCGCCCTCGCCGCGCTCGCGGCCGGCAAGCACGTGCTGTGCGAGAAGCCGCTGGCCAACACCGTCGAGGAGGCGGAGGCGATGACGGAGGCGGCGGAAGCGGCGTACACCCGGGGGAAGTTGGCCATGGTCGGCTTCAACTACCGCCGAGTGCCCGCCGTCGCCCTCGCCCGGAGGATGATCACCGAGGGGCGGCTCGGCACCCTGCGCCACATCCGGGTGAGCTACCTCCAGGACTGGCTGGTCGACCCGGAGTTCCCGCTGACCTGGCGGCTGCGCAAGGAGGCGGCCGGTTCGGGCGCGCTCGGGGACCTGGGGGCCCATGTCATCGACGTCGCCCAGTACCTGGCGGGGGAGCGGCTCGCCGGGGTGTCCGCGCTCACCGAGACCTTCGTACGCCGACGGCCCCTGCCCGAGGGCGGCTCGGGCCCGGTGACGGTGGACGACGCCGCCGTGTTCACGGGCCGGTTCGCCTCCGGCGCGCTGGCCTCCTTCGAGGCGACGCGGTACGCCACCGGCCGCAAGAACGCCCTGCGCATCGAGCTGAACGGTGAACAAGGCTCCCTCGCCTTCGACTTGGAACGGCTGAACGAGCTGTCCTTCCACGACGGCACCGAACCGGGCGCGCACGCCGGGTTCCGCCGCATCCTGGTGACCGAGCCCGACCATCCCTACCTGGACGCCTGGTGGCCGCCGGGCCACGGCCTCGGCTACGAGCACACCTTCGTCCACCAGGCCCGCGACCTCGTGCACGCCATCGCCGAGGGCCGCAGGCCGGTTCCCTCGTTCGCCGACGGCCTGGAGGTCCAACGGGTGCTCGCCGCCGCGGAGGAGAGCGCGGCGAAGAACTCCGTGTACACCCCGATCGTCTGAAGTCCCGGGAGGGCTGCCCGATGCCGCGTACGTTCACCCTGTTCACCGGTCAGTGGGCCGACCTGCCGTTGGAGGAGGTCTGCCGCCTCGCCCGCGACTTCGGCTACGACGGACTCGAACTGGCCTGCTGGGGCGACCACTTCGAGGTCGACAAGGCTCTCGCGGACCCGTCCTACCTCGCCTCGCGCCATCAGCTCCTCGACAAGTACGGCCTGAAGTGCTGGGCCGTCTCCAACCACCTGGTCGGCCAGGCCGTCTGCGACGCCATCATCGACGAACGCCACCAGGCGATCCTGCCCGCCCGGATCTGGGGCGACGGCGACGCCGAGGGCGTACGGCGGCGGGCGGCGGCCGAGATCGCGGACACCGCCCGGGCGGCCGCCGCCTTCGGCGTGGGCACCGTCGTCGGCTTCACCGGCTCCGCCATCTGGCACCTCGTCGCCATGTTCCCGCCCGCCCCCGAGACGATGATCGAGCGGGGCTACCAGGACTTCGCCGAGCGCTGGAACCCGATCCTGGACGTCTTCGACGCCGAGGGCGTGCGGTTCGCCCACGAGGTCCACCCCAGCGAGATCGCCTACGACTACTGGACGACGCGGCGGGCCCTGGAGGCGGTCGGACACCGGGCCGCCTTCGGGCTCAACTTCGACCCCTCCCACTTCGTGTGGCAGGACCTGGACCCGGTCGGCTTCCTGTGGGACTTCCGGGACCGGATCTACCACGTGGACTGCAAGGAGGCCCGCAAGCGCCTGGACGGCCGCAACGGCCGGCTCGGCTCCCACCTCCCCTGGGGCGACCCGCGCCGGGGCTGGGACTTCGTCTCGGCCGGACACGGCGACGTCCCCTGGGAGGACGTGTTCCGGATGCTGGCCTCCATCGGCTACCGGGGGCCCGTCTCCGTCGAGTGGGAGGACGCCGGCATGGACCGGCTCCAGGGCGCCCCCGAAGCCCTGGCCCGCCTCAAGGCGTACGACTTCGACCCGCCGTCGGCCTCGTTCGACGCGGCGTTCGGCCACTGACGCTCCCCAACGGCCACCGACTCCCCACCGCCCACCGACTCCCCACCGCCCACCGACTCCCCACCGGTCCCCGACTCTCCCCACCGGGATGACGGCGCATCCCGGCGCACCCCCACCCGCCCGTACAACCCGCTTCTTCTGGAGGCATCCGTGCACGGGAACGACCGCCCCACCGGTACTCCGAGCCGCCGACCACGCCTGCGCACCGCTCTCGCCCTCGCCTGCGGCGCGCTCCTCATCGGCGCCACCCCCGCCCTCACCGCCCCCGGCGCTGCCGCCGCCGACCGCGACGGTGCCGCCGCCGAGGACTTCCAGCAGGTCACCCTCGCCCGCGGCGAGGCGGAGGTCGGCGAGCCCATGAGCCTCGCCGTCCTGCCCGACCGCTCGGTCCTGCACACCTCCCGCGACGGCGAGCTCCGCCTCACCGACGCCACCGGCACCACCCGCACCGCGGGCAAGCTCGCCGTCTACTCCCACGACGAGGAGGGCCTGCAAGGCGTCGGCGTCGACCCGCACTTCACGGACAACCGGTTCGTCTACCTCTACTACGCGCCCCCCATGGACACCCCGTCCGGCGACGCCCCCGAGACCGGCACCGCCGCCGACTTCGCGCCCTTCGACGGCGTCAACCGGCTCTCCCGCTTCGTCCTGAAGGCCGACGGCACCCTGGACGCCGCCAGCGAGAAGAAGATCCTGGAGGTGCCGACCTCGCGCGGCATCTGCTGTCACGTCGGCGGCGACATCGACTTCGACAAGGACGGCAACCTCTACCTGTCGACCGGCGACGACTCCAACCCCTTCCAGTCCGACGGCTTCACCCCCATCGACGAACGCGCGGACCGCAACCCGGCCTTCGACGCCCAGCGCACCGCCGGCAACACCAACGACCTGCGCGGCAAGATCCTGCGGATCAAGGTGCGGGACGACGGCTCCTACACCGTCCCCGACGGCAACCTCTTCGCCCCCGGCACCGCGAGGACCCGCCCGGAGATCTACGCCATGGGCTTCCGCAACCCGTTCCGCTTCAGCGTCGACAAGGAGACCGGCGTCCTCTACGTCGGCGACTACGGCCCCGACGCCGGTGCCGCCGACCCCGCCCGAGGCCCCGGCGGACAGGTCGAGTTCGCCCGCGTCACCGGCCCCGGCAACTTCGGCTGGCCCTACTGCACCGGGAAGAACGACGCCTACGTCGACTACGACTTCGCCACGAAGACCTCCGGCGCGGCCTTCGACTGCGCCGCACCGAGGAACGACTCCCCGCACAACACCGGCCTCACCGACCTGCCCCCGGCCCAGGCGGCCTGGCTGCCCTACGACGGCGCGTCCGTGCCGGAGTTCGGTGATGGCTCCGAGTCCCCGATGGGCGGCCCCGTCTACCACTACGACCCCGCCCTCGACTCGCCCGTGAAGTTCCCCGAGGCCTACGACGGGGACTTCTTCGCCGGTGAGTTCGGCCGCCGCTGGATCAAGCGCATCGAGACCGGCGCGGACGGTGCCGTGCAGTCGATCAACGCCTTCCCCTGGACCGGCACCCAGGTGATGGACATGGCCTTCGGCCCCGACGGCGCGCTGTACGTCCTGGACTACGGCACGGCCTGGTTCGGCGGCGACGACAATTCCGCCCTCTACCGCATCGAGAACGCCACCGGCGGACACTCGCCCGTGGCCGTGGCCGCCGCCGACAAGACCTCCGGGCAGGCCGCGCTGAAGGTCCGCTTCTCCTCGGCCGGCACCACCGACCAGGACGGCGACACCCTCACCCACCACTGGGACTTCGGCGACGGCACCGGCTCCACCGCCGCCAACCCCACCCACACCTACCGGCAGAACGGCACCTACACCGCCACCCTGACCGCCAAGGACCCCTCCGGCCGCACCGGCAGCGCCGCCGTACGCGTCGTCGTCGGCAACACCGCCCCCACCGTGACCCTGCGACTCCCGCAAGACGGACAGCTGTTCAGCTTCGGTGACGCTGTCCCCTTCACGGTCGGGGTCACCGACCCCGAGGACGGCCAGGACATCGACTGCTCCAAGGTCACCGTCCACTTCATCCTCGGCCACGACACCCACGGCCACCCGCTGACCTCCGCCAAGGGCTGCTCCGGCACCATCCAGACCACCGCCGACGGCGGACACGACGAGAACGAGGACATCTTCGGCGTGTTCGACGCCGAGTACACCGACAACGGAGGCGGCGGCCAGGCCGCTCTCACCTCCCACGACCAGAACGTCACCCAGCCCCGCCACCGCCAGGCCGAGCACTACACCGGCTCCTCGGGCGTCACCCTCCAGTCCAAGGACACCGCCCACGGCGGCAAGACCGTCGGCGACATCCACTCCGGAGACTGGATCTCCTTCACCCCCTACGCGCTGGGCAACGCCAAGAAGATCTCCGCACGCGTCTCCTCCGGCGGTGCCGGCGGCACCCTGGAGATCCGCGCCGGATCGGCCAAGGGCACCCTGCTCGGCAAGGCCACCGTGCCGGTGACGGGCGGCTGGGAGACCTTCCAGGACGTCAGCGCCGGCCTGTCCCGCGCGCCGAAGGCCACGACCACGCTCTTCCTCGTCTTCAAGGGCGGCACCGGCGCCCTCTTCGACGTGGACGACTTCACCTTCACCACCGGCTGAGCGGAGGGCACCCCATGCGCACCACACGCCTGCTCACCACCACCGCCCTGGGCGCCGCACTGCTGCTCGGCTGCGTCACCGGCCCGGCCGCCGCGAAGCCCGCCGAGACCGGACGGGTCCTGGTCTTCTCCAAGACCGCCGGCTTCCGCCACGACTCCATCCCCGACGGCATCGCGGCCGTACGGCAGCTCGGCGCGACGGACGGCCTCACGGTCGACGCCACCGAGGACGCCACCGCCTTCACCACCCGCAACCTGCGCCGCTACGACGCCGTCGTCTTCCTCTCCACCACCGGCGACGTCCTCGACTCCGCCCAGCAGCGCGCCTTCGAGGGCTACATCCGCCAGGGCGGCGGCTACGTCGGCGTCCACGCGGCCGCCGACACCGAGTACGACTGGCCGTTCTACGGCGGCCTCGCCGGAGCCTGGTTCGACTCGCACCCGGCGATCCAGCCCGCCACGGTCGTCGTCGAGGACCACGCCCACCCCTCGACCGCCGCCCTGCCCGTCCGGTGGGAACGCACCGACGAGTGGTACAACTACCGCTCCAACCCGCGCGAACGCGCCCACGTCCTGGCCTCGCTGGACGAATCCTCGTACACGGGCGGCACCATGAGCGGCGACCACCCGATCGCCTGGTGCCAGAGCTACCAGGGCGGCCGCGCCTTCTACACCGGAGGCGGCCACACCCGCGACTCCTACGCCGACCCCGCCTTCCGCGCCCACCTGCTGGGCGGTCTCCGCTGGGCCACCGGCGCCGCCCAGGCCGACTGCCGCCCGGAGAACGGCTACCGCCGCCTCTTCGACGGCACCTCGCTGGACGGCTGGCGGCAGGCGGGACCGGGCTCCTTCACCCTGTCCGCCGACGGCACGCTCACCTCGTCCGGGGGCATGGGCCTGCTCTGGTACGCCGCCTCGGGCTTCTCGTCGTACTCCCTGAAGCTCGACTGGAAGATCACCGGGGACGGCAACTCGGGCGTGTTCGTCGGCTTCCCGCCCTCCGACGACCCCTGGTCCGCCGTGGACAACGGCTACGAGGTCCAGATCGACGCCACCGACGTCCCGGAGAAGACCACCGGCTCGGTGTACGGCTTCCAGTCCGCCGACCTGGCCGCACGGGACCGTGCGCTGAACCCGCCGGGGGAGTGGAACACCTACGAGATCCGGGTCGAGGGCGAGCGTCTGCGGATCTGGCTCAACGGGGTGCCGGTGAACGACTTCACCAACACCGACCCCGCCCGCAGTCTGCGGGACGGCCACATAGGCATCCAGAACCACGGTGCCGACGACCAGGTGTCGTTCCGGGACGTCCGGATCAAGGAACTGCCCGTGCGGGGGCGCTGAAGCGACGGCGGGCGGGGCACGCCGTAGCCCCGCCCGCCGTCTCCCGTCCCTGACCAGCACGCCCCCAAGGAGGCCGACCATGTCTACGTCCAGTCCCGCCGGCGTCTGGCTCATCGGCGCCCGAGGCTCGGTGGCGACCACCGCGGTCGCGGGCTGCGCCGCGCTGTCGGCCGGCCTGCACCCACCGTCCGGCATGCTCACGGAGACACCCCTCTTCGCCGACTGCGGCCTGCCGGGGCTCGCCTCCCTCGTCTTCGGCGGCCACGACACGCTGGACTGCCCGCTGCCGAAACGAGCCGAGGAACTCGCCGCGGGCGGCGTCCTCCCGCACGGCCTCCCCTCCGCGGTGGCCGCCGAACTCGCGGCCGCCGACTCCGAGATCCGCCCCGGTGGCCCGCTCCGCCACGACGACCGCGACCAGGAGGAGCTGATCGAGGCGTTCACGGCCGACATCCGCGACTTCACGGCACGGCGGGCCCCGGCCGGAACGGTCGTCGTCAACGTGGCCTCCACCGAGCCCGCCGCCGAGGGCGACACCCTCCCGCCCAGCTCGCTCTACGCGGCCGCCGCCCTCCGCGCCGGCTGCCCCTACGTCAACTTCACCCCCTCCACCGGCCTCCACCACCCGTCCCTCGCCGCACCCCTGGCGCGGAGCCGCCTGCCGTACGCCGGCCGGGACGGCAAGACCGGCCAGACCCTGCTGCGCTCGGTACTCGGCCCGATGTTCGCCAGGCGCGCCCTCGACGTCCGCGCCTGGTCCGGTACCAACCTGCTCGGCGGCGGCGACGGCGCGGCCCTGGCCGACCCGGCCGCGGCCGCCGCCAAGAACGCGGGCAAGGAACGCGTCCTCGCCGACACCCTCGGCGCCCCGGTCCAGGGCCAGGTCCACATCGACGACGTCCCCGCCCTCGGCGACTGGAAGACCGCCTGGGACCACATCGCCTTCGACGGCTTCCTCGGCACCCGCATGGTCCTCCAGACCATCTGGCAGGGCTGCGACTCGGCCCTCGCCGCACCGCTGGTCCTCGACCTGGCCCGGCTGATGCTCCGGGCGCGGGAGGCGGGGGTCTCGGGAGCGGTGGGTGAGCTGGGGTTCTACTTCAAGGACCCGGTGGGGGAGGGAGCCGCGGGGCTCGGGGAGCAGTACGTCGCACTGGGCGACCTCGCGGCTCGGCTGCGGGTGGGGGAGACGCGGTGACGGGGGAGGGGCGGGTGGGTGTCTCCGCGTGGGCCGAACTCCTGCGCCTGCCCGCTCTGTTCACCGTCCCCGGCGACGTACTGGCGGGAGCGGCCGCGGCTTCCGGCCGCCCTGGCCCGCCCACCCTGTGGGCCCTCGCCTCCTCCCTCTGCCTCTACGAGGCGGGCATGGCCCTCAACGACTGGGCCGACCGCGCCGAGGACGCCGCCGACCGCCCGCACCGCCCCCTGCCCTCGGGCCGCGTCCGCCCCACCGCAGCCCTCACCGCGGCCTGCGCCCTGACTGCCGCCGGCCTGGCCCTCGCCGCACGGGCCGGCCGTCCGGCACTCACCGTCGCCGCCCCACTCGCCGCCACGGTATGGGCCTACGACCTCGGCCTGAAACGCACCCCGGTGGGCCCCGCCGCCATGGCGACGGCCCGCGCCCTGGACCTCCTGCTCGGCGCCGCCACCGTCTCCGGCGGCGTCCGCCCCGCACTCTCCTCCGCCGCCCTCCTCGGCACCCACACCCTGGCCGTGACCACCGTCTCCCGCCACGAGACCCGGGGCGGCTCTCCGCTCACCGCCCTGACGGCACTGGCCGCCACGGGCGCGCTGGTACGGGGCCTTGGCCGCAGGACCGGCGGCACTCGGATTCCGGTGCGGGCACGGCAGCCGAGGGCTTTCGGACACGAACCGGCCAACCCCCTCCGCGCAGCCCTCGCCGTCGCCTACGCGGCGACCGCCGGCCGCCCGTACCTCCACGCCGCCCTCAACCCCTCACCCCAGCTCACCCAGAAGGCCGTCGGCGGCGGCATCCGGGCCACCATCCCGCTCCAGGCCGCGCTCTCCGCCCGCGCCGGTGCCCCGGTCAGCGCTCTGATCACGGCGGCCCTGGCGCCCCTGGCCGCCCGGTTCGCCAAGAAGGTGAGCGTGACATGACGCCCGCGAACGCGCCGGCCGCCCGGCCCGCCCCCGTACCCCTCCGCTTCGGCTACGGCACCAACGGCCTGGCCGACCTCCGCCTGGACGACGCCCTCGCCCTCCTCGCCGACCTCGGCTACGCCGGCGTGGGCCTCACCCTCGACCACATGCACCTCGACCCCCTGGCCCCGGACCTCGCCGCCCGCACCCGCCGGGTCGGCCGCCGTCTGGCCGCGCTCGGACTGGAGGTCACCGTGGAGACCGGCGCCCGCTACGTGCTCGACCCCCGCCGCAAACACGGCCCCTCACTCCTCGACCCCGACCCCGCCGACCGGTCCCGCCGCGCCGACCTGCTGCTCCGAGCCGTACGGGTGGCCGCCGACCTGGGTGCCCGCGCGGTGCACTGCTTCAGCGGCACCCTCCCGCCCGGCACCGAGGAGGCGACGGCCTGGAACCGACTGGCCGACGCCCTCACCCCCGTCCTGGAGGCCGCGACCGCCGCCGACATCCCCCTGGCCGTCGAGCCCGAACCCGGCCATCTCCTCGCCACCCTCGCCGACTTCCACCAGCTGCGCCACGCCCTCGGCGACCCCACCCACCTCGGCCTCACCCTCGACATAGGCCACTGCCAGTGCCTCGAACCCCTCCCACCCGCCGACTGCGTCCGCGCCGCCGCCCCCTGGTTGCGGCACGTCCAGATCGAGGACATGCGCCGCGGCCACCACGAACACCTGCCCTTCGGAGACGGCGAGATCGACTTCCCCGCCGTCCTCGCGGCCCTGGCCGCCACCGGCTACAGCGCCCTCACCGTGGTCGAACTACCCCGCCACTCCCACGCGGGCCCCCACTACGCCGAAGCCTCCCTGCCCTTTCTCAGGGAAGCCGCAGCCGCGGCCGCAGCCCGCACGGATTCCTCACCACGCATGAACGGTCCGGTGCCGTCCGCCCCGGCTTCAGAGTTCTCGGGCGGCGTCCCGGTGGTACCACCCGGCCCTCAGACGCCATAGCGGCAACGCCGTCAAGCAGCCCCCCGACAGCACCCCCCTCCACCCAGCCCTCCGCCCCCACGGAAGGGACCACGCCATGACCCACTCCGCCCCCAGCACCCCGGCCACCGCCGACACGACCCCCCTCCCGAGCGATCTGGGCTCCCGCCTCACACCCCGCGCCCGAGCCTGGCTCGACCAAGCCCTGAGCGAAGCCGCCCAAGGCATCACCCCCACCACGGAGTTACGCCTGGCCGAAGCCGCGCGCCGCTGCGGTCCCCCTCACGCCGACACAGCCCGCGTCCTCATCCTCCAAGCCGCCCACCCCACCCTCGCCGAGCTCGCCCGCGTCTACCACCGAGGCACCGCCGAGGAACGCCGAGCCGTCCTCCACGCCCTGCCCCGCCTCGTACCGGGACCCGAAGCCCTCCCGCTCGTCGAGGACGCCCTCCGCACCAACGACACCCGCCTCCTCACCGCCGCCCTCGGCCCCTACGCCGCCCGGCATCTGAGCGCCCACCTCTGGCGGCACGCGATCCTGAAGTGCCTGTTCACCGGCGTACCCGTGGCCGGCGCCGCCCAGCTCGCCGCCCGCGCCCACGGTGACGGCGAACTCGCCCGGATGCTGGCCGACTTCGCCGCCGAACGCACCGCCGCGGGCCGCCCCGTACCCGAGGACCTGCACCGCGTCCTGGCCCTGACCGCCCCCGCAGCAGCCCCGCCGCTTCGCGCGCCCGAGGGCGGCCCCCACGGCAAGGAGTCCTGATGCGTCTCTTCGACCCCCACATCCACATGACCTCGCGCACCACCGACGACTACGAGGCCATGCGCGCCGCGGGCGTCCGCGCCGTGGTCGAGCCCGCCTTCTGGCTCGGCCAGCCCCGCACCTCCACCGCCTCCTTCCTGGACTACTTCGACTCCCTCCTCGGCTGGGAACCCTTCCGGGCCGCCCAGTACGGCATCGCCCACCACTGCACGATCGCCCTCAACCCCAAGGAGGCCAACGACCCCCGCTGCACCCCCGTCCTGGACGAGCTGCCCCGTTATCTCGTCAAGGACCGCGTCGTCGCCGTGGGTGAGATCGGCTACGACTCGATGACCCCGGCCGAGGACACCGCGCTCGCCGCCCAGCTCCAGCTCGCCGCCGACCACGGCCTGCCCGCCCTCGTGCACACCCCCCACCGGGACAAGGCCGCCGGTCTGCGCCGCACCCTGGACGCCGTGCGGGACTCCGCGCTCGCCCCGGAACGGGTCCTGCTCGACCACCTCAACGAGACCACCGTCAAGGAGGCCAAGGACAGCGGCTGCTGGCTCGGCTTCTCCGTCTACCCGGACACCAAGATGGACGAGGAACGTATGGTCGCCGTCCTGCGCGCCTTCGGCCCCGAACAGGTCCTGGTCAACTCCGCCGCCGACTGGGGGAGAAGCGACCCCCTGAAGACCCGCAGGGTGGCCGACCTGATGCTGGCCGAAGGCTTCACCGAGGACGACGTCGACCGCGTCCTGTGGCGCAACCCCGTCGCCTTCTACGGCCTCAGCGGACGGCTGGACCTGGCCGTCGACGCCACCGGAGCCACCCACGAAGGCAACACCATCCTCCGCGGCGCCCCCAAGGAAACCGCCCCCGCCGGACAGGAGTGACCCGTGCGCTTCCGCCACCCCGACGGCTCCCTCGTCCACCTCGCCTACTGCACCAACGTCCACCCCGCCGAGACCCTCGACGCCGTCGTCGCCCAGCTCCGCGAACACTGCGAGCCCATCCGGCGCCGCCTCGGCCGCGACCGTCTCGGCATCGGGCTCTGGCTCGCCAAGGACGCGGCCCTCGCCCTGGAGAACGACCCCTGCGCGCTGGCCGCCCTCCGCGCCGAACTCGACCGGCGCGGGCTGGAGGTCGTCACACTCAACGGCTTCCCGTACGAAGGCTTCGGCTCCCAGCAGGTCAAGTACCGCGTCTACAAACCCGACTGGGCCGACCCCGAGCGCCTGCGCCACACCACGGCTCTGGCCCGCATCCTCACCGGCCTGCTGCCCGACGACATCGCGGAGGGCAGCATCTCCACCCTGCCGCTCGCCTGGCGCACCGTCGCCACACCGGCGCGCATGGAGACGGCCCTGACCGCCCTGCGCACCCTCGGCGACCGCCTCGACGCCCTCGCGGATCTCACCGGCCGCTCCCTCCGCATCGGCCTCGAACCCGAACCCGGCTGCGTCATCGAGACCACCGCCGACGCCCTCACCCCCCTCGCCGACATCGCCCACCCCCGCATCGGCATCTGCGTCGACACCTGCCACCTCGCCACCTCCTTCGAAGATCCCGGCACCGCCCTGGACGCCCTCGCCCGAGCCGGCGTGCCCATCGTCAAATCCCAGCTCTCCGCCGCACTGCACGCCGAGCACCCCCACCGACCGGACGTCCGTGAAGCCCTGACCGCGTTCGACGAGCCCCGCTTCCTGCACCAGACCCGCGCCCTCACCGCCACGGGCCGACAGGGCACCGACGACCTGGGCGAGGCCCTGCAGGACGGCTCCCTGCCCCACTCCACCCCGTGGCGCACCCACGTCCACGTCCCCCTGCACGCGGCCCCCGCCGCGCCCCTCGCCTCCACCCTCCCCGTCCTCGCCACCGCCCTGACGCGGCTCGTCGGCGGCCCGCACCCCCTCACCCGCCACCTGGAGGTCGAGACCTACACCTGGCACGCGCTCCCCGCCGCACTGCGCCCGCGCACCCGGGCCCAGCTCACCGACGGCATCGCCGCCGAACTCTCCCTCGCCCGCGACCTGCTCACCGACCTCGGCCTGAAGGAGCTGCCATGACCGATCACCCGGCGGCCCCCGCCCAGTCTTCGCCCGGCCGCCCCACCCCCCTGCTCGTCCTGGACGTCGTCGGCCTCACGCCCCGCCTCCTCGCCCACATGCCCCATCTGCGCGCCCTCGCGGACCAGGGCTCCCGCGCGCACCTCGGCACCGTCCTGCCCGCCGTCACCTGCGCCGCCCAGTCGACCTTCCTGACCGGCACCACACCCGCCGAGCACGGCATCGTCGGCAACGGCTGGTACTTCCGCGAACTGGGCGATGTCCTGCTGTGGCGCCAGCACAACGGCCTGGTCACCGGCGACAAGCTCTGGGACGCCGCCCGCCGCGCCCACCCCGGCTACACCGTGGCCAACATCTGCTGGTGGTACGCCATGGGCGCCGACACCGACTTCACCGTCACCCCCCGTCCCGTCTACTACGCCGACGGCCGCAAAGAACCCGACTGCTACACCCGCCCTCCCGACCTGCACGACGAACTCACGGCCCGATTCGGCACGTTCCCCCTCTTCCAGTTCTGGGGCCCCGGCGCCGGCCTCGCCTCCAGCCGCTGGATCATCGACGCGACCCGCCACATCCAGCGCACCCGCCGCCCCGACCTGACCCTCTGCTACCTCCCTCACCTCGACTACGACCTCCAGCGCTACGGCCCCGACGACCCCCGCTCCCTCCGGGCGGCCGCCGACCTGGACGCAGCGGCCGCGCCCCTCCTGGCCGACGCCCGCGCGGAGGGCCGTACCGTCGTCGTCCTGTCCGAGTACGGCATCACCCGCGTGGAACGCCCCGTGGACATCAACCGCGCGCTGCGCCGCGCCGGCCTGCTGGAGGTGCACGAGCAGGACGGCATGGAGTACCTGGACCCGATGGCATCACGTGCCTTCGCGGTCGCCGACCACCAGATCGCCCACGTCTACGTACGCCGTCCCGAAGACCTCGACGCCACCCGCGCCGCCCTCACCGGCCTGCCGGGCATCGCGCAACTGCTCGACGACGAGGGCAAGAAGGAGTACCACCTCGACCACCCGCGCTCCGGCGAACTCGTCGCCGTGGCGGAACCGGACGCCTGGTTCACGTACTACTACTGGCTCGACGAAGCCCGCGCACCCGACTTCGCACGGCTCGTCGAGATCCACCGCAAACCCGGCTACGACCCGGTCGAACTCTTCATGGACCCCCTGGACCCCTACGTCAAGGTCAAGGCGGCGGCCGCGCTGGCCCGCAAGAAGCTCGGCCTGCGCTACCGCATGGCGGTCGTGCCCCTGGACCCGTCACCTATCCGGGGCAGCCACGGCCGCCTTCCCGCGAGCGACGACGACGGTCCACTCCTCATCTGCTCCACCCCCCGTACCGTCGGCGACCGCCTCGCGGCCACCGATGTGAAGTCACTCCTGCTCCGACTCGCCGGACTCACCTGACGAGCCCTCATGACACCCGTCTCGTGTGCCTGGTCCCCAGTGAAGCACCCACCACTGACAATGCCCTCCCACACCCCGGAGTTCCCGCATGAGCCGCATTTCGCACCATGACTCCGAACTGACCCATCGGCTGACCAGAAGGGGCATGCTGGGCGTCGCCGCGGGCGCCACGGCCGCCGCCCTGCTGGGCGCCGCCGGCCCCGCCTCGGCCGCGACCGCCGCCCCCGCCCCAGGCCGGGGCCGTCCCGTCATGCCCCCCGGCCGGCTCGGCATCCAGCTCTACAGCCTGCGCGACAAGATCGGGACCCTCGGGTTCGCCCCCGTCTTCGCCGAACTGGAGAGGTACGGGTACGACGAGATCGAGTTCGCCGGCTACACCCAGGGCTCGGCGGGCCCCATCACCCTGCCGCGCCTCCGGCGCCTGGCCAGGGAACACGGTCTGACCCCGATCGGCAGTCACGTCGGCTACTACTCCGACGACCCGAACGCCTACACCTTCGCCCAGAACCTCGAGAAGGTTCTGGACGACGCCCAGACCCTCGGCCTCAAGCACATCGGCACCGCCTCCGGCCCGTTCCGGTACGGCTCGACCGTCGACGCCTGGAAGCGCGCCGCCGACGAGTTCAACGCCTACGGCGCGGCGGCCAGGGCGCGCGGCATGAAGTTCTACCAGCACAACCACTCGGACGAGTTCGCCTTCGCCACCGACCACCCCGAGGTCCGCCTCTACGACGTCCTGCTGGCGGAAACCGACCCCGACCTCGTCTACCTCGAAATGGACATCTACTGGGCCTACGCGGGCCAGTTCCGCTTCTCCAAGCGCCCGGACGGCACGCCCGCGCCGTTCGACCCGCTGCACTACGTCCTCGCCCGCCCCCATCGCTACCCGCTCTTCCACGTCAAGGACGGCGTGAGCGATCCCACGAACGAGTTCGGCTACCGGATGACGGACGTCGGCGACGGTGACATCGACTACCAGCGCTTCATCTCCACCGTCACCCACCTGCGCGGCCAACGCCTGGCGCACCACTGGCAGACGGAGCACGACAGCCCGCCGGACTCGTTGAGCTTCGCGCGGCGTTCGAGCGCGTACCTGCACTCCCTGCGCGAGAAGTGCTGACGGTCGCCACGCGCGAACTCGCTCCGGCGGGAGCGTGAAGCCTCCGCCGGAGCGAGTGGTCATCGTGCGTGGCCGCGGATCAGCGGGTGTAGGTGGACCGCTTCTCCTTCAGGGACGCGCAGTTGGAACCGGAGACCTGCACGTACACGTTCTTGATCTGGCCGCCCCAGTCGACGCAGTGTCCCTTGCCGTAGACGTAGGTCGGACCGGCGTACGAGGTGAAGTTGCCGTAGTCGTCGTCGCCCTGGCCGGTGTCGGCGACGTAGACCCACGCCGACATCTCGACCGCGGTGCCGGGGCTGTTGCGGATGGTGGTCACACAGTTCTTGCCGTTGGACGCGTTGTAGGTCAGGTAGACGGTCCCGAGCGAGCCGACGGCCGCGGAGTTGACGGTGCGGTAGCTGCTCCCGCAGACCTGCTGCGGAGTGGTGTTGGGCGCGGCGGACGCCGGCGCGGCCAGCGCGGTGCCGGCCCCGAGCGCGAGCGCGGCCAGAGCACCGACGGTGAGGGCAGTACGGTTGGATCGCATTTTTCCCCCTTGTGGCAGTAGGAACTCGTTGCTCCTGACTGGTCTGACTGGCGACGCATCCGGATGGTTGTACCGGTCTTCGAGGAAAGCCCGATCGAGGGAGGGAACGGCCTCTCGCGCGCCGGGCCGACCGTGGGCGCGGTCGGCTGGGGCGGCGCCCTGACGCGTCCGGCGACCGTGCCGGTTCGGCGCCCCGAGGCCAAATACCGTCGCGGAGGCAGGAGTTGACGCCTGTGTGCGATGAGAGGGGGTAGGCGTTGGTTCGGCCGCAGCGGTGGGGGTCACCGGGCTGCGGGGGAGGCCAAGGAGGCTGATCGTGGGGCGGATCAACGAGTTCTTCATCAGAAACGTGTGGGCGGCGGTGGTCCTGGGCGTGGTCACGGCGAGCCTGGTGACCTGGGTGCTGCTTCCGGGCCGCTCGCTCGGAGCGGTCCTGGTGCGCACCTGCGTCTACTCGGCCGCCGGGATCGCCTTCGCACTCGCCAGGCGCCGGAAGGAGAAGAGGGCCGCGGGTGGTTCCATGGACCGTCTGGTCCGCGTGGAACGGTGGCTGCGTACGGGGGAGGTGCCGTCCGCCCCTGAGGACCGTGAGGCCATGCGGGAGATCGTCGGGCGACGCCTGCGCCAGACCCGGCATCGTGTGGCGGCGTTGATCTTCCTGGTGGCCCTTTTCGCCGCGGTCGCGGTGCTCGTCGGGCTCACCGCGCAGCCCCTTCAGACCGTCGCCTTCGTCGCGTTCGGCGTCGCGTTCATGGGGTGGATGGTCTGGAGCAGCAACCGCCAGGACCGCCGTCTCCGCACCATGCGGGATGCCCTGGGGAGCGGGCAGCCGGACGGCGTGGCCCCCGGTGCCGCCGGCGGCGGTTCGGGGGCCTGAACCAGGTTCACCGAACGGCGCCGAGAGGGGGAGTGGGGGTGACGGTGCTCATAGGAGGCAGCTCACGTCCTGTCGCGGGTCGTAGGAGGCTCCCCCTTCCTGGCGGCAGCGAAGGGCCCATATCGGCACCTCTCCTGACCGGCCAGGCCATCGTGGGTGCCGCCGCGGGTGCGGTGAGGCTGGTGCCGACATCGGCCTCCGCCGCCACCGCTCCGCAGGCCGCCCACGCGACCACGGCCGCCCACAGCGCTCCGCAGGCCGCCACCGGGGCGTCCGGGAGTCTGGACAGCTGGATCAGGCAGTAGCGACCGTCATGAAGGCCAAGGGCATGCCGGGCAGCTACGAGGGCCTGCACCGCAACATCATGCGCGAGTCCGGCGGCAACCCCAGCGCCCGGAACAACTGGGACGTCAACGCGCAGATCGCGTCACCACCTGCATGACCGCCCTTTCGCTCGGCAGCTGCCCGGTGGCCCCGAGCATCCCCCCGGCCGTCGTCCGGCCTCTTCAACCCAGGGGTGCCGAGCCCAGCGACGGAAGCGACGCAGCAACGACGCGGGAGGCGCACGCCAGCTGCCGGACGCACGATGGCACCATGCCCGATCACTCACCGCCCCGGACCGAGTCGGTGTGGGACTACCCCCGGCCTCCCGCGATCCGCTCCGACGGCCGTCGCATCCGGGTCGAGTGCGCCGGCACCGAAATCGCCGACACGCGCCGTGCCCTGCGCGTACTGGAGACCTCGCACCCGCCCGTCTTCTACCTCCCTCCCGAGGACGTACGCACCGATCTGCTGCTCGCGGCGCGCGGAAGCACGTGGTGCGAGTGGAAGGGGCGGGCGGTGTACTGGGACCTGGCCCCCGGCCCCGGCATCCGCAGGCGCGCCGCCTGGAGCTACCCCGCTCCCACCAGCGGCTACGAACGGCTCACCGACCACATCGCCTTCTATCCGACCCACGTCGACCTCTGCACGGTGGACGGCGAGGTCGTGCGTGCGCAGGAGGGTGACTTCTACGGCGGCTGGATCACCGCCGAGATCGAAGGCCCGTTCAAGGGCGGGCCGGGCACGGCACTGTGGTGAGTCTGCCGACCCGGGGTCTCAGCGCCGGGAGCAGCCCCCGGCAACTGTCCGGCACGCCGGCCGCGATGCATCGAGCCAATGCGGTCCCGGGGCAGCCCTGAGCCGTGTTCTTGCCAGCGAGGAGGAACAGCCACAAGCCTTTCAGTCCCACCAGAACGTCCAGTGGGCCTTACCCACCAGAGCATCCTCCGCGTATTCCCGGATGCTCTCGTATCCCTGCCAGATGTTGTCAGGGCAGAACGCGAAGTGCTCCGCGGCGACCGCGAGAGCTTCCTCCAGCGTCCGCGGAGGGGCCGCGACCGACAGGTCCAGCCGTGCGTACGACAGCGCGATCACCCGAACGTGGAAGCGGTCCTCCCAGGAACGGAGAACGGCACACAGCCGTGCCACGTCGTGTTCGTAGTTGACCGGCCCTGACCAGCCGATGGCCGCGGGGAGGTCCGCGGCCCGGCCCACCGGGACCAACGCGATCCGAGGACTCATGAGCGAGTGTCCGACCAAGGCCTGGGCTACGTCCGCAGCGGTCACCTCCGGATCTGCCGCCGTCCGCCCTGGCGACGCAAGTCCAGGCCAGCTGCCGGTGAACGGGGCTATGGTCTCGCCCGCGTCTTCGTCGTCCTCGTCGTCCTCGGTCTCCGACGCCGCGGACCTCCAAAGGTCCTCGAGGACCTCCTCGGCACGGTGGACGTCGGGGTCCGACACCATGCCGGGATCCAGCTGGCCGTCCCACCACTCCTCGAGACCGGCTTCGTCCTGGAGAAGCACGGGCCGCAGCCCGGCATACCGGGCCGGCAGGTACTCGGCCCATGTTCCAGGTGCTGCGACCTCGTCGGCGACCCAAAGCAGCGGCTCAGGCCAAGGACCACCGTTGGTCTCGATCACCAGTGAGCCCGGCGGCAGGCTTAGCCCCGGTACTGCCCCCACGGGGTCGGTCAACAGCCGCGTCAGCGGCTTGGAAGGTGTCGTCATGACGGTGAAGGTAACGGCACCTACCGACAGACCTCGGCTGTGGGCAGACACCATGATGAGAGAGGACGGCCCACCTCGCGGAGGACACCCAGCTCAGCGTGGACGCCCGTCCTGGACGGCGTGGCCACGACGGCCCTGGTGGCGACGGAACGAGGACCTCTGCCGGGACCACGGTCCTGATTCCGGGGAGCCTGATGACCTGGCCGTCGCCCTCGCCGACGGCAACGCAGCCGGGGCGCTCACCGGTTCAGCGTGCACGCGCGGCCCCGTGGTTCGGGCCGGTGCCGGGGTGTGGGTCGGTGATCTTGAGTTGTCCGTGCAACCGTTCGGGTGCCCTGGGGGTCTCCTCGGCGACAACTCTCGCTGAATGGTTGGGGATTTTCGGGTGAAGTACCGATACCGCACTGTCATCGCCACCGCGCTCGTGGCCGCGCTGACGGGCTCTCTGGCCGCTACGGCGGCCGCCGCACCGGCTCGGCCCGGTGGGCTGTCCCGCGTCGATTTCAATGGCGACGGCTACGCCGACTTCGCCGCGGGTACTCCCGCGGGGTGGGTGCACGGAAAGTGGCGGGCGGGTGCGGTCACCGCGTTCTACGGCTCGGCCAGGGGTGTGACGGCCGCCGGTACCGCCACGCTCGACCAGGACTCGGCGAACGTGCCGGGCAGCGCCGAGAACGGTGACCTCTTCGGGGCGGCCACGGCGCCCGGGGACTTCGACGGTGACGGCTACACCGATCTTGCGGTCGGTGCTCCGCTGGAGGACGTGGGCAGCGACGTCAACGGCGGTTCGGTCACCATCCTGTGGGGCTCGGCGACGGGCCTGCGGGGCGGTTCCACCGTCCCCGATCCGGCGCCGGCCGCGCACGACCGGTTCGGGGCCGCGCTGGCGGCGGGCGATTTCGACGGGGACGGCCGCACCGACCTGGCCGCCGGGACCAACGGCTCCACCCTCTACGTCTTCCGCAAGGGCATCTCGCGCGGCGGCCGGGCCGGTGCGCTCGCCACCCGTGTCCTGCCGCTGCGCAGTGCGCCGGAGGCCGGCATCATCAACCTCACCGCCGGTGACGTCGACGGGGACCGCCGCGCGGACCTGATGGTGGACGGCTACAGCCCCACCCTCTGGACCGACGGCAAGTATCACAATGTGAACTACTTCGTGCCGGGTACGTCCACCGGTCCCTCGCGCACCGTGGCCAAGAAGATGCCGGGGGGTGTGGCCGGGGCGATCGGCGACATCGACGGGGACGGTTACGGGGACATCGTCACCGGTATCTGGTGGGCGCGGAGCAAGCCCGGCGGGGCGATAGGCGGCCAGGTCCAGGTCACCTACGGTGCGGCCGGCGGCCCCTCGTCCCGCACGCAGACGATCTCCGAGGAGTCCGGCAATGTGCCGGGCGACTCGGAGAACTGGGACAAGTTCGGCTCCTCGGTCGCCCTCGGCGACGTCAACGGCGACGGCCGGCTCGACCTCGCCATCGGTGCCCGGCAGGAGAGCCTGACTCTCTGGGGGCAGGTCCACTACGGCGTGGGCACGGTGACCGTCCTGGCCGGCTCCCGCGGCGGCGTCGACACCACTACGGCCCCGCAGTACTTCTACCCCGGCAATCACGGGGTCCCCGGCACCCCGCTGTGGGCGCAGTTCGGCTCCGCCGCCCTGCTGACCGACCTCGACAACAGCGGCGGAGCCGATCTGGTCGTCGGCGCCCTGGGCCAGGACAACGGGGACGGCACGGTCACCGTGCTGCCGTCGGTGACCGGGACCGACGGGAGCGGGCGGATCGGCACCGACGGGGCCACCGAGATCAAGGCCCGTCACCTGAAGATGGACACCACCGGCATACCCCGGCTCGGCAGCGTCCTGGACGGCTCGCTTGAGGCGTCCGTCATCAACTCCAACACCTGGTAGCCGCGCCCGGCCGGACCGCGGGACACCGTCACCCACGCCGTCCCGCAGTCCGGTCCCGGACCGGCTCCGCACCAGCGCCGGCACTCACCGTCGGCCTCCACGACCGCGCCCCGTCACCGCACGTCGTACCGACACGTGAACTTCACCCGGCGAGGTTAAGTGCAAGGGCTAAATCCAGAGGCAAGCCGATGCTAGGTTGACTGGCGGAGGTGACGCTGATGGTGTCGCAGGAGGAGCTGTTCGCAGCGGTGGACGCGCTCGCGGCCGAGGAGCCGCAGCTGCCGCCGCCCGCCGAACGGGCACGGCTGCGGGAGGCTGCGGGGATCACGCAGGCGCGCCTTGCCCAGGTGCTCAGGACGACACCACAGACCGTGAAGAACTGGGAGAACGGCCGGAGCGAACCGCGTCCGCCGCGTCTGGAGGCGTACCAGCGCCTGTTGGACGCGTGGGGGAAGAAGCACCCGGCCCCCGGCACCGTTCTTGCCCCGCCCGCCGCACCCGTGCCCGTGCCCATGCCGGTCACGACCGTGGCCGAGCCGCCGGGCCCGGCAACCGCCCCGGCCCCGGTGCTCACCTCACCCGAGCCTTCCGCCCCCGCGCCCGTCGCGTCTGCCGCTCCGCGCTCCGTGCCGACGCGGCCGACAGCGGGGGTCGGTGCCGGGGCGCCACGGGCGGCAGGCCACAAGAAGGCGGCTGCCGCCGATGACCCGCGCTACGCGCACGGGCCGCTGCTGGTCCTGGACGGCGACGGCACCGCCCATGGCCGCGACGGCCTGGTGCTGGAGTGCCCGGCCCGCACGATCCCCCAACTTGTCGAGTGGACCCTCGCGCAGCCGGTCGGCGCCCCCGCGCTGAACCGCAACGGGCAGCCCTCCGACCCGCTGGTCGTGCTGACCGCGCAGGCCGCCGTCCAACTCGGGCTGCCGGAGCGCCTGGAGGGCCACGAGCAGCGCGCCGGACTGCGCCTGCCCGAGGACCACCCGATCGTCAAGCAGATCGGCCGGGCCAAGTGGAAACTCACCCGGCGCGGATTCGGCCCGTGGGCGCGGGTCTACCGTCCGGCCAAGGCCGGGCAGCGCCAGTGCGTGCAGATCGCCGTGCTCTCCTGGGGCGCCCTCGACGAGCGGTCCTGGCCGGGCCTGGCCGCCAGGGAGCCCGAGGAGATCGCCCGCGCCCTCACCCGGTACGCCGACAGGGTCATCACCCCGCGTGGAGGTACGGCGGTCAACGGTCTGGAGCTGATGACCGCGCTGCGGCCGCCGACCCGCGCGGCGCGGGACGAGTCGGGCAACGGCTGGGTGTCCGCCCACAACCCCGGCTCTCTGGGCACGCAGCCGGTGGACCCGGCGCCGCCCGAGGCCACTGCGGAGCACCCTCTCGCCCAGGGCTGGGAGAACGGGTTCCTGCACGAGGAGGTGTACGACTGGGTCCGGGACCTGGACACCGTCACCTCCGAGGCCGGCATGCCGTTCGCCATCGGCCTGGACGTGAACGCGGCGTTCCTCGCGGCCGCGTCCCGCACGCCGGTCGGCCTGTGTGCCCCGGTCCACGCAAGGCGGCCCGCGTTCGACAAGAAGGTGCCTGGTTCCTGGTACACCGATCTGTCCCACGTCGAGCTGGACCCGCGCCTGCCCAGCCCGTTCACCCCGTCCGGGGAGCGGCCGACGGGGCCGGCCTGGTACCAGACCCACACCGTCGCCTACGCCATCGAGCTGGGTCACAACGTGGAGATCCAGGAAGCGTATCTGCGCCCCGAGTACGGGGCCTTCCTGGACCCGTGGCACGACCGGCTCAGGACCGCGCTGCTGGAAACCATGGCGGACCTCGGGGTGGAGCCCGGCATGGACGACGCCGCTTTCCTCGCCGCGATGGAGCAGGCGCGCCACGGAGACCCGGCCGCCCGCGCGGTCCTGGCCGCCGTCAAGGCCACCGCCAAGGGCGGGATCGGCAAGCTCCAGTCCCGGGCACGCGGCCTGAACTACGTGCGCGGCGAGCGCTGGCCCGAGCTGGAGCGCCCGACCTGGCGCCCCGACATCCGCGCCGCGATCATCAGCAAGGCGCGGATCAACATGCACCGCAAGATGCGTGCCATGGCGTCCGTGGGCCTGTTCCCGCTGGGCGTGCTGTCCGACTGCGTGGTCTACCCGGCCCCGACGGCCAGCCCGCTGAGTCTGCTCCCGTACACCGAGAGCGGCAAACCGCTGCCCGGCTGCTTCCGTCTCGGGGTCGCCCCCGGCCTGGTCAAGCTGGAGGGCGTGCAGACGATGGAGTGGGCCATCGACCTCATCGAGCAGGGCGGCAACCCCGCGCAGCTCATCAAGGGCGGCCACGACGCCGTGCTCGACGGCGGAGAGTAGGAGACCATGCCACGCCAGATCCGCCCGCAGACCGCCGGCGCCGACGACGCGCTGATCGGGGAGGCCCTCGAACGCGCCGGCCGCGAGACCTACACCACCACCCCGCCCCGCACCCTCAAGGGCCAGATCAACTACCTGCTGCGCAAGCTCGGCAGTGCTCGCGCGGTCGCTGCCGAGATCGGGGTCACCGCAGACTCGGTCAACCGCTACCGCCGCGGCGCACGCAAGAACCCGCCCGGCGACGTCCAGGCTCGCATCGACGAGGCGGTCCGCTCCCGCTGGCAGCCCCGTGTCCGCGAGCGTGCCCGCCGCCGCGCGGCTGAACGTACCGGCATGACCGTGGAGTTCCGGGCGACGTTCGGCTACATCGCGCCGGTCGGGACCACCGATGAGGCGCGCGAGCGGTTGCTCACCATCCACCTGGACGCGCCCTGGGCCGGCCGTCTCCTGGACGCCCAGTACGGGCGCAGTGGCGAACACCCCAACGAGGTCCTGGCACAGGCCGCCAAGGAGCTGTACTTCCAGGACCGGGGGCGCCGCGCCCAGCGCCTGGACGTGGAGCTGACCGGCATCGACTACATCGCCGCCCGGTTCTGACGGAGGGGCGGGCAGCAGTTGGAGCACGCCCCGGTGTCCAGCGCGTCGGGGCGCTGATCGACCAGGGGGAGAAGCGGTCCGTCCTCGATGCAGCGCCGCCCCGGCCAGCCGGTCGTCGCCGTCCCGCTTCCTCGTCGCCTCCGGCGTGCGCGAACGGGACATCCGCTGACCGTCAGCCTCGGAGAGGTTGCGCCGCGAGCCACTCGTGCGGGTGAGACACCGTGTCGCGGCGTCAGGGAGCGTCCGCCGGGCCGGGACACTGGGCGGGTCGGAAGCCCACGCGTCGAAGGATCAGATCCACCATGGCGGAAGAACTGTATGCGACGTTGAAGACCAACAAGGGCGACATCGAGGTCCGGCTGCTGCCGAACCACGCCCCCAAGACCGTCAAGAACTTCGTCGAACTCGCCACGGGCGAGCGGCAGTGGATCGACCCGAACACGGGTCAGCCGAGCACCGCACCGCTGTACGACGGCACGGTCTTCCACCGAGTCATCAGCGGTTTCATGATCCAGGGCGGCGACCCCCTGGGCAACGGGACCGGTGGCCCCGGCTACAAGTTCAGCGACGAGTTCCACCCGGACCTGGCTTTCAACAAGCCCTACCTGCTGGCCATGGCCAACTCCGGTCCGGGCACCAACGGCTCCCAGTTCTTCATCACCGTCGGACCGACCGTGTGGCTCACCGGCAAGCACACCATCTTCGGCGAGGTCACCGACGCCGCCGGACAGAAGGTCGTCGATGCCATCGCCGACGTCGAGACAGGCCGCGACGATCGCCCCCTGGAGGACGTCGTGATCGAGAAGGTCGTCATCGAGACCCGCTGACACCCGACGAGGCGGCCCGCCGGCGGTGTCGACCGGCTACTCCTCCGGCTCCCAGGCGATCAGCTGCTCGAAGACCTGCTGGTCGCCGTCGATCTTGAGGTCGCTCAGCGTGCGGCGGCCCCAGACGAAGAGCAGCAGCTGCTCGGCCGTACCCGTGGCCGAAGCGGAGGCGGGCGCGGCCTCGTCCGTGAAGGGTGCGGGCCACGCCCCGGTGCCGTCCAGCGCGAGAAGCCAGGAGCGGCCCTCGGTGGCGTGGTAGTGGATGGTGGCGGCCTGGTGCGGCCAGGCCGCCGGGGTGGAGTTGCAGGTGTCGAGGAACTCGGCCACGCCGTCGAGCGCGACGTCCGCCGGCATCGGCTGCACGGCGTCCGCGGCGAGCTGGGCGTCGTAGGTGTGCACCAGCACCTCGTGCACCCGGCGCCGGGCCACGCCCCAGGCGTTCGCCGGGGACACGCCGGCGCTCCACCAGGTCCAGCACGCGCGCTCCGGGCCGGCGTCGCGCAGCGCGCTCAGCAGCAGCTCGTGCGACTCGGCGTACCAGGCCAGCAGCGCCTCGAGCTCGCGCGGGGCCTGCGTGGCATCCTTGGGCGGCGGAGCCCCGGCCGGGCCCGCGGCGACGATCGCGGCCCACCAGCGCTGGCCCCTTCCCAGGTGCTGCACCAGATCGAACAAGGTCCACTCGGGGCAGGACGGCACCGGCGCGTCGAGGCCGGGCGCGTCGGCGACCGCCCTCCGGAACGCGGCCGACCGCTCGTCGATCAGTCGCAGCAGGGCGGAGAACTCAAGACTCTCTGTCACATCGTGTGCCTACCACCCCGGCTCTGCCGACCGCACCCCCATTTCCCCGGCTGCCGGCCACGGTGAACGGCCCCGCGCGCATGGCACCGGATCGGTCCGAGACCGCGCGCATCCCCGCTCAACTCGGCTTACCCTCGGGCTTGTTGCCGACGAACACGGCCGCCCCCGTCACCAGGCCGACCCCGCCGCTGCCACCGACCGGGCTCACTCCGACGGCCGCCGGCTACGGGACCCCGTGCAGCGGTCCCGCAGGGACCGTCCTCCACGGTCCCGCGCGCTCGGCGCCTCAGGTCACCCGTGGTTCTTCCGGCCCGGTGTGTCCGGAGAGCCGCCGGACGGCCCGGCCGGCTTCCGCGCGCCGCCGGGCCCGGCGTGGGCGGGGGCACTCTTGGCCGCCTTCTTGTCGCGGCCCGGGGCGTGGTGCTGGGGGGCCGCGCCGCCCTTCTCCGCACCGGGTGGCGTCCGGCGCGCGGCGGCCGGCGCCGCGGCTTCGGGCACGGCTGTCCCGCCGGCCGGGGCGGTGTCACCGGTCGTGGCCGCGGTGGTGGAGCGTGACGGGCCGGACGCCGAAGCCGACCCGGGCCGCCGTGTGTCCGGGTCCGCGGCGGCGGTCCCCGGCGGCCTCGCGGAGTCGGAGGGCGGCTGGTCAAGTTCGGAGGCGGGGGAGCTGGAGCCGACGCGTTCGTCGCTGTGCGCGCCGGTGTCCAGGGTCACGGCGAGAGTGGCTCCCAGAGCCGCGGAAAGCGCGGTCAGGGCGGTGCCGACCACGAGGCGGCGCGCGTGTCCCGTCCTGCCGGTGTGCGATGCCCGGGCCCGGCTGCGCGTCTCGTCGTCCGCCCGCGCGGAGAGGGTGACGGGGGCCACCGAGGACAGCGCGGCGGGCGGAGGCGCGGCGCACAGCGCGGACAGCGCCCGGGCGCAACTCGGGGCGTCGGGCCGCGTCGCCTCGTCCTGAGCCGTCATGGCGTGCAGGAGACGGGCCAGCTCGGGCGGTACCGAGCCCGGTACGACGGGCGACCGGTGCACCCGGGCCACAGCCGCCTCCAGCGGGGTCCCCACGTACTCCAGCTCCCCTTTCAGGCACTCGAGCAGGACCAGACCGAGGGCGTAGATGTCGGCGGCCGGTCCCACCTCCCTGCCCATGACCTGCTCCGGCGCGAGATAGGCGGCGGTTCCTATGAGCACGTCGGAAGCGGTGTGACGCGTGGCGTTCACCAGCCGGGCGATCCCGAAGTCCGCGAGGTGCGGAGCGCCGGAGGCGTCCAGCAGGACGTTCGACGGCTTGATGTCGCGGTGCACGATGCCCGCGCCGTGGACATGGGCGAGCGCCCGCCCGAGGCCGGCGCCCAGCTCGGCGACGCGCCGGGGGGACATCGGCTCGCTCCCGAGGCACTGGCGCAACGTCTGCCCCGTGACCAGCTCCATGACGAGATAGGCGCTGCCCTGGTGCCGGCCGGCGTCGTAGACGGTCACCAGGCCGGGGTGCTGAAGCCGCGCCAGCAGGACGGCCTCCTCGGCGAAGCGTCGTTCCATCTCCGGGTCGGCTCCCACCCGGAAGATCTTGACGGCGACCGGTCGTCCGAGGCGGACGTCGACGCCCTCGTAGACGTCGGCGGCACCTCCTCGGCCGATACCGGCGCCCAGCCGGTACCGGCCGCCCACGGTCTCGGTGGACACCCTCTGCGTCGGCGGGAAGTCTGTTCGGGGGCCGTTCATCCGTGTCTCCGTTACTGTCACCGCGAGCAAAGCCGGCAATCGACGCTGTGTGGCGCGGATACCCGTTCCTGCGACAGCCACCCCGGCCGCTTCGACCGGCCGACGCCGCGCCCTCGTGGCGACCCGTGCGCGGGGCCGTCGGGGACGCTTACGTGGCCGCGTGACTGGAAACCCGGGACCGGGGAAGCGGAAGAGATGCCCTGCCCCACAAGGGGAGGGCCGGGTCTCCCGACGCCCGGCTCCCTCACCGGAAGGACCATGATGGTGCACGAAGACGACGGCGGGCAGGCCGTGCCGAACACCCCGGGCCTGCGCTCCGACAGCGCCGGCGTCACACGCCGCCGCCCCCTGCGCGAGCGGCACGTCGAGGAGACGGTCGAGGTCGCGGTGCCGGTCCGCACGGCCTACAACCAGTGGACGCAGTTCAAGACGTTCCCGCGCTTCTCGACCGTGGTCCGCGGCGTCGAGCAGATCAGGCCGACCGTCACCGAGTGGACCATCGGCTACGGCCCCCTGCGTCACCGTTTCGCGGTCGAGATCGTGGAACAGGACCCGGACGCCTACCTGGCCTGGCGCGGCCTGGAGCAGCACCCCGGTCACGAGGGCGAGGTCGAGTTCCGGCCGACCAGGTCCGGTGGCACCGCGATCACCGTCCGGATGCGCCTCCGACCGCAGGGGGTCACGAAGGTCCTCACCCGCTCGTCCAGGGTCGTCGGGCTGACCGCGCGACTGGTGCGCGGGGAACTGGTGGGCTTCAAGCACTTCATCGAAGGGCTCGGCCAGGAGGGCGGCGCCTGGCGCGGCACCATCCGCAACGGCCGGGTTCAGCACGACTCCCCGGAACCGCCCAGGAGCCGTGTCGCCCAGTGGCCCGTCGGCTGACCCGCGTACCGCACACGGCAAGAGAAAGGCCAAGCGATGCAGAACCCGCCCGGTGAGGAGCCGGAGACCTCCCTCTCCGTGACACCGCCGAAGAAGTGGGCGGCCGGGGTTCCCGCCGTCGTGCACGCGCTGGAGTACTCCCTGGAGCAGACCTCCCCGCGCAAGACCGGGGTCGACCTGCTCACCATGAACCAGGTGGGCGGGATCGACTGCCCCGGCTGCGCCTGGGCGGACCCCGCTCCGGGCCGGCGCCATCGCAACGAGTACTGCGAGAACGGCGCCAAGCACATCAACGACGAGGCCACGACGCGCCGCGTCACCGCCGACTTCTTCCGCGAGCACAGCGTGTCCGATCTGGCCGCACGCTCCGACATGTGGCTCAACCAGCAGGGCCGGCTCACCGAGCCGATGATCAAGCGGCCCGGGTCCGACCACTACGAGCCCATCGGCTGGAACGACGCCCTGAAGGTCCTGGCGCAGGAACTGAAGGAGCTGGACTCGCCCGACGAGGCGGTCTTCTACACCTCCGGCCGGGCCAGCAACGAGGCCGCCTTCGTCTTCCAGCTCTTCGCCCGCGCCTACGGCACCAACAACCTGCCCGACTGCAGCAACATGTGCCACGAGTCCAGCGGCTTCGCCCTGAACGAGACGCTGGGCGTCGGCAAGGGCACCGTGAGTCTCGAAGACCTCCACCACGCGGACCTGATCTTTGTGGTGGGGCAGAACCCGGGCAGCAACCACCCGCGGCAGTTGTCGGCCCTGGAGGAGGCCAAGCGCAACGGCGGCCGCATCGTGGCGGTGAACCCGTTGCCGGAGGCGGGGCTGCGACGCTTCAAGAACCCGCAGAAGCCGCGTGGGGTAGTGGGGCGGGGCACCCAGATCGCCGACCGCTTCCTGCACATCAAGCCGGGCGGGGACCTCGCCCTGTTCCAGGCCCTGAACCTGCTGTTGCTGGAGGCGGAGGACGCGCGTCCCGGCACCGTCCTGGACCACGACTTCATCGACGCCCACACCTCAGGTTTCGAGGAGTTCGCCCGGCACGCCCGCACCGTCGACTGGGACGACGTGCACGCGGCGACCGGGCTGACCCGCGAGGAGATCGAGAAGGTCCGCGACGAGGTCCTGCACAGCGAACGCGTCGTCGTGTGCTGGGCGATGGGCATCACCCAGCACAAGCACGGCGTACCCACCATCCGGGAGATCGTCAACTTCCTGATGCTGCGCGGCAATCTGGGGCGTGCCGGCACGGGCGCCTGCCCGGTGCGCGGCCACAGCAACGTCCAGGGCGACCGCACCATGGGGATCTGGGAGCAGATGCCGGACACCTTCCTGGACGCCCTCCAGAAGGAGTTCGGCTTCGATCCGCCGCGCCCGCACGGCTTGGACTCGGTGAACTCGATCAAGGCGATGCTGGAGGGCCGCGTCAAGGTCTTCCTCGCCCTGGCCGGGAACTTCGTGCGCGCGGCGCCCGACAGCGAGGTCACCGAGCGGGCGATGCGTTCGTGCCGGCTGACCGCTCACATCCCCACCAAGCTCAACCGCTCGCACACCGTCTGCGGCGACACGGCCCTGATCCTGCCGACGCTCGGGCGCACCGAGCGTGATGTCCAGGCGGACGGCGAGCAGTTCGTCACCGTCGAGAACTCCATGAGCGAGGTGCACACCTCCCGGGGACGACTCGAACCTGCCTCGCACGTGCTGCTGAGCGAGGTCGCCATCCTGTGCCGGCTTGCCCGGCTGAGCGTCGACGGCGACAAGGACATCCCCTGGGCGAGGTTCGAGGGCGACTACGGCACCATCCGCGACAGCATCTCCCGGATCGTGCCGGGCTTCCACGACTTCAACGCCCGGGTGAACCGCCCGGGAGGCTTCCAGCTGCCCAACCCGGTCAACGAGGGCGTGTTCAGGACCGAGACCGGCAAGGCCCGGTTCACCCCCAACGAGCGGGTCGTCCCCCGGGCCCCCGAGGGTCACCTGCTGCTGCAGACCCTGCGCTCGCACGACCAGTGGAACACCGTCCCGTACACCGACAACGACCGCTACCGCGGCATCCACGGCAGCCGCCAGGTGATCCTCGTCAACCCGGCCGACCTCTCCGAACTCGGCCTCGCCCAGGGCGATCGCGTGGACCTGGTGAGCGTCTGGGAGGACGGCACCGAGCGCCGGGCCGAGAACTTCCAGGTTGTGTCCTACCCGGCGGCCAAGGGATCGGCCGCCGCCTACTACCCGGAGACGAACGTCCTGGTGCCGCTCGACAGCGTCGCCGACATGAGCAACCAGCCCACGTCCAAGGGCATCGTCGTCCGCCTCGAACCCACGGGCGACCGGTCCCGGCCGACCCCCGTCTGACGTCTTACCGAAGCCGAAGCCGATGACGGCTTGGCCGCTCGGCGTGACGTGCGGCTCCCGAGCCGGGTGTCTACGGATCGACGCAGGACATGCGCAGCTCCGTCAGGGCCTCCCATGCCGAGTCTGAAGCGAACAGTCCTGTCGACGTGCTCCGCCCGGGGACGAGCAGCACGTAGTGCCTTGCGCGGTAGGACAGGTCACCCCAGGGTTCTTGGGCGTGCGCACGTGCGAGGACCCGGCCACAACGCGTGCAGGCGATCCAGGGCACAACCAGCAGATCGGTCAGCGCCGTACCGGTCGCGACGGAGGAACCGGGCAACGGGACCGTGTCGGCATGCTCGATCAGCCTCGGCCCGGGATCGTCGGGGTGATCGCCGAGGCATCGGGCGAGGCCGGGCGCGAGTGCGGTGCGCATGCCCCAGGCCTCGGCCGTCACAGCGATCTCGGCCCGCACGGTCTCGCTGATCGGCACGTGATGCTCCAGCAGGCCGGCGACGAGCATGTCGAGTCCGGCCTCCTGCTCGCCGATGTCCCAGCAGTCCACGATCTCCGCGGCGCGAGCGGGTGGCAGGAGCGCGGCGAACCGGCGCCAACGGGCTGCTTCATCGTTCACGCGGCCGAGGCTACCGGTGCGACGTTCCCTCACTCCTGACACGGGCCGGGCCCCGTGGACCGTCGATCAGGTACTCATGCCGCCGGGCACTCAGGTACTCAGGTACTCAGCCGGAGCTGAGCACACGCGCTCTACCTGGCCGGTGGGCGGGCGGGGACGCTGGGGCCATGAGCCCTCACCTGAAGAAGTCTGCCGTCCGGCCCCTGGCCTCCCTGCTCTTCGCCGTCGTCGCCGCCGTGCTCTGGGCCGCCTGGCTCGGCTGGGATCAACACCGTGACGTGCACCCCGACGGTTCCACGACCGGCCCGTACCAGCCGTGGCAGGTGATCGGGCTGGTACTCACCCTGCTGGTGCCGGTGTGCTGGGGCGCGCTGCGGTGTGACGCCCGGAGCGTGGTGGCCGGCACCTCGGCGGGTCTCACTTTCGCCTCCTTCTACGACTGGTCGGACGATGCCACCGGGCTGTTCGGGGTCGGCGTGACGCTGGTCCTGTTGGGCAGCCTCGCCGCGACCGGCACCGTGGCCGCCGTCCTGGGACACAGGAGCGAGTCCCGCGGTCCCGCCTGAACCGGGCGCCGACTGGAAGAGCGGTGCTGGAGGCGCGACATCATGTGAGGCGGCCTGCTGGGCCCGGAGTTCGGGCGACTCCGCTCGCCTGATCCGTCGACAGCCCGGGCGGATAGGCTCGACCAGGTCCGTGCGCGAGAGCGCCGAGGCCCTGGTTCCGGTGATCGAGGAGTCGTCCATGCACCATCCGGACCCGGCGCATGCCGCTCGGCTGGCCGCGTACGGGACCGTGGCCACGCGCCTGTCCCTGCTGAGCGACCGCCGACTCGGCGAGCTGGTGGCCGCCGCGGCCCCGCGCGGGTCCGGCATCGGAGGCAGGTCCGCGGAGCTGGACATCGATGGCACGCCGGTGTTCGTCAAGCGGGTGCCCCTGACCGACACCGAGTTGCGGCCGGAGAACATGCGGTCGACGGCGAACCTCTTCGGACTGCCGATGTTCTACCAGTACGGGGTGGGCTCAGCGGGGTTCGGGGCCTGGCGGGAACTGGCCGCGCATGTCATGACCACCCATTGGGTCCTCGGTAACGAGTACGAGGGCTTTCCGCTGATGTACCACTGGCGCGTGCTGCCCGACTCCCCTCCCGAAGGGTTCGCCGACGCCTTCGGGGGCATCGACGGGGCGGTCGCGCACTGGGAGGGCTCATCGGCCGTGCGTGAGCGACTGGAGGCCATCGGCCGGGCCTCGTCCAGCCTGGTGCTCTTCCTGGAACACGTCCCGCGCACACTCGCCGACTGGCTGCACGACCACCGGGCGGCCGCGCCGGAGGGCGGGGAGGGCTCGCCGTACCCCTGGGTGGAGGAGGCCCTTTCGCGGGGGACCGCCTTCATGAGCTCGCGCGGGCTCGTCCACTTCGACGCCCACTTCGCCAACGTCCTGACCGACGGCCGGCGGCTGTACTTCGCGGACTTCGGACTCGCCCTGAGCTCCGGCTTCGAACTGTCGGCGGCCGAGGCGGAGTTCCTCTCCGACCATCTCGCGTACGACCGCTGCCACACCGCGAGCCATCTGCTCCGCCACCACCTGCCCGATGGCCTGCGTGGCGGGAGGGAACACGAGGCGTTCCTGCGCGACTGGACCGCCGGCCACCGGCCCGCCGGCGTCCCGGAGGAAATCGCCGCGATCATCGATCGGAACGTCCGAGCCGCCATGGTCTTCGGCGAGTTCGCCCGCCGTCTGCTCACCGAGAGCAAGCGGACGCCCTTCCCGGCCGCCGAGGTCACGCGCGCCTGGGGGACCGCAGTCGCGGCGCCCCACTGAGGCCGTGCCCCGGCAGGCCGAGACAGCGCCGCGGTTCGAGATCGGTGTCGCCGCTTCAGCGTCGACGCCGCGCGGCTTCGTGCACGAGAACGGGTGGCAGCTGCGCACCGGCGGAGGCGCCGGCTGGTCGTGCCCGCGCCGCGTCGATGCTCCACGGCCGTTCCCGCGGCGGGGAAGAAAACGTGTTGGACGCCACGCGACGAGCTGCGAAGATGCGTCTGTTTCCCAGGCGGAGGGCCCTTGTTCGTTTTCGTGTGTGCGGGTTGCGGTGCCGAGTTGACCGTCCCGCTGTCCGAGGTCGCACTGCCGGTCCATGCCCGTCAGGTGTACGGGAACGGGGCCCAGCTCCCGGTGCTCATGCGGTCGGGGACGTTCGCCGTGGACCCGGACCCCTGGGGAGGACCGTGGCGGAAGTGGGACGAGATCGATCCGGGCGAGGCGGAGGCGCGCGGCATCTACGCCCCGGTCCGCTCCCTGTCCGACGGCACGCCCGGGGCGAGTGTCATCGCGCCCGGTGACATCCGTGGCACCCGCCTGATTCCTGAGAAGCGCGGCGGTGCCTGCTGTGGTCTCGACGGAGCCGACGGCCCCAACATGGCCTGCGAGGCATGCGACCTCCCTGTGGCGACCAGGGTCGACGACTGCTCGCTCTGGCAGGCGGTCCGGCTCGATCCGGATGCCGTGCACCGTGTCCCCGTCGACGGTGCCCACGCTGCCCCCCTCTCCTGGGCGGAGTTGATGGAGGAGGAGAGAACGCCCCTGTTCGAGCCGATGGCCAGGTGGGGGCAGATGGAGTCGAACGACCGCTGGTCGTGGAGCCCGCAGTGGGAGGCGGCAGCCGGGCACGCCCTCGCCCACCTGCTGGCGGCCTCCCAAGGGCAGCCGGTGAGGGTCCCGGACGGTCTGACCGCCGACATGTTCCAACGCCCGCTCGACGCGATGCTGCCCGCAGGACCCCCGAAGCGGCACGCCGTCCTGGCGGGACCGGCACTGCCCACCCCCGACGCGGGCGCCGACATCCTCCTCGTACCCATCCATCCCCGGACGGGCCGGACCTGGACCCCGGCCGGCCCCACCGCGCCGGCCCACCTGGTACCTCTGCCCCTGGGAGTGTGGCTGTGGCTGGTCTCGCCCCAGCCGTACCTGCCGGTGCCCGCGTCGGGCCGCATACCCCAGGACGTACTGCGCGACGACCCGCTCCCCCTGCTTCCCAACTCCCTTTTCCAGCCCGACCGGGGAACCTTCCAGCACACCTTGGTCCGACTACCAGCCGTACGCAGCCCGTGGCTGCGCACGATCCTCGAGAACCTCACACAGGGCGCCCCGGCCGACACCCTCTAGCCACGGGCCGGGCCCCGGCGCCGACCGACCGAGCAACACCGGGCAGCCCCCGCGCACGAACGGGTGTCGTGCCCTTCCCGCCCGGGACGGGCACCGCGGCGGAACGGCGGATCAGTCCGGCCCCGGGCGGAACGTCTTGAGGAACACTGCCAGTGCCTGCTGGTTCACCGCCGTGCCGAAGTCGGCGGCCGGGGTCGTCCATCGCAGGGAGAAGCCGCGCCGGCCGCCGAGGAGGAGGCCCCGGCCGAACGTGCGTGCCCGGTTCTCACCGGTCCCGGAGAGCCAGTCCATGTCGGCCGCGCCGCGTCCCTGGTACGTCGTCGCCCGGATGTCACCGACCCGCCGGTACCCGCCCGTCCGCTTCAGGCCGGGCTCGACCTCGTCCCGCCACACGGCGACCGGGTCCGGCCCGACGCGTTCGCTGTAGGTGACCGCGAGGGTGCGCGCGTCACCGCTCGCGCCGAACGTCACGCGGTAGGCCGGGCCCGGCACCCGCGTGGTGCGCAGCCGCGACCAGTTCGCGGGCAGGGCCACGGAGAACCCCTCCGGGGCCCGGTAGAGGTGGTAGCCGGACGGCAGGACCGGCCGCGTGGCGGTCGCGGACGGCCGCGCCGGACCGCCCCCGGCGCTCTTGCCCGGCGGTGAGGCGGTTACTGAGGCGGGAGGGCGGCTCGCCGTGCCGGCGGCGGAGGGGCCCCCGGAGTCCGTGCCGGGCAGCCGGTGGGTCACGGCCAGGACGGCGAGTCCGAGGGCGACGACGGCCAGGGCCGTGCCCGCGGCCAGGGTGCGCCGGCTCCAGGACCGGCCCGCGTGCCGGACCGCGGCGCGGACACCGCACGACCGGGACCGGAGCGGCGTCGCGCCGACCGTGCCGGGGTCCTCCCTGAGGGCGCGGGCGAGCGCGTCACGGACCACCGGAGCGGAGAGCCGCTCCCGCGCGTCCTTGCGGAGCAGGCCCCGCACGGCCTGGGCGAGCGGCCCGGCTCGCAGCGGGTTGCGCAGCGGAAGCCGGGCCACGCTCCTCAGCGTGGCCTCGAAGAGACCCCGGTCGCGGAACGGTGGACGCCCCTCGACCATCGTGTACAGGATCGCGCCGAGCGCCCACAGATCGGTCGCCGGGCCGACGCGCTCGTCCCGGGCCTGCTCCGGGGAGGCGTACGACGGCGCGGTGAGCCGAGGCGCGAGGGTCGCGCCCACCAGGCCGTAACCGGCCACCACGACATCGCCCCGCGCGCCCACGAACACCTGGCCGGGGCTGAGCTCGCCGTGGGTGATGCCCTCGGCGTGCGCGGTCTCCAGTACGTCGAGCAGCTCCAGACCGATGCGGGCGGTGCGTACGTACGAGAACGTGCCCTTCTCGGTGATGAGTTCGCCCAGCGGCGTGGCATCGGTCCACTCGGTGACCGTCCACAGCGTGCCGGCCTCGGTGACCGCGTCGACGACTGTGGCGACCCGGCCCGGCCGCAGCAGGCTCATGGTCTCGGACCTCCGCAGGACGCGGGCGGTGACGCGGCGGGCGGTGTCCTCGTCGGTGCCTTCCGGGAGGCCGACCTGCGTCAGCAGACGGGGGCGCTCCGCCTCGACGTCCTCGCCGTACCAGCAGACGCGGTTCGTCTCGCGGTGGACGACCTCGATGACCCGGTAGCGTCCGGCGATCAACCCGTGTGCGGAGACGTGCGCCTTGCCCATGGTCATCCCTCGCTGAAGCCCTGGCTCTCACCTTTCCCTCTGGTACGGGGGTCGCGGGGGAGTGCGTTCAACGAATGGCCGACCGGGCATGCCGGGAGGGTGCCGGGCCCGAACGGGAGTGGCGCGAGGTCACAGCCAGCCGCGCTTGGCGGCGTTCAGGCCGGCCTGGAAGCGGCTGGTGGCGTCGAGGCGTTCCATCAGGCTGGACATCATGCGGCGGACGGTGCGCAGGGAGACGCCGAGTTGGCGGGCGGCCGTCTCGTCGGTGTCACCGGCGGCGATGATCTGCAGGAGGGTCCGCTCGGTGGGGGTGCAGCCGTGGAGATCGGTGAGGGGCTGCTCGCCGAAGGGGGTTCCGTGTTCCCAGACCTGTTCGAACAGCGCGCACAGGGCGCTCACCGTGCCGGGTGTGCGGATCTCCAGGGCGCCGGCCCGGTGGTTGGCGGGGTCCAGTGGGACGATGGCGACTTCGCGGTCGAGGACGATCATCTGGATCGGCACGGTGGGGACGGTGCGCATCTGGCCGCCGTGTCCGGTCAGCCATCGGGCGTAGGCGAGGGTGTCCGCGTCGTTGTGGAGGCTCTCGCGGCACACCGCCCGGATGGTGACCCCGCGTCTGAGGGCCTCCTCGTTCAGCGGGGTGGCCGCGCGCCGTGCGTCGGGGCGGTGGGCGCCGCCCGGGTTGAGGGAGAGGCATTCGAACGCGGTGGTCCGCTGGAGTTCTTCGAGCCGGGCGCGTACCGCGTCCAGGCCTTCGAGTCTCAGGGCGCGGTCGTGGTCGTAGGGGTGGTCGTGTTCGGCGGCGATCGAGGCGATCGCGGCGCGGGTGGAATCCACCCGCGCCCGCTGGGCGGCGGCTTGGGCCTCCGCGTTGGCCAGGAGCGCGGTCAGACCGACCGTGGGGCTGACCGGCCGCAGGGCGCCCGCCTCCTGGGCGGAAGGTTTCAGCAGTTTCAGGGACGCCAGCTCGTCCAGGGCCTCGCGCACCGTGGTCTCGGCCAGCCCGGTGTCCGAGGCCAGGGCCGCCACACCGTGGTCGGGGCAGCGCAGCATGGCCAGATACACCGCTTCCGATCGCTGTGACAGTCCCAGAATCTGCAGCATGAGTGACCTCCTCGTGACTGTCCTGATCGCAAACGATGATTCTTGTTCACGTCAACAACTTTGCAGGGAGGGGTGTGGGTCATGGCCGGAAGGCACCCACGGTTGGCCGGATGGCGCGCGGTCAATCCGGCGCAACCCAGGCGCAAGGGTCCGGTGGCGGGGGTCCCGCGACTCTGGCCGGAAGGGAGTGCACCGGTGGACTGCCAGGGGACGATGCGGTTCGGACGGCGCTCCCGCGTGTCCCGAAGGTGCCAGGCATCTTGCTGTCGGTGACGGCCCCGTGACATCACCGTGCCCGTTGGGCAAGCTTTGGTCATCGGAACGGAACGCCCTTGAGGGCGTCGATGCCGCGCACAGCGGTAAATCCCTTGTTTCACTAGACGGGTGGATATTGCCATGCCTCGGATCGTCGTACTGCTCCTCGCCCCCGCCGCCCTGCTCGTCGCCATCGGCGCGGGTGTGTCCCCCGAGACGGTCCAGGACGCGCCGGTCACCCGGCACGCCGTCGCCGGTGACGGGTTCGGGTGGGGCACGCCCACCGGCGGCGACCCGGCCTGATCCGCCTACGGGCACGGCAGTCAGCGCTGAGACCGCCATGCACATGATCATGATTCGGCTGGTCGTCCCCCGCGGGGAGCAGAGCGCCGCGTCCGACGTCGGTGAGCTGCTTCGGGTCCACTTCACACCCGATGACCGCATCGAGCACCTGTGGGCCCGCTCCACCGGGGGTGGCGTCGACCTGGCGTTCTTCCTTCTCGCGGACAACGAGGCCGAGGCGCTGCTCGTCGCTCGCGCGGCCTGCCAGCGGGCGATCGAGCGCACCCCCCGGCTCGCGCGCTGGCGGCTGCCGGACAGCTGAGCCCGCCGCGACACGCTCCGTGCGCCGGGCTCGGGCTGAACCGCGTTCCCGGGCAGCTCCCCGGCTGCCCCCGGAGCCGAGGCCGCTCGGTGTTCCTCTCCCGCGTCCCCTCCGGCCGCCGCACGGCACCCCCCTCAGGCCCGGCCCGGCCGGTTCCGCCCTCACACGGCGGCGCCCGCCGCGGCCCGGAAGCGGCCGGAACCCCTCACCCGTACCTCAACGACGTCTGGAGCAGTGAGCGTTGACTACCTCAATGCCCGAGCAGGGCTTCGTCCACGAGCTGATCGCCGCCCGGGCCCAGAGCCGGCCGGACGCCCCCGCTGTGGTCTGCGGTGCGCAGAAGCTCACCTACGCCGAGCTCGACGCGCGAGCCGACGTGGTGGCCCGGCGGCTGCGGAACGCCGGTGTCGGCCCGGAGGTTCCCGTGGTGGTCTGCGTGGAGCGTTCACCGCATCTGGTGGTGGCACTGCTCGGCGTGCTGAAGGCCGGGGGCGCCTATGTGCCCGTCGACCCCAAGTATCCCGCGGCGCGCCATGCGTTCGTCCTCAAGGACACGGCGGCACCGGTGGTGCTGACCACACGGACGCTCGCCCCCGGACCGGCCGGCGGCCGGGCCCGGACCGTCGTCCTCGACGCGCCGGACGTGGACGAGCCCCCGGCGGCCGGCCCGCCGACAGTCGCTCCGCGAGATCTCGCGTACGTCATCTACACGTCGGGCTCGACCGGGAAACCGAAGGGCGTGATGGTCGAGCACGCCTCCCTGAGCAGCCATCTGGCCGCGATCGCGGAGGCCTTCGGCTACACCGAGGACGACCGGACCCTGGTCTCGGCGAGCGCGGCGTTCGACGTGTCCATCGAGCAGATGCTGACACCGCTCGTCCGCGGGGCGACCGCCGTCATCCAGCCCGACGACGTCGTCGCGCCCGGGGACGTGATCCGGTACGTGCGCGAGCATTCCGTCACCGTTCTCAACATGACGCCGGTCTACCTGGAGGCGGTGCTGCGCGAGAACACCGCCATGGACACCGTCCGGCTGGTGATCTCGGGCGGCGACGTGATCCGCCCCGGCATCGTGCGGGCAGCGCGCACCAGCCTCTCCGCGAAGCGCGTCCTCAACGTCTACGGCCCGACCGAGACGACCGTCACCGCCCTGGTCCAGGACGTCGGCGAGGTGGCGGAGGGCGAGCCCGTCCCCATCGGCCGGCCCGTGTCCCGCACCCGCGTCCACCTGCTCGGCGAGGACGGCACGGAGGCCGGACCGGGTGAGGTGGGGGAGATCGTCATCGGCGGGGACAGGGTCGCCCGTGGCTACCTCGACCGGCCGGCCCTGACCGAGAGGCAGTTCGTGCCGGACCCCTTCGGCCCGCCCGGCGGCCGCCTCTACCGGACCGGAGACCTCGCGAGGCGGCTGCCCGGCGGCGCGCTGGAATTCGTCGGGCGCGTCGACGACCAGGTGAAGATCCGCGGATTCCGCATCGCGCTGGGTGAGGTCGAGGCCGCGCTGGCCGCGCTGCCCGGGGTGGCCGGCGCGGCCGTGGTCGTCCGCCCCGACGCCACGGGCGAGGACCGGTTGGCCGGGTACGTGACGAGAACGGCCGGGGCCGGGGAGTGCGCCGATCCGCGCAAGGCCCTCCAACAGGTGCTGCCCGCCCACATGGTGCCTGCGGTCGTCGTGGAGCTGGACGCCTTCCCCATGACACCGAACGGCAAGATCGACCGCAACGCCCTGCCCGAGCCGGCCCCGGCGCGCGCCTCCTCGGCACCTGCCGCCGAGCCGGCGAACCCGGCCGAGGCCCTGCTTGCGGCGGTCTGGGCCGACGTGCTGAAGGTCGACACCGTGGGCGTGCACGACAACTTCTTCGACCTCGGTGGCCACTCCCTGCTGGCCTTCCAGCTCGCTTCCCGCGCGAGCGCCGCGACCGGCCGGGACATACCGCTCAAGGTGATCTTCGAGCATCCGACGGTCGCCGGTATGGCGGCGGCGTCCGGTTCCCTCCAGGAGGCGGGGGACAGCACCCCGGGGCCCACGCGCTGCGCGGGACGGACGCGCGGACCGCTCTCCGCCGGACAGGAGCGGCTGTGGATCATTCAGAGCCTCGACCCCGCGGGCTACCACTACAACGTGCCCTCCCTGTGGCAGCTGTCGGGTGAGGTGGACGCCACAGCGCTGGAGCAGGCGCTCGACGCGCTGGTCCGGCGGCACGAGATCCTGCGCACGCTGTTCGTCGCCGGGGAGGACGGCCCCCGCCAGGTCGTCCAGCCGGCGGACGCTGCCGGGTTCCGGCTGTCGCGGGAGTCCGTCGAGTTCGCCGGGGAGGACATCCCCGAGCAGGTGCGTGCCTTCGCCGAGGAGCCGTTCGATCTCGCCACGCCCCCGCTCCTGCGCGCCCGGCTCTTCACGGACCACCGCCACCCCGGCGAGACGTTGTTCCTGCTGGTCTTCCACCACATCGCCATCGACGGCAGTTCGCTCTCCACGGTGCTCCGCGATCTGGAGGTCCTGTACCGGCAGGCGGCCGGCGAGGCACAGGGCGGGCTCGCCGAGCCCGAGCTCCAGTTCCTGGACTTCGCCGTGTGGGCCCGTCAGCGGCCGGCCCGGGAAGCCGATCTGGATCTGGCTTACTGGCGCGAGCAGTTGAAGGACCTGCCCGCCCTGGAGCTGCCGGCCGACCGGCCGAGGCCCCCCTACTGGTCCGGGCGCGGCGCATCGGTGGAGTGCACGCTGGCGCCGGACGTGGTGCGCGGTCTGCGGAGCCTCGGCGGCGAGGAGAACGCGAGCTCGTTCATGGTCCTGCTGGCCGCCTTCGAGGTCGTGCTGGCGCGCTGGAGCGGGCAGAGCGACATCGCGGTCGGCGCGGCGATGACCGGCCGCTCCCTTCCCGAACTCGAGCCGGTGGTCGGCTTCCTGACCGACACCATGGTGCTGCGCGGTACGGTCCTTGGCGAACGGACCTTCCGCGACGTCCTGCGGGATGTACGGGCGGCCACCCTCGGCGCCATGAAGCACAACCGGGTCTCCTACGATCAGGTCGTCGAGGAGCTGCGCCCCGAGAGGTACCTGGACCGCAATCCCGTCTTCCAGGTGTTCTTCTCCCACGAGACGCCGGACGACCTGCCGCACTGGGAGCTGCCGCACGCCACGGCGACGCACCGGCACTGGCCGATGTCGTCGTCGAAGTTCGATCTCGACCTGACCTGCGTCGAGTCCGGGGAGGGGATCGACTGCTCGTTCACCTACGCCACCGACCTCTTCGACGCGGCGTCCGTCGAGCGCTTCGCCCGCGATCTCTCCTCCCTCACGGGGTTCCTGGTGCGTGGCGGTGGACCGGACGCGGCCGTCGCGCGGTGGCAGTCACCCTCGTTGGCCGACCTGTGACGACAAGGAAGGACGCCGGGTGATGCACACCAAGGCAGGGATCATCGCTGCCGAAGCACTCGTCAGGGACGGGATCCGGTCCATGCTGTCGCTGGACCGGACGGTCGACGTGGTGGGTGAGTCGGCGAGTTTCGCCGACATACCGCAGGTGCGACGACGGGGGGATCCGGATGTGTTCGTCATCGACGCCTCCGGGCTCCGGGGCACCGGCGAAGTCCACGCCCAGCGGATCCGGGCGCTCGTGGACATGGCGGACCGGCCCGTGGTCCTGCTCGCCGACGACGGTGTCCAGTGCGACACGGAGCTGCTCAGGCTGGGGGCGTGCGTCCTCGAGAGGTCGCGTGTCAGCTCGGCGGATCTGGTCTCCTCGGTCAGACTGCTCGCCGCCGGCTATCTCCCGGTGGAGCGGCGCCTCGCGCAGCAGCTCGCCCACCGCGCGCTGGAGGAAAGGGCGGGCGAGGCGGCGCACGTACGCCTCCTGACCCCCCGGGAGCGGGACGTCTTCCACCTTCTCGCCCGCGGCCGGTCCAACATGGAGATCGCCGCGTCGCTCACGCTGGCCCACTCGACGGTCAAGACGCATGTGCGGGGAATCCTCAAGAAGCTCGGCCTGACCAGCCGGCTCGACGTGGTGATACTCGTCCACGGTCCGCTCCGCCGGCCACTGCCGTCCACCGGCCTCCGGCACCGGGCCCGCGGAAGGGCCACCGCCTGAGAGGCCACGCACGACGGCCGTGCCCCGGCGGAGAAAGGCCGCCGAGGCACGGCCGTCGTGCGTGCGTTCCACCCGGTGACAAGGGTCCCGGCCTCATCGGACCGGCATCCGCGAGTCCTGGGCCGGCCGGAGCCCGTCGTGAGCGGGACCCGGCCCGGCCGCCCACGGCTCCGCCGTCAGCAGGTCGAGAGCCTCCTCGACGCGGTCGGTGACCTGTACGAGGTCCCGCTCCTCGCCGGTCATGAAGCCCTCCCGCGCCACGGTGTCGAGAAAGCCCAGGAGCGAGTCGAAGTAACCCTTCGCGTTGAGCAGGACCACCCGCTTGCGATGCGTGCCGAGCTGGTTCCAGGTGGCCACCTCCATGAGCTCGTCCAGGGTTCCGAACCCGCCGGGCAGGACCGCGAAGGCGCTGGAGAGCCGGTACATGAGCGCCTTGCGCTCGTGCATGTTCTGCACGACGAATGTCTGCCCCGGCGCCGCCGCGGACCGCTCCCGTTCGTGCAGGTCGTGCGGGACCACTCCGGTGACGGTGGCGCCGTGGGCCAGGGCCGCCCCGGCCACCGCCCCCATCACGCCCACGCCGCCGGCTCCGTAGACCAGCCCGCAGCCGCGCCGGCCCAGCGCCGCACCGAACTCCTCGGCGAGAGCGACGTACGCGGGGTCCTTGCCGGGACGTGCCTCGCAGAACGTGGCGATGACCGCGGCACGTCGATGGACGTCGGGCATGCGTGTCTCCGATGCACAGCGTGGAGGAGGAGCGCGTGGGGGAGGGGCGCGTCAGGCGGACCCCTCCGCCCGATGTGGGCGGGGCGGCCCGGTTCAGAGCTTCAGCACCGTGCGCAGCAGCACCTCGGCACCGGCGACCAGGTCCTCGGGGGCGGTGCGTTCCGAGGGGACGTGGCTGACGCCGTCGATGCTCGGTACGAAGATCATTCCGACCGGCGCGAGATCCGCCACGATCTGGGCGTCGTGTCCCGCCCCGCTCGGCAGCGTCTGCTGGGTGAACCCGAGCTCGGTGGCCGACGCCGCGATGGTGTCCCGGATCCGCGGGTCCGTCTGCACGGGAGCACTGCGCATGGTGGACTCGATCACGGCCCGCACGTCCCCCGAGCGGGCCAGGGCGGCCAGGGCCGTGCGCACGGTGCGCTCGGCCGCGTCGAGCCGCGCGGGGTCGCTGTCCCGCAGGTCGACGTCGAGCCGCACCGTCTCCGGAATGGTGTTGGGCGAGTTGGGCTGGACCTCCATCCGCCCCACGGTGGCCACGCGGCACAGCTTCTCCTCCTGCGCGAGACTCTGAACGGCGCTGATCAGACGCGCCGCCACGACCAGGGGGTCCTGGCGCCCCTCCATGGGTGTGGTGCCCGCGTGGCCCGCTCTGCCGTGCAGCTCTACCGACATCTGGATCCGTCCGGTGATCGACTCGACCACACCGATGGACCTGCCCAGCCGCTCCAGGACGGGCCCCTGCTCCACATGGAGTTCCAGGTAGGCGGTGAGGGAGCCCGGCGCCCACGCGGCCGTCTTGAGCTGCGACAGATCGCCGCCCGCCCGGGCCAGGGCCTCCCGCAGGGGCCTGCCCGCGTAGTCCTCCGGCTCACTGGGCAGAGCGTCCAGTCGCCCGGCGAGCACCATGGAGCCCCAGAAGGGCTGGGGGAAGAGCGCGCCCTCCTCATTGGCGAAGCCCACGGCGACGACCTCGTGGTCGGTCTCGGTGCCGGCTTCGTGCAGCGTCTGCAGCACCTCCAGCGCCGCGACGACTCCGTAGGCCCCGTCCAGTCTCCCGCCGTTGGCGACCGTGTCGAGATGCGACCCGACCATGATCGGGGGACGGGCGGAGCGGCGGTGGTCCGCGGGGCGCCGCATGAGCAGGTTTCCGCCCGCGTCGACGGTGGCGGTCAGCCCGGCCTCCACCGCCTGGCGGGCCACTTGCGCCCGCCCTTCCTGGTCGGCGTCGCTGAAGCCCATACGGGTGACGCCGCCGTCTTCGCCGCCGCCGATCGCGGCCAGCCGGTCGAGCCGGTCGAGCAGCCGCGCGCCGTCGATCCGCACGGAGGTGCCGGAGCGGGACGTGCCGGCAACGGTCACAGAGTCATGCATGGTTACCACCTGTCGTGGCGATCAGGCTCTGGGGGCGTACGCCGGCCCAGGAGGACAGTGGGATCGGTACGTGCCGTACCCGGGCGCGCCGGGGGGACGTGTGCTCAGCTGACGACATGTCCGCCCCCCACGCGCCTGGCCCGGGACCGGCGGGCGTCGGTGTGGACGAACACGCGGTGCAGCCAGCGGTCCTGGCCGTCGTACCGGGGGGAGAAAGGCGTGCGACCGTGCAGGGCGACCCGGTTGTCGACGATAGCCAGGTCGCCCGGAGTGAAGTAGACGGTGTCGACGATCGTCTCGAGGGCCTCCCGGAGGGCGGCCATGGCCCGCCCGGCACGCGCGTCCAGCGGAGTCGTGGCGTGGAAGTCCACTTGCGCGTCCGGGTCCTCGAACGCACCGGAGAGGACCCCGTGCGCCGCCGCCGTGCCCGATCCGTTGAACGAGGGCGGCGGATCGGTCCTGAAGCGGGGCTCGGCGAGGATCTCCCGCTGCTCGGCGGAGAGCAGACCGATCGCCCGCCGCAGCGAGGCGATGCGCAGTCCGGCCTCCCCGTGGACGTCCTGGCGCAGGCAGAACAGGGCGACGAAGTCGGGCCGGTGGGGATGGAAGGCGTTCTCGGTGTGCATCTCCAGGTCGACGGACCCGGCGTTGCTCTGGCTCCGCTCCTCACCCGGTACCGGGACCACGTTCTGCACCAGGGCGCCGTGCTTCTCGCCCTCGAAGCCGACCATCTCACCCAGCGCCATGGCGCACAGGACGAGCGCCGACGCCGGCACGGTGGCCCGGCGCTCGACGGACTCCCGCCGGGTGGGGGTGGGGGGCAGGGGCCCGACCGGCAGGCCGTGGATCTGCAGCGCGCCCGCCTGGCCGGAGTCGGCGGAGAAGTTCCGCAGCGCCGTGCGCAGCGCCGCCGGCAGAGCGCAGGACGCGTCACGTGCCGCCGCCAGCCAGTGAGGATTGTCCAGCAGGCCCGGAGCGGTCTCCGTCAGGAGCCCGGCGAGCCGTTTGACCTCCCGTCGAACGTCCAGGCCGAGGTAGATCGACTCCTTCTCCAGGGTCGTGGTGAGAGGGCTGATTTCCGTCATTCTTGGCTCCGGGGTGTGCGATTCGAGGGGGAATCAGGACGCCGCCACAGAACGGGCCACGAGGTCGGTGTTGGGGGCCTTCACGGCCGCGTAGTGGTCGCCGGCGAGGGAGAGGGCCGTCGTTTCGCCCGTGCACAGCCGCAGCCACTGCCGTACGGCCGCCGCGGCCTGTTCGTCCCGCGCCGCGTCCTCGGCGCTGAAGATCAGGGTGCGGCCCGGGTAGGGCGTCGGCCGGTAGTCGCGGAGCGCACGCCAGTTCGCGCGGAAGACCTCGAAGAGCCGCAGCCCCTCACCCGCGGTGGCGTCGGCCGGGACGAGCTGTGCGTCGCGCAGCCGCGTCACCAGCTCCTGGCGCCGTCCTGCCGGCGTCATCGCCGTCAGTTCCTCCACGTCGACGGCCATGTCCACCTCGTGCAGCCGGTCGAGGAAGGACAGATAGGCCGCGATGACCTCCGGTTCCTCCTCGCCGGAGCGGGGTGTGCCCGGCAGGAGCGCGGGCGGCAGGGCCGGATCGATCAGCGCGAGCAGTTCGACCTCCTCGCCGCTGTCGGCGCACTGACGGGCCATCTCGTACGCCACCAGACCCCCGAACGACCAGCCGACGAGCCGCAACGGGCCCTCGGGCTGTGCCTCTCGGGCGGTCGCCAGGTGCGCCGCGGCGATCTCGGCGACGCTGGTGAGCGGCTGCCCGCCCGGTTCGATGCCGACCGACTGGAGCCCGTGGACCGGGCCGTCGCCGGGCAGTGACCGGGCCAGGTCGAGGTAGCAGAAGGCGGTGCCTCCGACGGGCGCGACACAGAACGTGGGCCGTCCGGTGCCGAGCCGCAGCGGCAGCAGCGCCCGCGGCTGCCGGGGGCGGTGGGCGACGAGGGAAGCGGCCTGCGCCGCCACGGTGGGGGCCTCCAGCAGGCTGGCCATGGGCAGGCTGATCCCCAGCTCCTTCCTGATCGTCGAGATGAGACGCACCCCGAGCAGGGAGTTGCCGCCGGCCTCGAAGAAGTCGTCCTCGATGCCGATGCCGGAGGTCCCCAGGATCCGCTCCCAGATGTGCAGCAGATCCAGCTCCGTCCGGCTCCGGGGAACCGGCTGCGGGCCGGCCGGCGCCGCCGCGGGTGCGGGCAGGGCCGCCTGGTCGAGCTTCCCGTTGTGCGAGAGGGGGAAGGAATCCATGAGCACCACCGCGCTCGGTACCAGCGCCGGGGGCAGCTGCTCCTGGCACCAGCGGCGGATGTCCGCGACGAGCGCCTCGCTGTGCGGCCGGGTGCCCTGCGCCGTCGTGCCCCGGGGCCCGGTCGGGGCACCGGCCGACGCCCCCGGCGGCCGCCCGCCCACCGGTGCCGAGGCCGCGGAATCCGGTACCACGTACGCCAGCAGCCGCTTCCCGCCGCCGGTACCGTCCACCACCACGACGGCGTCACGGACCGCGGGGTGCTCCACCAGGACCGTCTCGATCTGGCCCGGTTCGATGCGTACGCCGTGCAGCTTCACCTGCCGGTCCACGCGGCCCAGGAACTCGATGACGCCGTCCGGAGCCATTCTCGCCAGGTCGCCGGTCCGGTACATGCGCTCGCCCGGCCGCCCCAGCGGCGCGGGAACGAACCGGTCCGCAGTCAGCGCCGGGGCCCCGTGGTACCCGCGCCCCAGCAGGTCGCCGGCCAGGCAGAGTTCACCCGCCGCTCCCGTGGGGACCGGGTTGAGGTCGCCGTCGCAGACGAGAGCCCAGCTGCGCCCGATGGGCCGGCCGATGGGCACCGTCGTCCGCCCGTCGTCGGTCCGGCACTCCCAGGAGGTGGCGATGATCGCGGTCTCCGCCGGGCCGTAGTGGTTGTGGAGCCGGATCCACGGCAGCTCCCGCATCGCCCGCTGCTGCAGTTCGACCGGCAGCGCCTCACCGGCGGGCACGATGTGGCGCAGGCCGGCGCACCGGCGCGCCACCTCGGGCGTGTCCAGGAAGATCGAGAGCACCGAGGGAACGGGGTGGATCACCGTGATCCGCTGGTCGGCCACCAGGTCGGCGAGGTACTGCGTGTCCCGGTGCCCCCCGGGCTCCGCCAGTACCAGCCGGCTGCCCACGGTCAGGGGCCGGAAGATCTCCCACAGCGACACGTCGAAGCTGATCGGGACCATCTGCAGCACCGCGTCGTCGCTTCCCAGGGGGATGCGCCGCTGACCCCACTTCAGCGTGTTGACCAGCCCTCGGTGTGTGTTCGCCACGCCCTTGGGCCGTCCCGTCGACCCGGAGGTGTAGATCACGTACGCGAGCTGGTCGCCGCCGTGCCAGTCGCCCGGCACATTGTCGTCGGCCTCCGGTGCCTGCGGACCGGGGTCGGTGTCCAGGCAGACGGCCGGTATCCGGATGTCACCGAGGTCAGGCAGCCACGCCTCCTCGGTGACCAGCGCGTCGGGCCCGGCCTGGGCCAGCAACGCGCGTCGCCAGTCGCGCGGGTACTCGGGATCGACGGGGAGGATGACGCCACCGCACTTCAGGACGGCCAGATAGGCGACGGCGAGGTCGACGGAGCGCTCCAGGTGGATGGCGACGACCGCTTCGGCCCTGACACCGGTGGCCGCCAGACGACGCGCGAGCCGGTTGGCGCGGGCGTTCAACTCCCCGTAGGTCAGTTCGTCCTTGCCGCAGACCACCGCGAGCGCGTGCGGGGTGCGATCCACCTGACACTCCACGAGCCCGTGGACGGACGTCTCCTCGTCGGTATCGGTATCGGTATCGGTATCGGCTTCGGTGACGGACGCGCCCGCCCGCTCGCCGAGCGCCACGGCCGACTCCGGCCCGCAGGCCAGGGAGCGGTACGTTCGAGGTGTCAGCACCTGGCGGGTGTCACCGTCCGCGTCGGCCGCCATCGCTTCCAGGACCGCGCGGTAGAGGGAGCCCAGGAGAGCCTGGGCGTGCGGACCCGCGTCCCCCGGCCGGCTGTACACCGTCAGCCGGCCGGTCTGCGCGACGGCCATCAGGCGGAACTCGTTCGGGCTCTCGTCGACGACGGCGTCGTCGTCGATGAGGTCCCAGTCGAGGACATGGAAGTCCAGGTAGACGAAGGCGACGTCGACCATGCGGCCGTGGCGGCTGCCCTCCTGGATCTCGCCGAGCGGATACCGGCGGTGCGGCCACATCTCGGTCTCCGTGTCGCGCACCTGCCGGACCAGCTCCCGCCAGGTGCGGGCGCCGCGACGGAAGGGAAAGGGAACCGTGTTGACGTACAGGCCCGCGACGCGGTCGGCGCCCTCGGCCTCCGGCCGGGTGTCACACACCAGTCCGGTGGAGAACGCCTCGTCCGTCGTGATCATGCTCATCACCGACAGATGGGCCGCCAGCATCACGTTCTTCAGTGACGCGTCCGCCGTCCGGGCCAGCCTGGTCAGGTCCTCCAGCAGATCGTCGTACTGCGTGACCAGCTGCTTGACCGGCCCCGAGCCATCGCCCCAGGCGGAAGGCAGCTCCAGCTTGGCGTGGTTCGCCACGACGTCACGCCAGTAGCCGGCGTGCGCCGGGTCCTGGAGGTCCTTGCGTTCCAGAGCGACGAAGTCGGCGTACCGGATCTGGGGCAGGGGCTGCGGCACGTACTCCGTGCCGTCGTGCAGGGCGTGGTACCGGCCGAACACCTCGGAGAGAAGTACGTGGAAGCTCCAGCCCTCGAGGATGGGATGGAACTCGGTGAAGGTGATCCACCAGTGGTCCTCGCACATGTGGGTGAAGTACCGGAACAGCGGCGCCGTGCTCAGATCGAACCGGCGGTCGCGCTCCGCGGCCATGTACGCGCGCACCTCGTCGCTCTGCGCCTGCGGTGACAGGCCGCGGACGTCCGCGAAACCGACGGGCAGACGCGCCTCGTCGTGCACGAGCTGGAGCGGTTCGCTGTAGGTGGTGAGGTCCATCGTCGTGCGCAGGGCCTCGTGCCGGGCGACGGTGGCGTCGATCGCGGCCTGCAGGAGTTCGTGGCGGTAGGGGCGGCCGTCCCGGACCAGGTAGCGGGTGACGTTGTGGTAGTTGCCCTCGTTGCCCGAGGATTCCATTTCGAGGATCATCCCGAGCTGGATGCGGGACAGCGGGTACGCGTCCGTCACCCCGTCGGGTATCCGCGCCCGGTCGGCCGGGTCCAGCATCGCGAAGGGCTGCACCACGGGCGCGTCGACACTGCCCGCGGAACGGGGGCCCAGTATCCGGGCGAAGGCCTCGACGGTGCGGTGCTCGAAGACGTCCCGCACGGTGACGGGGTAACCGTTCCTCCGCAGGGCACCCACCACGGCCACCGCGCGCACCGAGTCCCCGCCGACGACGAAGAAGTTGTCGCGGACCCCGAAGTCGCTGCTGCCCAGAACCGTGCGCCACACCGCGGCGACCTCCGCCTCGGCCTCGGAGCGAGGAGCCACGAGGTCGGTGCTGACGCCACGGGACGCCCGGTCGGGTGCCGGCAGCGCATCGGTGTCGATCTTTCCGACGTCGGTCAGCGGGAGCGAGTCCAGGACGACGATCGCCGACGGCACCATGTACTCGGGCAGCCGCTCGCCGACGAAGGCGCGGAGAGCGGCCTGGCCGGGGACGGCCGTCCCGGCCGCGGGCACGACGTAGCCGACGAGTTCGGGCCTGCCGCCGTCGGTCTGCCGTGCCACGACGAGGGCCGTCCGTACCCCGGGATGCGCGGTCATGGCGCTCTCCACCTCGGCCGGCTCCACCCGGTAGCCGCGGATCTTGACCTGCTTGTCCACGCGACCCACGAAGTCCACGTCTCCGCCGGGCCGGAGAGCCACGAGGTCGCCGGTGCGGTAGAGCCGTGCGCCCGGCTCCGCGGAGAACGGGTCGGGGAGGTACTTCTCCGCCGTGAGGTGGGGCTTGTCCAGATAGCCGCGGGTGACACCGGCCCCGCCGATGTAGACCTCGCCGACGACGCCGAAGGGTACGGGACGCATGTGCTCGTCGAGGACGTACATCGTGGTGTTGGGTATGGCCGTGCCGATCGAGACCAGCTCCGTGCCCACCGGCTCTTCGAGGCGGCAGCCGGAATTGCCCACCGTGATCTCGGTGGGACCGTATTCGGCGGCGACACTTCCCGGACCGGCGTCGGCGAGCCAGCTGTTGGCCAGCGTGCCGGTGAAGCGGTCGCCCGCCGCGATCACGAGGCCGGCGAGTGACCGGCGCTGGTCCGGGTCGAGCTGTCCGGCCAGCAGTTCGAGGTGCCCCGGTGCCATCTTCACGAAGCTCAGCGGCCCGCACGCGAGGAGGCGTGCGCCCAGCTCCGCGGGTTCACCGTCGGGCAGCAGATGGACCGGGCGTCCGCGCAGCAGCGAGGTGTAGAGATTCGGCACACCCAGGTCGAACGCGGCGGAGGAGAAGAGCGCGGTTCCGCCCGGCGCCCGCAGATAGGTCTCGACCGTCCACCACAGGTAGTTCATCAGCCCGCCGTGGGTGACCATGACTCCCTTGGGCTGGCCGGTCGTTCCCGAGGTGTAGATGAGGTAGGCGAGAGCGTCGGGGGCGACGGGAACGCCCGGATCGCCGTCCGGCTGCGCGTCGACGATCCGGGCGTCGCGGTCGACCAGGACGACGGTGTGCCCGTCCAGGCCGTGGGCCAGGGCGGCGGCGCCGGGTTCGTCGGTCACCACGACCCGGGCGCCGGCATCGCCCAGGATGTAGGCGCGCCGTGCGGCGGAGTCGCCGGGGTCCAGCGGGGCGTAGGCGGCGCCGGCCTTGAGGACCGCGAGGAGAGCGACGACGAGACGTGCGTTCCTCGGCAGGTGGACGGCGACGACCGAACCGGGCCCGACACCGCGGCCGCGCAGGTGCCGGGCGAGCCGGTTCGCCGCCGCGTCCAGTTCGCCGAAGGTCAGACGCGTGTCACCGGCCAGGACGGCCGGCGCGTCCGGAGCGAGCCTGGCCTGTTCGGCGATGAACTCGTGCAGGGCCCCCCGGGGCCGCTCGGCGGTGCCGCCGTCCGCCGCGGCGAGCAGCTCGCCCAGCTCCTGCTCGGTGATGTACCGGAGGCCGGACAGCGGCATGCCGGGGCTGCTCGTCGCGCTCCGCAGGATCTGGAAGAAGTTCCCGACGAACCGTCGTACGGTGTCCGGCTCGAACAGCGCCGTCGAGTACTCGAGGGCACCGGCCATGGTGCCGTCGGCCTCGGAGTCGATCTGCAGGGTCAGGTCCAGCTTGGAGTTCTCGCTGAGGGTCGGCACGCGAGCGGCCTCGACCCCCGCGAGCGCGATTCCCTCCGGGTCTCCGTCCCCGTAGCTGAACATCACCTGGGCCAGGGGCGGCGTGGAGAGGTCGCGGTCCGGCGCCAGCTCGTTGACGAGCACGTCGAACGGGATCTGCGCGTGCTCCACCGCGTCGAGGAACCGCGACTTGTTGCCGCGCAGGAGATCGGCGAACGCCGGGTCGCCGGACCATCCGGTGCGGATGACGACCGTGTTGACGAAGCAGCCGATCAGCTCCTGCGTCGACGGCTCGTCCCGGCCCGCCATGGGCACGCCCACCGCGATGTCCCGCCGGCCGGTGTAGCGGCTCAGGAGCATCTGGAAGGCCGTCAGGAGGACCAGGAAGGGAGTGGTGCCGTGCTCTGCCGCCGCCGCGCGGACGGCGTCCGCGACATCCGGGGGGACGGTGAGGGGGAGTGAGGCACCCGCGGAGGACCGCACCGCCTGACGCGGGTGGTCCGTCGGCAGCTCCAGGGGGGTGACACCGCTGAGTTGCCGCTTCCAGAACGCGAGGGACTCCGCCAGGGTGCCGTCGAGCAGGCGGGTGCGCTGCCACTCGGAGTAGTCGGCGTACTGGATCGGCAGCGGCGGGAACTCCACGCCGCCGTCGCCCGTCTCGGCCTGGTAGGCCAGGGCCAGATCGCGCCAGAGGATCGGCTCGGACCAGGCGTCGAAGGCGATGTGATGGATCGACACCACGAGGTGATGCGTGTCCGTCGCCGACGTGACCAGGCCCGCGCGGGCCACCCTGCCCTCGGCGAGCGACATCGGGGAGTGGGCCAGGCGCTCCATCAGTTCCCGCGCACGGCTCTCCCGGACCTCTGCGGCCTCCTCGCGGAGGTCGCTGTGGACCAGGGTGTTCCCGGGGCTGTCGATCACCTCCTGCACCGGCTCTTCCCGCTCCATGCGGTAACGGGTCCGCAGCACCTCGTGGCGCTCCAGTACCCGCGCCCAGGCTCGCTGCAGGGCCGGCACGTCGACCGCCCCGCGCAGCCGCAGCACCATGGGGACGTGGTACTCGCCGCTGTCCGGGTTGATCGAGTCGAGGAACCAGAGCCTGCGCTGACTGGGCGACAGCGGCACGGGTCCGCCCCGGCCGGCCGTGGGCGGAGCGGGGGCCGCCGGCGTCGCCGTGCCTTCGAGGCGGCTTCTCAGGATGCGGTCCCGGAGGGCCTGGATGTCCTCGGCCATGCGTGTCCTCACTTCTCGCGCGTCGTCAGTGCGGTGACCTCGGCGTCCGAGAGGCCCGACACGTCACTCCGAACCTGGGATTCGACCACCTGCGCCAGTTCCCCGGCGGTCGGGAACTCGAAGATCGTCCGCAGGGAGAGCTGGACCCCGTAGCGGGCCGAGACACGTGCGACGACCTTGGCGGCCAGGATGGAGGTGCCGCCCATGCGGAAGAAGCTGAGCGTGAGATCCACGGGGTCGTCCGTGGCGAGCACATCCTGGAAGATCCCGCCGATGACTTTCTCGATGTCGGTGGCGGGCACGCCCCGTTGTGCCTGCTCCGTGGTGGGCGGCATGTTCGTCCCGTTCGTCACGCGGAGGCTCCGTCCATACGCGTCCGCAGGCTGAGCGGACGCATGTCGGTCCACACCTCGGAGATGCGGGAAAGACACGCCTCCCGGCTTCCGCTGAAGCCGGCGTCGATCCAGCCGGACGGCAGCGGCCGGTGGGACCACCAAATCGAATACTGCTCTTCGTGGTTCTTCACCACGGTGAACTGGTCCTCAGTGGACATGGCCACTCCATGAATGTCTGAACGAGACGCGGGAAAGGCCCCGATGTAATTCGCGGGGAGTCGAACCATTCGGCTGAGAACTTAGCTTCCGGGCAATCCGGATCACCATCCACCGCCAGGCTGAACTGGTGGCGAAGTTCATCTCCGCGGGGGAGGCGCATTCGCTGCGACCTGCGGAGGAGCCGTGCCCGGGCGGACGGCGGAGCACCTCCCGGGAGGCCCGTTCGCGTGCGGTGGCGGACGGGCGGAGCCTATAGTCCAGGCGCCAGTTGAGGTGTGACGGCGAACTGGCGAGAGCCGGCGAACGAACTCTCCTCCAGGATGGGGCAAAGATGACGGACGAGATGGCGAAGGGGTTCGGGCAGAGAATTCCGGCCAGTCATCCGGATGGGCTGCGCAACCACGGCCTGCTGGTCAACGAGGCAACCGGACTGTACGGATGGGGCGCGGAACTCGAAGCAGTCTATTCCGGCCTGGCGAAGGAACTGTCCGCCGAGGTGAGGGAAATGGAGCCCGTCGAGCTCCATTTCCCGCCCGTTCTTCCGCGCGCGGTGTTCGAGAAGAGCGAGTACGTGTCCTCGTTTCCCCAGCTCTTCGGCGCGGTGCACGCGTTCCAGGGCGACGAGTGCGCACACGAGGGCCTGGAACGGGCCGTCACCAGGGGAGAGGACTGGAGCGGGCACACGCGACTGACCGACTTCGTGCTGGCTCCGGCCGTGTGTTACTCCGTGTACCCCCTGTTCGGCGGGACCGTGCTGGACGGCGGCCGGACGGTGGACGCGAGCGGATTCTGCTTCCGGCACGAACCGTCGACCGAACCGGGACGTCTGGTCTCGTTCCGGCTGCGGGAGTTCGTGCGGATCGGAAGTCCGGCCGAAGCCTCCGCCTGGTTCAGCCAGTGGTACGAGCGTGCGTCCGCCTTCGTGCGGCGACTCGGCCTCAAGGTGGAGGTCGAGGCCGCCTCGGACCCGTTCTTCGGGACGAGCGGGCAGGTCATGGCCGACAACCAGCGGGAGGAGGGGATGAAGGCCGAGGTCGTCGTCCCGATCGGCGACCACCCCGTGGCGGTCGCGTCGATCAACTACCACCGCGACCACTTCGGCCGGATCTTCGACATCCGGTCGGCGGACGGGGAGCCGGCCCACAGCGCCTGTGTCGGCTTCGGCCTGGAACGGCTTGCGTTCGCACTCGTGTCGGCCCACGGCCCGCGGCTCGCCGAATGGCCCGAGGACGTCCGCGAGTTGCTGTGGAGCGGGCGACGGACATGGTGACCGTTGCGTCCCCCGGCAGGGTCAGCGAGCCCGTCCTCGCGCGCAACGCCCTCGCCATGATGGACGACAGGGCGCTCTGCGCCCTGGACGTCCGGCTCGACTACTTCGAGGTCCAGACACGATCCGGGCGCGGGCGCGGACGGCTTCCGGTCGTGACCGTCAAGCAGGTCGAGTCGCTCAACGACGGCTACCGCCGCTATCTCGGGCTGACCTCGCATCAGGGCTCGGCGGCCTTCATCGGGGGAGGGCTGGCCCGCCTGCGGTCCGGCAGCTCCCTCGCGGGCATCGGGCCCGAGGGGCGCCGCGAGCTGCTGGCCGCGCTGGTCGCCGAGGCCCTCGACCGCGCGGCGCAGACGTCCGACGCGGTGCTGTCCCCCTTCCTGACCGCCACCGACCTGCCGGCCTACCTGGACGCGGCGCCGTCGGCCACCGTCCGTGAACACGGTGTCTGGTGCACCCTGGAGATCGACGGGGCCGCCGGCATCGAGGAATTCCTCCAGCGCCTTCCCGCGAAGCGCCGGCGGCACTGGAACCGGGACATCCGCGAAGCCGAGGAGCTCGGGCTGGAGCACGACGTCGTGCCCTTCTCGGACGAGGCCGTCGCGGAAGCCGCCGCGGGTATCGCCAGCGTCTCCCGGCGCAACGGCATGGACGAGTCGCCCGACATCGTGAGGTGGCGGATCGGCAACTACCGCAGGCGCCCGGGGAAGCACTTCTTCGTCCGCACCCGGTGGCAGGGGCAGGCGGTCACCCACATGCTGTGCCGGATGTTCGACGACACCATGGACGCGCACACCCTCGGGATCGTCGACGTCCCGGGCCTCGACCGGGGGGCGGTCTACCACTTCGGCTGTCTGCTGGGTCCGTTGAGGGCAGCCGTCGAGCGCGGCGCACACCGGCTGGAGCTCGGCATCGGGCACGACTCACCGAAACTCCGCCGGGGGTGCACGGGCGAGGACACCTACTTCGCCGATCTGCTCCCCGCACGATAGCCGGAGACCCGCCGGGGCCCCCCCCCCCGGGGTGGGCCAGCCCCGGCCCCCCCCCCGACCCCCCCCGGGGGCCCCCCCGCCGCGCCGCCCCCCCCCGCCCCCGCCCCCCCCCCCCCCCCG
>NZ_SHKU01000004.1:863941-951417 GCF_004217355.1 Streptomyces sp. BK022
GGGGGGGGTCCCGGGGCGCGGCACCAAAGGGCCCCGCTGGGCCCCCCCCACCTTCCCGGGCGCCCCGCGGGGGCGGGCGGGGGCCACCCCCCCGGCCGGGCCCCGGCGGGTCTCCCGCAGGGCCTCCACCCGCGGTGTTCGACAAGCCGCGGACCACGCCAGTACCACCGCGGGCGGCCGTCCGACCGGACGGCCGCCCGCCGTCGAGCGCCGGACCTCCCTACAGCATCGTCCGGAGCGCAGCCGCCGGCCCGCCGGCGTGCGACACCATCAGCCCGAGCGCCCGCACCACCCGGTCGGCCAGCGTACGGACCAGTGCCGGGTCGAGTCCCCCGTCGTGGAAGGCGAACCGGAGCGCGACCGGCTGACCGCTCTCCACCAGGAGGGTGAGCGAGAGCGGGTAGTGCACCTCCTCGTACCCGAGCCCCCGCTGGAACGTCCGGGCGGAGCCGGCGTCCGACACGTCCTCGACGACGAAGACGGTGTCGAAGGGCTCGCCCTGCGCACCCGGCACCCCGCGCTGGAGGTCGGCCAGGGAGTGGTGCCCGTGGCGCACGGTGTCGCTCAGCTGGTCCCTGAGGCCGGCCAGCGCCGCCGCCACCGTCGCCGGACCGGCCGGATCCCAGATGACCGGCACGGTGTTCATCACCAGCCCCACGACGCGGTCGATCCTCGCGAGGTCCCAGCTCCGCCCGTCGACCACGCAGCCCACCATGACGTCGTCCCGGCCGACGGTCGCCGACACCGTGACCGCCCACGCCGCGAGGGTGGCGATGGCAGGTGTCACACCGTGCGCACTCACCAGACGCTCGAAGTGTGTCCTGGTGGCCGCCGGCAGGTCGAGGGTGAGCAGGCGCTCCCCGCCCCCGGCGCCATGGCCGCGCGGCGCGAGATAGCACGCACGACTGCCCGCGAGCCGACGCGTCCAGTACGTGCGCGCCTCATGCTGCCGCTCCGGGTCGCGCAGCCACTCGACGTAGCGGCGGTAGGGCACCGGCGACGGCAACTCCTCTGCGCCGCCCGGCAGGGCCCCGTACAGCCGGCTCGCCTCCTCGGTCAGCACGCCGACGCTCCAGCCGTCGATCCACAGGTGATGGCAGTTGAGCACCACCTTCAGCCGGTCACCGGCACGCGCCACCGTCACCCGCGGGCGCCAGTCCCTGCTCCGGTCGCTCGCCGTGTCGATGAGGTCCTCCGACCATTCGGCTGTCGCGATCTCCACCGACTCCGCCGGGTGCACCACCTGGACCGGCCGCTCCAGACCCTGCCAGTGCACGCTGCTGCGCAGCACCGGGTGCCGCCGGACCAGCTCGCGCCACACCTCGGCCACCACGGCCTCGTCCAGGCCGGGAGCGCACTCGATGACGTGACACCCCCCGTAGCCGCCGCCCGTCAGGCTGTGCAGCAGCATTCCGCTCTGCAGGGGCGTGAGGTCGTACAGGTCCTCCGCGCGGCCGGCCTCCTTGAGCACCTGGTCCAACTGCTCCCGTGTGACCGAGGACAGCGGGAAGTCCGACGGCACCCGCGCCGCGCGTGCCCCCGGCCCGCGCCGGACCAGAAGTTCGACGGCGCTCAGGCAACGCCGTGCGACCGACTCGATCGTCTGCCTGCTGTGGAGCGTGGGTGCGTAGAGCCAGCGGAAGGTGAGCCGGTCGTCGGCGACCTCCACTTCGAGCTCGATGTCGTGGCTGCGCTCCTGGCGGGCCGAGCGCTCCTCGCCGGCCGCGCCCATGACCGCGCTGAAGCTCACCGCCTGGAACTGGGTCTCCAGATGGCCCGAGTAGTTGAACATGATCATGCCCGGGTTGGTGGGGGCGGCCTCGATGTCGCACTCCAGCCGGCCAGAAGGCCCGGCGGTCATCGCGTGTCGCACCCGGTGCACCGCCTCCCGCAGACCCGGGTCGCTCTCCGTGTCCAGGGAGAACGAGTCCAGCGTCACCCGGTGAATGCCCGCGAACCAGCCCACCGCGGCAGTGCGGTCGGGTCCGGGAACGCGGCTGTCCCGGCCGTGCCGTTCCACGTCGAAGGCCACCGACGGCAGGCCATGGGCCGCGCTCAGCGCGTCGGTGAGCGCCGTCAGGAGCACCGCCTCCACCGGGCTGCCGTAGTCGGTCGGCGTCATCCGCAGCAGACGTCTGGTGGCGGACACCGACAGCCGCGTCTCGACGCACTCGGCACCGCCCACGGTGTTGGCGCCGTCCGCGACTTCCCGGGGGAGGGACACCGGCTCGGGCCGCCCGTCCTGGCCGCCTCCGGACCGGGCGGCCGCGCGCGGTCGTACGGCAGCCAGTGCGCCCGCCCACTGCGAGAAGGCGAACGAGTCCTCGGACAGGCCGTGTTCACGTCCGGCCACAAGGTTCGTGTACGCGACGTCCAGATCGCGCACGATCGTCGGCCAGGAGAAGGTGTCGACCGCGAGGTGATGGACGGCGATCAGCAGCAGGCTCGGGCGTCCGGCGCCCGAGATCAGCGCGGCGCGCAGCACCCGCCCGCTCTCGATGTCGAGCGAGCGCTGCAGTTCGTCCGCCACGTCCCGCAGCCCCTGGTCACCACCGGCGTCCTGATCGAGGAAGACCTCGGACAGCAGCTCGAACCCGGGCGGCGCCTCGCCGGCCTCCTGCTGCCACCGGCCGTCCTCGCGCGAGAAGCGCAGCCGGAGCGCGTCGTGGGCGTCGACCAGCGCCTCGAGAGCCGACTCCAGCGCGAAGACCTCGGGCTCGCCCTTCCACTCCAGGAGGACCGACTGGTTGTTGTGGTCCCGGTCCACCGGCTCACGATCGAAGAACCACTGCTGGATCGGTGTCAGGGACAGCGGCCCGCTGACGTCGACCGTGGTGTCCTCCACGGTGTCCGCGCGCACCACCAGTGACGCGAGCGCGTGCAGCGTCGGACTGCGGAACACGTCCGTGAGGCTCAGCTCGTAGCCCTGCTCACGCAGCTTCGAGGCGAGGCGGACCGTGGAGATCGAGTCGCCGCCGAGCTCGAAGAAGTTCGCGTCGGGCTCCACCGAGGCGACGCCCAGGACGGACTTCCACGCCTCGCGCAGCACGTCCTCCACGCTCTGGGCCGCGTGGCCGGCAGCGACCTGCTCGGGCTCGGGAATCCGCGGCGCCAGTGCGGAGCGGTCCACCTTCCCGTTCGCGTCGAGCGGGATCGCGTCCACCGTGGCGTACTGCCGCGGGACGGCGTAGTCCGGAACCTGTTCGGCCAGCCACGAGACCAGCCCCTCCGGCACACTCCCGTCGACGACGAGGTAGGCCTTCAGCACGAGCGGCGCGTCGGGGGCGCTGCGGTGGCCCACGACGGCCGCGTCACGGATGTCCGGGTGCCGCCGGAGCGCCGACTCGGTCTCGCCCGGTTCCACTCGGTAGCCGCGAATCTTCAGCTGGCGGTCCGACCTGCCCAGGAAGACCACGTTGCCCCGGTCGTCCCAGGCGGCCCGGTCGCCGGTGCGGTACATCCGGGCCCCCGGCTCAGGTGCGTAGGGGTCGGGAACGAACTTCTCCCCGGTCAGCTCCGGCCGGCCCAGGTAGCCGCGGGCACAGCACACCCCGCCGATGAAGATCTCACCCTCCGCGCCCTCGGGGACCGGCCGGAGGTCGTCGTCCAGGATGTACATCGAGGTGTTCTCGATCGGCTTGCCGATCGGGATGGTCTCCCCGGAGAAGCCGTCCGGGGTCATGAAGAAGGCGTTGGCCACCGAGGCCTCGGTCGGCCCGTACTCGTTGAGGACGGGCGTCGCGGTGTCGAGGGCGCGCCAGCGCCGCAGCGACTGCACCGGGAAGAGGTCCGCCCCCACAGCGAGCAGCCCCGCCAGGCTCCGCGCCCCGTTCGCATCGGTCATCGAGGTGATCAGGTCGAGCTGACCGGGCGTCAGCTTGATGAACCCGTACGGGCCCGAGGACAGCACCTCGGATATCTGCGCCGGAAGATCCTGGTCGTCGGGGACGAGCCGCACCGACTGGCCGCACCACAGGGGTGCGTAGATGTTGGGCACCACCATGTCGAAACCGACCGAGGAGAAGAGCGGAGCACCGTCGGTGCCGAGCCCGGTGTAGGTCTCGACGGCCCAGTCCAGGTAGTTCGCCACCCCGTGGTGCGGGCACATCACGCCCTTGGGCCGGCCGCTCGATCCGGAGGTGTAGATGACGTAGGCCAGTTGCTCCGGCCTGACCTCCTCGTCCAGGTTGCCCCGCTCGGCCGGGCCGGCGGTCCCGAACGACTCCAGCAACTCGTGAACACACAAGGCCGTCGAGCCGGCGAACTCCTTGTCGTCGCGGTGGGCGGCGTCCGTGATGACGACCGTGGGCCGCACGTCCTCCACGATGTGCCGCCGCCGCTGGTCCGGGTCACCGGCCGACAGCGGCACGTACGCGCCACCGGCCTTCATCACGGCGAGGAAACTGACCAGCAACTCCACGGACCGCGGCAGACACACGACGACCAGGGACTCGGCTCCGACGCCGTGGGCGCGCAGCCGGCGTGCCAGGACGTTCGCCCGCGCGTTGAGCTCCTCGTAGGTCAGCTCCAGACCTCGCACGCGCAGCGCGATGCCGTGCGGAACGAGCGCGGCCTGGGCCTCGAACCCGCTGTGGATCGTCTTGGCCCGGATGGCACGCCGCGGGGCCCACCCCGCGAGGGCGCCGCGCGAGGTCAGGGCCCCGCGAGCACGGGGCTCCGCCGCAGGGGCGAGCACCGCTGTGCCGGACCCGGCCGCCGGATCCGGAGATGTCGACCCGCTGGACTCCGTCATCATGTCTCCAAGCTTTGATCGGCCGATATCTGACTCAACCCCTCGTGCGCGCGGCCCGGATCGTGGAACGGAAGCAGGGCACGATCACTCCGGCAGCTCGCACTCCGGATTTCCGTGTGCCCCGACGCCGGCCCTGTCGTCGGCGCCAGGCGTGAGAGGCCCACAGCGGTGATGTGTGATCAATCGATCTGAGCGATCCGACAACTGCTGCGGCGCTCCACAGGCGGGGGAGGCTGCGGCAGCGGACGCGAGGAATATAGGTCCCGGCGAGCCGGCCCCGCACGCGCAGACATTGCCGCGCAGGCGTCGCGGTCCCCCTCGGACAGAGACGTATCCGCTGCTCACCGCCGCTCCGTCTCCTCCGCGGAGACGAAGTTCCAACTCGGTTCCACCCGGGGGGTGACAGGGACCGCGTGCGCACCGGCGCCCCGCCGTCACGCGGGGCGCCCTGGTCACCGGAGGGCCGTCCCACAACCCCCGGCGGACGCGCGACGAGCGGCTTTACGGCGCTGCCGAGGGAGACTCGGCCGGGGTGACGTGCGGGCTCCGCCCGGCTCGTCCCCCACCGCGGTGGCGGTCCATCTCACGCCATTCCGGGCGCAGGCCCGTGAGGTTGGTCGTCAGGAAGTACACGGCGCCCGCGATCAGGAGCGCGGGGGTGAGACCCGTTCCCGCGACGACGGCGCCCGCGAGGAGACCGCCCAGGGGAATCCCGGCCCAGGTGATGGCGTCGCCGATGCCCTGCGCCCGGCCCATCATGTCGGGGGGTATGCGTTCGTATGTGACGGCGCCGATGATCGGGTTGATGAAGCCGCCGCCCAGGCCGCCCAGGCCTATCACCACCGCCACGCACCACAGCGGCACGTCCGCCGTCAGGATCAGGAACCGTGGCGCCCCGGTGACGAGCCAGCCGAGGAAGAACACCGGCCGGCGTCGCAGCCGATGGGCCACCGCGGCGGCGACGAGGCTGCCGACCGTCGCCGTGACGCTGAACGATGCCAGCACCAGCCCGATGGTGGCAGGACCGTAACCCGACCCCGCGGCCCAGACCGGGACCAGCACGGCCACATACGCGGCGTCCAGCAGATTCGTGACGCCGAGCATGGCGTAGAGCGCCAGCAGTATCGGCTGGCCACGCAGGAACGCGAAGCCCTCCCGCAGGCTGTGCCAGTAGCCCCCCTGGGTACCGGCCCCGGCCTCCTCCGCTCCGGCAGGGTGCTTCTGCGGCCGCCCCATGCCCTTGGGCAGCGCTACGGCGATGATCAGCGAACCCAGCGCGAAACAGGCGGCGTTGACGCCCAGCCCGACCATGGGACCCACCAGCCCCACCAGAGCGCCGCCGGCGGCAGGCCCCACGGTTCCCGCCAGTCGCTCGAAGACGCCCTGCAGCCCGGTCGCCCGTTCCAGCGGCACCCGGCTGAGTTCGGCCGCCTGCGGGATCATGACGTCCTTCGCCAGGTCCCCGGGACTGCGGACCGTGCCGATGACCGCGACCAGCGCCAGCAGGCCGCCGAAGGAAAGCAGCCCTTCGGCATGCAGAAGGGGGATCAACAGGGCGGCGGTCGCGCTGACGACATCCGCGATCCAGGAGATCCGGCGGGGCCCGATCCGGTCCACCGGCGGCCCGGCGAAGGCCTTGACCACCACATAGGGACCCATCTCGCAGAACGCGACCAGACCGGTCTGCGTCGCGCTGCCCGTCGTGACCAGCACGAACCACGGAATGGCGATGGCCGAGATCCTGGTACCGCTGTGTGCGACCAGCAGTGCCGCGAGAACCCCTCCGAGCGGCCGTAACCGCCCCCGGCCGGCGGCTTCGGTCTGTTCGTAGCCCATCAGTCCTCCTCCTGCGGGGATATGTCCCCTTCCGGCAGCACCTGGAAGTTCACCCACACCCGCTCGGTCCCCCGGGAGTCCTCCGCGGCAGACGTCCGCGGGTACCGGTCGATCACGGACCGGATCTCATCGCGCAACTCCTGGGCCTGCGCGGGGGTGAGCCGGAGCGTGGCGTCGCTCATGTCGAACACCTCCCGCCACGGCCGGGGCAGCGTCTGCAGACCGTTGAGCCCTTGCTGGGTGCGCAGGACGTACGCGCTGTGCACCGACCGCAGATAGGCCAGTGCCGCCTCCGGCTCGTGTTCAGCGAGATCCTCGTGGTCGAAGCGCGTGAGCTGGTGGACCGAACGCCACCACCGTTCCCGCGCGTTCCCCCTCTCCGTGTCCTCCGCCACGAAGCCGGCCGCGGCGAGCCGGCGCAGGTGGTAGCTCGCCGTACCGGAGTTCACCTCCAGCCGCTCCGCGAGCCGGGTGGCCGTCGACGGGCCGTGCTTGCGCAGCAGCCCGACCAGCTGAACGCGCACCGGATGCGCCAGGGCCCGCAGCCCCTTGGCATCCAGGACGACCGAGTCCTCTTCACCGTCCGGGCCGTCCGGCCTCTTCGCCGCATCTGTCATGGGCCGTACGATAATCCGCGAAGAGTTCTTCGCAAAGAGTTCTTCGCGAAGAACTCTTTGCGATCCAGCGGCGAGGAGCTTCTCGCGCTCGCCAACCGCAGCGAGCCAAGCGCCGCTTGCCGCCGGCCCCACACACCGCCAGATGCCCTTGCGTGGGGGCACGGGCCGGGGACCCGGGCGTCGGCTGGTGCAGGGACGTTTCAAAGTCGCGGTGATCATGTAGACCTGCTGGTCAGGAGATGTTCAGTAGGTCCAGCGGCCGGTTAAAGGGGTCGTAGGAGGCGTGGCGGAGGCCAGCGGCGATGTTGCGGTGTCCGGCGGCGCGGAGCGCGTTGATCGCCAGATTGCGCAAGGGGGCCATGTTCCCGGGCCCGTGGCGGGTGCGGATCTTGGAGGCGTCCTCGCCGAAGGTGGTGTCGCGGACGAAGTGGAGCCGGTTCTCGATGGTCCACTGTGACCGGGCAAGCCGACCGAGCCTCTGGGGCGAGGCTTGTTGCGAGGTCAGGTCCGTGATCGCGTAGGGGTCTGTCGGCTGCACCTGCCGGCCTTGAGGTCGGTGCGGTGACGCAGGATGCGCACGGCCAGGGCGGCATGGGGGAAGTCCAGGCCGAGGCCGGTGACGGTCAAGGCCCCGGTCACGCGGGTCTCCTTGCGGCCATGCCCGGTCTCGCGGTCGTAGCGCCGTGCGGTCACCTCCTTCCACGGCAGCGACCGGAGCCTGCTGTGCAGCCCGGGTTGGTTGGCCTTGACCACCAACAGGTAGTGCGCCTTCTTCTCCTCCACCAGGAAACGCACATGGCCCCGCTGAGTGTGCAGAGCGTCGGCCGTGACCGTGACCTCGGTCAGGTCGTAAGGCTCCAACAGCGCGGCGAAGCACGTGATTTCGTTTGTCTTGTTGGGAACCCGCAGCTGGGTGACGGTCCTGCCGTCGCAGGTCATCGCGGCCAGCAGGTGGGCGGCGGGGCTCTGACCGTGCCGCGAGCCACGGGCGGCCTTGCCATCCACGGCCACCGAGTCCGCGCCAACGGGATCGGCGCCGGTCAGGTCCGCCAGGCCGCCGGGGCACACAAGGCTGATGACCCGTCGGATCGTGGCGGCACTCGGCGCGACCCGCACCCTCAGCGGACCAACCACGCGGGCACCTAACCGGGCTAGGGCGTGCTGCGGAGCACTCGCGGACCACTGGTCGATCGCCGCATACGAGCGCGCGCCGGCGACCACAGCCGAAGCGGCAACCAGCGGCACCGCCACAAACGGGTGACGCACACCGCGCTGCCGACGCGGATCGGGCAGCATCCGCAGCCGCTCCACCAGCGAGAGCCCGGCCACACCCTCCGGAGGAGGCGACTTGACGAGACAGCCGGTGGCAGACGGACGGCACATCGAAGCTCCGGTGGGCGTTGGGAAGGAGCGTTCGGCTGCCACAGTGTGGCCCGCGCCACGCCTACCCGTCCAGCACCCGTATCCGACCCGGGGCCTGTTTCCGCACCGACTCGTGTTCCGTCAAGAGCTCTCAGGCAGCCGACTGGTGAACGCTGTCACTGCCGCCATCACGTCCTCCGCTGTCCACTCCAGTCCCTCGGCCGCCACCGTCACTTCGGTGACCCCGATGTCGGGCGGTCCCCCCGGGGCCGGGAACCATCGGTGGAACAGCGTCGTCCCCGTCTCCTCGGCCAGCCGTACCGCGGCCTCCGTCAACACGGTAGGGGCGTACGGCAGCCATACCTGGAACCGGTGGATGTGAGGCACCCCGGGATGCACCCGGAACCACGGCACCCCTGCCGCCTCGAACCCCTTGGCCAGTGCCGCCGCGACCACCTTCGCGTGCGCCACATACTCCGGCAACCGGGGCAGCTCCCTCTCCAGCCCCAGCAGCGCGTTCAGCACCGCCGGATACTGGTGGAAGAGATCGCCTCCGTAACGATGACGCCAGGCCCTCGCCTCGTCGATCAGCGACCGCGGTCCCACCAGCGCCGCGCCCGACATCCCGCCCAGCGACTTGTAGAACGACACATACACGCTGTCCGCGAGCGCCGCGATCTCCTGCACAGGACGGCCGAGGTGCGAGGTGCACTCCCAGATCCGCGCCCCGTCGAAGTGCACGACCGCGTCCCGCTCCCGGGCCGCATCCACCACGTCGGTCAGCTCGTCCCACGTCGGCAGGACGAAACCGGCCTCGCGTAGCGGCAGTTCCAGCATCAACGCACCGAAGGGCTCGTCCAGAGCGCGGACCTCGTCGGCCGTCGGCAACCGGGACTGGGTCGTCGGATGCACGGTACGCAGCCCGCTCACCGCCGAGAAGGCGCCCCGCTCGTCCGTCTCGGGGTGCGACCGGGGATGCAGGGCCACGGTGCGGTTCCCGGTCCGGCCCGCCCAGCAGCGCAGTGCGACCTGCTGGGCCATGGTGCCGGTGGGGAAGAAGAGGGCGGCCTCCATGCCCAGGGTGTGGGCGGTGCGCCGCTCCAGTTCTCCGACGATGCCGTCGCCGTACATGTCGACCCAGTCGTCCACGCTGCTTGCGTAAGCCGCGAGGTCGGCCATCCGGTCGCTGATTCGGTGCTCGGCGGCGATGCGGGAGAGCACCCGCGTCGCACCGCGCCATGCGGCCAGTCTCCGGAGCCGTTGATCCGTGCCTGGGTTGTCGGTCATCCACCGATGATCGCGTACGGAGCCGGGTGCGTCACCGAAGTTTATCGAAGCTCCCGTGGATCAGGGCGACTTGGGAAGGTCACCCCGTTCAACCGGAGCTTCGTTGCGTACGTGACGGGCCAGCGGGACGGCTCTGGCCTGCGGACTCACGTGATCACCAGGACTTTGAAACGCCCCTGTCGGCTGGTGGCCCACCGCGCGCCGCCGCTCGACCGCCGCGCCCCGCGGTGGTGTCCGGTCTCTCAGAAGAGCAGGTCGTGGACGGGTGCGTAGACGGTGGCGGTGGTTACGGCTGCTTCGATCCGGGCGCGGCTGTCGGGGTCCTCCTCCACACCGGCCCGCTCGGTGAGGGCGGGCACGGTACGGCGGTCCGTCGCCCAGCACGTGGCCAGCAGCTGAGCCGCCGCCACCCGCACGTCAGGGTCGAGAGGTTGGTGAAGCTCTTCCAGCAGGTACTCGAAGCAGCTCTCGGACGTGTCCTCGAGGACGCGACGGCGGAGGGCGGCCAGGGGGCGGACACGGGCCGGCGTGGTCGGCCAGAACGACTCAAGGCATCGCTGTGCGGCCGTTCGCACGACGTCGCTCGGATCGTCGTCGGCCAGTGTCGCGATGAAGGACCGCACGCTGTCACTCGGACTCCCGATCTGGCTCAGCCTCACGAGGGAAGCCACTCGGCACCGGTCGTCCGGGTCGCTGACGGCGCTCCTCCGGAGGGCCTGCAGTACCTGTGGCTCGGCGTCCAGGTAGGCAAGGTGGTCCGGCACCGTCTGGCGTAGCGCCGGATTGGCTTGCGAGCGCAGGCTGTCGATGAGGAACGAGCGGGCATCGAGGTCTTCGCGAGCGATGCCGCGCAACGCGACCAGTACCGAACCCCGCACCGCGGCGTGGGGGTCTTCCGTTCCCCGGCGCTTGATCAGCGCGCGCGTCGGGGTCGGCGGGCCACGCCGCGTCCGGAGTGAAGCGCCCCGTTCAGAGATCCTCGCTACCCGGGTAGTGGTGGCGGAGTTCGCCGAGTACGCGCTCGTCGACAGCCCTCACGTCCCACGAGGAACTGTCGAACTCGGTGAGGGAGACGACCAGTTCGTCCCCGGCGAACCCACGTGCCCGGGCGTCGATCAACTGGAGGAAGGGGGTCGTCAGCGACAGCAACGTCAACGTGCCCATGCCGCCGTCGGCGGAACGCCTCGCCATCTCGGCACAGCGAGGGTCGACGACCTCGTCGAACTCGATGCGCCAGGTCAGGTCCAGGCCGAAGCTGCCGAGGCGGACCAGGAGTTCGGCCAGCGTCACGTAGTGCTTTCCGTGCCAGGCGGGAAACGTGATCCCCTTCATCCCTGCTTCCACCTCAGCCGTATCGCGTGCCATGCGATCCCCTTCGTTCCAGCGAACGGTAGAGCATGTCCCTGATCAGCTCGAACGGGCCATCGGACAGGGCCGGCGGACCACTGAGCAGAAGCTTTCTCACAACCGGCGTCGATCACGACCCGCCCCACCGGCTCCGCTGGTCCGCTCGGGGGCACCATCGAGCCCGAGCCGGCCCCTGCCCCCGGACACAGGCAGGCGGGGGCTGGCCCGGTGACGAGGGGCAGGATGCGCAGTCCTCCGGAGGGAGCTGCTCCCTGTTCGTCTCATCGGGTGGCTCCGGCGTGAGCCACCGTGTCACAGGCCGGCCGGCCACTAAGTTCGTCGGCGGATCACGGCTCGGCCGACATTCTGACGCGGAAGGACGATGCCCATCATGGGTGCATACACGACGCGGGTCCTCCAGCTCTTCGACCGCCTCGACGCCGACAGGTCCGGTGAGATCAGCGTCGGGGACCAGCGGAAGGGGCAGACGGAGGCGGAGAAGGCGGTCACCGCGGACCTCATTCGCCACCTCGTCACGGCCGCCGACGCCAACAAGGACGGCAGGGTGAGCACGAACGAGCTGCTCGCCTACATCGAACGCGCCGCGGTCGGCAAGCGCGTCGACGAGATGCCTGCCTACCTCACCGCGACCGCGGACGCCGTCTTCGGCCTCATGGACACCGACAAGAGCGGGAAGGTCGACAAGGCCGAGTTCGAGCAGTACCTGAAGGCCCACAACCTCAACGTCGGCGCCGAGTTCAGCCAGCTCGACCGCGACGGTGACGGCTCGCTCACCAAAGCCGACCTGCGCACCGCCATGCTCCACTTCCTCGCATCTCCCGATCCCGCCCCCGAGCAGTGGCTCCTCGCCCTCTTCACCAGCTGACAGGATCTATCCGTGCGGCCGGTTCCTGGTGCACGGTGTGCGGACGGGCGCGATGCGATCCCCGAGGTGGGACCCCTGACCGGCCCTTCCCTCCGCTCCTGTGACGGCGGGCCCCGCCGACCCTCCCGTCCTCCCCACGGGAGGGTCGGCGGCTGCCCGTGGACGCACGGCCTGCGAGGCACGGCGGGCGCCCGGGGTGTTCGTCTGGTCCGGCCGATGGTGATGTTCCGTCAGGCCGCTGAGCGGGCAGCGGCCGGCTTCATCCCCGCGCTCGGGCGGCCCGGACCATGCGCACGTCCTCGACACCCAGGAGACCGAGGAGTGGCACCTTGCCGGTGGTCTGCTCGGGGTCGACCATGAGCCCCGACCGGCGCACGTGGTCCAGGAGCAGTTCGGCGAGCGGCATGACCATGTGCCGCCCCCAGCAGCGCTCGGACGAGTGGCCGAAGGGAAGGTATCCGGGGGTGTTGTCGGGGTCCAGGTCGTCCCAGCGTTCGGGGCGGAAGCTCTCGGGGTCGTCCCAGAGGCCCGGGTCGCGGTGGGACAGCAGGGGCAGCACGAGCACGTCGTCGCCGGCGCCTATCCGCTCGTCGATGGCGGGGTACTCGGGCGAGGCGTTGCGCAGGATGTTCCAGGAGGGTGGCAGCAGGCGCAGCGACTCCAGGATGATGTTCCGGTTCGGCGTCGCGTCGTCGAACGGGGCCCCCAGCCACAAGGCGTTGGCCACGAGCGTGGAGACGGTGAAGCAGACCGGTGCGGCGGCCCTGCGGTACATGCCCATGGCGTACCGGCGCTCCTGGTAGCCGGTGGCCTCGGCCGTCCGGGCGGCCAGTCCGGTGAGGCCCTCGTCGCCAGGCCGGGGCCAGCCGGGCAGCGCCGCGCCGATGGCGATGACCGTCCAGGTGAGCTTGGGCGTCAGTTCCAGATAGCGGCTCATGAGCATGCGCAGCCGGCGGGGGTCACCGCCCAGGATGATGTCCCGCAGGAAGAGGTGCCCGGCCAGCGGCCAGGAGCCCGACAGGTCGACGGTCTCGCGCAGTGGACCGGTCAGGGCCCGCCGTACGTCGTTGGCGACGGTGCGGGTCACCGAGGACGCCTCGGTGCGGGTGATGGAGCGGCCGTGCAGCGGCTTGAACGTCGGCCGTTCCGACTCCGTGGCCCGGCGCGCGGCGAGCACTCGGTCGGTGATCTCCGGTCCGGCGACCCCGATCGTGTCCGGCTCCAGACGGAAGACGTCCTGGCCGAGGTGACCGCTGATGAGTGCGGCCAGCCGCGGGGCGAACACGGTGGTGCGTGTACGCGTGGCGGATGACGACGGCATACGTTCTCCGGTGCGGTCGGCGGCGGGGCCGGTCGGGGGCTCGACGGGCTGGGAGGGGCGAGGGGAGACACGGTGGCGGGCATCGTCGCCCGGTGGCCTCCTTGGGGGAGGACCGGACAACGATGTCGGACCGCCGGTGGATCAGTACCAGATGTACCAAGCGCTGGCCTTGAGACTCTTACCGGCAGCGACCTTGTTGCGAAGGGCGAAGAGCAGCTTCATCGAGACACCTCCGTGTGGGATGAGGAACGCCGGGAGACTTCCCTGGTCCGAATAGCGGATATGCGCCACCGTTCCCCAAAACTTCTCCCACGGCGATTTTCAGGCATCTCGCGACGGCTTCGCGCGCCTTGGAGACCGCACCCGTGGGCAGAAGCGGGGAGCCCGGCCAGGCTGCTCTGCCCCATGGGACGAGAGGGCGCGAGGGGCGCGCGACGACATCCCGCCCGGCGAGGCGCGGGGTGAACTCGCGTCTCGCGCTGGCACGCTCGTGATTCCCAGGTTGGCCGGATAAGACGCCGACCCGGTATGCGCGGGTTGTCGTGTGATGAAGCTTTGGTCTCCCGTCCGCCGACGTCGTCCACCGGAATCACGTCAGTGAGCGGTCGCCCCTGCGCCCGCGCAGGAACCTGGGCGACGTCAAGTGAACGTGGACCGTAAGCTCGGGTGGGCGAAGGGCGGGTGCAGTGGACATCACGGTGCAATGGATCAAGACGTCATGGACGAAGCACTCGCGGGGCGGGGAGGCCGCCGCCCGCCGGAACGCGGCGCCGGTCGGCTTCTCATTGCCTCAGGTGCCCTCCGAGACTGCCCACTTCGTCCTGATGGCCGAGCGTGACGGCTTCGAGCCACGTTCGAGCCAGAAGGGCCGTCGCGAGGTCGGTGTCAGCCTGCGCGACGAAGGTGATCGGCTCCGAGTGCTCGCTCGTGTGGAGCCGCTCTTCGGTCTGCCGCCTCGGACGCGCAGGCCGCCGGCAGTGCGACTGCTTCCCGGGCAATGGGTGCGTTGGCAGTTGAACTACCGGTTCACCAGCGCCCTGGGCATCCGCGGGTGGTCGTACTGGCTCGACACGTTCAACATCGCTTACGGCCCCGTCGACCGGGATGTCTTCCTGTCGGAGCCGACCGTGCTCGTCGACGAGCGCGGGCCGGTGCGATAGAGCAGGCAACTGCCCCCAGCGCCGGCACTCGTGCGGAACTCACGACAAGAGCACCACCTGCCTGGTCACCGAAGCCGACGGCACCTGGAGCCGATACCGCTCGGCAGCGGTCGGGAGCATGCCTAGCGGGGCAGGCGGCCCACCACAGCCCGGAACCTCTCCCGCCCTGCCGTGACACTCGCGTCCCAGAGGCCTGAGGCGTCGCCGCGCACCGAGTAGGACTGGAGCCGATGTTCCTCGGGGAGGAAACCAGCACCCGCCACGTTCTGGTCGAGCATCCCCGTCGCGGTGAGCGCCGCGTGGCCGCAGGACACCGCGTCGTCAGCGTTTCCCGAGCCGTGGGCCAGGAGGGCATACCTCAGGCAGAGGGCAGCGAGGATGGCGTAGGTGTCGGCGACATCGGTGACCCCCTCCTCACGCGGCTGAAGATCCGGAAACCGCTCCAACTGACGCACGCGCTCGGCGGCGTCGGCGAGCGGCCGGTCGGCATGCCAGAGGTCGCGGACGGACTCCGCGTAGAAGTCCAGATCGGCTTCCCGCCCCGGCGCGCCCGCCCGCAGGCCCACGAACAGCGGCGCCATACGTTCGGCACAGGCGGCGGCATACAGGCGGACCGCCTCGGCACCTCCGTCATGAAGTGCCTCCGCGACGGCCCCTTCCACCAGCCTCTCCATGCCCCACCTTCATCCCGTTCGAACAGATCAACAGGCTACAGAGCGGGCTGAGGACCGCCCCTCGGCCATCGCAGTACGAACGGGCCGTGCCGGAGGTGCGGTCCGCGAGAAAGCCGCGCTCCACCGTTGCCGTGCACGGCCGGGCGTACGCCGTCGTCGCCCATCAGCAGGCGGCGTCGGTGGCGTTCAGCCGCCGGGCCGGTGCCGAAGACCGCCGATATCACCGGCCGCACGCTGCTGACCAGTGCATTCGCCTCTGTGCTCAGGTCGCGTTCAGGTTCGGAGGGGCCTTGGGCAACTCCCGTACCGGAAGCGCCAAAGCTCTGGCAAAAGGGTCTGGAGCGAGGGCTGAACACCATGTCAGGGTGCCTGCCATGTCGACTGATCACCTCACTCACCACCGGCCCACGGGCCACATCCGTCACGCGGCGAGCAAGGTGCCGGAGGTGACCGTCTACTTCTGGATCATCAAGGTGCTGACCACCGGGATGGGCGAGACGGCGTCCGACTTCCTGGCCCACCTGCTCGGCCCGATCCCCGCCGTCGGCCTGGGCGGCATCGCCCTGGCGGCCGCTCTGGTGCTGCAGTTCGCCGTCCGCCGGTACGTGGCCTGGATCTACTGGACGGCCATCGTCATGGTCAGCGTGTTCGGCACGATGGCCGCCGACGTCCTGCACGTCGGCCTGGGCGTGCCCTACACGCTCTCGACTCCGTTCTTCATGGTCGCGCTGGCCGCCGTCTTCGCACTCTGGCACCGCCGCGAGGGCACCCTGTCCATCCACAGCATCCATACCCGGCGCCGCGAGACCTTCTACTGGGCCGCCGTACTGGCCACGTTCGCGCTGGGTACCGCCGCGGGCGACCTCACCGCCTCGATCGGCCTCGGTTACCTGGGCTCCGCGGTCCTGTACGCCGCCGCGATCACCGTCCCGGCCGTCGCCCACCGGTGGGGGAGCCTGAACGCGGTGGCCGCGTTCTGGGCCGCGTACGTCATCACCCGCCCGCTCGGCGCCTCTGTCGCCGACTGGATGGCCGTCGGCCAGAACAGGGACGGACTCGGCCTGGGCCTGGGGCCGGTCACGCTGTACTGGACGGTGGCCATCCTCGGCTTCGTCGGCTACCTGGCCGTCTCCCGCAAGGACGTCCAGCGCGACATCGCGCCCTGACACACCGGTGCGGAGCGGCGTGGTCACCCGGCAGGCAGGCTGACCACGAACCGCGCCCCGGGAGCGTGTGCCGGGTCGTACGTCACCTCACCCCCGGCGGAGCGGGCCAGGCGTCGCGCCAGCGGCAGTCCCAGGCCCGCTCCGCCGTGTCCGTCGCCGGGATCCGCGCGCCGGCCGGGTTCGAAGAGCTGTCCGGCGAACGCGGGCGGTACGCCGGGCCCGTCGTCGATGACGTCGACGCGTACGCCGTCGGGTGCGCGGTAGGCGCGGACGGCGATCTCGGAGTGGGCGTACCGGCAGGCGTTGACCAGAAGCGGGCTGACGATGCGTTCGAGGAGGGCGGGTGGGACTCCGGCCTTCAGCGGCGGCCCGTCGTCGGCGACCGTCAGGTGACTCGACGCGTCGAGGACTTCGGTGAGGCGGTGCAGCGTGGGGAGGACCTCGGCGGTGCCTGGGGCGGTGAGTGTGCCGTCGCGGGCGTCGTCGAGGAGGGTGTCGCAGATGGTGCGCATGGACTGGGCGGCTTCCGCGATGACCTTGTGGGTGGCGTGGGTCTGGCCGGCGGTGCGGGGGTGGGCCCGCCACCAGTCGAGTTCGGCGATGATCCGGCTGAGGGGGGTGCGCAGCTCGTGTGAGAGCTCCCCGGTGAGCCGGCGCTCGTGGCGCAGGAGGGTGCGGATGCGATCGAGTATGGCGTCCAGCGAGGTGCCGAGGCGCGCGAGTTCGGCCGGGTGCCGCGTATGGCCGAAGCGTTCCGCGGAGGTGACGGCGCTCCATTGCGTGGCCTGGTCGGTCATCGTGCGGACCGGGCGCAGCGCGCGGCCCACGGCCAGCCGGGTCAGCGCGTAGGTGCAGGCGAGCATCACGACGTCCAACGTGAGCGATCCCAGGAGCAGGGTGTCGGCCGAACTCCGGTAGGGGGAGAGGTCGAGCGCGGTGATCACCATGGCCTCGCTGCCGTCCCCGGACACCGGCTGCGCGCACAGCCGGAGAGGGCCGTCCACGTCGGCGGTGACGCACCGCCGCCCGCCGCGCCCGGCGAGGGCGTCGGCGACGCGGGTGAGGCGGCCGGCGTTCGGGGGCTCTTCCAGCAGGCGTCCGCCGGCGTAGATCCACACGTTGGTGTCGAGGAGGGCGTCGTGGGACGTCTCCAGGACGCGCACGCTCGTGCCGGTGGTGTCGATCGTCGTGGCGACGGCGGCGGCGCGGGTGCGCAGTTCGTCGTCCGCCTGGTGCTGGAGACGGTGCTGGGTCACGGCGTTGAAGGCGACGGTGAGGACCAGCATCAGCAGCGCGGCCGTGGTGAGGGCCACCAGGGAGAGCCGGCCGCGCAGTGTGCGCGGCGCCAGACGGTGGAAGGCGGTCACAGCGGGTCGCGGCCGGTGGCGGTCCCCGCTCATGACAGCCGGTGGCCGATCCCACGGGCCGTGCCGATGGTCCGGTCGCTGCCCGCCTCGCGCAGCTTGCGTCGCAGGCGGGTCAGATACTGGTCGAGGGTGTTGTCGTGGACCCGGGCGCCCTCGGGCCAGGCCGCCCGGACCAGCTCGCGACGGCGCACAAGGTCGCCGGAAGCCGCCATGAGCGCCGCCAGGAGACGGAACTCGGTCGGTGTCAGGTCGACTCGGGTGCCCCGGACGCTGACCACGTGCCGTACCGCGTCCAGTGCCAGGTCCGCGGCCTGGGCGGCAGGCGGCGGTGCGGCCCGTTTCAGGGCTGCCCGCAGGCGGGCCGCCAGTTCGGTGAGGTGGAACGGCTTGGGCAGGTAGTCGTCGCCTCCGGCCGAGAACCCGGACAGCCGGTCGCTCAGCCGGTGGTGGGCGGTCAGGAAGATGACGGGGGAGAGGAATCCGTTCGCGCGCATCGCCTGGCACACGTCCCTCCCGTCGGCGTCGGGCAGCCCGATGTCGAGCACGGCCGCACCGACGTCGGCGGTGGCAAGCCGCAGGGCGGTGGCGCCGTCCGGCGCGGGCACGGGGTCGAAGCCCTCGTCGCGCAGTCCGCGCAACAGCACGTCACGCAGGGCGTGATCGTCCTCGACGACCAGGATCGTCTGGCGCATGGCCCTCCCCCCGCTCTGCTTTCGTGGCACGTCCGTCTGTGCCGGTGCCGTGTGCGTTCGGCCCTGCCGTGCCGTCTGTCGGTTCTGCCGCCCCGCGCGCCGTGTCCGTGTCCGTCGTACCGGGGGTCCACCGGCCGGGAAGCCAGCGGGCCACGGCGCTCAGACAGAAGCCGATCCACCCGAGGGCGAACAGCCAGCCGCCGACCACATCGGTGAACCAGTGCACTCCGAGGTAGACGCGGGTCAGGCCGACCGACGCGCCCCAGACGCCGATGACCAGGGTGAGCAGGGTCGTGCCGCGCGGGCCGCGCACCCGGACGGCGATGATCAACAGCCCCGCGGTGAGGGCCGCCGTGGTGGTGTGGCCTGAGGGGAACGCCCATCCCGAGGCATGCGTCGCCCAGTCCGTCAGGGGTGGGCGCGGTCGGGTGACGAGTGCCATCACCGCGTACCGCAGCGCTTGGCCCGTCCCGAGGCAGCCCAGACAGAGCGCGACGGCGAGCGCGCGCTGCCGCAGGGTGCGCCCCGCGACGAGCGCGGCCAGCACCGCCAGCGCGTACGGGACGACACCGGTCCCGGTGTCGGTCAGCCCGCGGGCGAGCGCCACCGCCACGCCGGGCCGGTGGCCGACGGACCACGACAGGAGGTCGGCGTCCGCGAACAGCGGTATGCCGTCGTGGCCCACCATGACCATGGCCAGCACGCCGAACGCCGTCCACGCTCCGAGCCCGCAGCTGCCGGCCAGTTCGGCGACCTCGTCGCGCTTCACGACGCCACCAGCAGCGGACGCAGACGGGTGGCCGAGAGCCGCAGCGCCGCGGCCTCCGCACACCTGCGCAGCGCAGCCATGGCGAGCAGGGCGGACACGGCGCCCACCGCGACGCCGGCCAGCACGTCGTGGGGGTAGTGCGCGCCCACCCAGACACGCGAGACGGCCATCGCGCAGGCGGCCACCACGGCGACCGCCCCGAGTCGGCGGGAGACGAACAGCAGGGCGACGGCCGCCGCCGCGGCGATGGCCGCGTGGTTGCTGGGGAAGGACCAGTCGCCGGGCGCCGGACACGCCTCCAGTGTGGCCACCCGCAGGCTCTGGCAGGGCCGGTCCTCGCGCACCAGCAGCTTCACCGCCGCGTTCACCCCGTAGGCCACGACCACGACGAAGGGCACGGCGAGTGCCGTCACGGACGCTGCGGCGCTCACCCGCCGGGCGCGCCACCAGCCGGCGGCCATGAGCACCGCGAAGAGGACGAGCCCGTACGCCGACCAGGCCGACACCGCGTCGTCCAGCCAGACGGGGGAGCGCCGGGCGACGTTCACCACGGCGGTGTAGGCCGAGCCGTCGATCGACGATCCGTCAAGAGCGATGATCATCCGCGTGCCCCCGGCCCGGCCTCGGCGAACAGCGCCACGCCGACGCCCGGCACGCCGGACGCGGTCAACGGCGGCCGCGCGTCGAGCGCGTCGACGGCGAGCCGCGACGACAGGTGCATGGCTGTGGTCATCGTCGGGGGCCCCTTCACCGTTCTTCTGGACTGCCGGAGGCGGCGGACGGTGTCGCGACGGCATCCGGCGACTGACTACAATCGTGTAGACGGTCTACTGCACTGTAGACGATGGTGGAGTGAGGAACGTTCCCATGACCGACGCCAGGGACGAGCGGCGCCCGGCCGGCGAGTTCGAGGCCGCCGTCATGGGCGCCCGATGGGCCGCCGGCGCCCCGTCCACGCCAGGGCGAGTGCGGGCCGACACGGAGACACCGCAGGTAGGCGTGTAGTACCGGGGTACCACCCGACCGCCGCGGTTCAGCCTCCCGGTACCACCGCATCCGGTGATCCAGCACCTAGCGTTGCCGGTGAGGTGCCCGAAGTGGCGCACGCCGAAGCCCGACAGGGAGAACGCGAATGATCGACGCACGGCGGTTGACCAAGCGGTACGGCGAGAAGACGGCCGTCGACGGGCTGGACTTCGTGGTGAAGCCCGGCACGGTGACGGGCTTCCTGGGGCCCAACGGCGCGGGCAAGTCCACGACCATGCGCATGATCGTCGGCCTGGACGCCCCGACCAGCGGCTCCGTCACCGTGAACGGCCACCCCTACGCCCGCCATCAGGCGCCGCTGCAGGAGGTCGGCGCCCTGCTGGAGGCGAAGTCGGTCCACCCGGGCCGCTCGGCGTACCAGCACTTGCGGGCGCTGGCGCTCACCCACGGCATTCCCGGCAGCCGGGTGGACGAGGTCATCGGCCTCGCCGGTCTCGACAGCGTGGCGAACAAGCGGGCCGGCGCCTTCTCCCTGGGGATGGGTCAGCGGCTGGGCATCGCGGCCGCGCTGCTGGGCGACCCGCAGACGGTGATGCTCGACGAGCCGGTCAACGGGCTCGACCCGGAAGGGGTGCTCTGGATCCGCAACCTCCTCAAAGGACTCGCCGACGAGGGTCGGACGGTGTTCGTGTCCTCCCACCTGATGAGCGAGATGGCCCTGGTGGCGGACCACCTGATCATCGTGGGGCGTGGCCGGCTGCTGGCCGACACCACCGTCGCGGACCTGGTCCGCGAGGCGGGCGGCGACACCGTGCAGGTCGCCACGCCGGACCCGGCGAGGCTGCGCGACGTGCTCGCCGGACCCGGCGTGGACGTCACCGGCCGGATCGGCTCCGAGGAACTCCAAGTGAGCGGCCTGACCGCCCGCGAGATCGGACTCAAGGCCGCCGAACACGGCATCGCGCTGTTCGAGCTGAGCTCGCGGACCGTGTCGCTGGAAGAGGCGTTCATGGACCTGACCCGGGATGCCGTGGAGTACCACGGCACCACGACCGCGATCGAGACGCTCGGGAGGCCCGCATGAGCACCCTCACGGAGACGGCCGAAGAACCCCGTACCGCCCCCGTCCGCCCCGCCTACCGGGTGACCGGACGGCGCGTGCTCGCCTCCGAGTGGGCCAAGCTGTGGTCCCTGCGCTCGACCTGGATCACCCTCGGCCTCGGCCTGCTGTTCCTGGTGGCCTTCGGGCTGATCGCCGCGACCCGCTACAAGTCCGAGATCGGCTCCACCCACATCGACCGGGACTTCGCCGCCTCGACGGCAGTCAGCCTGTCCCTCTTCGGTACGAACTTCGCCCAGCTCGCCCTCGGTGTGCTCGGCGTGCTGGTCACGGCGGGCGAGTACTCCACCGGGATGATCCGGTCCACGCTCGCGGCGGTGCCCCGCAGGCTGCCCGTGCTGTGGTCCAAGGCGGCCGTGTTCGGGCTGGTCGCCCTCGTCGTGGGGACGCTCGGCGCGTTCGTCGCCTTCCTGCTCGGCAGCGGAATCGTCTCCGGTACGCCCGCGGCCATGAGCCTGTCGCACGCGGGTGTCCCGCGCAGCCTGCTCGGCGCGGGCCTCTACCTCGGACTGGTCGGCGTGATCGGCGTCGCCTTGGGCGCGCTGCTGCGGTCGGTGGCCGGCGGGATCTCGGTGCTGGTGACCGCCCTGATGCTGATCCCAGGGCTGGTCTCACTGCTGCCCAGCTCGTGGCAGAGCGACATCAGCCCCTACCTGCCGTCCAACGCCGGTCAGTCGACGTTCGCGCTCACCCACGACTCGACGTCACTGTCGCCGGGCGCCGGGCTGCTGGTCTTCCTGTGCTGGACGGCGCTTGCGCTGGGCGGCGCGGCGTACCGGCTCACGCGCACCGACGTCTGACGCCCGCACCAGGAACAGGTGACGTCCGTGACAACCGATGACAGCAGCGGGATGGGACCGCTGGTCGCCCGACTGTCCCGGGGCGGCCAGCGGTTGCGGCAGGCCGACCGGACGCACCCGTGGGTGCTGGACACCGGGGTCGTGGCTCTGGTCTTCCTGGTGTTCTGCCTGCCCGACCTGCTGCGCGGCGCGGACGACGGCGACGGCCCGCGCCGCTTCCGGCTCGCCCTCACCGAGCTGCCCGTCGCGGGAATGCTGGCACTGCAGGCAGGACTGGTCCTGCCCCTGCTGTGGCGGCGACGCAGGCCCATGGCGGCCTTCGGCGTCATCGCCGCCGTGTTCGTCCTCCAGTGGTCCCTGGGCGAGGCGCTGCGCGCTGACGTCGCGCTCTTCGTCGCCCTCTACAGCCTGGCCCTGCACGGCCGGCTGCGGCAACTGCCGTGGGCCGGCGCGGTCATGGCGGGAGCCGTGCTGCTGGTCGCGGTCCGCGCGTCCTCGGTCGTGCCCGTCTGGGACGCGCTGTTCTTCCTGCTGAGCACGGCGACGGCGGCCCTCGCGCTCGGCCTCGTGGTGCGGATCCGCCGGGCCCAGCTCGCCGGACTGCGCGAGCGGGCCGCCCGGCTGGAAATCGAACGTGACCAGCGCAGCAGGCTGGCCACGGCCACCGAACGCACCCGGGTCGCACGCGAGATGCACGACATCGTCGGCCACAACCTGTCCGTCATCATCACGCTCGCCGACGCGGGCGCCTACGCCGCCGGCACGGCCCCCGAACGGGGCGAGGAGGCCCTGCGGCTCATCGGCGACACCGGCCGGCAGGCCCTCGGCGAGCTGCGGCGCGTGCTCGGCGTACTGCGCGAGACCGGGGACGGTCCGCCGGGCGGGCCCGAGCTCAGCCCGCAGCCCGGCATCGCGGACATCGGCACACTGTGCGCCACGGTCCGCGCCGCCGGCCTCGAGGTCGTCTACCGGACCTCCGGCGACGTCGAGGCCCTGGACGGAGGGGTCCAGCTGACGGTGTACCGCATCGTCCAGGAAGCCCTCACCAACACCATGAAGCACGCCGCCGACGACGCCCGGGTGCGCCTGGCGGTCGCCGTGACGGACACCCGGCTGAGCATCCGGGTCCAGGACACCGGCCCGGCCGCACGGCCGGGACCGCCGAACCAGGAAGGGCACGGGCTGGTGGGCATGCGGGAAAGGGCCGCTCTGTACGGAGGCACCGTCGGCGCGGGACCGGCGGACGGCGGAGGATGGAGCGTCGAGGCCGTCCTCGACCTCGCATCCCGGGGCGGTGACCGATGACCACCGTCCTCGTCGTGGACGACCAGCCGTTGCAACGCTACGGCTTCCACCTGCTGCTGGACTCCGTCCCCGAGACCGACGTCGTGGGGGAGGCCGCCCACGGTGCGGAGGCCGTCCGCAAGGCCGCCGAACTGCGCCCGGACGTCGTCCTGATGGACGTCCGCATGCCCGGCATGGACGGCATCGAGGCCGCCCGCCGCATCGTCGCCGGCGGCGGCCGCTCACGCGTCCTGGTACTCACAACGTTCGACCTCGACGAGTACGTCCACGCCGCGATCCGGGCCGGGGCCAGCGGTTTCCTCCTCAAGGACGCCCGCCCCGAGGAGCTCCTCGCGGGGATCCACGCCGTCGCCTCCGGTGACGCCGTGATCGCGCCCGCCCTCACCCGCCGCCTCCTGGACGAGTTCGCCCGGTACGTCCCCGCCCACCGGGGTGACGCCGCCGAGGACCCGAGGCTCGGCTCCCTCACCGACCGCGAGCGGGAGATCCTCGTCGCCGTCGGCAAGGGCTGGACCAACGGCGAGATCGCCGCCCGGTTCGTGCTCTCCGAGTCGACCGTCAAGACCCACGTCGGCCGCGTCCTGGCCAAGATCGGAGCCCGCGACCGCATCCAGGCCGTGATCTTCGCCTACGACCATGGCCTCGCCCGGCCCAACGCGGACTGACGCCGGCCAGCGGCGGTCGGGAGGCGGGCGGCCTGCTCGCTGCCGCCGCACCGCGGGGCCCGTCGAAAACCCGGGCGTCTCTCAGGGCGGCAGCCTCTCCCCGCCCGGCCGCCTGCACCCTGCCGGCCCTCGTACGCCGAGAGGAGTCCGGCTCCGGGGGCGGCCCCTGAGGACCGGTCAGGCGCCTGCCGCGAGGGGAGCCGGTCGCGGCCGGGCGACGATCCGGTTCGCGGCGGTCTTCTGCAGCACCCCGTAGGCGAGGACCGGCAGCAGGAGGTGCGGTTTGTCGGGCAGGGACGTGGTGATCAGCACCGCGCTCGCGCTGCTGTTGTTCATGCCGCAGGCGAGCGTCAGCGCCGAGGCGGTGCCCGCCTCCAGCCGCAGGAGATGGGCGGCGGCCCGGCCGAGGACGAAGGAGAGCAGGCAGACCAGGGCGGCCACGCCCAGGGCAGCAGCGAACAGCAGCGGGCGCGGCCGGGTGAGGACGGATCCGAGGGCGCCGCTGGCATTGACGTAGGTCAGGACCAGCGAACCGGCCATGGCCGCCGGCGCCACCGTCGTGACCAGGCGGCCCAGCCGGCGGGCGGGCAGGACGAGCGCGCCCAGCAGGCCCGCGGCGCAGGGAAGGACCACCGAGGTGAGCGCGACTCCACTCTCGGCCAGCCGCCCGGTGTCGGTGAGGGTGTGCGCGTAGCCGCCGCTGAGCAGCGGCGACAGCGTCGCCAGCAGCACGGGGGTGGTCAGCGGGCTGAGCAGGGTGGAGGCCAGGACGAGGCCCACCATCGTCGGTTGGTCTCCCTCGCCCTTGTCGGTCCACACGGTCGCCCCCGCGGCGACCGGCATCGCCACGACGAGGATCATCGCGGTCAGCAGTCCGCTGCCGCCGTCGGTGTCCGGGGTGCGCCGCAGCAGGAAGGCGACGAACGGCACGACCGCCAGCGGGATCGCCAGGTGCAGGACGAGGCCGGCGAGGAGGGCCTTCGGATGCCGCAGCAGGGTACCCAGCGCGCGGACAGGAACCTGGAGTCCGGCTGAGAAGAGCACGAGGGACAGCAGGAGCGGTGGGGTGTGCAGGGTCAGGTGCGAGGGGGGCAGGGGCCGGGGGTGGCGTAGCCACAGGCCGGGGGCGGGCAGGAGCAGCGCGAGGGCGTAGGAGAGGACGACGGCGCGGCCGAGCCGGTGCCGCAGCCAGGAAGCGGCGCGGGTGTGCATGGCCCCATGGTGATCAGGCCGGGCCCCGGCGGGCGGGGATGGCCACGCGGCAGTCAGGATACGTTCAGGTGACCGCTGGCAACGTCCTGCCCATGACCTATGAACTCTCCGAGACGCCCGAGGCCGAACCGGGCCCGAGTGCCTCCGCCCGCCCGTCCCACCGTCCGCGCTGGAACAAGGTCCCCGAGGTCACCGCCTACTTCTGGATCATCAAGGTCCTGTGCACGACGGTCGGCGAGACCGCTGCCGATCTGCTCAACGAGAAGGCCGGTCTGGGCCTGACCGGCGTGTCCGTGCTCATGAGCGCGCTGCTCGCGGTGGTCCTCGTCGTCCAGTTCCGCACCAGGGCGTACCGCGCGGGCGTGTACTGGCTCGCCGTCGCCCTCATCAGCGTCGTGGGCACACTGATCAGCGACAACCTGACCGACAACATAGGGGTGCCGCTGGAGACGACCACCGCCGTCTTCGCCGTCCTTCTCGCCGTCGCCTTCGTCGTCTGGTACCGGCGCGAGCGCACCCTCTCCATCCACAGCATCGACACCACCAGCCGCGAGGCGTACTACTGGCTCGCCGTACTGTTCACCTTCGCCCTGGGAACAGCGGGCGGTGATCTGGTCTCCGAGCGCATGGACCTGGGCTACTGGCTCGCGGCGGTCCTGTTCGCACTGGCCATCGCCGCCGTGGCGATCGCGCACTTCGCGCTCGGCCTGGACGCGGTGTGGAGCTTCTGGATCGCCTACATCCTCACCCGCCCGCTCGGGGCCTCGATAGGCGACTACCTGTCCCAGCCGACCGGCGACGGCGGCCTCGGGTTCGGCACCGTCGTCACCAGCGGGCTCTTCCTGGCCGTCATCCTCGGCCTGGTGGTGTACCTCGCCGTGACCCGCAAGGACGTCGCGGACCCCGCGGGGGTGACGCGGCAGGGGGCCTGAACGGCGGGAAAGGCTGTCGGGAACGGTTCAGGCGATACCCGGCACAGCCGGACACGGCGGCCCGCCCGCGCGGTCGGCCGTGTGCGGTGGGACGCCTGTCTACGTGGTTCCGTTGTCCGGTCGCTCGCCGTGGATGCGGTGGGTTCCGTCAGCCGGCCGGCGGCGGTGCCGTTCATCGGCGGTCTTCGGTGAGTCGTAATGTTCCGGCAGGTCACGCTTCGGGACATCGGGTCCGGGTCTGGATCCCGTGGGCCAGGGTGCGGTGGTCGTGCAACCGCCGCCCGGCCCCCCGGGGATGGCCGGGCGGTTCCAGTAAAGACCGGTCGGGACTCGTCAGATGCCTGCGGCCCGGGTCGATCCGGCGAGCGGCCGGTCGGAAGGCCGCATGATCCGCCCAGCGGAACCTGGTCGTGGATCGTTCCCAGGGTGCTGGTGGTGTCCGCCTGGCCGGGGTCGGGGACGCTGAGGTGAAGTCCCCTCCGTGCGGCGCTCAGAGTGCGGCGGAAGGTGTGTCCCCGTTCTGGGCTTGGCGGGCTCGTCTGGCAAGCATCGTGGCCAGATGCCGGGCGTTGTCCTCGGTGACGGCGTTTTTATTCTTGTCCGTGGAATCCGTCATCGTCCACAGCAGTGTCGTGCCGACCCGGGTCTGGGTGATGGTACCGGGCTCGCCGTAAAAGCCGGCGGAGCCGATCCGGGCGTCGCGTTGCTCGCCGATCGGGCCGAGGCTGAACGTTGTGGCCCGCTGCCCCGTCCTCCTGCCGTAGTAGGTCCAGAGCACGTCGTACGCCTCGCGCGCGGCCTGTCCGCTGTCGTAGGCGACGATAAGGAAGGTGGTGGCGGCGGCGCCGTCGTCGCGCCGGAAGACAGAGGTGGCGTAGAAGCGGGAGTTCTCGCAGCCCGCGTTGTCCTTGATGGGGCAGACCGCGGAACGGTAGAGCTTGTTCATCTTGACAGCCGCGGGCTGGGAGGAAGCCTTCCAGTCCGTCATGGCCCCGCCGTCCGGCAGCGTCTGTTGTACTTGTGCCTTCGTGAGTGCCACTGCTTTGCCGTTCCCCGTGTCGATCTGCGTACCACCGCTACAGCCGGCCAGCAACGCCGCAGCGATCGCGACGAACCATCGGACGTTTCTCATGAACACGCCACCACCCCTCCATTGGGGTGATCCTATGCGGATGGTTCATCACGAGGCGCTTCTCTCCGCCCGCACCACCCGGATCCGCTGGGAGGTCCGCGATGACATCCACCAAGCCTTCCTGGCACTGGCCTGCGCGGTCATCTGCTGACGCCGACTGGTCGCAGTTCAGCGCCGCCACACGTAAGTGCCCGGTGACGTCTGGAGGACCTCGCTCGGCCACTCCCGCCGCACCAGTTGGAGCAGTTTCCGCTGGTCGTCGATCCACCCATCCTCAAGGCACAAGGGAAGGAACACAGAGATGCTGGAGCGTGCCACGTCGTCAACGTGGACGGCGGGCGTCTCGTGTTCTTCGTTGAGAGCCTGGATCCGGATCTCAGGGCTGCGGTTGTCATCTATCCAGCGGACGTCACCGCCGGCGGCAAGCATGTCCAGGGCGTGTGACCAGCTGTCCAGGTCGTCCGGAGACAAGCCAAGGTCCAGCCGTCCGGTCACGAAACCACTCTCGATGAGCACCTCAGTGTCGAGCAGGTCGTGCAGTGGCAGCACTCCCGGCATCCGGCGGCCCAGCACACGCACTCGGAAGCTGTTGTCCCCATCCGAGAGATGGATCAGATCCAACGCACCCATACCCCTCACCCGTCAACCCTCACAGCCCGTCCTGTCGGCCGATCCCTGTCACTGCCACCGAGTTGTCCGGCCGTCAGACCCGGCAGCTCACTGGATCAGGTCGGTGTGCGGATGCTCGGGGGAGGCCGGGCAGACGTAGATCTGCATGCTGTCGGTACTGCCGACTTCGACCTTGGTCGGCTGCGACGGGCTCTGACCGCAGCAGTACCCGGCGGCCCTGGCGGCGGCTTGGTCTTCCTGAGGTGCCCAGCTGTGTCCCTCGCCGCCGTCCCATTCGCGGGAGGCGATGGTCAGCAGCGGGACCATCTGCACCTCACAGACAGTGCAGTACTGGGGGTAGGGGTCGGTGCGGCCCCACGGAGGCCAGCCGCCGACCTTCCAGCCGGGCGCGTCAGCCAGGTGGACGTCGTAGAAGTCCCGCGGGTACTCGGCGTAGGAGCTGTCCACGTCGGCGCCGGCCGCCTGCCATCTGTTCCAGTCCCCCACCATCAGCTGCATCTGCGGGCTCAGATCAAGGCTGTGGGGGTACTCGGTGATCGCTTCCGGTGCCAGCACGCACGGCTCCGGCAGATAGCCTTCGTAGTTCACCTCGTACGGTTCCGGCGGCGGGGCGAGGACGTCGACGACCTCGGCGGCGGACCGCCAGAACAGTGCGGTCGACGGCTTGTGATCCGGATCGTGGTCGTAGGGGCACCACAGAACCTGGAGCAGATCGGCCTCTCCGGGCGGTCGCAACAGGGGTATGTCGCGCAGATACAGTTGGGCCACGGGCAGCATGGGGACCGGGCAGTCCGCGGGCGCAGGGCCGGCGCCGAGCCGCTCCGCGAGCCTCGCGGCGTTCCGCTCCTTGAGTGCCGCCTCCTCGGGCGTCATGCCACCGCGACCGTGATCACCGTGCCACCGGACCCGCATGCGCCGGGTGAGACGCACGTCGTCCGGCGACTCGCGGAATCCGCTGTCCACGTGCAGGTGCGAGGCTTCGCAGTGCGGCCATGGCTGCTCATCCGCCGGCCACAGCAACGGCCCCCCGACAGAACTCTCTTGGACCGAGGGTGACCCGGGACGAGGGTGCAGACGGATCACAGCACGTGCCAAGGGCGCCAACTCGGGGAAGACACTGGTCACATCCACGGGCCGCCGCGGAGTCGTACGTACGAGAACCATGCAAGTGATCCTCTCACCAGCCACTGACAACCCCTGGCCGTCTCCACCAGCCTGAGTGACAACGCTGTTCAGCCGGTCAAGTCCGACGCACGCAGCCCCCGCCACACCGACAGCACGTCTGCCCATGTGACAACCATCGGGCTTCGGCAGCAGCAGTTTCAGACTGCCGCCGGGATCTTCGCGCTCGGTGGGCGCACCGAAGGCGTGAGCGCCCTGTTGGAGGCGGCGGAGGCACGAAGATGAGGGCGTCGGAGGTCGCCGCGGAGCTGGTCACGCCGATCGTCGAGTGGTTCGAGGACCGACGGGTCCGGTTGCCCTGCGGGTGTGAGAGTGTCTCGCTGCGCGGATCCGGTGGGGGCGCGCAGCCAGACGATTCGTCCAAGGAGAGTGCTTGCTGTGGATTCGGGTGTGCTGCCGGTGGGGGTGTGGTGGGCTGCCGCCGCGATAGCAGCGATCGTCTATCTGGCCGTGTACCCGCGGTTGATGCCGACGCAGAAGACGACACGGTCGGTCCTGGTGGGGCCCTTGATGATCGGTTTGCTGGTGGCGGTCTTCTACGCCAGGGACGGCAGCGACGCCCCGGCGTACCTGGGGGCGTTCACAGGGGCGATGATCGCTCTGCCGCTGGCCATCGCCGGTCAGCACAGGAGCCTGGTACCCCGGGTCGTCGCTCGGGAGGCGGGTGTGCCGAATGACGACCTGCCCTCCATTCCCGCGTCATTGAAGATCAGGATCATCGTCACTCTGCCGCTCATGACCTGCCTGGGGATCTGGCTGGGGATCCGGTTCGGCGGATGATCAGGCCGCGACACCGTGCAGCGTGAGGGGGGGAGGGAACCCGGTACCGGGTTCCCTCACGCTGTACGCGGCGTCAGTGCGAAGGTCAACCGACCGCGACCTTGTCCATCCGCACCGCCCGGCGGCCGTCCCCTCCAGCAAGGGACCCACTGCGGTGCTCGGCGGGTTGCCGGGCTCTTGGAGGGGATGCGGAGGCGGCTATCTGCGTATGACGCTGCGACACTCGTATGAGGACGGGGTGGCCCCGTTTGATCGCCGCCCCCACTGGTACTACCCCACCGAACTTGTCTTGTTCGGGGCGCTGCTCGCGCAGACCGCCGACGCGGGCGAGGCGAACAGGTTCGGCGACGCGGACTGGCTGGGCCGCGCGGTCGAACTGCTCGCATGGCAAAGGCCTCGGACGGCCCATCAGATACAGGAGCTGGTGGCCGAGACCCGCGCGGTGTGACTTGCAGCCGCCGGCGACATGCCGTCGCGTGCCACCAGGCCGCGCGACCCCCCGGCTGCCTCAACCGCATTCGGTGACAACGGTGTTCAGCAATTCAGGTCCATCGCGTGCAACCCGGTCACGGCGTCAGCTACTGAACTTGAACTCGTGATGTCGGGTGTTGTCAGGGCCGACCGCGCGCTGTCCCGTGACCGAGAACGGGGCCTGCTGCTGGATCCGACGGACCGTGCGGCTACTCTCAGCCCACCGCGGCCTCGGCCGTGGCCAAGCCAACGCTTTGGTCTGTGAGGAGCACTCCGATGGCTCGCACCACCCCGCCACGTCCGCTCGATGTCGAGACGCTGATCCCTGAGGTGGCCAGCTATCGGAAGACGGCCGTTCGCCTGCATCCGCGCCTCGGCGATCCGAGCGCGCGGGAAAGCTCGCTCGGCGGACCCGTGCTCTGGCCGCTCTCGGAGCCCTGGCCCCATTGCGAGGACGACCACCCGCGCACGGCGTTCTCCCCTCCCGCCCAGGGACCGATCCCGCTCGTCCCGGTCCTCCAGCTCTTCGCGGCCGACGTGCCTGACCTGGCCTTCCCCAGCGCCACTGATCTGCTGCAGGTGCTGTGGTGCCCCTTCGATCACGAGGACGGTTACGTTCCCCGCCCTGAGATCTATTGGCGAGACGGCTCCCTGAGCGACCTGCAGCCGGCCAACCGACCCCGCCCGACCGGCGCTGACAACGACTACCTTCCGGACCCGTGCGTCCTGCACCCTGAGCGTGTCACCGACTACCCCAACTGGGACCTCCCGGACGAGGTCGCCGACGCGCTCGAAGCCAGGTTCGAACAGCTGGAGGAGGAAACCGGCTGGTCTTACTGGTCCCACCTCTCCGTGTCGGACGGCGTCAAGGTCGGCGGGTATCCGACGTGGACGCAGGAGCCCAACTGGCCGACGTGCCCGACATGCCGTGTGCGCATGGAGCATCTCCTGACGATCAGCAGCAACGAGTTCGATGGCGAGAGTTGGCGCACGTGGCTGCCCATCGAGGACACCCCGGCCATGGGAACCATCTGGGACCTTCCATACGAACAACGCACCGAGATCCAATGCCCCCCTGGGCTCATGCTCGGCGACATGGGCGGCATCTACCTGTTCGAATGCACCAGCTGCTCCGACAGGCCCTTCGCCTACCGCTCAGATTGTTCTTGACTGCGCGCTGCTTCGATCAAAGGGCCATACCGGTGCCCGCGAGGCAACCGTCGATCACTTCGGGGCGGTACTGCAGCATCTTGAGCTTGCGCTTCACGGCCCGGGTGATCTGACCGAGGTCGGCCGCGGCGAGATTGCCGATGTCGCGCTTGACCAGCGACCACACACCTTCCTGCGGGTTGAGGTCCGGGGCATAGGTGGGCAGCTGGAACACGGTGAGACACTCGGCGTTCGCGGCGATGAACTCCCGCATGCCAGCCGTCAGGTGCAGGCGGACGTTGTCCCAGACCAGCACGATCGGGCCACCGAGTTGGATACGGGCGCGGACGATCAGGGCGCGGAACTCGCGCCAGCCGAAGCCCTTCGGCTCGTCCCTGCGGCCCCGGTACTCGCGAATCGCGTAGATCAGCCGGGACCGCTCGCCCGGCTTGTAGCAGGCCATGCCCGCCATCGACACCCGCCCGGAGCCCCGTCCCCTCACCCTCACGACCGGGGTCTGGCCGATCCGGCCCCAGGTCCTGGCACGCGGCGGAGTCATCGACTGCCCGGCCTCGTCCTCGAAGAGGATCCAGGCCCCGCGCTCCGCCGCGGTGCTCTTACCCGCGGCCAGGTCTCCTTCCTCCACACCTCGACCGCGTCGTCATCGCGCTCGATCGCCCGCCGGGCGGGCTGCTGCCAGCTCCAGCGGCGCCGCTTCAGCAGCCGCCAGGTGCCCTCGACCGTGTAGGAGACATGGAACAGTCGGCCGATCAGCGTCTTGATCCGTGCCAGCGTCCACCGCTGGTCCGCCCAGCCGTGAGCCAGCGGACCGCGCTCCAACTCACGCTCCAGCCTAACGATCTGAACTTCACTGAGCCGAGGTCTTCCCGGAGACCCCTTCGACAGGACTCCTGCCTCGCCAAGCTCGCGCCAGGCCCGGCGCCACCGCTTCACCGATCGCACGCTGACACCCAGGGCAGTCGCAATCTCCGCGTTCTTCCGCCCGCCCTCGAAACGTTCCACGGCCTGGAGCCGTAACCGCTCCCGCGTGGTTCTCTCTGCGTCGGTCAGCCCGCCGCCCTGCGCGTACCTCACACCCCAGGGCTACCGGTGCAGACAACCAGCTGTCAGCCGAACGGCACCGACATCACCCAATCAAGTTCAGTAGTGCTCTGACCGTGAAGGTTCACCGGGTCGGGGTGGGCGGGCCGCGTTCGCGGAGATCCGTTTCGAGTGTTGCTGCGCTGCCTCTACTGTGGCGCGGTGATGACTGAGGTGATCGTTCTCAACGGTGGTTCCAGCTCGGGGAAATCAGGGATCGCCCGGTGTCTGCAGGCGGTCCTGCCGGATCCGTGCCTGGCTCTCGGGACGGACACGCTGGTCGACGCGATGCCGGCGTCCCTGCAGGCGTCGGACGCGGGGATCGAGTTCGCTCCGGACGGACAGGTGATCGTCGGCCCGGAGTTCCGGGCGCTGGAAGCGGCATGGATCGAGGGGGTCGCCGCGATGGCCCGTGCGGGTGCCCGGGTCATCGTCGATGAGGTCTTCCTCGGCGGAGCGGACTCGCAGAAGCGATGGCAGAAGGCTCTGGGTGAACTGCGGGTGCTGTGGGTCGGCGTCCGGTGTGACAGTGCGGTGGCCGCAGGCCGTGAGGTCGCACGAGGTGACCGGGTCATCGGAATGGCGGCCTCCCAGGCGGACGTGGTCCACCGGGGTATGGCCTATGACCTGGAGGTGGACACCACGCATGCCGAGTCGATGGAGTGCGCACGGACCATTGCCGCACATGTCAGCTGATCGGCAGCCCGGTCGTCCGCCGTGATGACCGCGGCGCCCGGACGCTCACGCTGCTGCGGCCAGGGGGCGTCCTCCCATCGGATGCCCTTCTCGCTGCGGATCCGGGCGCGTTCGCGGCGTTGGGCTGCCGGCACGTCGGGGTGGTGATGAGTGCGGGAGAACAACTGGTCAACCGTAGGGACGAGTACGGCAAGTTTTGATCTGGACGCGCTTTGGAAAGACTGAGGATGGCCGCTCGCCAGGGGCCTGACTCAGGCCCCGGTGGAGGCGTCGGCTGCCCTCACTCGGCAGTCCGAGCACCTCCCGGACCTCCTCGCAACGAACAGATGCCGATAGACCGTCACCTTGCGCCGAGGGATGCCACAGAGCGTCGCCTCATCCGCCAGGGCGTGCTCCAGGAGTGAGCCGTCTGTTTCCAGGCATGCCGCGAAGCTCGTTGGAGCGAGTCCGAACGCGAATCTGAAGGACCGGAGGCGGTGACCGAGCTGCGGCATGGCCAGCAGCCTCGCACGTGGTCCGATCAATGTGAAGTCAAGGACACAGGACCTGGGTCCTTTCTTCCGGATCAGGCCGGCTCGGGCCGACGGCGCCATCCTGGCAGAAGGAGCCACCAGGCGGTGTCCATGAAGAGCCCGGGGATCACGGACTGGGGCGCTCGCGCGGCGGGTTCACCACCAAACTGCACCTGGCCGTCGAGCGGGGGGAGTGGCTGTGACCTCCACAGCCACGCGCTGGGATCCTCGTTCCTTGCCGCAGGAAGATCGCTGCTGCAGAGGACGCATACGAAGCCGTCGTCTTCCGCCTCTTGTGTGATGTGACCGCGTTCCCCCTCAGCTCGGCGTCACGGCGGCCAGGTACGCGGTGACGGCGGCTGCGTCCCGGGTGCGCAGTCCGACGTGTCCGTCCGGGCGGACCAGGATGAGTTCGTCGTCGTGAGCCTGATACGCCGACCGTGCCGTGGCGTGCGGGTCGAGCAGGCCGGAGCCGATCGCGTAGGCAGTGACCGCGGCGGCCTCGGGCAGTGGGCCGACGCCGCACCGGTAGAGCGTCCAGTCGCCGCCGCGTTGCAGTTCGAACAGGCGCACCGGATGCCCGTCGGGCCGGGAGCAGAGCGCGTGGGGGCTGCGGTCGCCCGAGTGCGGGCCGGCGCCGTCCCAGGGCGGGAAATGCCGCCCGATGGTTCTCCACACCGGAATCCCTCTCGTTCTGGACCCTCGTCGAAAGCTCGGCCGCGCTGCGCGGCTACGCCTCCGGCATGCAGGCGCGGCACGAGCAGGCCCTCGTCTCCGCCATCGCCCATGGCGATCTCCTGGACCAGGGCGTTGAGCTTCTGTCCGTTGGAGAGCGGGTCCTCGCCCCGGACGAACTGCTGGGCCTGGCGCATCCAGGCCCGTCCGTCGGGGCCGGTGTAGAGCGTCATGAGCCGATCGTCCTGGGCCATGAGCTGGGCGTACTGCGGGTGGTAGGGCTTGTAGAGGTCGCTGTCGATGTCGGCGAAGCCGCCCGGGGGCCGAGCTGTTCGGCCACCAGCTGGGCCACCCGCGTCTTGCCCGCGCCCGGCTGCCCGAGTAGGAAGACCGCGGTGGCCGGGTCCTGCGGCGTGGGGCCGGTCAGCTGCTCGGGAACGATGTCGGCGGCGAAGATGCGGCGGTTCTCCTCAGCGGGCAGCTGGTAGCGGGTGGCGTCGTCCTGGGTCACGCGTCGTGCTCCGTGAGCCTGACGCGTCTCGCCTCGCATAACGTGCCATATCCGAGGCGATAAACCGGGCATGCGCATAGTGCCGTCAAGGATTCTTGACGAGGGGACGATGATCGTGGGATTGTCCTCGGCGTCAAGAATCCTTGGCGTTCTGGTGTGAGGGGGCTCATGGGCTGGGTGACCAAGGATGGACGCCATGAGGGGTATGCCGTGGCCGTGCTCGCCGACGGGCGGGACGCCATCGCTGAGGACAACCCTGCCTCAGGCAACTCGGCATGGTGGTGCTTCGACGGCAAGGACGGCAGGCCTCTTGCCGTCGGCGTGCGGGCCGGATGCGACTGCTACGCCGTCAACGACTCCCGCGTCCTGACGACCTGGCGCGGCAGCACTGTCTACCCGGTCGTCTTCGGCGACTGGGAGGCGACCGAGGGGCCCGGCAAGGAGGGCAGTCCGTACGCCGAGTGGGAGAACGTCCACGTCGCCCCCGCCGAGCGCGCCGCAGTGCCCGACGACGTCACCGAGTTGCTGGCCGAGGTGCGTGAGCGCCTGGCCGTGCTCGCCGAGGAGCGCCCGCTCGCCGCGCTGGCCGCGGTCGCCCGACTGGAGGCCGTCACGGGGGCCGCCGGCATCATCGCCGCGGCCGCTGCCCAGCAGCGCGGTTCCTCCTGGACGGACATCGGCAAGGCCGTGGGCACCACCAAGCAGGCCGCCCACCAGCGCTTCGCCCGCCGCCTGAAGTCCCAGGCCACCGCGCTTGACGGGACGGCGACCCGCGCGGGAACGCCGCAGACGCAGACGGACCTGCTCGGCCAGCAGCGCGCCCCCGTTCCGGGCCACGGATCGGAGCCGACCCGATGAGCCCGACCGTACGCACCGCGCAGAAGTGCGCCGCCGCGCCCCAGGTGCGGGTGCGACGGCGCAGGATCCAACCGGCCGTGTTCGGCGAGGAGTTGCGGTCAGATCAGGTGCAGCGTGCTGAACACCCCGAACAGGCCGAAGAAGGTGACCCCGGCGCCGCCCGCGCCGAGGAACAGCGCCGGGTAGAAGCCGAATTCGAAGCCGACCGGCTTGGGCTTCTGGGAGCCGTAGAAGCCTACGAGGAAGACCACCAGGGCGGCCAAGGTGGCGACCGTGATCCATGCGGCGTTGGACGAGTTGGCGGAAGCGGCGAGCAGGAACACGGGGACCCCCCGAGGTCGGACCGTAGTACTGGACGAGTTTTCTCGTTTGGTGGAAAATAGCATGGAAAAACCGAGACTACTAAGTATGCTGGTAGAGGAGGGGGAGGCGTGATGGCCGGACCCGGACGCCCGATGAAACCGATCTCCGACGAAGCCGACCCGATCGTCGCCGCTTTCGTCGAGCAAATCCGCGACCTGGTCCAGGACACCGTGCAGGACAGGCCAGTCGGTGACCTCGCCCAGTTCGGCCCGTTGGCCCGTTCCACCTTCATGCACGCGCTCAGCGGACAACGCATGCCGACCCGTCAGACCATGGACGGAATCATCGACTCGATCGCCCGGTACAAGGACCTGTCGCTCGAGGAACACCGCGACCTGCGGAACAAGTGGCGCGCGGAACTCGAGGCGACCCTGCATTTGGTGCGCGGCGAGAGCTACCTCTACATCGCTGGAAGCGGCAAGACCCAGAACGTGATTTACGGGCTCATGGGCGGCGACCAGCAGGTCACCAGCATGATCAATGGTGTTTCCGGCGTCCTGGACGTCGAGACGGCACAGGTCCTCGCCGATCAAGCCCAGGCGGAGCGGAATACCGGGGCTGAGCCGACGCCCGCCCCCGGCGTCACTGTGGCGGCCGCTGCTCTGGACCACGCGCTTGATCGGCTGGAGGAAGCAGCCCAGGAGGTAGCCCAGGCCCGCCAGACGCTGCGCCTGGCGCTGGAGCGCGCAGGCGAGAAGCCGCCCAAGTGACCGGCGTCGAAGAGGAGCACGGGACCGCGCTGGAGCCTGTGGAGGTGGTCGACGCCGAACTGGTGGACGACGACGTCCCCGGCGCCGGCGAGGTCGCCATGCCCGACCCGGTGGCCGCCGTCCTGGCGGCTCTGGACGCGGACGCCAAGGATTACCTGAACCGCATCCGGCCGAAGAAGACCCGCGACGGCTACGCCCGGGACTCGGAGATCTGGCGCGAGTTCCACACCTGGCTCGCCGCCACGACCGGCACCCCCCTGCCGCTCAGCTCCATCACGGTCGGCACCTTCGTATCGTTCATGACCTACCTGGATCAGGTGGTCAAGGCGCCGCCGAACACCATCGAGCGCCGCATCACCGGGGTCACCTCCGAGGCCCGCAAGCGCGGCTACACCGTGCCCAAGGAGGCCACCGAGGCGGCCCGCCGAGCGCTGAAGCCGCTCAAGCTGGACGAGAGAGCGGGGTGAGGTGGACCTGTCCCTGGTCAGCATCGACTCCACCACCTCCCGGGCCCACCACGACGCGGCCGGGATGCACCTCCACGAGGACGTCATCACCGCCTTGGAGAAAGCCGCAGCCGAGGAGGAGACGGCCAGGTCAAAAGGGACGGCCTCGAAGAACAAAGCGGGCAGGACGCTGAAGAGGATCCCGCGCGGGAGGAACGACGACGCATCCGGCGACGGCGGAAACTTCGGCTGAAGGCCGCTGTCCTCGGACGCTCCAGAGGCGGGCAGACCAGCAAGGTCCACCTCGCCGCCGACCGGAAGTGCCGCCCGCTGGCGTTCGTCCTGACTACGGGCCAGGTAGCGGACAGCCCGCCGTTCATCCCCGTCCTGAAGAAGGTGCGGGTGCGCGGGCCCGTCGGCCGCCCCCGCACGCGCCGGCGCTGAACCGCGTCACCAGCACATCCACCAGCACTGTTCTGCGGATCCTGCGCCACCTCGCCAAGGAAACCCACACCGGCCGCCCCCGCACTACAGCGGTAGCCCGCCTCATGGCGTTCATCCCCACCGCCGTCACCGTCGGCTACCTCCGCGAACCCGACATGGAACTCCCCCTCCCCGGAGCCGACTTCGCCGACCGAGTCAAGGCAGCCCTCACCGCGACGCCGACCAACCCGGAAAACGGTGACGCCCCCGGCTCGCCAGCCGATCAAGACATCCAGGACCTGATCCGGCAGACCACCCCGCGCTGCCCCTCCGGCCTTCGTGCGGCGCCCGCTGCCGCACGAACCGGACAGCACACGGACGAATACCTGATGGGTCGCCAGGGGCAAACCGCGCGACGCCCTGCACCTCCGACAGGTCGAGCCCCCGCAAGAGTCAGATCCGCCAGGTCACTGGCGACTCAGAGGGCGGCGCACGCGAAGTCGACTATGCAGCGGATTCATAGGTGACGTCCTGCTGCCTACACCCAGCCGCGATGTCGGTGAGGACGGCGCATTCGGCAGGGTCGACGGTCAGGTTCCAGCGGAGCTTGGTCGCCACCCAGTCCGCGGCGTACGTGCAGCGGGCGTCGGCCAGCGGGGGAAGCCACTCGGACGGGTCGCCGTCGCCCTTCGACCGATTAGTGCGGGCGGTGACCGCGACGAGGCTGCTGTCGGCATCCAGGTCGTTGGCGTACGCCTGCCGGTGCTCCGGCGTCCAGGCCGAGGCGCCGGAGTCCCATGCTTCGGCGAGCGGCACGACGTGGTCGCGATGTCGAGCGCGTCCGCGTCGGTGACGGTGACCCCGTCGTAGTAGGAGAACCACGTGCCCGCCGTCACCCGGCAGCCGGTGTGCACGGTGCGGGACTCGGAGATCAGTACTTCGGCGCGGGTGTCGCAGCCGTCCTGGTCGGCGTCGCCCCAGTGCTTGAAGAGGTCGCGCTGGTAGCCGTCACGGGACTCGGCGGCAGCCGGGAGCCGTTCGACGGCCGCCGTGAGCGGCAGCGTCGTGGCCGCAGCCGGTGCGTGGGCCGCAGCCGGGGAAGCGGAGACGAGCGCGGCGGCCACAGGAGCCATGAACTTCGAGAGCATGGCCCGTTGTTAGCCGAGCGGAAGCCGCCCGGGGGAGAACTCGCCGTTCCCATCATCCCAACGGCCGAAGACTGCGGACGCCGACGCTGCTCAGCGGATGCCGCCCGCTCCGAGCAGCAGGTAGTGCGTGACACGCGCGCGAGCTTTCTCCGGGGCAACGCCCAGGGCGGTGCCGCTGATCGGCGTGACCAGCGGCGGCAACCCGTACTACTACGTCACCGACAACCAGGGCGCCCCATCCGCCCTCGTGGACAACTCCGGTGCCAAGCAGGGCCGCTGGGACTACAGCCCCACGGGTAACGCACGCTCCGGGAACTCGGCCTCCGTCGACCAGCCCTTCGGCTACACCGGCGCCTACCTGGACTCGAGCGGGCTGTACAAGATGGGCGCCCGCTACACCGACCCCACGCTCGGCCGCTTCACCCAACCCGACCCTTCTGGTCAGGAGAACAACTCCTATGCGTACGCAAGCGGTGATCCAATAAACCGATCTGACCCCAGCGGTCTGGCCTCGTGGGACATCCTGGGGCCAGCCGGTGACATCACCCAATCCGTAGCCCACCTGGCGCAGGGAGACACCCAGGCTCTATGGGGCGACGTAGCCGGAGTTATCGCCGGTGCGGCATTCGGCATTCTGTGCGAATCAGTCATGGTGGCTGGCACAATCCCTACGGGTGGAGTCTCCGACGTCGCAGGCACGGCCGCTTGCTACGCAGGCGCATGGGGAGCCAGTCAAGTCGCTTCCAGCGTGGTCTCCGGGATATGACCGCGAAAACATGAAGAAATCAGCCTAGTAGATTCGACGGAGGAAGTATGGAACGCCAGCGCCTCGGATGGACGATGGAGCAGCGAGCGGGTGTCAAACGCTACTTCACCATGGGCACTGTGCTGGTCGCCCTCGGCGTGGTCCTATCCATATTTCTCATCGCGTCAGGAAACGCGGGTGGATGGGCGCTTCTGGCGATCATGGTGGTCCCCTGGATCTTGACATACGTCTACCTTCGGAGCCTGGGGAAGAATCAACCGTGAACAGTCGGATCAACGGTCCACGACCGTATATGATGCGTGGTCGACGCATCGCTAAGTACCCACTCTGAGGGGCCCAGCCACTCGGGAATAACCGCCCGCGTAAGTCGAACTCTTCTCGGAGGCGGCCGCCCTCGCGACCGCCTCCGAAGCATGAATCGACACCGAGCCTCTTCCAACCTGGCTGTGAGATCGAGGGGGCGCGGTGACGGTACAACGAAGCCCCAGGTAGATGGGTTGTCGGCCGACAGCAGCCTTCGCCGCGTAGAGCCTCGAGTCATTGCCCACCCATCCGACTGCATCTGTTCACCTCCGCGCTGCGTCTGCTGCGGCGGGAGTTGGCCGCTCGGCGACGACAGATCGGCACCCGGCGGCAGCTGACCTGCAGCCGCCAGGCGCTGACGACCCTGGCCCACTGTGGGTTCTCACCTCGTCTCAGGTGCCTGAGATTGTCCGCCGCTCCGTCGACTTGAGTACCTGCCCGTGTATGAGATTGATCTTGACTTCGCTTGCGAGTTGATTACCAGCAGGTTTGACGGTGCGTGCATCTGTGGCCTGAAGTGTTGATGGGTTTGAGCTGCGGGACCTCGATTCATCTGAGATTCCCTGACGTCGTCGAGAACCCTTATCGGGATGAGTGGCTCCGGTGCAGGTCAGGCTCGTTCCTGGAGGGCGCGCGTGGAGCGATTCCGATCACGTAGGGTTCGCCGTGGTTGCGCATGGGGAGGCAGAGGGGGAGCGTTGGCCGAGGAGCACGCGGAGCGGCGTGTTGCAGTCCTGACACCGCTGTTCGAGCGGCTGCTGATGCAGGCGTTCAGGTCTCTGGGCACTTCGGCGCCCACTGTGTTGACCATCTGTCGCCCTGAGGGGAGACCTCTCCTCGAAGCTCCTGCGCAGTGGCCGGCTGAGCATGAGCCGACGTGGGAGACCTTGTCGGCACGTGCGACTGAACTGCTGGCTGCTGGATCCGTCCTATTGATGCCGCCCTGGGGGCGGACCTCATCGGCGAAACGCTCGGCAGGCAAGACGTCCTCGCATTGGGAAGATGCTGTCCTGCGGTCATGCCGACCAGCCTCTTCTGACAGCGTGCTCGGGGTTCTTGTGCCCTCGCAGATGTGCGCGTCTGAGGCTCCGTGGGCCGTGGACGTGAGAGAAGCCGTCGCTGAGCACTGGGACACACTGCTCGTGGTGTACGGTCACGGCGCCATGGAGGGCTTCCATGCTGGCCTTGAAACGGCAGCGGTCTTCTTGCGCGCCCGCACAGCTGACCAGCAGCTGTTGAAGATCTTCCGATTCTCTGCGCGGGACGACGAAGGCGCCGTAGAGAAGGACTTCCAGGGGCTGCTCTCCCGGGGCGGGGGCCGAGCGCGCCATGGCTACGTGGCCCGTAGGCGCCCCGATCCCGCAGCATCATTGGCGTTCGATCTTCACGACCCGGACATCGAAGACCGCCGCTCTGACCTTGCCGGATTTGGTGGCGTGAGCTTGCTCGGCGACCTCTATCACCAGCTGCCGACGCTCCATCTTGCCGACGCGAAGAACTGGACCTGCTCGGCAGAAGACCCCGGTGCGGTACGGCTGTTGGGAGGGCGCGATGTCGGACGTGACGGGACGATTGCACCCACCACGGAGGAGACACTGTGGGGGCATGTTCCCGAGTCGCATCTGCTGGCCCCCGGTGACCTCTTGGTGCGTTCCGTCCAACACCCAACGGATCCTGGCGGGTTCGTCGTTGCGGAACTGACCCCCCAGGACCTCCCCGCGGCGGCGACTCACATGGCCATTCCGCTGAGGCCTCGCCCCGGTCTGGACGCGCAGCAGCGCCGCTTTGCCGTGTTGTTCCTGGGCATGCCGCTGGCCCGCAAGCTCATCGGACTGCAGGCGGGACTGCACCTGGGAGGCAGCAAGCTTCGGGCCTTGCCGATTCCGCAACCTGACGAAGCACTTGCCAAGGCGCTGGACGACGTCACCGCTGCGAGGACGCGTCTTGAGGAGTGGCAGGAGGAAGCAGACTCCCTGTTGGCCTCGGTGTTCCTGGACAGGACTGCGGCTGCGGCGCGGTCGCGGATCATCGCATCGGGTCGAGGTCTGCGGCTGCGTGTCGAGGCCGCATCGTTGCTGGATGACCTGGGCCACACGGTGCGCACCCGATTCCCCTATCCTGTCGCCTCCCGCTGGCGTGAGGCTGAGGCCCAGACAAGCGCCGGACCATCGCAGGGCGCTTACGCGGCCGTGCTGGACACGACCGAGATTCTGTTGTGCTACACGGCCCAGTTGGCATTGGCACTCGCCTCGTCTTCAGGCATCGAACTCGGATCGGCCACCGCCATCAAGGACAAGCTGTCCGCTGGACGTGGTGGTCCCGGGTTCGGTGATTGGGCCTTCGTCCTGCAAGAGGTCTCCACCAGCCGCAAACTGCGCGCTCTGCCACCAGGACACCCGCTTCACGACCTGCGGTCTCTGCTCGACAACAAGGAGACCGCCCAGGCTCGCCAACGACTCAGCGACCGCCGTAACGACCAGGCACACCTGCGGCGGATCGACCCTGTGGACCTGCCGCGGGCTACCTCAGAGGCCCTTGCCGACCTGACTTGCCTGTTGGAGGCGGCGAGGTTTCTCGCGGACTGGCCTCTCCTGCACCTCACGACCGTCCGCTGGGATGCACTCACCCGGACTGCCGCACTCGAATACCGTGAGCTGACAGGCGATCATCCGGTCGTGCCGACCCGCACCATGACGGTGCCCCGCAACGACCTCGAGGCCGGCAGCCTCTACATGCGCGACAGCGACCACGAGCTGCACCTCCTGCGCCCGTTCCTGGTCGGCCGGGACTGTCCTACGTGCCGGCTGTGGTCCACCTTCCACGTGGACCGTGCACCCAAGGAAAAGGTCATCCTCAAGAGCCTGGAGCACGGACACGTCGTTGAAGACGCCTCGCCGGTACTGCGGGCCAGCCTGGAGCATGTACAGCTGCTGTGACCCGCCCAGGCTTGTCGCCAGCCCCGGGGTGCCCGGCAGTTTCACTCGCCGCCTGCGTGGCTCTGGTTTCTTGCGGAAGCAGCGTGCAGGCCGGCCGGGAGGAGGCGGATTTCCCGAGCGCGTACTCAGCGCGGTCCGCCCTCTGGCCGCGCCGTCGGGTCGGGAGGGGACGGGCGGGCTGGGTCAGGCGTGTCGGACGGGACGGGGGCGGCGTGGTGTCCGTGGAGCCGGTAGACCATTTCGTCAGGTGCGTGCAGCGTGCGGGCCTGCCGCCAGGCCGTGTCGTAGGACAGCGGCGTCTTGCTTCGCCGTTGCAGGAGCAGGGCCTGCAGGCTGGTCAGGGGGGAGAGCACGGCTCTCCAAAGGACAAGCTTCACGGTGAGAGTCCTTGTTTCGCCACGTGCCAAGGGCCGTGTGATGGACGTCAGTTGGCGGGCGCCTGCGCCGCGGATGATGCGCTGCCGTTGAGCGCGGCGACGGAGTTGAGCAGGGCGAGCATCGCCCGCTGCTGCTTGTCGGCATCGCTGAAGCCGTCGCCGAGTTGTTCCCACTGCTCCAGCAGCGGATACCACCACTGGTCACAGCCTTTGATCGTGCGGGCCAGGCGTTGCAGCGCGGCAGTCTCCTCGTCCGGGAGGTGTCCGGGGTGGCCTTCGAGACGGTCGAGCACGACGAGGCCGGGGTGGTCGTAAAGGTGTGTCTTGAGGAACTGCAGGCGCCGGATGCGTTCGGTGTCCGCTGTGCGCTGCGCGAGACGTTCCCGGGACTCCGGCGACAGACGCAACACCACCTGGGTTGCCAGGATCCGATAGTGGCGGTTGCCCTCGTGCGAAGCGCCCAAAGCGGCGTTCAGGGCGTCCTGGGCAGCGGGCAGGTCGGCGGCGTCCCAGCGTGCCGCCGTCGCGGCGGCCTTCTGATGGACGTCGGCGCGGACGAGGTCGTCGAGGTTGGGGCGCAGGCGCAGTGTGGGACGCCAGCGCAGCGTGTAGACCGCTTCGAACGGGATGCCGGGGGTCGCGCTGGCCAGCAGCCGTGGAAGCGGGCAGGTGGTGGTGCGTTCCGCCCGCTGCCAGGGCCACCTCATGCCGGGTCCCTCGTGAGAGAGAACACCGGCTGCAGACGGTGGTCGACCAGGTGCTGGTAGAAGTCCTCGCCGGCGTTGACACCCTGGGGCGTGGTGACGTCGGCCAGAGCCTTCATCAGCTCCATGCCGGCGTGGAACATGTTGTGACCGCGCAGCGCCGGCAGAAGCTGGTCGCGCAGGCGACCGTAGGAGGCGGGGTCGGGCGCGCACGTACGGATCCATCCGGTGAGGTACGGGATGGCCTCGGCCGTCGTGTCCGGACTGCTGAGGAGGTCCTGCAAGGCCCGCTGGACGTCGATGTCCGGCGCGCGGTCGGACATGAGCCAGGGCATGCCGTCGTCCTGGACGGGCATCAGGGCCAGAAAGGCCAAGCTCCCGCTCTTCGCGGATGCCTGGGACTCCTGCCAGTCGCGGACTTCGGCCACCAGCCGGGCGGTGCCCGTGGGCCGGCTGGCCAGTTCTTCGAAGGCCTTGAGAACGTCACGGCGCAGGTCCGGCTCGCTGGTGGTGTGGGCGATGCGCCGCAGTCGCACCATGGCCCTTTTCGCCGTTGACGCGTTGGCGGCGTCGTCGTGCAGGACGCGGCGGCAAGTGGAGATGACGGTGGGCGCGTAGGGCTTCTGCTCGGCCCAGCGGTACAGAACGTCCCAGGCCAGGCGTCCGACGTGTTCGTCGTGGACGGCTACGTCCAGGACGGCGCTGAGGAGGTCGGGGTGGGATTCGCGGGCGATGGCGCCCAGGGTGGTGAGGTGGGCGGTCGTGCCGTGGCGCAGGACCAGGGCGGACAGGGCGGCAACCGAGAGATCGGCTGTGCTGTAGCCGGCGGCGCTCTGCACGAGCCAGGCAAGCATCGCCTCGCGGATGGCCTCGTAGTTGTCCCAGACGTACTCGAGGATGGCCCGGCCGTAGGCGGGCCGGTCGAAGAGCACGGTGTCCTGGGAGCCGACGGCTGCGCCGACGTCCTGGATGCGGCGGCGCAGCCCGCGGCCGGCGAAGGAACTCTGAGTGGGTGAGAGGCTCGACCTGGTGCCCGCGTCCTTCGGGGCGAGGGCTTGGTGTAGGGCGCGTGCGGTGCTGGCCACGATCGGCAGGGGAGCCGACTGGCGCACCGCCAGGGCCAGCAGCAGGCAGCGGTCCTCCAGCGTGAGGGAGCCCTTGGCATTGTCGTGAGTGGTCGCCACCTCGCCGAAGAGCCCGTCGAGGTGATCCCTCCAGTCCGACAGCGCTGCGGTGATGCGGTCTTCCAGGCTGAGATCGGCGTCGGCCGGTGCAGACCGGGGGAGGGTCGCTGAGGTGCGGGCGTCCTGTAGGCGCTTGTGCTCCTGCCACGTCATGACGATGGTGTTCGCGGCGCGTACGGCTGCCATAGCGTGCAGTCCCCGCAGCGAGGCCACGGTTTTCGGGAAGGAGCGAAGGTCGGCGACGAGCGGCGCATGCCCGGCCGCGTTCAGAAGGGTTTCCACCACTCGCAGGGCATCCGGAGGCTCGCTGAGATACACGACCTGTACACCCTTGCGGGTAGTCAGCCGGTCGTCCCACAGCTCTTGGGCGACCGTCAGCACGAGGTAGGAACGGGCATCCCCGAGGTGGTCGGCGAATGTGCTGAGGGCATCGAGGAAATCCGCCGACGGCCGGTCGCTCTCGGGATCCTTCAGGTCCAGCTGGTAGGCGTGCTCTTCCTCCAACGGCAGCCGCCCCTGGCTCGGCGCATTCCAGTCCCCGTCCAGTTTGACCAGCGTGGTCGTACTGTCGGTGTGCTCGGCCAGAAGCCGCAACGCGAAGGTCGTGGCGCCGAAGGAACGAGGTGCCACCACAATCACCACACGCTGCCGCGGTCGCGGCGCCTCCGGGGTGAGTGCCTGCTGCCAGGCTTCGGCCCACTGCCCCTCGCAGACGAAGGGCCGGCTCAGGACCTCTCCGCGATCGATCCGCACGCCCTCCAGCAGGTCCAGCTTGCGCGTTTGGCTGACGAACTTGTTGATGCTGCCGGCGACCACGTCGACTCTGCCGTACAGATGAGTGCCGGCGCCGTTGGTGAGGAGTACATCCGGCACGGCATCCGCCGGGCCTGCGCCCGCGTGCGGGCCTTCCGACGAGCCCTGCGGCAGGACGCCGCTCGGGGGAGAGTTCTCTGGCCGGTCCGCTTGCCGCCGCCACGGCGGCCGCCAGCCGCCGGATCCATTCGGCTCCGGCTCACCGGGCTGGGGGATGGCTGAATGATCGGGCCCTAACGGCCCGAAACCCTGTTCTGACATGCACTGCCTCGTCTGTGATGGGGGAGCGGCGGACCCTGAGTGCGAGCGTCAGCGCCCAGGACTGTTGTGGTAGTAGGTGCCGACGCTGCCGATGACGTTGGTGTCTTTCATGGACCCCAGGAACTGCATCGTGGTCCCGGAACCTGCAGGGGCCGGCGGCGGATCAGCCGGGACCGCGTCGGCGGCCGGGGGCCGTTCGGTGACGTAGCCCTGCAGCGTCTCGGCCGCCATCCCCGGGACGTGAAGCTGGCAAGGCTGCTCGAAACTCTTGCCCTCAACGCGCGCGACAGCCGTCAGGAAGTGCGTCTGCTGCAGGTGCGGCGTGCGCCCGGCGTGCACGGTGCGGTCGAACACCGGTCCTGACAGGACGGCCGCGACGTAGGCCCCGTGCTTCGTGGCCGCGGTCATGGCCTGCCGCACTGCCTGGCTGTCGACCAGGCGGCAGGCCTCGTTGATGGCGTCGCCCCGGTGGTCAGGCAAAGAGAGGGGACCGACGTGGACGCTGACGCGGACCCAGATCGCAGATCCGCCGCGCAGCCGGGACTGGTCGTAGCGAGAAAGAGCCGCGTTCAGGTGGCCGAGCAGCGGGTCCACCAGTCGTGCCGTGTCACGCGCCGGCACCACGCAGATGGCGCCGTCGCCGGTGTCCCGGTAAGCGCCCTCCCGCGACCGGGGGTCGTCGAGCCCGCTGTGCGGGAAGACCGTGTTGAGGATGATGTCATCCAGGTCGGCGCGGATCGGAGCCATCTTCGCTTCGGGAAGCTGGCTGTAGTTCCTCATGTCGACGACCAGGAGCGCATGCTCCGGGGGTACGTCGAGACTGTCCGGAAGGACAGATGCATCCATGGAAGCCGGGCCTTTCAGTCATGGCGGTCACAGCAGGTGCCATGCTGATTTAGGCCTTCTGCGGGTGGTGCCCAGGAATGGGCATCACTGTGATGCTGTGCGTCACGTTTCGGCGCGGACGTGCCGTCGGGTGGCCGCGATGTCGCGCACCACAAGTCCCCCGCCGGGGGTCGTGTCCAGCCAGCCGTGCTCGCGCCACGGCCTGAGAGCGGTGCCGATAGCGTTGCGGGAGGCACCGATCATCTGGGAAAGCTCGGTTTGCGTGAGACGGACCGACAGCTCGCGTGTTGTTGCTGAGGAGAGGTCCGCCAGGCGGGTCAGGGCCGAGGCCAGCCGGGCAGGAACCGACGCCGTGGCCAGCTCGAGCCGCACCGACTCCGCCTCACGTACGCGGGCGATGGCATGTCGCAGCAACGGCGCCAGCAAGTCGTATTTGTCCACGAAGGTGAGGAAGTCCGCGGCCGGGACGATGTGTACCATGCAGGTCTCCGCCGCAATGACCGACGCTGAGCGGGGTTGGGAGTCCAGCACCGCCAGCTCACCCAGCAGTTCACCGGCTCCCCGCACGGCCAGCAGCGTCCGTTCCCCGCTCTGGCCGGTCAGCGTCACGAGCGTGGAACCGGAATCCAGCAGGATCACATGCGTCCCGGGATCGCCCTGCCGTAACAGCACACTGCGCGCCGGCCGCGACCTCCGCGGTGCGAGATCACGCAACTGAGACCACAACTGTTCACCGATCATCGTGATATGCGGCTGATACACAGTCCCCCCAGGTGTGGCGCCCCTCACATTCGGATGGTCTCAACATGGCATGTAGGTGATCAACAGCCCAATTCCGGCCACCGTCAGGGCAACCCCCACCAGATCCACCGCCAGACGGACCGCCCGGAACTTCCGCCGCGCCAGAACAGCCATCACCGACAACCGTTTCTCCGCCAGGTCCCGTTGGCGCGCACTGCTCATCTCGGCAAATGAGGCCACCAGCAACCCGGCGTCCGCTCCCCGCCGCAACCCGAGCAGTTCGTCAGGCGCACCGGCCGGGGGAAGAACCGGGCGCAGAGCCCACAAGGCCGCGCCTACCGCCGCCGTCAACAACAACGAGGTGGACAGCAGCGCCACCTTAAGGCCGCTAGGGGCATTCACCCCGCACAACATCGCCACGCCAGCCGTCAGAAGTCCCGCCGCCGCCCCGCACACAGCAGTGGCTTTGGCATCCGCTCGCTGCAGCTCGACGACCATGTCGGCAGCCATGGCCCGCAGCCGCAGCACCTGCTGCCCGTCCGCCCTCGCCACGTCACCGGCCCTGCGCCCCATGACCACCCCCATGCATCTCCAGGCGAAGCCAACCGCCGCATTGATGACTCGACTGTCCTCTGCTCTCCTTCCGGGCGGTGCCCACCAGCGGGCCCCGTGCGGGCGTTGTAGGTCACGCAAGGGCGAGTGAGGCAGCAGAGGGCGCGGCGGGCGTTGACTTCGCTGTCAGCGTTCGACGTCGATGCCGTAGTCCGCGGCCAGGCCGGCAAGCCCCGTGTCGTAGCCCTGACCGACAGCACGAATTTTCCAGCCCGAAGCGTGCCGATAGATCTCCACGACGATGGAGACGGTCTCGCCCGAAGTGAAGGGTGCTGGCTCGAAGGAAAAGTTGGTGCCCGAGGGTTGGGTGGTCTCCGCACGCCATATGGATTGCTGGTCGAAGACGGCCGTAGGCAGTGCTTCGAGGTCGATGCTGGCGATGACGGCGATGCTGTGGACGTCGGCAGGGATGTGGGGTAGTTCCGCGGTGATGGCGGCTGTGCTGCTGTGGACTCCGTCTTGGTGGGGGTGGTTGTAGAAGACGAGATCGTGGTCGCCGCGTACTCTGCCGTGGCTGGTGAGGAGTACGGCGGAGACATCGACGGGTGCGCCGGTGGTGATGAGGCGTACCGTGACGGCTTCGGCTTCCAGAGGGGCGTTCGCCCCCTTGCTCAGCGCCCTCCCGGCGCTTTGCGGGGCATCACGGTGGCTCTCGGTCGGCCCGGCGTCCGATCGCTCTGAGGGCAGGTTGGTGTTGGTGAGCGCGGTCAGGGTGTGTTGGAAGACGGGCCAGCCTTCGGCTTCTCCTCCGGGCCAGACCAAGGCCAGCCGCGTGGAGCCGAACTGTTTGGGTGTGGGGGGTTGGCCGAGGGCTTCGTGGAGCTGCACGTAGCGCAGACTTTCGACGGCCAGGCAGCTGAGTTGCCATTGCCGTCCGGCTTCTTCGGGCTGGTTCATGCGCAGATCGTCGTCGACGGCGATGCCGCCGAGCGCGGTGTAGACGCGGCGGGCGAAGTCATGGCCGTCGCCCCCCGGCAGGAGACGGGCCGGGCGCTCCTGCTGGGTGGGTGCGGGCTCGCCGATCGCGGTATACAGCGCGCCGAGGTCGCCGCCGGTCCACTGGTTGGCCGTGGTGGTGGCGAACTCGGCGAACTGGATCAGGGTGGGCGGCCGGCTCTTCGCGGCCACGTGCCGGTGATGGGCGCGGGCGACGTCTTCCAGCGCGGTGCGCCAGCGCTGCTCAAGGTAGGTGTCGAGGTACTGCTCGGCCCAGGCACGGCGATGGCGGGTGACGATGTCGCGGACCCGCTCGAAGCCTTCCCTGCGGCTGCCGCTGCTGTAGCTCATGGTCAGGCTGAAGGAACCGACGTCCGTGTCCACCGGGAGCTCGCTGCGCCGCTTGACGATTGCCTCCTCCGGTCCCAAATGCCGTTCAGCGGTGCGCAGTTCCTCGAAAAGGTCTGGCGAGACGGGGCAGCCGGTATCTCGCAGTGCGGCGAGGGGGCGGCTGTAGTAGTCGGCCACACCGGACAGTGGGGCGCGGGAGTAGGGGCCTTCGCACACGAACCAGGCGGTGAGCGCGACGCCGTGCCAGAACTCCGGGGCCGGGCCGAGGGTTTCGGCCATCAGCTGGTGGGGTTGTGGGTTGCTGACGATGCTCTTGGCGTGCCGCTGCAGCGTCACCCACTGCCACAGCCGGTCCACCTGCTCGTTGACCGCAGCGGGCAGCACCTGCCGGTACAGCTGCTGGGTGAAGCCGTGATCGTCCGGCACGAAGGCCATGATGCTGTCATCGACGAGTCCCCACAGCGACCGCATGCCGGGGCGTTGGGCGGCGTGCGCCTGGTCGAAGGCCGTCCACCAGTTGCGCAGGGCTGCCACGCGTTCCTCGACGGGAGAGAGGGAGGTCGGGCCGCCGAGGAAGGCCGCGAGCATTGCATGAATCTCGTCCTCCGGGATGCCCGCCTCGGCCGCCATGCTGGCCGCCTGGGCGGACATCCCCACATACAGGCGCGGCTCAGGCAGTGCGGTGATGACCTCCTCGTCCGGGTGCGGCGGCGCCTGAAGGTAGTCCAGCACGGCCAGCCAGTCACCGGCGAAATAGCCGGAGATGACCGGCTGCAGGGCGCGCGTCAGCACCCGGCGCGCCAGGGCGGTGCCGGTCTTAGCGGCCTTCTTCGCGAAGGCGGCCATCAGGGCCTGCAGCTGCAGGCTGCGGTGGCGGGTGGCCAGCTGCATCGGATCGATGGAGGTAAGAGAGTCCAGGAGACGCAGACGGGCGCGTTGCTGCCCCGGCCGGTCCAACCGGTGCCAGCCGCCGCCGAAGGTGAAGTCCTCCAGCGCCTCGTCGGCAATGCCGAGCAGGCGGTAGCGCTCCTCAATGCCGGACCACAGCCGCCGCTGGTCGTCGATTGTCTTGGCCGGGCCCGTTGCCCGCACCCGGATCGGCTCGATCAGTGTCTCGAACAACGGGACCAGCACCGACCACAGCAACACCGCGTCGGCCGACCCGTCCACCAGGATGATGCCAGCCGAGTCGTCCGCGGCCAACGTCAGCGCGTGAGCGGGCCGTTGGCGCACCAGGTGCGGCAGATTTACCGCCCCGGCTTTCAGTGACATCTTCTGCGGCAGATACCAGGCACCGCGCTGCTGCTGCTCCTGAACGCCGAACGCCTCGGCGCACCATGCTCTCTGCCGGGCGGTGAGTCTCAACACCTTGACGCTGTCGGCTGCCTCCGGCCCTGTCCCTTTGACCACCGAGGCCACCCGCCGGCCGGCCAGCGCCGCGGCCAGCAGCCGGGCCGCGAGGGCGTCGAGCTGAGCGAACCGCTGCTGCCGACCGGCAGCAGCCTCCAGGGCAAGCCAGTCCTCGGGAGACGCGTCGAGAGCAGGCTGCCACCAGCGCGACAGATCACCGGCCACCGGTCAGCCTCCGCATGTACTCGACGAACTGCTCAAACGGCATCGGCGTCGCGGTGTTCTGCGCGTAGACGGCGTAGCGCTGCGCCATCAGCTGCAACTCCCGCTCCGCCCTCCGGGCCTCCACCCGGTCCAGGTCGTGCACGACCCGCTGCTCCACACGCCCCTGCTCGTACAGCACGAACGCATCGACCCCGCCCAGGAACGCACTGTCAGATGCCTCCTCTTCAGCGCCGTCACCACCCACGACGCCAGCCTCCAGCGTGTCGGCATCGATCAGGGGGACGTCGAGCAGCAGCGCGGGATCCATGTCGTTGTCCTCGCACATGCCCTCCAGGTGGTCCTCGAGGCCGAGTTCGGCATGGCAGACCACATCCAGGTACTGCTGATCGGCCGCCAGACCGGGATGCTGCAGCACCCGTACCCCGCGCCCGATGAACTGGTAGAACTCGCCGAAGCTGCCGTAGGGGCGCACGGGCACGACCACGGTGATGGGTGGGAAGTCGTAGCCCTGGCCGAGCATCCGCAACTGCACGATGCCCTGCAGATCACCCGCGTCCGACTCGAAACGCCGCCGGGTGGCTTTGATCGCCGACGCCGACATGCTGTGGTGCAGCGTGGCGCAGGAGATGCCGTGCTGTTCGGCAATCCGGGCGATCTGGTGGGCGTGGGCCTGCCCCAACGCCGCAAACAAGACCCGGGGTTTGACGGGGGCCAGCAGCTTGGCCTGCGCGTCCAAACAGGCCCGTGTCACGGCCATCACCTGCCGGATTGAAGCATCGGACTGCGCGGTGATGCGGGCCATCTTCCGCTCGTCTCCGAGCGCGGCCAGCAGGGCGTCGCGGCCCACGATCTGCTCACGCCGCCCGTCGGGCCACACCGCCTCGTACACCGTGGCCGCCGCATCCGGGGCGAACCGGTGCACGCGCAGGTTCTTCGCCGAGCCATCCGCGATGGAATCCACCAGCCGGTAGCGGTAGACGACATCGGCGTCGATCGGCTTGCCGTCCAGACGCTGGAAGCACGCCGACATCAACAGCGTGCGCGCATCCCGGAAGTGGGCGAACAACCGCTGATAGGAGGCGCTAGCCGCGATGTGGGCCTCGTCGACGACGATGAAGTCGACATCCCCCGGCTCCAGCTTGGCCAGTAGGTCGCCGTCCTTGTCGCCGGTGCCCAGTGCGTGAAAGTTCGTCACCAGCACGTCCGCAGCCAGCATCCGCTGCCGACTCACCCGGCCGATCTGTTCGTCGTCCGCGTCCAGGACCAGCGTGGCCGGCGGCCGTGCACCCGGCAGGAGCGGGCCGCCCGCAAGCCCGTACAGGACGTTGCCCGGCACTCCTGGGTCGAGTGCCTTGGCGAAGGTGCCGCGGATGACCGAGCCCGGAGTCACCACCAGGGCTCGCCGCCTGGTGAACGACAGTGCAGCCGCCACCCCCAGCGCGGTCTTGCCAGCCCCGACCGCCATCACCGTGGCCGCATGCCGACCGCCGGAGGCGTAGTAGTTGGCCAGCGCGGCCAGGGCCTCGTCCTGGCAAGTACGCAACGGCTCCCGGGCGACCTGAGCGCGCACGCCAGTGAAGTAGGCCTCATCGGCTGGTGACCGTGTTACCCGAGGAGGGTCGGCCGCCCGCAGGGGATCGCCCACCATGTCCGGGATCTCGACGCGCGGCGCGGCAATGATCAGAGGCGAGAGCACGGCATCCCGGCGCAGCATCGCCTGCAGCTGAGCAACGCAGCGTGCGGTGTCCAGGCGCACCGCGTCGTAGGAAAACCGCAGCACCGTCAGCCCCGTGGCCGCAAGGTCGTTCTGCCGCAGCCGGTCGTAGGTGAAGGCAGTGCGGTCACTGTGGAAGGTGAAGCCGTCCAGTTCGACGGCCAGGTGCAGCGACTCGCCTGCGATCAGATAGTCCAGCCGGTAGGTGCGCTCGTTGACCGTCACCGGATGCTGGCTGTGCACATGCGCCACGATTCCTTGCTGCGCGGCTGGAGTGAGTACCCAGCGCAGGAAGGCCTCTTCCAGGAAGGACGCCGAGGGGATCAGCTGCTCCAGCCCAGCACTCATGCCGCCCCGCCAACCGTCGCCTCGGCCGCCAGCGCGCCAATCTTCTCCGAGAGGCGGGCTACCGCATCCTCACCCTGCTCGAAAGGAGCCAGTCGTCGTGCCACTTCTAGGGCTTCGGTGAAGGCGCCTTCGCGCTCCAGCAGCATCACCAGTCGGGGAACGGACGTCACGTGCACGAACGAAGCCGGGACGAGGCCGGTGTCAAAGGAGACCGCCTGTGGGGCAGCCTCCATCAACTCCAAGTCCAGCAGCGCGAACACCTCAAGCAGCTCAAGCCCCTCAGGGTAGAAGCGTCTGCCGCTCCACAAGCGGTCCACCGCACCTTGGAGGACGAAGTGGTAGTCCATCGCTTCACCGGGAAGCTCCAGCGCTTCCCAGACTCGGTTGACCAGGTCCGCTCCGCTTGCCTCCATCGGCATATGGCGGCTGGCCGGCGTTGCCGACGTGCTGCCCTCAGCGGTAGGCCACATCAGTGAGACGTAGGACATCTGCGGACGGACATGCGCCTCTGCGAGCACCTCGCGGACGACGCCCGGGCTCCCGGTGAACCGCACACCAGGAATCGCTGCCATACGCTCAAACCACTTTGCCATGTTCCCCCCCGGCTCATCTCACTCTCGCAGCGGTCAGCGCCATCCAACTCTCACCGGCGTGCTGTGGTTCGGCCGGTCCGGGAAACCGCGTGCACCGGTGACCCGCTGTGTTCTGGCCACCGAGCCAGTGAATCTTCTCGCGGAGTCTTGGGTCGGGCGCAGGATTCTCTAGAACAGCACGCCGATTGAGCCAGGCTGCTCAGTGTGGCGCGAGCTGCCGCATCCAACCGGGCCGGACGAGTTGGTCCGACGGGCCCCAGCCGCGGTTGTGCGGATGCGGCCATTTCGGGATGGGCAAGTCCAAGGCCCCTCCGTGCGGACGGAGGACACGTCACTGGAGCCGGACGAGCCCCTGTCGAGCATCTTGCATCGCATCCTGGCCCAGACCGCGTTCCTGCTGTACGAGGAAGCCAGGCCGCAGCCTTACTGGCGGACGTGGAAGACCTCGAGCATTTCCCCAGCGCCGGACCTGAGGAAGGCGAAGACGTCGCCCTCATCGTGCCGCTCTACCTCGTTGGCCGCTTCACCCGGGAGGTCCTCGCCGCCATCCAGCCCCTGTTCGTCCACGTTGCGGCACGTCACGATCTCCTGGTGGACAACGTCAGCGTCATTCCGGCCCTCCCCGAAACCGGTGACGAATGGCGGCAGAACCTCCAAGAGAAGCTGATCAACAAGACACCCCCCAGCCAAGGCCCCGGACTCTGCGGCACGGAGGCAGTCGCGACTCTCAGCCGGACGGTTTCGCCTCCGACTCCCAGGAGCAACTGCTCGTCTACGAGGCGTTGAAGCGGGCGCAGGCACAGCTGCCGCAGGATTCCACCATCGCGGTCTTCCCGCTGCCAAGGGGCTGGCTCGGCAGCGGCAGCGTCTGGGTCCCGGACTTTATCGTCACCGCCTCCGGCCAGGTGGGTGCCATCGAGGTCGACGACCTGCATCCGCACGAACAGTTCGCCGCGGACGCCGCCTTCGACAGGCTCTGGCGCAGCAGCGGAATCGCTCACATCGAACGCATCCTGCTCAAGGGATTCAGCGCCGACTGCGAAGTAGACGCCCTCGTCCGGCAGTTCCTCGCCCGGCTGCGTGAACACCACTGACCACAGTGGCAGCCCAGCCGATCACCGAGCGATGGCAGATCCCCACTTCAACTGACGGTCCGCTCCAGTTGCTTGCCTTCACCCGGAGCTTGAGCCGACTGCTTGCCGCTGTCGCCTTGTCAGGGCGACGGCGTCGAGGCGGTGGCTGCCGGGCCCTTGGGTGTATTGAACAGACCCTGAAAGGCGCGTAGTTCCTCACCCGTCAGTTCCGGATCGCCACTGATGGCGCTCATGGTGGTGTCCCATTCCCGGTAACCGTCGGCGCGGGGAGTGAGCAGCACACCGACCGACGTGAGCTGGGTGAGGTCCGCATGCTCGCCGCGTTCGTGATGGCGCAGCTGAAGCCAGGCGGAGAACGCGGCGCGGGTGTGGTCGGTCAGGGCGGAACAGACCGCGAAGCCAAGCTGATCCCGATCAGGTCCGGCGATGAAGGTGCGCATCCGCCATACCGTGGTGCCGGTCTCCGGTTCGGCGACCGCGGTCAGCGCGTCCAGCAGAAATCGGCCCAGATCTGTGCGGTACCCGACCGGGAGGCTGTCGAGGCAGGCCAGGACGCGTTGCCGGGTATCCCACTCGTCCGGTTCCAGGGGGCTGGTAGCTACGTCCTCGAGCATGATGCGGACCATGGTGTGGGCTTCGTCGTCGTCACTGCCGGCGGGGGCGGCGGGCAGCAGGGGCACGCTGTGCGGCTGTCCACCGCGCCGAGTCCAGGACGGGTCCGCCTCTCCCGGTACTGCCTCGGCGTCCGCAGCGGCCAGCTCGTAGTAACGCTCCGGCTCGCCGCCCAGAACGGGCGCCCACGTGCCGACCCGGTGCAGATAGCCGACCACAGCGTGGGTGGAGCGCAGCTGGTTGAACAAGAACTCCCAGTCGCGTCGCAGCAGAGCGATCACCGGGGTGTGTCCGTGCTGCTCCGCGACAGCCAACTCCTCTGGAGGGTCAGGGTGTTCGATGATGGCGACGCCGACCCAGTCGATGGCCGGTCCGTCGATGCGGACGCGGCGGCCCCGTCCGTTGACCATGTGTACGCTCTCTGCCCGCAGCCGGCGGGCGGTGCCCTGGATCTGCTTGCCCGCCGCAGTGATTTGCTTCAGGACCCAGGACGTCTCCCGCTCTGCTGAGGCTGGCTCGCCCTCGCGCGCCTTGATCTGCACAACGACCCCCTGGTCGCCGACCACCAGCAGACCGTCGCTGATCTCCCGCACGCCTCGCCCCTTGCGTTCCACGCTCGGGGCCATCACGAAATCCGGCAGGCCCCAGGTGGCCGCCGCATCCTGCACGGCCCTCTCCGCGGCCGTGCCCCGCGAATCGTGGCTGCGCAAGGGCGTCGCGTGCGGGACGACCCGCTCGAACACCCCGCTCGGAGTGCTCACCATCAGCGTGAGCGTGTCGGCGTCCTCGACTCGTCCCAGGCCTATATCCGAGGAGGCCAGCGCGGCCAGTTGCCCGGCGGACCAGTGCCTCGACGAGCGTGTGGCTGCGATCCAAGTATCGCCGAGGACGGCGTATCCGGCAGACAGCACGCGCCGGCTGCCCGGCACCTGGCTAGACAGCCACGCAAACGAGATGGCGAACCGGGTGACCGCCTCGATTGCCAAGGACAGTCGCCGGACGAAGGTGTCCTCGTCATCGACCGGGACGAACCCCTCCGTGAAACACAGGTCGACGTACGTGCCTGCCTGTGCGGTCACAGCACACCCGCGCTGGTAGGAGCTCAGCCGGTAGCGGGCCAGGACATGTTCCTGTTCGCCGAGCGCGCCGGGCTCCGCTGCGCTAACGGTCTCGACCATCGCGGGCGCAGCGGCACGGACCTGCGGTTCGACGGGGGTCGCCCACGCACTCATCACCGCCCCGGCATCCAGCGCCGCCTCCCATTCCAGCAGATGGCCCAGTCCCCGGCGGATCCGGTCGATGACCTCGTCGCCATCGCTGTCCTGAAAGGGCTGGCAGTCCTCCACCATCGCCACGTGCGACCGCAGGGCGCCGTCCATGCACGACTCGGCCAGCGACTCCCTGAACCCCTCGAGAGAATCAGCGACCGGAAAGATCCGGGGGCACTCCGGCCTGCGCAGCCGCTGCAGCGCACTGAATGCCTCGACCGACTCCGTCACCAGCGCGTCCAGGCAGGCCCACAGCTCCTGCACGCACCCGCCAAACAGCTCGGTCAGCTCCGCCTGCCTGCCCGGCGGCCAAGCCAGCCAGGCCGTGATGACCCCCGACCCCTCCGGATGCGTGACCACGCCCTCCTCGACGAGCTCGCCTTCGAGCAGCGTGTTCCACAACCGCGCCATCGCCACCTCGGCCCGCCGCGCATTGTCCAGATGCTGCCACGCCCGCGGGTAGTACTCCCTGATCACAGCATCGACCCTAACGGCGGCCACTGACAATCGAACCGGCCCCAGGCGCAGCTGTCACCACTCAGACGACCTGCCCGCAGCCCGTACGACGGCCAGCGTGCACGGCAGCCTTGGCTGAGGCCACCGGCAGGAAAGGCGCGGGCCCATGTCAGTGGGGGATGGCACCATCACCGGAACAGAGGTCGCAGCCTCACCGACGCGTACACGAGCAACGATCCAGACAGGCAGGACCGCGATGGCACAGGCCGCACAACCAGCCAGCCTGAAGACGGCCGTTCCCTCGGCCTACCTGGATCAATGGGTGTGGGTGCGTCTGGCGAGCGCGGCAATCGGTCAACCGCGCGAGCCGTCCGACCTGCAGGTGCTCGCCGCGGTGCGCCAGGCCAGCGAAGCTGGCGTCGCCTTCCCCCTGTCCGTCACCCACTACCACGAGACGGCCCGCATTACTCACCCCCGCCAGAGGGCAGACCTCGCCCGCACGATGGCGTCGATTTCGCGCTGCCGCACCCTCTGCTCCGGCAGGATCCTGCTGCGTCATCAGTTCCTGGAGGCCATGCATCTGAGCTTCGGCCGGCCGGCGTTCCGGCCCACACCTCCCCAACCGCTGGGAATCGGGTGGGGCTGGGCGTACGCCGGCACGCGCCTGCAGCCGCAACTGCGCGGGCCATCCGGTCCCGTCGATCCGGCGTCAATGCCAGGGCTCCCCGACTTCCTGCGCAGGGCCGCTCAGTTCACCGAGTACCAACTCCTGGCAGGGCCGCAAGACGCTGACATTCCAAGGCTTCGGCAACTCGGATACCGGCCCGAAGAAGTCGAAAGGGTCAGCCAGAGCCGAGTCGACTGGGAGACGTTCTTCGCGGATTTGCTGGCCGGCGATCCGGTCAGCAGATCGGAGCTGCGTGTGCGCGTCCAGGCCCGCGAAATCATCCACGAACACTACGAGCTCCTTCGCGATCTGTTCGCCGAGTACCGGCTGGACCTGCTCCGGGCCACCGGAGTCGATCCGGCCCGCCCCAAGGCATCCCGGGTTCGTATGGTTGCTTTCGCCGACCGCATCCCGTCGGTGCGCATCGCCGTCGACGTGAAGGTGGAGCTGTTCCGCAACGCAGCCAGGAAATGGAACCGCAATACGGTGCACGACATCGACGCGGTGAGCCGCGCTGTTCCCTACTGCCACGTCGTTGTCCCCGACCGGGAGATCGCTGATCTGGTGGGCCGGTCGGAAGCCGGTCCACGCAACGGTACGTACGTACTGCGCGGTCTGCGTGACCTGCCTGACGTCCTGGCCGATCTGACCACGCAAGCGGTGCAAAGCGGCCGGGACGGCGAGGACTGGGTCAGACACGGAGAGGACTTCTGCATGGACCTGGCGGACCTGGGTTAGCGTCCGGGCGCCCCTGCAGGACAGCTGACCAGTCCCGCTGCCCGAACAGGGAACTTCGCCAGGGAAGCGGATTCAGTACGAGCGTAAGAGAGTGCTGTCGGCCGACAGCACCGCGGGGCGGCGCTGACATGACCCGCAACGGTGCCAAGCCGTAGACACCTTCCCTCGCACCCTCTCTCACGCTACCGCCGCCGCACGCGCCGTCCGGACGGCGGCGTAATGACGTGGCGGCGTGTGCGGCGGCTGAAGCCGAGGCGGTCGCTGAACTCGCCGGCTTTCGCGAGCTCGACCTCGTACCGCGGCTCGAAGCGCTCATCGGTGACGGTCAGGTTGTCGATTTTGTAGTGGAGCCAGGACTTGATGTTGGGGCCGGTACGTCCGCCGGTGCGGTCCCACACGTACAGGTACTCCTGGCCGACGCCGTCCTTGCGGCGTTTGAAGCGCAGGGCATACGGCTCGACCAGCCGATCCCGTCCGTCGTAGGTCAGGCGGACGAGCTTGCGCTCGGCGCCCGCCTCCATGATGGGTGTGCGCAGGTGTGCCGGGTAGAACGCCGCTTCGCTGCGCTGCCCGCGGGGGAAGTCGGCGAAGAGCAGGTCCAGTTCGGTTTTCCAGCGTGCCACCGTGTCGGTGAACTCCGGAAGGCTGCCGCGGGCGCAGGTGATCGTGCTGTCCCACAGGTGCCGCATGCTGTCGAAGGGAATGGCAGCGAGCAGGCTCAGGGCTGCGCCGGGGCTGGGCGCGAAGATGGTCTTCCGTAGGAAGGTGGTGACCACGTTGCGTTTGTCGACCTGGATCTCGCCGTTGACGAAGGTCGAGTAGGCGAGGTCGAACAGGTCGTGGATGGAGCGGCGCTGCAGGAGGCACTTCAGCTTGTCGGCGAGGGCCTCCTCCAAACTGATCACCGATACGTGCGCCGCGCAGGCTTCGTGGTCGCTGTAGGGATGGATGAGCGCACGTGACCGCGGCGGCAGTTGGAGGCGGGTGAACTCGGTGACGTCCAAGTGGAGGCTCACCGGCACGTTGCTGCTCTTACCGTAGAAGTCGGTGAAGAACAGTTGGTACGTGTAGACCGTCTGCTCGCGGTTGATGCTCTCCCTGCTGAGCTGCTCGGTGCGGTCGAGGTGGAACTGGACTCCGGTCCTGGCCTGCGCCATCCGGCCGATGTCGTTGAGCGCGTCGAGGAAGTCCTGCGGGTTGATGCGGCCCGGGAAGGCGAAATCGAGGTCCTCGGAGAAGCGGGTGTTCCCGAAGTACCCCTTCCGCAAGGCGTTTCCGCCCTTGAGGACGAGGCGGTCGCCGAGCCGGCTCTCGCCGTAGAGCCCGGCCAGGAGCCAGCCGAAGACGTAGTCTCGCTGCACGTGGGACGGGCCGACGCCGAGCTCGGTGCTCTTCGCGTCGATCTCCTCACGGCTGATCACGGAACGTCTCTCCCGGTTGCGCCGCAGGCGCAGGTTCTTCAGGCGGCCCAACAGCCGCAGTGGGGCACCGCATCAACCACGATACCGGCCCTCGGCCGACGCGCCGCACGGCGAAGGCGGAGGACCGCTCCCGGCGGCAGGAAGTCCGCGTGCTGTCGCGCCGCACGGTCGACGGTGCAGTGGGTGAGCACGGTGAGGACTGAGGTTCGTCCTGCCCCTAATACCTCAGGAGAACTCCCGCTAGCTCTGCCAGCGGCTGGGGAAGCGGCTGGCGAAGAGGAGATCGAGGTAGGTGAACGCCGCGGCGTGATCTTCCTTCTGGTAGGCGTCGAGTGCTCTCCTGGCACGGGTCGCCGCAGTGCTGAGCTTGGAGAGCGCCTCGCGTCGCGTCGCCTCGCTGGAGCAGGCGGCGAAGCGCCCGGCCTTCCCCACGGGGTCGTTCATATCGGCGAGTTGGTGGCCATCCAGCTTCTCCAGCAGGCGGCATATGTCCCAGACGGGGACGAAGCTCGGTTCGCCTGCCATGTGCTGGGCGGCGCGCATCTCCAGGTAGAAGGAGGACACCGGCACGTTGTTGTAGTACTTCCAGGCCTTGACCAACCTGGCCAACGCTTTGGCCCCGCCAGCCACAGCACGCCGCGCGTTGGCTTCGTTCACGTAGTCCAGGTGTGCGGTCGGGGCGGAGTCCATCCAGCCCTGAGCGGCTCCGGGGATGTCGTAGACCGAGGTGGCACCGCCGCGATAGGTGACGAACCCGGGAAGGACTTCCCAGATCTCGGCCCCAGAAGCGAATCTCACCTGCACTGTGGGGCGCCGGATCACGACCTCGGTGTAGGGGAAGCTCGACTTAAGCGCCGACCTCACCCATTCGAGGGCCGTCTCCGAGCTGGCTGGGCGAACAGCTTTGATACTGACCAGCAAGTCCACATCGCAGTGTCCCCGGAGACCGGTCCCGTGGGTAAACGATCCCGTCTCCCTGAACCACAAGACTCCAAACGACGCGGCCCGCAACGAAGCCTCCACGCTGGCCCGGTGCCGCGCCTTGGCCTCGCGCTCGCCCGCCCTGGGCGTCAACTGCTTCAAGAAGAGGTCGAACCCTTGGTTCACCGAGATCACCATGGCGTCGCTTTCTACTGTGCTTCGGGCTCATCGACGGACGCGTCGACGCCGTAGGTCTGCCCGCCGCCTTCGATGTTCGCCTTACCGCGCAGGTAGGCGCGTTGGCTAGGAGGCTCGGCGGTCTTGTTCTGCTCGTCGCGCCGGGCAGTGAGTTCAGCCAGTGCGCTTCGGGCCTCCTCCAACGTCCAGGAAGGGAGGTCGATCTCGCGCGCCTGACGGGCGGCAGTCTGGATCTCCAGGTAAGCATTGGCTGCCGCGGCGGCCTGGTTCATTCGGTGCGAGGCGTTGATGGTGGTCAAGATGGCCCCCAGAACGGCAGAGGTGAGGGCAACGAGGCCGGCGATCACGCGCCCGGAGGCCGTCACCAAGGCCGCGGCGCCGGCGATGGCCGCGAGACCGCTTGCCGGGACGCCAAGCCAGAGGTTGATGACACGCCAGCGCTTGGCCTGCTCAAACTGCGACTGCGCGCTGTACTTTGCACTCTCCTCAAGACGTTCCAGCTCGCCTGCTATGGCCTTACGGCGATCGGCGTCGGTTGGTGGGGCGGTTTCCGGCATGGAGGAACGCTAGCGGTACCCGCTGACACTCATGCACCGGTGCTCACTGTCCGCCCTACTGCGGCGGGGAGGACAGCCTGCCGACTGCTGGCATCGGGCGCAGCTGCTTGGGCCAGGCCCTGCAAAGCAGCTCAGAGGGGCGAACCCCAGACATGGCAGCGCGCCCTCCGACACGGGGGTCAGCCGCCGATGTCGATGCCCTTCAGCAGCTCCAGCGTGATGTCCTCGATGCCTTCTTCGATGGCGGTGATGGCTGCCTGGCAGATGAGCTGGGACAGCAGTTTGAGATAGCCGCCGGTGCGGCGGTGCAGGTACTTGGCCTCGCCGACCAGAGCATGTGGCGAGAGCCGGTGCAGGCAGAGGGCCTCTTCAAAGCCGCGCAAGACGCTAGGCCAGGTCTCCTGGTCACCGTCGTACAGCGGGATGGGGTCGAGCCAGGCCACCGGCAGTCGGCTGGGATCCGCCTGGGGGAGGACCTTGTGTTGCCTGCCGTCCTCGCCAGCGATGACCGGCGCCCGCAGACTCAGGCCCTGATATGCCTCGCTGAGGCCGTCCGCCTTCACGCGGGCCGCCCGTACGATCTCGCGGGCACCGGTGCCGCAGAAGACGGTCGTGATACCGAGCTCCTCGCGCAGGTCGTCGAAGAAGTGCAACACCGGGACGAGTTGGTCGGGGTGCACTCGCTGCATACCGTCCACGAGCAGCAGTTGGGTCCAGCGCCGCTCCAGAACGTGCCACACGGACTGGGAGAGGTCGGGCGTGCGCCTGGGCTGACGCACCTCGTCCTCGGTCAGCGGCGCCGGGGCCAGGCCCAGGAACTCGGCGATCGCCCATACCCAGTTCACGAGGCTGTCCGCATCCCTCGGGGCCAGGATGTGCACCACGGGGATCCGGTCGTCGTGCATTTCCTCGATGGTGGTCTGGAATTCCCGGCCGATGGCCCGCAGCAGAAAGGTCTTGCCGGTGCCGGGCGGCCCGTCGATCACCCGGTCCACCAATCCCTCGCGCCGGTTGCGGTTGACCAGCAGCAGCCGGTGCGTCTTCAACAGCGCCGCATCGAAGGGGGGATTAGGGACCAGCAGCAGATGCCCGTGGTAGCGAAGGCGGGGGTCGTCGGAGGTGACCGGGGTACCGAGCGGGGCGGAGTCCGCGATCTCGGGGCGCTCGATCACCTCGTGGACGTAGGCGTTCCAGCCTTGCAGGGTGAAGATCCAGCGCGGCGCCATCGGCGCGGCCCGTGCATGGCCAAGGATCTGTCGTTCCCGCTCGGCGCGTGCGGCGGCGGAGGTTGCCACGGTGTCCTCCTGGGGGACGGAAGGGGAGCCCGCCGTGCCCCACGGGGCGCGGTCGGTGGGCAGCTGTCTCTTACGGAGCGTCTGCGTCGTTGGGTGCCGGGAGCCGATCGATCTCCCGGCCGGCGATGGGCAGGGCCGGGTAGGCGGTGACCGCCTCGATGTCGATGGACACTCCTGCATACGGGTCCACCACCGGCTCGGGCTCTACGGCCACTTCCAGCCCCTGGAACGGGATCTTGGGGGCGGCCTTCCCGGCGCGGCCGGGGCCCTGACGCAGTGAACGGCGCAGTGCCCGCACCGCTTTGACGATCGCCAGCTGGTCGTCCTTGCGGCCGCCGTTGTCCACGACCGCCGCGGTGCCCCGCTCCCACAGATCCTGCGTCCACCGGTCGTCGAGCAGGTCCCGGTAGATGAACTCCACCTCGATCCATTCCTGCGTGTACAGGTGGTCGAAGAGGTGGGCCACCTCGGGGTAGTAGGGGTTGTAGCGCGCTTTGAACCGGTCGTTGTGCTCGTTGATCCCGGACCGCTGCTCGATCAGCAGCCGCATCCGTCGGTCCGTACTCTGGTAGGTGCGGTTCTCGATGGTGATGCCCTTGTCGGAGATCTTCACCCAGGCCGGGATCAGCATCTCGCGTGCCTCGGCCGCGGTGATCGGCCGCGGCCGGTAGCCCGTCATGGGCATCAGCTGCGCGTACATCTCGTTCGGCGACAGAACCAGGCCCGGGGTGAACGGGCTGCGCAGCCCCTTGTGCGGTGTCTGCTGGTAGTCGAGGGCGACCCACTGCTCGGCCAGGTCCTGCAGCGTGTTGATGGGATACAGAGGGCCTTTGTCGACCCCCAGCCCTCGGTGGGCGTAGCCGGTACCGGTCCAGCCCACCACGTGCTGGCTGAACCGGCTGCCCAGAGTGCGAAAGAACCGCTCCTTGATCGGCTTGTCGGTCGGGGTGTCCTTGCGCGCGTACACGATGGTGATGTCGAGCATCTCGCACACGTACTTGAAGTGTTCACTCAGGTAGGGGCTGCCTTGGTCGATGATCACCGTGCGTGGGTGGATGACCGGACGCGCCGCCACGGCACGGGCGAACCGCTCATCGGCGTCGCGCAAGTCCTGGTACGGCAGCGCCGAGTTGGCGGCCAGCGCCAGGGGATCCCAGTGCGGACGCCAGGCAAGCGGGGCAAAGCACTGCGCCAGCAGCAGCACCAGGTCGTAGGCCCGAGTCGCCCGGCCGCCGATCCGCTTGCCCGGTGAACCCTCCCCGGTGACCACCGGGACAACCATCACAGCGCAATTGGAACGTGACGCCACATCGATTGCCGAGGTCAGCTCGGCCGAGATGGCCTCGGCACTGTCCCCGAGCGCCCTCACCTTCAGCGGCGAGGTGTCGATCTGCACCACCTCACCCGGCCGCAGGGCGTGAGAGGGCCGGTACGGAGGAGGCGGTTTACTGGCTCGCTGGGCGCGCCGCTTCGTGGGGGCGGCCAGGTACTCGGCGAGCCCGGTGTCCTCCATCCGCCGGTAGAACGTGGCCCGCTTCAGCAGTAGCCGCTGCGCCTCCTGGGGATCCTCCAACTCCGCCTTGAAGCGGTCCTGGACGACGTCCAGCACCTCCTCCCGAACGGCCTGGGTGTCCACCCCTGACCCGCGGCCGTGGCCCATCACCACTTCCCGCATGATCTCGATGACCCGCGGGTCCGTGCGATGCCCGACCTCGCGCGGGCGCCGCTCGATCAGAACCAGCGGATTCTCGCCCGCGCGCTTCCACTTCAGCCGCATCGACTCCAGCGTCTTGGCGCTGATCTCAACACCTGCAGCCGCCAGCTCCCGTGACTTGCACGCATAACGCTGGGCCAGCGTCGTTTCTCCCGGCTCGTATCCGGGCCGGGCCCGGCTGCTGCCAGGCAACAGCCCGGTGTCGAGTTCCTTCATATGCCGATGCCACCGCCTGGCCTCCTTGCGCTGGGCCTTGGACGGCGGAGCATCCACGGCGGGCATCGGAGCCGACGTGACGGGGGAGCCGTCACCGTCCAGCACGGCGAAGCCCGGCACGGAGACCATTGCGGTGTACAGCACCTCCACCGGTGTGGATGTCTCCTCGGCCAGGAGTACGACGTTCGCACCGTGAAAGGCCACCACCTGGTGGGTCACGCCCTGCCACAGCACCCGGTCGCCCAGACGCACCTGCCTCGGTGTGAACGCGTCCGGCCCGCTCATGCGGCTCCCTCGGCAAGCCACGCCGTCGCACGGGGCATCAGGGGCTGGTCCCAGTGGATGTCCAGACGGCGCTGCCACACCAGCCGGTACACCAGATCAAGTGCCGCGGCGTACGGCACGCCGCTGGCCCGCGCGCCCTCACCGATGGGGCGCTCGCGGCGAAAGGCCTCCTCGACCGCATCCTGCTCCGCGGCCGGTACCCGCACCGCCTGCCGATAGTCGGCGGCCCACTCCAGATTGGCCAGGCGCATCCCCTCCGGCACATGCCGCACCGACACCTGCCAGCCGGCCGCCATCGCGACCTGGCGTGTGACCTGCAGATCCTCCCGCCACTGGGGGCCGTCCTTCTCGGGCTTCACGAGCACGATCCGGCGTGCCCCGCTGACCGTGCGCACCACGAAATCCGGGCGCCAGCGCCGCCTGCCCCGCGCGCCCTGCCAGTGCAGTTCCGCCGGCTCCCCGCCGATCCAGGCGATCTCCGGATCGAAGTCCAGCTCCAGCGCCACCCGGCGGCGCCGCAGCGAACCGCACACCACATGCCCACCGGTCGTGGCACACCACCAGTGCGAGAGCTTCCCGGGACGACCGTGAAAGGCCACCGGCTCGCTCGGCGGACGCCGCTCCTCCACCGCCACCCCCACCAGGCTGGCCGGTGCCGCCGACACCAGCTCCCCTCGCTCATCCAGATGACTCACCCGCACGTCACGCATGGCACCTCCCCGCCGATCCCAGGATGGCCGCGTCCGGCAGCGCACAGCGGGCTGGCAGCGAGACGTCCCCCGTTCGAGGGGCATGCTCTTGACAGAACCGTCACGACGGTCCCCGCCCCTTGAGCGGGGCCCCGGCGGGCGGGGCCTCTGGCGCGTCGGCCGCGAGGCGGGAGAGCCGACATGCGTCACGAGGCAGCAGCGCGGCGGAGGGGGCCGTCAGCCGGCAAAGCGGCACAGCGCGCAGGATGTTCGGCACGCCGGCACGCCGGCACGCCGGCACGCCGGCACGCCGGCACGCCGGCACTCAGCCGTGGGGGGCGGTTGGGTCGGGGCAGCGTGCGCCCGGTGGCGCAGGCAGCTTTCGTCAGCCCAAGGGTCTCCTCATGGGCTCATACGGCGGGCATGCACGAGCGCTGCTGCAGGGAGCCGGTACGGGCGGCAATCCGGTTGTGCCGCTCCGCCAGCACGGGCTGCCGCCGTCCTGCCGCAGCGGGTACGGCCGCCGCGGCAGGACGGTTGTGGCGTTCGAGCCACTGCAACAGCGCGTTCTTCCCCGCGGAAAAGTCGATGTCCCACACGTCCGCCTGATGCTGCACCTGGGCCAGCCACCGGGCCCGGTCCTGCGGCGTGCGCCGCCCGGCCTGCTCGAACCGCAGCATCAGCCAGGCCAGCCCGACCGCCTCTGGAAAGACGACCAGCGGGACGGCACGCGCCGAACGGGCCTCCATCCCCGCCGTCCAGGCCCGCTGCACCCACACCAGCGTGTCGGGCGCATACGTCCACCACTGGTACATGACCTGGCAGGCGTCGGCGAACAACTCCTCGCCGGCCGACTTGAACCTGCGCTGCAATCGCAGCCTGTCCCGGTGCGCTGTCACGCACGCCGCCAGCGCGGCCACCGACACAGCCTCCGGATCGGTACTGCGCGAGTCGTCCGTCCACCGCAGATGCCGGCCGCACAGCTGCCAGCTATCCGCCGACATCAGCCACACCCGCTCACCGACCCGCCGCCGGTGTCCGCACGACGGGCACCACGGCACCAGATGCCCGCCCTCCGCCTCCCACGGCCACTGCCACACCGCCGGCCCCGTACCGGGCAGCAGCAGGTCATCCGCCAGCGATGGCAACGCCCACTGCAGCAGCCCCACGTCCAGGCCCGACAGCACCGACAGATAGGTGCGGCCCGCCGCGTTCACCTTCATCTCGGTGTACTGCGGATACTTCTCCACCTGCTCCGGGTCCCGGGACGCCTCGCCCTGCCCGACACGCTCGAGGAACGACACCAGATCCAGACCGTTGGCCCGTCCCAGCCGCCGCACGAACGACCCGGTCGACTCTCCGCCCACCGGCCGTACCTGTACCGGCAGCGGACGGCTCGGCCCCAGCAAACCCGTCAAGTCCATGGGACTTCCCTCCCCGCCACGGCACACCCCATCAGGACACTCGTGCCGCTTCGCGCAGGCAGTCAAGACCCGACAACTCCTTCGAGTGAACCTTTCCGGCCCCGGTCACGGCCGGCCGGGAACCTCCTCACCCTCGGGCCAGGACCGCCACGAGAATCAGGGGAGGACCACACGTGGCCACACTGACCCTCAACGGACTCAAGACCCCGTTGCACGGTCACCAGGACATGGCGGTGGATGCCATCGTCACCGACTTCGCCGAAGGCGCCACCCGCGTCACCACGACCATGGCCACCGGAACCGGTAAAACCCATGTCGCCCTCCACGCCGTCCAGGAGACCGCACCCCAGGGCCGGGCCCTCGTCCTGGTCCCCTCGCAGGCCCTGCTGGAACAGACCGCGGAAACCTGGCGCAGGGAGGGACGCCCCGGCCGCTACCTGGGCGTCTGCTCGCCCGACGAGGCCCTCAGCCGTTCCCTGGCCAAGACGCTGACGGTGGCGAACACGCCCGAGCGCCTCGCGGAGGCCGCCGCAGACATCGACGGCCCTCTCAACGTGTTCTGCACCTACCAGTCGCTGGTCAAAGTCGTCCAGGCGCACGCCGACTACCACCTGCCGCACTGGGACGTCGTCGTCGCCGACGAGGCCCACCACACCGCGGGCCGCCTCGGCAAAGCCTGGGGCGCCGTCCACGACAACGACGCGCTGCCCGCCCGCCATCGCCTGTACATGACCGCTACGTTCCGCAAGTTCGAACCCCAAGGGAGGGGACCCGACGTCGAAGTCGCCTCCATGGACGACCAGAGCCTGTACGGGCCCGTCGTCTACCGCCTCTCCCTGGCCGAAGCTATCCAGCAAGGCCTGCTCGCTGACTACCGCATCGCCGTCATCACGATCACCGACAAAGACCTACGCCGCACCCTGAACGCCGGCGTCAACAGCTACACCGCCGAAGCACTGCGGGCCGCCGCCGCCCAGATCGCGCTCCTGGTGGCCCAGAAGCGCTATGACCTCAGGCGCACCCTCACCTTCCACCCCTGCATCGCGGCCGCCGAAGCCTGTGCCGAAACACTGCCGCAGACCGCCGCCCGAATGCCCGGCTATGCCCCCTCGCGGCTCCAGGTCAACACCGTCAACTCCAGACAGAACTCCTTCGTCCGCTACCAGAACTACGCCGCCTTTCGCACCGCCCCGCTCTCCACTCACCCAACCGACACGCGCCCGCGCAGGGCCGTCCTGACCAACTGCCGCTGCTGCGCCGAGGGCATCGACATCCCCGCCATCGACTCCCTGCTGTTTGCCCACCCCAAGACAAGCACCGTAGACATCGTCCAGGCCGTCGGTCGCACCCTGCGCCAGACCCCCGGCGACGGCAAGATCTCCACCATCATCATCCCCGTCTACACCGCACCGGGAGAGGACATCGGAAAGGCCACCAGGCGCACCCGATTCCACCTGATTTATCAAGTCCTCATCGATCTCAGCGTCTATGACGAGCACGTCTTTCACCGCGTCGAATACCTCAACGGAGACGGTGAGCCCGCCGAGCCCGAACTCGCAGCCCACCCCATCCGCGTCGACGAGATCCTCACGGTCCTGGGCCTCGACCACGTTGATGCCCCCAACCAGGTCTGGGAAATGGGCTTCGAACAGGCCCAGCAGTACCACAACGAACACGGCAACCTGGACGTCGCCAGCCGACACCTGACCACTGACCGTTTCTACCTGGGCTGGTGGCTCGGACAGCAGCGTTCCCTACGCGCCAACCGCATGCTTCTGCCTGACCGCATCAAACGCCTGACCGCATTGGGCATGGCCTGGGAGCACCCGCCCCGCAGCATTGAATACAAACTCGACATCGCCCGCGACTACACCGCCCAGCACGGCCACCTCGCGCCCCGCGCCAACGAACACCACGCAGGCATCGCCCTGGGCCGCCACGTCGCCGACTGGCGCCGAGACGCCCGCCAACGCGCTCTCCCGTACTGCTACCACCGGGCCCTCAACGACATCTACCCCTGGTGGGCCGCCGGATGGAAAGAGGAGTGGAAACGCGCCTACGCCAGGGCCCTCAAAGCGGCCCGGCGCGGCGAACTTACCTTTCCCGACCTCAGCCCCGACAGCGACGACAGCCCCCTCACACGCTGGCTCGACGACCAGATCGATCGACTCGGCAGACTCACCGACATGCAGCACAACCTCCTCGGCGCCCTCCCCCTCCATCACCCTCTCGCCCTCCTCCTGCGGCCGCCCCGCGGCCCGGCCGACCGGGCCTTCGCCCGCGGCCTGCGCGCCGCCCGTATCTTCTGGCGCTCCCACCAGCACCTCAACGTCCCCCGCAGCCACCCGTGCACAGTCGACGGCTACTCCCTGGACCTGGGGCGCTGGATCAGAGAACGGCGCCGCGACCCCGCCCAGCTCACCCGCGAACAACTAGACGCTCTACAAGCCCTCGACATGAGATGGTCCTGACCGATCCGCCGTCCGCGCCCTATGAGGTTGGATGGTCCGGGACGACCGGGCAGGCACACCCCCGGATCGGAAGCCGGTGGTGGCCGGACTTCTCAAGTTGAGAAACGCCGTGGCAGTACGGGGAGTTGCACCCTGAAGGGAGGCCCCGCGCCAGCCGATGGGTGAACTGCGCGGCGTGACGGAAGCTCGGAGAGGACCACGAAGGTGAATACGATACGAGCCCGGGTGTGGCAGTTCCGGGTGCAGGGGCCGAAGGTGAGAGTCACAGAGGTCGGGCAGGACGATCTGCAGGTGGGACTGGCCCGCCTCATCCACATCAACGCACTGGCCTGCGACCTGAACCGCGTCCTTGACTATCGGACCAAGCAGCTCGAGGTCCGCCTTCTTGCCAGTTATCTCGATGCTCCTGGGACGGGCGGCCCGCTTCAGGTCGATCACCAGGCGTTCGTGGCGAGCTCGCGGCACATCCGCGGCTTCGTCACCGAGAGCTCGGGCCTGGGCATGCTGACCGCGGCGAGTGAGGCACTGTTCGCCTGGGACAGCAGCGCGCATGGGCTGCACAGTTTCGATGCCCTGCCAGGCCGCATGCTGACCGACTACCGGGCCATAGGCATCCGCCCCGACTTGCTGTTCCACCTGCCTGGTGGACGTATCGCGGGGGAGGCCCGCGGCCGGCATCGCCGCCCTGAGACACTCCTGCCGAAGGAGCCGCTCGCTGAGCAGAAGAGCCGACTGCAGGAACTTGCCCTCTGGTCCGCCTCGCACCGCGACCACGCCTATTTCATGAGCTGGGTCTGGATTGGCCGCTCCGGCGTCGCCGCGGACATCTTCCTTCCCGAGGCCGGACGCTGGGACAGTGCGCTGGACCCCCGATGGCAGAGACATAGCGAAGGCCGTCAGTGGGACTTCCCAGTGCGGGAGCAGCAACGCAGACCACCAGAGCGACCTACCAGACGGGAACCAGACGCTGATCTGGGGCCGCTGTCCGACGCCAGCCCGCCCGGCATGCACGCACCGCCCGCCACGGGCCCGCTTCGGGTGGTGTCTCGCGCGCAGCCTGCACCCGACCCGCAAGAGCAGGCCGCACACCTGGCGCAGCGGCTGTATGACACTGCTCCCGAAGCTAATGCGGAACTCGCGGGTATCCCAGTCCGCGGCACCTGGGTGCCGGCGGACGCGCTGGGATCAGCGCGGCACGAGGTGCTGCTGGCGGTCCTGGGCGAGCAGCCCCCACGCCAGGTCGGTGTACGGGAACGTCTGGCGCGGGCCCAGGGCCGTTTCGATGCCTGCCTCGACGGACGGCTGCTCACCGTCGTGCGATCCGCCGCTGCGCCCCCACCGCGTTGGCACGACCTGGAACAGGTACTGCTGAGCTCTGCGTGAGGCACGCCTGCGGCGAGGCCCGCCCGAGGACAGTCGCGCTGGGGGCCACCTTCCGCAGGATGAGCATTCGTCGGGCTTGCCGCCCGATGAACGGTCACGAGTCGGTGGGCGGACCACCCGCGATGGCAGATGTCGCACAAGTTTTTGCACCAGCCTCCCGGCTCGTCATCGCGGGTACGGACGCAGCCGGGAGCGCGCCACAAAACTCGCAGGTGTGCACCGAATCCGCCTCCGCCGCGGCCGCCACGGCACGTAGCGCGGAACGGTTGGCCCCCTCGGCCTAGGTGGCGGGATGGTTGTCGATCCAGGCGAGGCCGCCGAGGTCGAGGTGCCGGCGGGCGCGGGTGACAGCGACGTAGGCGAGGCGAGCGTCCGCGTCGCTGACGGGTTCCGGGACGGGGCGGCCCTGATTGTCGAGTTGGCTGGTGTCGTTGGGCGGCGGGAAGTCGTTGCCGATCTGGACGGTGGGCCATTCGCGGCCTTTGGCGCTGTGGGCGGTGGAGACGGTGACCTCGGCGTGGGCCTGGTCGGTGAGCTGGTCGACGGCGGCGAGGATGGCGTCGGGCCCATGGGTGTCGACGAGGTCGACGAAAGGCTGAAGGTCGCGTCCGGCCGGGTCGTACGCGGCGTAGTCCTGCAGTTCGCCCCAATCGGGGAAGAGAAGAAGTTCGGGATGGGCGGTGCGGCGGCCGTCCTTGAGATCGCGGGCAGCGAGGGCAAGTTGGGCCAGTTGCTGCCCGCTCCGGGTGAGAGCGACGCGGCAGCCGACGGCGAGCAGGCGCATGACCTCAGCCATGGCGCCGACGTTGGTGCGGCACAGCACCGCGTCGGGACGGTCGAGCGCGCCGACCTCGGTGGCGATGGATTGGGTGCCGGTCAGGCGGATGGGGCATCCGCGAGTGCGAGCCACCGGTTGGCTTCGTCGGCGATCAGGGGTCCGAAGCGGAAGGAGCGGGTGAGAGTGAGAGAGGTGGCGTCGAAGCCGGTCATTACATCCCGGGTACCGCGCCAGCCGTAGATGGCCTGGGCGGAGTCGCCGACCATGACGAGCTGGGCATGGCGGCGCTGGGCGCTGAAGATTTCCTCGAGGACGGGGTTGGTGTCCTGGGCCTCGTCGAGGAAGAGGAAGTCGGCTTCGAGTCTTGGCTTGCTCAGGGCCCACATCTTCAGGTAGTGGTCGTGTTCGAAGCGGACGATGCCCTGGTCGGGGTTGTGCAGGTCGGCCCAGGCCTTTTCGGCGAACGGCAGCACTTCGTGGGTGAGTTGCGTCTGCTCGTCGGCGTTGTTCAGGCCGCGCACGGACGGCACGTGGTGGTGCGCCAGGGAGCGGTCGGCGGAGTAGCAGTAGCGGGTCACGGTGCGCAGCACGGTGTGAGAGAGCATCCTGGGGCTGATCTCGTGATGGCCGATGCGGACCGGGCGGGTGATGCCGAGCGCCTGCCCGATCTTCCAGGCCGGTTGGCGGGGGCTGTTGAGCCGGCTCGTGTAGCGGTGGCCGATGGCGGCGTAGGCCGTGGCGTGGGCGGTCTTGCACTGCACCGTGCGGGGGAAGCGGGTGGCGGCGTCCCGGGCGATGTCCTTGTTGAAGGCCAAGTAGCGGCCGCGTCGGTGGGTGCTGGCGGAAAGGAGGCTGAGCGTGCTGGTTTTTCCCGTCCCGGCGCCGGCCTGCAGGACGAGATGGTGGCCGGCCCGGAAAGCATCGATGGCGTAGGCCTGTTCATCGGTGGGCGTGTGCAACAAGGGCTCCGCAGAGATGAGAACGAGGGGATGCCGGCAACCGTTGCGCCGGCAGGACGCCGCCCCGGGCGGGGCCGCCCGTGGGGGGAGAGGCGTCATAACGTGGTTGGCGTGCGGTGGTGCCGATGGCTGTGTGTCCGGCTGGGGGGGGCCGACCAGGACATCCTGAGGCGTGTAGTCGGCGAACAGGCCCTCGAGCCGGTCCTCCAGACACCGGGCGCGGTCTTGTTCCGCCCGGGCGAGGGCCGAGCTCGTGTGTCGGCGGAACACTACTTGTGGATGCTGCCCCAGGGGGCTGTGCGTCACGGCGCAGGGGCCGGTCGGGGGCACGGCTCAGCGTGACGCTGAGCAGGACTTAGTCCGGGCCGGGGGAGTGCGTAGCCAGGACGTCGATCGGCAAGCGTGTGCCCAGCCGCCGCAGCACGTGCCGGGCGCGGCTCGCGTTGCGTACGGCCTGCACAGCCATCAGCCCGGGTATGGTCCGCGTTCGCGGCCAGCGCCATGCTGCGACCGGCGTCTCGGAGCTCACCGTGAGTGGCAGGCCTGGTCAGAACGGTTTCGATGGCCTGGCACGACGGCACGGACTGGCTGGCTCCTGCACACGACCAGCGGGACCAGGGCGGCGTCGGACGCGCAAGGGTAGACGGGTGCGGATGTGCTCGTGGTGGCGCAGAGGATCGAAAGGCTCCTAGTCGGCCACCACGATGTTCGCAGCCGTCGGGCTTGCAGCGTGATTCAGACAGCGTTGGGCCCGCCACCGCAACTGCTCTGTGTAGGGGAGGCTGCTGAGATCGTAGACCGCCATCACCGCAGCGGTCAGCTGACCGCTCGTTGCGGGGCCCGGCACCAGCATCCAGATGCCAGCCGGAATCCCGGGAGCGATCATGGTGTTGGTGCACCGGCGGCGGCTGGTCTGAGCGATGCATCGGATCTCATCCACGGGGCGGGCGGCGAGGTAGCGCATGTACAGCAGTTGCACGATGGGGCGAGCAGGACGGCAGCCCGCAGAGACCACCCCCACAGCCGGCGGCCCATCCGGCGCGGTCGGGTAGGGGATGAAGACGCCGGCATCGATCAGGCGCCGGGTATGCACGGCCAGCGATCGGCGCAGCTCGGTCAGTTGGGGTGAGACAGGGGGAGCGTTGCGAGCGGGGCAGACGATCGCGTGTGGCAGACGGCACCAGCCGCTGCCGTCCCCGGCCGGGTAGGCGACACCGGAGCTGACATGCCAGCGCCAGGCTGAAGGGCACCTGGGCGACGGGCAGCTCGTGCGGGTGGAGGCGGACGGTCAACTGCTGAATGCCAGTGCCGCGGTGATACCACTCGATCCGGTTGCCGCACTCGCGGCACCTGCCGCCCTGGCCGCAGCGCAGCAGCCGGCTCGTGCAGTCGGGGGCAAGTCGCAGGCGAACGGGCGTTCTAAATTGGTCAGTTCGCAGCCCCGTTGAGCACGTGCTGGATGAGCCAGTGGCAGGCGCGGCCGTCGATCGCCCATCCGGCCTCCTGTACGGTCCGCGCGACTTTGTCCGGCGTGGCGGAGACCGAAGGGAAACGCAGCAGTGAGCGTCTCGTCGAAGGGCAGTCGTTGAGGCGGGCCGGGGAAGGGGCTGCGCCCCGTCTCGGTATCTCGGCACGGCAACTTGGGTGCATGCAAGGCCGGGTAGGCGGAGAATCCGGGTCCATGAAGACGGAACAGGTCCATCGGCGCTTCGGCTCTCAATTCGTCGCCGAACAGCGCCACCGCTATGGCAAGCGCCCCCCGGAGAACCGGATGCTCTCCTACGACCTGGCGGTGCTGGACGAGTACGAGCCCTGGCGGATTTGGCTGGACGAGCAGCTCGATCTCCTGCCGGAGGCGGCCGCGGCGGCTTTCGCCGCGAACCTTTGGCGCGACCAGAACTTCTGGCCCGACATCATCGAGCTCGCCGCCGGCGCGGCGCTGCGGCGGCGAGGCTTCAGCGTGGAGTTCGAGCGGCGGTGGGGGACGCTGACACCGGACTGGACCGTCGTCGGGGCCGCCGGCGCACCCGTCGCGTTGGTTGAGGTCCTCACCCACAGCCCGCAGCAGGGGACGTTCGCGAAGATGAAGGCGTGGCACGCCCTGGTCGAGCGCCTCAAGCAGATAGCCGTCCCCGTCGTCCTGACGGTCGCCGGTGACCGCACACGCCCGCTTGAGGCCCCCGATGCGCGCACCGCGAAGAAGATCGCCCAGGACCTGCGCCGAGCCCTGCTCTCCCCACTGCACCAGCCCGTCTTCCGGAGCCAGGGCTATACCTTCCTGCTCCAGCTCGACCCGAATACGGGGCAGGCCATGTGCCCCCCCGGGATGCGCACGATCCTCATCCCCCCGAGCAACATGGCCGGCGTCGTCTCGGCCAGCTCTGTCGCCGCCGGCATCGTGAAAAAGGTCAGCAAGTACCGCGCGCTCGCCCAGGAAGCCGGACTCCCGCTGATCGTGGCGGCCGGCGCACACAAGTTCACCGGCCTTCAGATCCAGCAGCTCGACGACCTGCTCGCGGGCGCGCCCACCCTGAGCGTGCAGCTCAACTTCGGAGACACGTTCGTACACCACCCCGTGGAGGTCGATCCCTTCAACCCGCCCCGCTGGACCATGCCCCCCGAGCTGGCCGGCGTGCTCTGGGTGAACAACGACTTCCCCTTCACCACCGTATGGCGCCCCAACCCCACCGCGGCGACCTCCGTGCCAGCCGCGCTCGCCTCCCAGGAAGCAGATCCAGCGATCTGAGCCCGGCTAAACAATTGAACCGGGTCCGCCCCGCAGGAAGGCCCGCTATGCTGCCGGATGGCTAGGCGCGTACAGCCCCCCGCCGTCAGCTCCCACGCAGCAGGCGACCCCGGGTGAAGGTCTCACAGGCCCGCGTTTCCCCGGAGATCATCAAGCGCATCGAGCAACCGGGGCGGGCACGGCGTGGGCAAGACCCGCCGGAATTCGAGTCGACGATGCCGAAGAAGCAGCCCCGCACCGCGCAGCTCGCCCGCCGAATCCAGGGCGCCACCGGCCTGCCGTACACCCAGTGCCTCAAGATCTGTGAGCCCTCCGAGAGCAGTTGGGGCCGCCTCGCCCGCGCACTGCGGGCGGCGGGCCTGATCGAGGCCGCCGACCAGCTCTTGGCTGTCGATGCGGTGACCACAGAGGCGAGCGCCTGGTTTTCCGCTGGAGGGGAGGTGGAGCAGCTCTTCTACTCCTCCGACCACGAGAGGGTCCAGCGAACGTACAGCGCATGCTCCGACGCCGCTGAGGCGGCCCTGAGCCGGGCCGGGTTCCACACCCACTCCTACGCCCCCGACGCCGAGGCGTACCACGCCGCCTTCCTCGCCCTGTCGAAGGCCGGGACGCTGTCGGACGGCCGAACCCTTGCCCGCGCCGCCCTCGACGTCTTCGCCGACGACCCCATGTGGTGTTCTGACGTCGTCCGCTCCAAGGGGCGGTCTCCGTTCACCTACGACACCGCCGCCGGCCTCACCGGCCCCGGAACGCCGACCGCCGTGGCCGCCAGGAAGGCCGCCCGTGCGATGGCCCGCGCGGCCGTCGTCCCGCGCAGTGGAGACGAGGAGTGGCACGAGGCGGCAGGGATCATGATCGAGGTGGTCTGGCATGCGGGTGAGGCCGCTGGCGTGCCGCCGCTGGAAGGCCGCCGCAACTGCCAAGACCACCTCCGGAACTTCATGCACAGCTAGACTCCCCGGCGGTGACAGGGTGGCGGGGCGGCCGGACTGACCCATCCGCCAGGTCCTGGCCCAGGTCTCGCCGGCGTCCGTATCCTCTGAGCGCACCGGGAGAACCCCGGCGACTGGCGCTGAACCGCGCTTCTGGACGTTACCGGCGCGGAGACCGGCCGGCGTGCACCATGTGCGTAGCCTCGCCCTATGCCGAGCAGCTACGCGAGGTGCTTACCTGTGCAGCACTCCTGGGCCCCGTCCGCCTGATCCGACCGACCACGCCGCGTTCCGGGGGATCGCCTCCTGGTACGCCGTGAGTACGCGGGATGTACGGTCGCTGTTCCGAGGAAAGGCTGTTCCTCATGCGGTCGGACGGTGAGGCCTGCCGACGCACGAGCCGCCGTGGCTTCCCCGCTGCGGGGGACCGGGCCGTCATCGGGCGGCCTGCGCCTCGCCACAGACGGCGGGTCGCGGGTGGGAGAACGCCTCCCGTGATTGCCGCGGCCGCCGCCGCGATCGTCGCGACCCTTCACCCCGCCTAAAGACAGCGAGAAGCTCAGACGGCACCGGACGCACTGTGGCCGGGCCGATCGACGACGGCGAGGCCCGCCTCGCGTATGTAGCCGTCACCCGCACCCGCCAGCGTCTCGACCTGGGCGGCCATGGAGGCCGGGCGACGCCCGAAGGCTGTGCGCCGAGCCCTCGCCCTCGCCGACGCCTTAAGGTTCATGGCCCCCTCGGCCAGGCTCAGCTTGAGTCTCCATCGCCGAGCGGCACTTCGTCCCACTCATCGCGTTTTGCGGCCTGCCACGGCCGTGCGGTTGAGGTCTCGCAGGACCGTGCGTAGTGGGTGTGCTGCTCATCGGTCAGGCGTTGGATGACCGCACCCCCGCAGAAGGAACAACCGCGGAAGCCGGGAGTGCGGTAGAGGAAGGTCGCAAGGGTGATGCAGTCTGCTCCCCTCCGGTGGCCGGTTGGCACGCGCATGCAGTCCTGCTCGATGCGTCCACTCGCGCAATGGACAGGATTGTGGGACTTCAGGCCCCAACCCCCGTAGCCGTAGCCCGAGCCTGCGTACTCTCCGTGGAGATCGGTGCCGTACACCCGCGCATCAGCGAGTGGCCCAAGATCCTCCGGCCGATCGAAGTGGTGAAGCTCGATCCACCGGAGTGGAAAGGTCGCGGCCTCGAAGAACGCCATCCTCAGCCCGAAGTGCGTCTCATCGGGCAGTTCAATGGTTCGCAGATCGGTGCCGCTGGTCACAGTGGTCTGCAAGATCTCTGCGACCGCGGCGGCTTTCCGACGATTCCAGCCGGAATGCCTGATTCTGTCTGCGAGGTGTGCTCTTGATGCGGACGCCTTCAATCGGTCCTCGACACTCTCCACAGATGCATCCTACGGACCCATGCAGGCCGGAGCTCCGGCAATGGTCCGCCTCGTCTGGCGAGTTCTGCGCGTCGGTCGTGCCAGGCAGGCGTGGTGATCCGAAGGAAGGGCCACAGGAGGAGAACAGCGCCCCCGCAGCATCTATCGTCAGGCGTTTTCCGCAGGAGGACAATGGCGCTGCTGTCGCGGAGGTGGCGATGGCTGTCCGGCTGGCCTGGTGTGGGGCCGGGCAGTGCTCAGATAAGGACACCGGAGCGGGCGGCGAGTCGTCTGAGTGTCTTCCGGGCGTCTGCGCGCTCGGGAGACGAGTGCGTCGCCCTGGCCTGGGCTCCTTGCCCGACGAAATCCGTTGGCGACGCCGGAAACGCCCCTGCCCTACCCGTAGCCCTTCTCCGCCCGCCTCGGGGCCAGAGTGAGGGCAGTTGTCAGTGGCGGGTGGTACACCTGGACGCCACGGTGAAGTCATGTGCTTTACCGGCTCGTTGATCACAATGGCGTGAAGAGGTAGGACATGGTCGAGACGGAACTGCCCGAGCGGGGCGTGGTGTTCTGGCCGGTCGGCACCGGAGACTCCACCACCGTCGTGCTGGGCGACGGCCTGGTCATGCAGGTCGACCTGCGGGACATGAAGGCCGCGGACGAAGACGACGCAGTCGTGGCCGCGGTCATCGACCGGCTGGCGGACACCCTCCCGCAACTCGACGACGAGACGCCCTACCTGGCCCTGTTCGCGCTCACCCACGCGGACCTGGACCACTGTTGCGGCTTCGGAGACCTGCTGGAGAGCTCCATCAAGATCGGCGAAATCTGGGCAACGCCCCGGCTGTGGCGCGAACTCGACGAGGACATCCCGATGTGTGGGGACGCCCAGCTCTTCCATGACGAAGTCGAACGCCGCGTGAAGGCCACCATCAAGGCCATCAAACTCGGCAAGGAACCCGAGAGCGGTGACCGGGTCCGCATTATCGGGTACGACGACGACCGCGACCAGCACTCCTACGCCGAACTCCCCGACGCCTACTTCACCGCCCCCGGCAAGGCGATCAGCACCATCGACGGCACCGACGTCTCCGACCGGTTCGAGGCCTTCGTCCACGCCCCGTTCCGCGATGACTGTGCCGGCGAGCGCAACGAGACCTCGCTCGCCCTGCAGCTGAAACTGACCGCCGCAGACGGCACGGCGGGCCGCATCCTGCTCCTGGGCGACCTCGCCTACCCGACCATCAAGAAGATCCTCGACTACAGCGAATCCCACAATCGCACCGAGCGCGTCGAGTGGGACGTCCTGCTCTCCCCGCACCACTGCTCCAAGAAGGTCATGTACGCGCCCGGCGAGGACGGAACCGAGGAACTCAAGCAGGACATCCTCGACCAGCTGCAAGCCCATGCCGGCCCCGACGCCCGCGTGATAGCCAGCTCCCGGCCCTTCCGTACCAGCGACGAGAGCGGCGACAACCCGCCCCACCGGCTCGCCCGCGACGCCTACGAGACGATCACAGAACTGCCCGTTCTGTGCACCGGTGAATACCCCACCCCAAAGGATCCCCGCCCGGTGGTCTTCGTCCTCGAGCCTGGCCTGGGCCTGGACCTGGTCACTACCGGCGAACTCGTAGAGAAGTCCGCCGCCCTGGCAGGCCGCTCGGACAGGCTGCTCACCGCACTGGGCCTGACCCACAGCGTCCCCCTCACGGAGACCGCGCCAGTTCCGCAGCCGCGCGGTATCGAGGCGGGCCGGGAAGCGGTGCGCCAGGCCCGCGGCGACGAGGCCGTCCCCGCCACCTCCGTCGGATTCGGTGACGCGTGAGCGACATCCTCCTGCAGGAAGCAACCCCCGGACAGCAGCTGGCCATCACCCAGCTTGAGCGGATTGCCGCCGCCAACAACGCCCTCGAGCTGGGCCGCATCACCCGTGCCGATCCCGCCGACGGATTCCCCGGCTGGATCGAGGCCCGCCTCGGCGTGGACTGCTCCACCCTGCCCCGCACGCCCGCCGGCCTGCACTTCAAGCGGCGCGAAGCGATCACCCTGTTGATCCCGGCCACCTTCCCCTTCGCCGTCCCCCAGGTACGCACCGCCCACACCCGCTTCGCAGGCGCCCCGCACGTCAACTGGGCCCGCCACCTGTGCATGTACCGTTCACCGGCCACGGAATGGGACCCGGCCGATGGCATGTACGGCTTCATCACCCGTGTCTGGGACTGGTTCCAGGCCGCCGCCGCGGGGGAGCTCGACACACCCGGCGAGCCCCTCCACCCGCCCAACGCCCTGACCCACCAGTCCGCAGGCCTGCTGGTCGTCCGCCACGACGCCCCCACCGCGCAGGGCGCGCCCTGGATCGGCGCGGCCCTTATGCACCGGGTCCGCGACGACCGCCAGGACGTGGTCGGCTGGCTGCCCCTGGGCTCTTGGCCCACCAGCGCCGAACAAGCCCGCCAGACAGTCGGGCTGCCACCAGGGTCGGAGGTCTTCCTCGCCCCGGCAGTGATCGCCACCCAACACCTGACCTTCGAATACCCCAACACCGCCCGCGAGCTGATCGGGACCCTGGCAGACGAAGGGATCACCCCGGCCGTCATCCTCGGCCTGATCGGTGTAGCCGCCGACCGCAACCGCACCGTCCTGCTGCCCGTCGCCGACCCGGACGACGACACCCCCGTCGCCCCGCTCTACCTCCTGCTCGGCACCCCCTCCCGCGGCATCGCTGGCAGCGACCACCTGCTGCCCCACCTGGTCGCCTGGAACCTTCCCGACCTGGCCGACCTGATGGGGCGCCTGTCCGCAGCCGCCTTCGACGACTACCCGCCGCTGGCCGAACTCGGCCGGAACTTCCTCGAGCAGACCAGCGAGAAATGGCTGGGCAGCCTGCCCACCCGGTGGGCCCGCATCCAGGAAGCCCGCCCAGAAGTCACCGTGCGCCGGGACGCCGCCACCCCGGCCGCATGGCTCAACGGCAAGCAGATCCTCGTCCTGGGCTCCGGCGCCCTAGGCGCCCCCATGGCAGAGATGTGCGTGCGCGCCGGAGCCGCCCGCGTCACCGTCGCCGACCAGTCCCTCATCCACCCCGGCATCCTGACCCGCCAGCCCTACACGGACGCCGACATCGGCCTCTCCAAGTGCCGCACGCTCGCCGACCGGCTTTCCGCCATCACCCCGCACACCACCCGCGTCGAACCGCTGCCCGGCAACATCATCAGCACCCTCGCCGACGCCGACGTGCACTCCTTCGACCTGATCATCGACGCCACCGCCAACCGCATCGTGCGCGCCCACCTCGAAGCCGTCCGCGCCACCGACCCCACCCCCTGGCCACCCCTGGCCACCGTGATGATCGGCCATAAGGCGACCCGCGGCATCGTCGCCTTCTCGCCCACCCGCGCCACCGGCGCCGGCAGCGACATCCTGCGCCGCACCGGGCTCGCCGCCCGCGCCAATACCACCGGCGCCCACGCCGACATCCTCGACGACTTTTTCCCCGTCCAACCGCGCACTGACCTCTTCCAGCCCGAACCCGGCTGCTCGGACGCCACCTTCACCGGCTCCGCCGCCGACGTCACCGGCCTGGCCGGCCAACTCATGACCGGCATCCTCCATGCCCTGGCCACCCCCGAGCCCCAGCAGACCATGGCCGCCCTCACCGTCCCCTCACCCACCGGCCCCAGCGACCCCGCCCTGCCCGGTGCCCGCTGGTGGACCTGGCCCAACGACACCGTCCTGACCGAGGAAGGCGGCTACCAGGTCCGCATCAGCACGGCCGCCCTCGCCGAAATGCGCGCCGAAGCCCGCCGCGGTGCCCGCGTCCGCGGCGCCCAGGTGGAAACCGGTGGCATGCTCCTGGGCGCCATCGACGACGCCACGCGCATCCTGTGGATCGACGAAGCCACTGGTCCGCCTCCCGATTCCCTGCTCAGCGAGCACCACTTCGAGCACGGCACCACCGGCATCCGAGAACACCTCGCAGCCCGCCGCACGGCCACGCAAGCCACCACCCGCTTCCTCGGCATGTGGCACACCCACCCCCACGGCCCGGCCCGACCCAGTCCCACCGACCTCGCCGCCATGGGCACTCTCACGCTGCCCCTCGACGACACCCCGCCCCGCGCCCTGGTCCTCATCGCCGGCGGCCCCACCCACGTGTGGAAGGCCTGGCTCGAGGACGACAAGCCACCCCACTTCTACGCCCGCTTCGCCGACCGCACCGACACCCCGGTGCCCACCCCGGCGCTGCCCCGCGTAACCGCGGGGCAGCCGGACATCACCTGGTGGCCCGGCGGCTACGCCACCCAGCCTCACCGACTGCCCGCCCCGCGCCGATCGGACGATGCCCGCCCATGACCCGCCACATCGGCCTCGCCCTGTCCGGCGGAGGCTCACGCGCAGCCGCCTTCCACCTCGGCTGCCTGCGCGCTCTGAACGACCGCGACCTCCTCAGCCAGATCCGCGTCGTCTCCGGCATCTCCGGCGGCTCCCTCCTGGCCGCCCTGTGGGCCTACGGACCCGCCGACTTCGCGGACTTCGACGCCCACACCACCGAACTGCTGCGCACCGGCCTGCAAAGAGACATCATCCGCAAGGCATTCACCCCTGCCGCCGCCACCCGCAACCTCGCCGCCGCAAGCCGGGCCGCAGCCCGGGGCCTGTTCTCCCGCACTGTCACCGTCGCCCGCCCCGTCAACCGCACCGACGCCCTGGCCACTCTCCTCACCGAGCGGGCCTTCGGCACCAAGACCATGGACCAGGTCACCCATCCCGGCCTCGACACCGTCCTCACCGCCACCGACCTGGCCACCACCAACGCCGTCCGCTTCGGCAGCACCCTCAGCAGCTGCTCCCGCTACGGCACCATCACCGAGCCCGTCCAGGTCGCCACCGCAGTCGCCGCCTCCGCGGCCTTCCCCGTCCTGCTGCCAGCTCTGGAACGCACCTTCACCTTCGAACGCTCCGGCCAGCGCCAGCGCCAGACCGTTCTGCTGACCGACGGCGGCGTGTTCGACAACCTCGGCCTGTCCGTCCTCGAACCCGGCAGGAACCCCGCATTCACCCCCCAGGTCTTCGACGTGTCCTACATCGTCGCCTGTGACGCCGGGCCGGGAGAACTGCCCGCCAAAGCGCCGCACTTCTTCGCCGGACGCCTGCGCCGCTCATTCGAGGTCGTACACCGCAAGAACCAGGACGCAGGCCGCGCCCGACTCCACGAGTGGGGAGCCGCCGGGCGCATCGACGGCTTCACACTCGCCTACCTCGGCATGCAGGACCACCGACTGCCCGCCCCGCCCGCCGATCTCGTGCCCCGGGAACGAGTCGCGTCCTACCCAACCAACTTCGCGGCAATGAACCGAGCCGACTTCACCGCTGTAACCACCCGGGGCGAGCAACTCACGCGCGCCTTGCTCCCGCTCTACCTGAACTAGCCAGCCGGCGAACAGCCGCACGGCCCACGACGAGGCTGAACCATGCAGCAGCGGCCCAGCCGATGGACCGCCTCTGACACCAGATCCCCGACGGACTACTGCTCGGCGACCAGGCCGAGGAACTGCATCCTTGATGCATCCCGCACAACGCGCTGGGCCGGCAACGGGCAAGCAGCACCGTTATCGCAGACACGAAACGACTCGATACGCCAAAATCCAGTTGATCCATATACTTTAGTGGCGAACCACCGAAAAACCATGAACCAAAAATCCGTCCGACACCATCCTGGAAGCATGACCGCACAACTGGGCACCCCCCAGGAAGCACTGCTTCCCGCGCTGAACTTCAGCGTCACCCACGTCGGCCTGCAGACCCGAAAAATCGAAAGCGCGCGCCAAGAAGGCCGGCAGGTAGAGACCAGCTTTGCCACCACACGCACCGTCCTCCTCGCCCTGAACGCAGCCGGCGGCATGCCAGAAGCCAGGCAGCTGAAAGACTTCTTCGCCTGGCCGACCTGGCAGGCTCCCGGCATCCCCAAGCCAAGCCACAAGTGGACGGCCATCTTCGGTACCCAGACCAGAGCCTTCGAATGCCTGCACGGCGCCGAGCCCGCAGGGAGACAGCCGACGATCATCCGCAACAGCGACCACAGCCGGGTCACCGACGCTATGTGGCAGATGCTGCAGGCACAGGAATGCGTCGTCTTGTGCACGGGTCTGGCCGGTGACCCCACCGCAGCCGCTGGCGGAAAACTCCAGGCCGTACTGGCACAAGCACTGTTCCACTGACCTCCGCCCGCCCCAAGAGAGAACGACTCACCGGCCCAACCCGACTGGACCCCGCCCGCTCACCCCGCCCAGCAAACTCTCTCGTGAAGAGCCGCGCTCTACACCCACCGCATCCCCAGCTCGGACAACTCCTCGACCCGCTCGGGCGCGAGCCGCGCGCGGCGGGCGCGGCTGTTGGCGATGAACACCCCTAGTGCGCATGCATCGCCCCCTACCTCCTCGACGTGCCGGTGAGGCACTTCCAGGTGCCCCTCCCGCTTCTGGTACTGGCGGGCAGCCGCCACGTTCGCCGCCCAGACCTGCGCCCGCGTACGACGCGGCACCGCGATGACCTTCTCGCTGTCCTGCAGCGGCCCGAGCCCGAGCGCTTCCCGCAGCAGCCACTGCCGCGCCGCCCCCAGCGTGCCCCACTGACGCCGCTGCGACACCGCCCACTGCCCCAGATCTTCCCCCTGGACCACCAGACACCCCGCCTCCTCAGGCAGCACCTCCCCGCTGCACACGTGCACCCGGGCGAGATGGAAGCACCGCTGCCAGGACACCGACCAGGAAGGACACCAGGACGGGTCGATGTTCTCCAAGGCCCTCCGCCGCTGCGCACTCAGCCCAACCGCTCCCTGCCCGCCCTTGTCCTGCCGCGCGACGGCCCGCTGGTTCTTCAGCCACAGTCCCACCGGATAGCCCTCCCACATGGCATCAGCCGGCGCCAGCAGGTGCCCGTGCTCAGCCGCCCACCCCCGCGCCGCCGACAGCCCCTCGGCGAACGCGACCTCCGCATGCGCCCAGATCATGCCGAGCTCATCCAGCTGACCCACCCGCTCCTCACTCAGCTCCCCGCGGTTGCGCGAGGAACGCTGCCGGGCAATCCACACCCCCAGGGCAAACCCGTCCGGAGTCCGGTACTCGTACGGCACCGCCAGATCACCACGGTCGCTGCGGTAGGCGAGCGCGGCAGCCAGACCCCGCCGCCAGAACTGCGTCTCGGGCTGCAGCACCCGCAGACTGATGAACGCAGCCAACTGCGCCGGATCCCGCGGCCGGGAGAACGACAGCAACTTCCCGGCAGCCTGGCTCACCTCGCCCGCCGCCCGGACCGCCTCCCCGGCGGCAGCGCCGCCGGCCACCTGGGGAACGGCCAACTGCTCCACGGCCTGGGTGTCGTGGGCCCGCAACGCCGTGAGAACCTTCACCAGCTCCCCATAAGCCCGAGAGAGCAGCATCTCGTCAGGCTGCTCACCCGGTCCGAGGAAGACTGGCACCACCAGCGAGGCGACCTTGCCCGCCCCGGGCTGCATCCGCAGCGCCCGTCCTACCGCCTGGACGATGTCGACAGCCGACCCCCGCACGTCCGCGAAGACAACCGCATCGCACTCCTTGGTATCCACCCCCTCACCCAGCACCCGCACAGACGACAGCACCCGCACCCACGCCGCCCCCAGATCACCCTCCGGCTCCGACGCGAACTTCTCCAGCACACGCCCCCGGTGCGCCGGCTTGTGCTCCCCACACAACCAGTCAGCCCACACCGCATCAGGCCCCGCATACAGCTCCGGGTTGCTCTCCCACAACTCCTTCGCCACCGCGCCAAGACCACTGGAGAACGCCTCAGCCTCACTGGTGCGGTAATGAAACGTCAGCAGCCGCCTCAGCTTCCGCTCCGCGGCCGCCTTTACCACCGCCGTCTGCAAGGCCGCCAGCCGCACACCCCGAACCTGCGCCGTCCTTCCCGCACCCCCGGCCAACTCGACCACGGACAGCCCAGGATCCGTGATATCGACACACACCACCTGGTACCGAGCGACCAGCCCCCGCTCAATCGCCTCCGACAACGACAGCCGATACACCACCGGACCGAACAGGGCCTCGTCATCCATCGACGCAACCAGCTCACCACCCCCCGGCCCCTCCCGATCCGTCACCTCCCACAGCCGTGGCGTAGCCGTCATGTACAAGCGCCGCAACGCCGGCACCCGCGCGTTGTCATGAACCCCCGCCCACGCCTTGCCCAACGCTCCCGACGTCCGATGCGCCTCATCCACCACCACCAGATCCCAGGCGCCCAACCCCGAGCGATGACTCCGCTCCAAGACCCCCAACCCCAATGAGGCATACGTGGCAAAGACCGTCACCAACTCCAGACCGGAAGCCCACCCCACCAACTCCGCCTCATCGGTGGTGCACTGAAGAACCTGCGCATCCTCGCCCGACAGAGAACAGGCACCGAACATCGGGCCTCGGCGCCCCGCCTCACGCCAGACAGACACCGTTTGCGTCAGCAGCCCGAGCGTGGGAACCAGCACCAGCACCCGCCGTGCACGCAGAGCCCGTGCCGCGTGCACGGCGATCAGGCTCTTGCCCGTTCCGGTAGCGGCGACAACCTGGGCCCGCACGCCACCTGATGACCCTGCACCAGGAACCTGCTCCAATGCCCGCACCACCGCGTCGACAGCCTCGACCTGATGGGGACGGAGCGTCCACCGAGTCGACACAGCACATCACCTCTTACCCGGGGCCACCCGCCAGAGGCACTACCCGTTGAGCGTAGACTTTATCCGCAGTCATTTTTGATTGCATTGCTCGGAGACCGAGCTTCCACCCCACTATGACAGGGCCATCCCCGACGCCATGTGAGCTTGGACAAGAGGACTCCGTCTGAGCTCAAGCGGAGGATAATGCCCCAACCCGCCACCTCTTCTAGCCAGCTGCCCGCGCAGCGGGCCAGGCTTGGAGGCGAAGCCGGAAAGCCAGAGGCAGGGGAGCGAAGCGGACCTGCCGACCGTACTGCGAAGCAGTACGGTTGATTGGGGGCCGAGCGAAGCCGGCCCCCAATCAACACTCCGTCAAGCAACCCCCGCGCAGCGGGGGTTGCTTTCCTGGGGGAGCGAAGCGAGCCCAGTCGCCCTGCGAAGCAGGGCGGGTTTCCCTTGGACGCGCGCAGCGCGTTCCTACCCGCTCCGCGGG